>CAMDZW010000001.1 GCA_945911015.1 uncultured Propionibacteriaceae bacterium
GGCCCCGGCTGCACGAGTGTCCAACTCGGAGACCGGCTCGGCGTGAGCAAACAGGACCGACGCGAACTCCTCATCGCCCCCACCGACCGCGGGCGTCACATGTTGCAACGTTCAGCCACCGCCTTCCGAGCACAACTGCGTCTCTGGCGCA
The DNA here is from genome assembly GCA_945911015.1 of uncultured Propionibacteriaceae bacterium. GTDB lineage: Bacteria > Actinomycetota > Actinomycetes > Propionibacteriales > Propionibacteriaceae > Avipropionibacterium. The sequence continues at coordinate 152 of CAMDZW010000001.1, forward strand.
CGAGGGTCGGGGACGACCAGGTGGATGCCACCTTGGCGACCCTGGCAGCCGTGAGCGGCAATGCCAACCTGACCGACCTGTCGGAGTGGGCCCCGTGAGGAAGTCCCGAGGGGGTCAGCGGCTGCCCGGCAGGCCGTTCAACAACTGGCGGGCCATCACGACCCTCTGGACCTGGTTGGTGCCCTCGTAGATCTGGGTGATCTTGGCATCCCGCATCATCCGCTCGACCGGATAGTCGGTTGTGTAGCCGTAACCGCCCAGCAGCTGGATCGCGTCGAGGGTGATCTCCATGGCCGTGTCCGAGGCGAAGCACTTGGCAGCCGCGCCGAAGTAGGTCAGGTCGGCATCGGCACGCTCGGAGCGGGCCGCGGCCGCATAGGTGAGCTGCCGTGCCGCCTCGAGCTTCATGCCCATGTCGGCGATCATGAACTGCAGACCCTGAAAGTCGGAGACCGGGTGGCCGAATTGCTCACGCTCGCAGATGTAGCCGAGCGAGAAGTCGAGGGCCCCCTGGGCGATGCCGATCGCCTGGGCGGCAATGGTGACCCGGGTGTGGTCGAGGGTCTTCATCGCGGTGGCAAAGCCGGTCCCCTCCTCGCCGATCATCCGGTCCGCATCGAGTCGGACGTTGTCGAAGTAGACCTCCCTCGTCGGGGACGCCTTGATGCCGAGCTTGGACTCCGGCGCACCGAAGGAGACTCCGGGGTCGTCGATGTCGACCACGAAGGCACTGATGCCCCTGCTGCGCTTCTGAGGGTCGGTGACCGCGAAAACCGTGTAGTACTTCGAAATCCCGGCGTTGGTGATCCATCGCTTGATTCCGCTCAGCAGCCAGCCGTCTCCTTCACGTACGGCCTTGGTCGTCATGGAGGCTGCGTCGGAGCCTGCCTCCGGCTCGGACAGGCAGTAGGAGAACATGGCCTCACCCTTGGCGACCGGCGGGAGGAATCGCGCCTTCATATCCTCGGACCCACTGAGCAGCAGCGGCATGGTGCCGAGCTTGTTGACCGCCGGGATCAGCGAGGACGATGCGCAGGCCCGAGCGATCTCCTCGATGACGATGGCCGTTGCCAAGGCATCGGCCCCGACACCGCCGTACTCCTCAGGGATGTGCGGGGCATGGAAGTCTGCCTTGCGCAGGGCGTCGTAGGAGGCCTGTGGGAACTCTCCAGCCTCGTCTGCCGCGGCGGCATTCGGTGCCACCTTCGCGTCGCAGACCTCTCGTACGGCAGCACGGAACTCCTCGTGCTCCTCGCTCGGACGGTAGATGTCGGTGAAGTCGCTCATGGTCGGCCCCCTGGTGTGGTGTGGCGCCGCTCGGTGCGCGGCACCGTTCGGCTCCGGTACGGGACAGAGACCACTCTACGCCTCGAAGTTACTCCGCAGTACGAAATGGGCGTGGCGGTACCGGCGGGGGGGGTGTGACAAGCTTCGAGAGCGTCACCCGCTTCGGCCGGTGACGCTCTCGAGGTGCACAGCTCAGGCGAGGGCGACCTCGACCGACACACCAATCCGATCGGTGACATCGACGTGGATCCGCAGAGTGTCACCGTCCAGCTCGGAGATGACGCCCTCTCCGGTGGCCGAGGTCCACGTCGAGTCGATGAGCTCAACGGTCAGCGAGCTCTCGTCCTGGGTCGGGTCGGACACGGTCAGTGTGGCTTCCTTCCCGGACCGCAGCATGACAGATGCCGGCTTGTCGACCGTGATGCCGGCCACGGTGCCGGACTGCCAGAAGTTCACCCCGATCAGCTGGTCCGAACGGATCGCCTGACAGTGCGCCGTGTTGGCGACGATCTCGACCGGTGGCCGCTTGGCACGGGCGCGGGTGAGGGCCTGGGATCCGTGCGGCAGGACCAAATAGGCATACGTACCGTCGCTGCCGTCGGTGTGCAGTACCTCGAGGGTGGCGTAGTGGCGAGTCACCTCATCTTCGGAGCCCCCGGTGTTGATCCGGCTCCAAGCGCCCGTCCGCTGCTCAACAGTTGCTCGAACTGTCGCCGGAGTCAGGAAGACATATCCGCCGACTCCGGACAAATGTGCCCACTGCGGATCGACCAACCGTGTCGTGTCGTTCACCTGATGACGATCGACGACCAGCCGCCCCGGCGAGGTTCCGGTGTTGCGGTGCTCCACAACCGACTTGGTCCGGCCATCAGCACCATCGCGCACCCCCACCGACAGGTACGGAGCGGTGGCACTGCCGGAGTCTCGGGAACTGATCTCCACCGACAGCCCGGCATTCTTGCCCGACTCCAGCGGCTGAGTGATTGCCAGTGTGATCGGCTCCCCGGCGGCGACCTGGTCGGCGAGTGCTTCGGTGAGGTCGACGGTGTACCAGGCGTAGGCGCCCGAGATTTCCACCACAGCGAGGGAATCTCCGATCTCAGGCTTGGTGTTCCAAGTGACCGAGGACTCGTCGAAGTCGTCACATCGTCGGATCTCGACGTTGTCGGTGGTGCCACCACTGTCGGCAACCCGGGCATGGAGATGGAGGGTGACCGTGGCGATCTCACCGTCGATGGCCTCCGGGGTGATCTGCAAGAACGATTGCCGGGTGTAACCGGAATCCGGAGTTGATGCCGTTTTGACCAGCAGGGTGGCCGCCGTACCGAAGTTCGTGTCAGCCGAGTCACCGTCATTGACATGGGCATCGCTGGTGACCGCGGCCTGGGTGTCTCTGGTCCGAGGAATGATGGCGACGTCGGCCCCCAGACAGGCGACGAAATCGGGCCCAGCGAACCAGGTCTTGCGTGCGGTCAGACCGGTGGACCCCGGACCGATCAGGTGCTGTCCGGCCAAGGACCAGGCGCCGAGGGTTGTTCCACCGGTCCATTCGTTCGGAGGGCAATTGGCCCCCCACTGCCCTTCCACCCGCGGTGGCAGCGGCAGTGTGTCGACCGTCGTGCCCGGTGGCGCGGCGAGATCGGAGGTGGGCCAGAACTCGTCATCGAAGTGGGCATCGTCAGTGTCAAGGTAGAGATAGGTCATCCCCGAGCTGGTTTGGTACCCGAGATCGTTCTCCCCATTGCCACACTCATACCAGGCAATCCGGTTGGAACACATCGCCACCGTCATCGCCCACCGGTTGTCCCGCCCCCGGTGGACCAGACGGTCCATCCCGGGGAACAGGCGGGGTCCCCCTGCGTCGGCCGAGGGCTCGACATCCGAGGTCAACAATTCGTGCACCAGTGAGGTCCGTGTGATGCTCGCACCATCGAGGATGTCGTAGCCAGCAGTGCCGCTGCGGCCGGCCTCGATCCACTGTCGGCACAGGCCGCGCCATCTCGTCGCAAGTTCCGGTTCCACCGCTTGAGCGAGCCGCAGAATTGCGTCGATCGCTGCGGCCCCGTCGGGATAGCTTCGCGCTGCCTGCCGGGAGACGGCTCGACCCCGTACGGCGTCCATCATCTGCCCGCGATACATCAACGGTGCATAGGAATCCTCGACCGCATCATCGATGATCGATCGGCTGGGATCGCTCACGTCGTGGTTGCTTCCCGCCAACAGGGCGAACAGCTTCGACAGGCCGCCCAGCAGGACCACCCCATACGTACCGGTGTAGCCCAAGGTGGAATGCTGGACGAAGGAGCCGTCACGGAAGAAGCCGTCGCCGCTGGTGACGTACTGCCAGGTGTCGGAGAGGCCTTCGATCGCGTGCGTGAGTCGGTCGATGTCTGCGGTGATGAGCGAGCGAACAATCACCGCCTGACACAGATCGACCCGGTTCGCACCGGTCGAGGTCACCACTTCACGGGGCGGCTGGAACTGTTTCCAAGGATCTGGCACGAAGTGGTCGATCGCCGCACAGTAGTCATCCAGATCACTCTGGTCGATGTGGTCACGCAGGATCGCCATGCAATCGGCGAGGCTGCGGGATGCGCCGATCTCCCAGGACCACCAGTTGCCGAACTCAGCCTGCCCGGCGTGGTAGACCAGCCGGTGCAGGTCGAACAGGCCGCTCGTGACTGCCTCGAGGACCTCGTCGGACCCGTGGTGACGCGAGCCCGGGGTGGTCCAGGCTCGGGCCAGAGTGGAGAGCCGGCCATATCCTCCACTCACACTGCCGTCCCGGTCGAGGGTCTGGTCGGAGAACACCAGCTCGCGGTTGGCTCCGGGCACGAGCAGACCCAGGAACTCATCGGCCGACTGGTCCAGGGTGGCCAGTGCGGCGGCGAACACCGGCGACGACGGGTCGATCAGGTCACGCCCGGTCTGAAGGTCGGCCCAACGGTTCCGCAGCACGTCGAACTCAGCATCGTCCACAGGATCGGCAGCATGGCTGAATTGGGTGAAGCTCTGGCTGATGGCGGCGGCCAGGCCGAGCCCTCCCAGACCGGTGAAGATGCTTCGTCGAGACAGTCCTGACATTGCAATCACGTCCCTTGTGATCGTGGATGGGGGGGGGAGACTGCCCCACCGTCGCCGGCAGGGCAGCCCCTCGTCAAGCGACCCGGTCGAGGTCGTCTTCGAGGATCTGGTGGTGCAGGGGCTCGTCGCGGGTGAACCGTTCGAGCTCGCCGAGCGCGAGCTCGGCGAGGCGCTGCACTTCGCTGCCCAAGGCTCCGGCAATGTGCGGTGTGACTTGGACATTGGGGAGAGTGAACAACACAGAGTCGGCGGGCAGCGGTTCCGGATCGGTCACGTCGAGCACGGCGTGGATCCGCCCCGACACCAGCTCCGCCGTGAGTGCTTCAGTGTCGATGATGGCTGGCCGAGCGGTGTTGATCAGGGTTGCACCATCCGGCATGAGCGCCAGTTGTTCGCCACCGATCATCTTGTGGGTAGAGGGCAGGTTGGGGGCATGGACCGACACGATGTCGCTACGCCGCATCAGCTCATCGAGTGACACGAGTTGGACCTTGTAGCGGTCAGCATCGGCATCGGTGGCATACGGATCGTGCGCCACGACCGCGCAGTCCAGGATCTGCAGCAGATCGGCCACCCGTCGCCCGATCCGGCCGAGCCCGATCAGGCCGATGGTTCGATGATGGTTCGACGCGTCAGGATGGCTGCGGAGTGCGCCGCTCTTGCCCAGCCTGCGGTAGGCCTGCTCCATGGACCGGGCTCGTTTGCCTGCATAAATGATTGAGGCAAGGGTGAACTCTGCCACCGGGATCGCATTGGCATCGGTGGCGGAGCTCACGGTGATTCCCCGCTGCCACACGGTGTCGCTCACGATGGCGCGGACCGAACCAGCCGCGTGGAGCACAGCACGCAGGCGTGGCGCCCGAGCGAGAAGGTCTCCGGTCAATTGCCCGCTACCCCAACTCGTGATGATGACCTCCGCGTCCCGGAGCAGCGGGCCGATCGCCGGGTCGCGGAAGGTCGGCACCCAGCGAACCTCGGAGGCCAGCGTCTCGAGAGTGCGGTTCAGCTGAGCGGTGAACAATCTGCGGCGGGTGCCGACCGGCATCACGAGCAACACCGATGGTAGGGACCTCATTGGACTCCTCAAGTTCACGGTGGCGTCATGCTGTCACAGCGTGAACCAACGTGCAACCATTTGGTCACTCTGTGACAACGTCAAGCCCGGCCGTGGACTCTTGGTCATCTGGCGGGCATGTGGAGTCGCGGATCACCAGGCGCGGGTCGATGCGGATCCGTCGATCTGGCCCGGGATGAGTGTTCGACAGCAGTGTCAGCAGTTGTTGTGCTGCAACGAAGCCGACGGCTTCCCGGTCCGGTGAGACCGCAGTCAATGCCGGCTTGAGGTTCTTGGCGAGCTCGTCGTCGTAGGCAATCAGCGACAGATCCCGCGGCACCGTCAGGCCGCAGCGGCGGGTCTCTCGGAGAACCTGTGCTGCCACCACGTCATTCATGCACAGAGCGGCGGTGATCTCGTTGGCACGCAGCTGCTCCATGGCCGCCGCTGCATCGTCGCCGACCCACTCCAGTCCGTAGTCATCGGGACCGACCAGCAAGCGCTGAGCCGCAGTCCGCCAGCCCTCGACGACACGACGCATCGGCGCACCTTTGGCGGATCGCGCGACAAGAGCAATACGGCGATGCCCCAACCCCTGCAGATGGCTGATCGCGGTATGGACGCCCTCTTCGTGAGCCGTCGAGACTGAGCGCACTCCGCGACTCTCCACTCCGAGTTTCTCTCGCTCCACCAGGACAAACGGTCGTCCAGTCTCGGGGATGTCGAGATTCTCGCCCCGCTGAGTGGGCGACAACAACAGACCATCGACGTCCGAGTCCAGCAGGATCGCGACCGCCTCGTCCACTCCGCCCACGGGATAGCCAGATCGCATCACCAACAGGCTCGCCCCGGCCAGATCGCAGGCCCGTTGGACACCGGCGATGACAGGCGGGTAGTAGTAGTTCGCGTCCGGGACCTGCATCCCGATCCGCAAGCCGGGACGGAGGGGGCCGACCTCCAAGCCATGCTCGCTGCCGACAGCGAGTTCATTGCCCAGAGCAAGAGTTGCGCCACCATGCACCTTGGTCACACGACCTTGGGCAGCCATCTCGTCAATGTCGCGCCAGATGGTCGCGCGAGAGGTCGACAACTGGCGAGCAAGGTCGGACACCTTGGCCGATCGCTCCGCCTCCAGGATGCGCACAATCCGTTGGCGGCGCTCTTCCTTCAACATGCTGACCTCCAATTCCGCACTCACCGTACACACTCATCCGCGGGTGCGAGTGAAACCGGGCCCAGCATGGTGACCGAAACGTAATGCAACATCAATTTACATCTCGGGCATCGGGTCGTAGGCTCAGCGCAACTCGGAGCACACAGGACTGTGCCCCATGTCGAACGACCAAGGAGTTCGGATGACCATCAACGACGACATGTCATGGTTGGCGAACAGCCAGCTGTCAGCCCTCACCCGCCGGGGTTTCATTGGCATCGGCAGTGCCTCTGCGGCCGGGCTGCTGCTGGCCAGTTGCACACCCGGAGACGGTACGGGCGGCGATTCCACGGGCGGTGGCAACGGTGGCGGGACCGATCTGCGGGAGGCGCCCGATCTCACCAAGCTGGCCGAGGCCGGAGATATCCCGCCGCTGGCTGAGCGATTGCCGAACAACCCGCTCGTGATCAACACCGTCGAGCGCGCCGGAGTGTATGGAGGCACCTGGCACACGGTCACGAACCCCAATGACACCGGATGGATGCTGCAGCGCGTCACCGGCCACACGTACTTGGTCCGGTGGGACCCCGACTTCAACGAGTTGATCGAGGACGCGGCTGAGGAGTTCTCGATGAACGACGACGCCACCGAGGCCACCTTCAAGCTCCGCGAGGGCATCAAGTGGTCCGACGGCGAGCCGTTCACCGCCGCGGACGTGGTCTTTGCGGTCAACGACATCCAAGGCAACTCGGAGATCACGCCCAACCAGACCATGCAACGTGTCGCCGAAGCCGTTGGCGACTACGAGGTGGTCATCCGGCTCAACCCCGCGAACGGCCTGTACCTCCAGCAGCAGGCTGGGCCGGGCAGGACACTCACGGCTTGTCCGAAGCACTACCTGGAACAATTCCACAAGGACTACAACGACGACGTCGAGGACCTCGTGAAGCAGGAGGGCGCTCAGGACTGGGTGGAGCTGATCGAGAACAAGGGCGTCACCGAGGCCGGTCGCCTCAGCAACCCCGATCTTCCGGTCCTCTCCCCCTGGGTCCTCACCCAGGCTGCCGGAGCCTCCGGCACCAAGGTCGTCTTCTCCCGCAATCCGTACTTCTGGAAGGTCGACCAGGACGGTCGCCAACTCCCCTACATCGACCAGGTCGAGTTCAACATCGTCGGTGACCCTGAGGTCATGGTGACAGCCGCATCCAACGGCGAGGTCGACATGTCGAACCGTACGTTCAACATCCCTCGCAACAAGCCAGTGTTGGCCGAGCATCGCGAGTCGGGCGACTACGACTTCATCGACATGCCGCCGACCTTCATGAACACGACGGTTGTCGCATTCAATCAGACCATCAAGGATTCGAAGCGACGTGAGCTCTACCGCAACAAGGACTTCCGCATCGCCGTGTCCCATGCGATCAACCGGCAGGAGATCATCGATGTGGTCTTCCAACGTCAAGGCGAACCGTGGCAGGCAGCACCGCGCGCCGACTCGAAGTTCTACGACGAGGAGTTCGCCAAGCAGTACACCGAACATGATGTGGCCCTGGCCAAGGAGCACCTGGCCAAGGCAGGCGTCGAGGCCGGCGAGGTGACCGCCACCCTGATGGTGTCGAACTTCAAGCCCGAATGGGTTGACGTCGCGCCGTTGCTGGTCGGACATCTGGCCGAGATCGGGATCACGCTCAAGATCGACGCAGTGGACAACACCCTGTTCAACGAACGCATCACCGCCAACGACTACGACCTGGCGATCTGGCAGGGCGATGGCGGCGGCAACGACCTCTTCCAGGATCCGCGATGGTACTTCCCGTTCAATGTCACGAACTCCCAGTTCGGTCCGCTGTGGGCCGAGTGGTACGTCACCGGTGGCGCACAGGGCGAGGAACCTTTGGAACCGGGTCGCAAGCAGATCGAGCTCTACCACGAGATCGAGTCCACCGGTGACCCGGCCCGTCAGGACGAGCTCATGAAGGAAATCCTGCAGATCTCGAAGGAGCAGTTCTACGCGATCGGCATCCACCTGCCGGGCGACGGCTACGGCATCGTCAAGAACAATTTCCACAATGTGCCGAAGGTGATGATCGACTCCTACTACTGGTCAGGCCCGGGTCCGGTGAACCCCGAGCAGTTCTTCATCGAGGACTGATCGGACTCCCGTGCTGAAATACCTCGGGCAACGACTGCTCTATGTCATCCCCACGCTGCTGATGGTCTCGATCGTGTCGTTTGCGATCATCCAGCTGCCGCCGGGCGACTACCTCAGCACCTACGTCGCCAACCTGCAGGCCAAGGGCGAACAGGTCGATCCCGCACTGCTGGAATCGCTGCGGCAACGGTACGGGTTGGATGACCCGTTCATCGTGCAGTACTTCAAGTGGATGAGCGGGATCGTCCTCCACCTGGATTTCGGGCACTCCATGGAGTGGTCGCGGCCGGTGGGTGAGCTGATTGCGGCACGTCTCCCGTTGACGATCGCCATCGCAGGGGCATCAATCGCCATCGTGTGGTTGGTGTCCCTGCCGGTGGGGGTCTACAGCGCGGTCAAGCAGTACTCGATCGGCGACTATGTCGCCACCACGATCAGCTTCCTCGGTCTGGCCACACCCAACTTCCTGTTGGCGTTGGTGATGATGTGGTTCGGGTTCACGATGTTCGGCCTGTCGGTGTCTCAGGTGAACGCCGGGACACTGATCATCGCCATGATCGTGCTCGGTACAGCTGGGACCGCAGGCCTGATCCGAACGCTGCGGGCCAATCTGCTGGACGAACTCCGAAAACCGTATGTGGTCGCTGCACGAGCTCAAGGTTTGAAGGAGAGCAAGCTGCTCATCAAGTACCCCCTGCGCGTCGCTATGAACCCGTTCTTCTCCACCATCGGTTGGTTGTTGCCGAGCCTGGTCGGCGGTGAGGTCATCGTTTCGACCGTGCTCAACATCCCGACCACCGGTCCATTGATGCTCGACGCATTGTTGTCCCAGGACATGTACCTGGCCGGGTCCATCATCATGATCCTCGGCGTGCTGACCGTGATCGGCACTGTGATCTCCGATCTCGCCCTCGCTTGGCTCGACCCGCGCGTCCGCCTCGGCGCAAACTGAGGAGACTGACATGGCAACCACCCTTCTCCCCGACGCCTCCCCCGACGCCTCCGCCACGACCGATCTCAAGTCGGCGAAGGCAGCACGTTCTGGTCAGCTCCGCCTGATCTGGCGCCGGTTCCGCAAGCACCGGCTCGCCATGATCGGACTGGTCATCACACTGTTCCTCTATCTGGTGGTGATCTTCGGAGACTTCATTGCCCCATATGGCAGCGGAGAGTTCGATGCCGACCACACCTACGCACCGCCGCAGGCCATCAAACTGGTCGACGCCAATGGTGACTGGGGACTTCACGTCCACCCGTTGACGTTGGAGCAGGATCCCGACACGCTGGCGCTGACCTTCACCCCGGATGAGGCCCAGAAGGTGGAGCTGGGATTCTTTGTCCGGGGCAGCGAGTACAAGCTGCTCGGGATGATCTCGACGGATGTTCACCTGTTCGGAGCCACCGATCCCGACGCACGTGCGGTCCATCTGCTCGGGGCGGACCGCAATGGGCGCGATGTGCTGTCACGGATGATCATGGGCACCCGAATCTCGATGACGATCGGTCTGGTCGGGGTATCGCTCTCCTTCGTCCTCGGCATCATCATCGGCGGCATCTCCGGCTTCATCGGCGGTCGCACCGACATGGTCATCCAGCGCATCGTCGAGTTCTTCATGGCGATCCCGACCATGCCGCTGTGGCTGGGGCTCGCAGCAGCGATCCCGAGGGACTGGTCGCCCACGACCAGATACATGTTGATCACGGTGGTTCTGTCCTTCGTCGGCTGGACCGGACTCGCCCGGGAGGTACGCGGAAGGTTCCTGTCCCTGCGTGAGGAACAGTTCGTCATGGCCGCTCGTCTCGACGGGGCCAGCAGGCCGGGCCTGATGTTCTCCGAGATGTTGCCATCCATGATGTCCCACCTGATCGCCACCGCCACCCTGGCGATCCCCGGCATGATCTTGGCCGAGACCTCGCTGTCCTTCCTCGGACTCGGGCTCCAAGCTCCGACGGTCTCGTGGGGTGTGCTACTCCAGGAGGCCCAGCAGATCCGAGTCATTGCCACCGCACCGTGGCTGTTGCTCCCCGGGCTCGCTGTCGTCATCGCCGTACTCGCCCTCAACTTCCTCGGTGACGGCCTGCGTGACGCCGCCGACCCGTACAAACGATGACCCAGCAGGAGATGAACGTGACCACCCAAACAGCACACGACTCCGAGGGCAGCGTCGCTGTGGACAGCGACATCATCATGTCGATCCAGGATCTGAAGACCTGGTTCCACACCGACGAGGGGGTCGTGAAGGCCGTTGACGGAGTGAACATCAACATCCCCCGTGGGAAGACGATGTGTCTGGTCGGCGAGTCAGGCTGCGGAAAATCCATCACCGCCCGCTCGGTGCTGGGCCTGATCGACCAACCCGGCAAGATCGAGGACGGAAAGGTGCTGTGGCGTGAGACCCGCGACACCGAGGTTGTCGACCTTGCCTCGATGAAACCGACCGGTGATGCGATCCGCCGTATCCGCGGCGGTCAGATCGGCATGGTCTTCCAGGAGCCGATTGCCTCCCTGTCACCGATGTACACCGTCGGTGCGCAACTGGTTCAGGCCATCCGGCTCCACCAGAACATCAGTGCGGACGAGGCCCGGCAACGGGCGATCGAACAGCTCGACCGAGTCGGCATTCCGCAGCCGCAACGGCGGTTCCACTCCTACCCCTTCCAACTGTCGGGAGGGATGTGCCAACGGGTGATGATTGCGATCGCCCTGGCCAACGACCCCGCCTTGTTGATCGCCGACGAACCCACCACAGCACTCGATGTCACCACCCAGGCCAGAATCCTGGATCTGATCGCCGGGTTGCAGGAAGAGACCGGAATGTCGGTGCTGTTCATCACCCACGATCTCGGGGTGGTCGCCGAGATCGCCGACGACGTCACCGTCATGTATCTGGGCAAGGTCGCCGAGCAGGGCGGGGTCAACGATGTCTTCGATTCCCCGCAACACCCATACACCCGTGCCCTGTTGTCGTCGATCCCAGTGATGGGCCAAGACACCAAGGTGTCACGGCTCAGCACCATCAAGGGGATGGTCCCCACTCCGGCGAACCGACCCACCGGATGTCCGTTCCACGACCGCTGCACCGAGGCGATCGTCGGTGTCTGCGACACCGTCGAACCGGCGGTCCATCATGTCGGTGCCGGGCAGCTCAGCCTGTGCCATCTGCTCGACCCTGAGCACCAGCCTCCGGACTCAGAGACGGTCGCCGATGACGACGTCGATCCTCAGGAGGAGTTGGCACCGAAGGTCGACATTGCAGCCAGAACGGACAACCTCGATGATCCAGATCGATTCCCCCTGCTGTCGGTACGTGATCTGAGTGTCGACTTTCCGATCAAGAACGGCATGTTCTCCCGGGTGACCAGCCACGTCCACGCCGTCAACAAGGTCAGCCTCGACATTCGTCCCGGCGAAACTGTTGGTCTGGTCGGGGAGTCCGGTTGCGGCAAGACCACCCTCGGTCGGGCGATCTCCCGCGCTCTCGATCCGACATCAGGTCAAGTGCTGTTCAGCCCGGACGGCAGCACGCAGGTCGATCTGGCCACGCTGTCGAATCGTGAGCTGAAGCCGTACCGGGAGCAGGTTCGGGTCATTTTTCAGGATCCCTTCGCCTCACTCAACCCGCGCAAGAACTTGTTGGAATTGATTTCTGCGCCGCTGAAGAAGATCCGGGGTGCGGACAACAAGGACTCGTCCGTGCAGGAAAAGGTCGCCGAGATGTTGAGACGTGTCGGTTTGCAGCCGGAGTACATGTTCCGCTACCCGCACGCCTTCTCGGGTGGCCAACGTCAACGGATCAACATTGCCCGAGCCCTCATCACCCGGCCCAAGTTGGTGATCGCCGACGAGGCGGTGTCGGCCCTCGATGTGTCGGTGCGAGCACAGATCCTCAACCTGATGGCCGATCTGCAGGATGAGTACGACCTGACCTATCTGTTCATCTCGCACGACCTGTCGGTGGTGGAACACATCAGTGAGCGGGTCGCGGTGATGTATCTCGGTGAGATCGTCGAAGAGGCCAGCACCCACGAACTGTTCACCAGCCCTCAGCACCCCTACACCGAAGCACTGATGTCCGCAGTCCCGATCGCAGACCCGCACCGCCGAGGTTCCCAGATCCGCGTCCGATTGCCCGATGACCTTCCTGATGCAGTCAACCCACCCCCAGGCTGCTACTTCCACACTCGGTGCCCCCACAAGGCAGAGACCTTGTGTGACACCGATCGGCCGGAACTCCACGAGATCGGCGACGGACCACGCCGCACAGCGTGCCACTGGGCCAGCGAACTCTCCCTCGCCGGAGTCGCCTCAAACCAGTGACGCGCACCATTGCTTGTGCCGGAGGGTGTCACCGTCCCATCGCGGTGGCACCCTCCTTGTGACGTTGTGCTGGCTCTGGGGCAGAACACGCCCCGAACAATGCCTCAGAATGCCTCAGAGGGTGGCGACCTTGGGATCCCAGCCCTCGGGCAACAGTGCCGGCTTGACCGTGCTGGTCGACAGCTGGGCCTGCTCACCGTTGGCCAGCGACTGCGCGGTCAACATGACATCGAGGATGTGCAGGGCCTGACGTCCCGGAGCACGATGGTCCTCGCCGGCACGGATGCTGCGCAACATGTCGGTCGCACCAATGCCTCGGCCCTGACCGTCGGCCTCGACCGAGGCGACGACCGTCGACTCCTTCTCGTGGTTGCGGGTCAGCACGACCTCGCCACCGAAGACATTCGGGTCCGGGCAGACGATCGCCCCTTCGGTGCCCTGGATCTCGATGGTGGTGCGGCTGATCGCCGAGTCGAAGCTGAACACGGCCTGGGCCTTGCCGCCATCGGCGTACTCGAGCAGTGCACCCACATGGGTCGGCACGGTGACGTCGAACGACTCACCGGCGCGTGGACCGGAGCCGATGGTCCGGGTGTCATGGGCACGAGAACCGTGCGCCGACACCCTGGACACCGCACCGAAGACCTGGGTCATGGCGGTGAGGTAGTACGGGCCGATGTCGAGCAACGGACCGGCACCGGCCTGGAACAGGAAGTCCGGAGCCGGGTGCCACTTCTCCGGGCCCGGGCTCTGGAACAGGATCTGACCGGTCAACGGCTCACCGATGTCACCGCGCTCAATGACGCGGCGGACGGCCTGCCATCCCGGACCGATGACCGTGTCCGGTGCGCAGCCGACCCGGACGCCATGACGCTCAGCATTGGCCAGCAGTTCCTTGGCCGTCTCGAGATTGTCGGTCAGCGGCTTCTCGTTCCAGACGTGCTTGCCAGCCTCGACGACCTGGTTGGCAACCTCGGCATGGGCATCGGGGGTGGTGATGTTGATGACCAGTTCGATGTCGGGGTTGTCCAGGACGACCTCGTTGGTGCCGTGGACGGCGACACCGTACTTCTCGGCTTGGGACCGCGCCTTCTCCGCCACCTTGTCGGCGATGGCCACGACCTCAATGTCGGGATAGGTCGTGGTGTTCTTCAGATACTGATCGGAGATGACCCCAGCTCCGATGATGCCGATCTTGGCTGCACTCATGCCCAGTTCTCCTTGTCTGCAAGGTAATCGATCGAGCCCTTGACGGCGGCGAGCATGTCTCCGGTGGTGTCGTCGAGTTCGACGACGGCATCGGCGACGTGCGGTGCGGCCGCGATGAAGTCGAGCACCGGCACGGAGCCGGCGCCGACGGCGACCTGGTTCTTGTTGTTGTGGGTGCCGTCGCCGTCCTTGACGTGGAGTGCGATCACTCGCTCACCAAGCCGCTTCAACAGCGCGACAGTGTCTGCGCCACCGACGTGAGCCCAGTAGGTGTCGATCTCGAGTCCGACCTCGGGGTCGAGCTCCGCGGCCAGGATGTCGAGAGCATGGACGCCGTCGAACACCGCTTCGAGCTCGAAGGCGTGGTTGTGGTAGCCGAAGGCCAACCCCTCGGCCTTCGCCTTGGCGGCCGTGGCGTTGAGCTGCTCGGCCCACTGCTTCACACCGTCCACCGACTCCCACAGCTCACGGGGCGAACCGGGCTGGATGATCCGCTGGACGCCCACCTTCTGGCACCCTTCGATGGTGGCGGCCAAGTCGCCGGTGACTGGGTTGCCATGTGCGGTCGGGGCATCGAGACCGTGACGGCCGAGGCTGTCAACCAGCTGGTCAGCGAACTTGTCGATCCCGTACGGCTCGACGTGGCGGTAACCGTACGAGGCGATCGTGGCGATGGTGCCGTCGAAGTCGTCGGTGAGGGCCTCGCGGACGGTGTACAGCTGCAGTGACAGGCGTGGAGTCATGCCGTCCATCCCACCACGGCTCAGGGGCCCGGGTGAAGTGTCCGCGCCACACTTCCGATCATTGAGACGGCTGGATCTCCACCGTTGATTCCCCGCGTAGATGACGGGCCAACAACGTGGCCCCCGCAGTGGCCACCGGGAACAGCACCACCGACACCAACGGGATCGAGAACAGCAGGAAGACCGGGACGCCGAACCCCAAACCCGTGAAGCGTTGGCCCCGGCTGGCCGCGAACTTGTCCCCGAGCCTGCGCAGACCGCGCCGATCGTACGGGCCGCCGATCAGTTCCACCATGACCAGGGTGCCACCGACCATCGCTCCCCCGATCGCGGCGACGACACTGCCGATGACCGGGACCAGACCGACGACGAACACCGGGATTGCCAGCAGGATCGACAGGGCGATCACGGCGAGCCCCTGGCCGATGCCGCGCCAGGCCGAGGCGATGAACTTCTCCTGTGGTCCGACGTCGGTGCCGCCACACGCCTTGTCCACGGCGGCGGAAATCTTCTCGTAGACGGGGGCACCAACGACCAGGGTGATCGAAGTGAAGGTGATCGCGGCCAGACCGATGGCCAGCACCAGGATCAGGATGCCGATCACGATCTCGGCTGCGGTCCGCCACGCATCCGGGACCCAACCGGTGGCGGCGGTGGTGAGTGGGACCAGTGCCAGCGAGGCGAAGACGATCAGGCCGACAGCCATCACCGTCGACACAATCAGCGGGGGCACCATGCCCATCATCGCCAGCCGCGGATTACGGGTGACGAAGCCGAGACCGCGGGCCAGGAATCCCAGTCCGGTGGCGAAGTTCTTGATCACGGTTGGTTCCCACTGTGCATCCGGACCCGCTCTCCCTTGGCCTCGGCTGCATCCCGCAGCGCGGCCTGGAAACTGATCATCGCTTCGGTGAGTGCCGGGTCTCCGGCCGCCAGGATCCGCACAGCCAGCAGTCCCGCATTGCGGGCATTGCCGATCGAGACGGTCGCGACCGGCACCCCGGCGGGCATCTGGACGATGGACAGCAACGAGTCCATGCCGTCAAGATGCTTCAGTGGGACCGGCACCCCGATCACCGGCAGCGGCGTCACCGAGGCAAGCATCCCCGGCAGGTGAGCCGCCCCGCCGGCCCCGGCGATGATGACCTCGAGGCCACGCTCATGGGCGGTCCGGCCGTACTCGATCATCGCGTCCGGCATCCGGTGGGCGGAGACCACGTCGGCCTCGTACGGGATCGCGAACTCGGCGCAGGCCTGAGCGGCGGCTTCCATCACCGGCCAGTCCGAGTCCGAACCCATCACAATCCCCACGCGGGGGCGGCTGGTCGGGGTCGTCATCTGTTCTCCTCGCATCTGCAGTCTGGCTGGGACCATCATCCCTCATCACACGACCGGCCCCACCCCATCGAATCCAGCCCGGCCCCGCGTCGCGACGGCCTCGCGCCGATCAGGCGTCCGGATCGCCCATCAGGTACCCGGCCGCGTGGGCTGCCCGGGCCCGTACCCGTTCGAGGTCGTCGCCGAAGGTGACCACATGCCCGACCTTTCGTCCTGGCCGTACGGACTTGCCGTAGAGCTCGACGCGGAGCCTGCGGTCGCGAGCAAAGCAGTGCAACAGCGCCGACGGCAGATCCTCGACCGAGCCGCCGAGGACGTTGTGCATGACGGTCCATGGTTCCCGCGGCGACGGATCACCCAACGGCAGATCGAGGACCGCCCGAAGATGGTTCTCGAACTGGGAGGTGTGAGCGCCGTCGATCGACCAGTGCCCGGTGTTGTGGGGGCGCATCGCCAGCTCGTTGACCACCAGTTCGCCGTTGGCACGCTCCATCAACTCCACCGCCAGCATCCCGACCACGCCCAGTTCCTTGGCCAGCCGCAGCGCCAGCTGCTGCGCTTCGACGGCACGTTCGGCAGCCAGTTCCGGGGCCGGTGTGATGGTCTGCCAGCAGACTCCGCCACGTTGGACGGTTTCGCTGACCGGGTAGGCGACCGCCTGGCCCGACGGTGATCGTACGGCCAGCGCGGACAGTTCGCGGGTGAAGTCGACGAATTCCTCGGCCAGCACCACCACGCCTGCGACGAGCTCGGCGAAGACCGGCGCCATCACCACCGCGGCCTCGGCAGCCGAGTCCAGCTTCCAGACCCCCTTGCCGTCATAGCCGCCGCGCGACACCTTGGCGATCATCGGCCAGCCCTGTTCGTCGCCGAAGGCGGTCAGCTCGTCGACATCGTCGACCACCCGGTTCACCGGGCAGGGGACGCCGAGCTCAGCAAGGCGGGTGCGCATCACGGCCTTGTCCTGGGCGTGGACCAGCGCCGCCGGACCGGGTCGGACCGCAACTCCGTCGGCCTCGAGCTGGTGAAGGATCTCGGTCGGGACGTGTTCGTGGTCGAAGGTGATCGCATCGCAGTCCGCGGCAAAGGCCCGTACGGCCTCGGCGTCGGTGTGGTGCCCGATGGAGACGTCGCCGATCACCTGGGCTGCGGAGTCATCGGGAGTCACCGACAGCAGGGCGACCCGGATGCCGAGGGGAATCGAAGCGGTGTACATCATCCGGGCCAACTGGCCGCCGCCGATGATGCCGATGGTGAAGGTGCGAGGTTCGTCCACGACGGGTCAGCCTATCGTCCGGGACGTGGGAGGACCGTCAACGCTTGAACACCAAGGTCCGCTGCACGATGAAGTTGACCGTGGTCGCGATGCCTTGGGCGATGACGAAGGCGATCGCATTGACGACCACGACCGGCCAGTCGGTGGCCTGCATCAGGCGGTACAGCAAGGAATAGATGCCGACCTGCAGGACGAAGGTGATGGCATACAGGACGACGACGGCAAGGAACCGTTTCGAGGAGGCCTCAGCTCGGAATGTCCAGCGCCGATTGATCACGTACGCAGTGGTGGTGCCAGCCACGAAGCTGAGCATCTTGGCCCAGGTGTGCTCCCACCCGAAGCCGAGCATCAGCAGGTTGAGCAAGCCGAAGTCGACCACCGCCGACAGGCAGCCGGTGATGACGAACCGGACCAGCTGGGTCGAGAGCCGATGGTGCTTGTCGTCGTCAGTTGTCGTAGTCGTCATCGTCCGCGTCGGTCTCGGCATCGCGATAGTTGGGGTTGGTCGACTCAAACAGCAGCTCAGTGATCTCGACATGGACCCGTTCGACACCGGGTACATCGGGCAGTGTCACCGGCCCCTGTTCGGACGCGGTCCGGATGACGAGGGTGCCGCAGCCGAGCATGCGGTCGGTGAGGCTGCGCTCGTACGAGACGTCGTTGATGCGGATCAACGGCAGGTCGTGACCGGTCTGGGTGATGATCCCGGTCCGGGTGATGATCCGCCGGTTGGTGACGGTGTAGGTGGTGGTGCGCCACCGCAGGAAGGGCACCAGCACGAAGACGATCATCAGCAGGAACGCCACTGCCGCGGCTGTCCCCCAACCCCACGGTCGGGTACGGGGAGGAAGCAGCGCAACCGCTGCGCCGACGCCGGCCGCCAGCACGATGAGCAGCACGATCGGGCCGATCAGCGCCTTGGCATGGGTGCGGAGGTGGAGATGGACCTCTTCACCGTCACCGAGCAGTTTCTCCGACAGGGCCATGGCGCCCATGGTGACACACCCGGGCCGCTCAGTAGAGCGTTGACATCGCTTCGCGGACCAACTCCAGCGTCCGGGTCGCGACCGCCCGTGCCGAGACGTTTCCGTCGCGGACCACCTGCAGGACATCACGTCCGGCAGCAGCAAGTTCGTCCCGGCGAGCCCGTAGCCCGGCCAGATGCTCGTTGACCGCCTCGGTGGTGATGCGTTTCAGCTCCCCTGCCCCGGCGTCACCGATCCGCTCAGCAATGAATTCGGGTTCCTCGCCGGTGCACAGCGAAGCAATCAGCAGCAGGTTGGACACCTCCGGTCGGTGCTGGGGGTCGTAGTTGATGCGCCGCTCGGAGTCGGTCCGCGCCGCACGGATCAGGTCTCGGGTCTGGTCGGCGGTGTGGCGCAGCTGGATCGCATTGCCGCGGCTCTTGCTCATCTTCTGCCCGTCGAGTCCGAGCACGACCGGCGCTTCGGACAGCAGGGCATCCGGCTCGGCGAACACCTGCCCGTAGCGGTCGTTGAAGCGACGCGCGATCAGCCGGGTGGTCTCCAGGTGCGGCAGCTGGTCCAGCCCGACCGGGACGACGGTGCCCCCGACAGCGAGGATGTCGGCGGCCTGGTGGACCGGATAGGTCAACAACAACCCCGACAGCGAACGGATCCCAGCTGCTTCGGCCTCGGCCCTGACGGTCGGATTGCGCTGCAGTTCGGCCACGCTCATCAGCGACAAGAACGGCAGCATCAGCTGGTTGAGCTCAGGAATGGCGCTGTGGGCGAAGAAGGTCGAACGTTGCGGGTCGATGCCGACCGCGAGCTGGTCGCAGAGGATCTCGATCACATCGTCCTCGATGCGTTGAGTGGTGTCCCGATCGGTGATCACCTGGTAGTCGGCGATCACCACGAAGGTCGGGACTCCTGCCTCCTGGAGCCGGACTCGATTGCGCAGGCTGCCGAACAGATGCCCCAGGTGCAACGGCCCGGTCGGCCGGTCTCCGGTGAGGACGCGGGCGCTGTACGGATCGGTGCGGATCTGGGCCTCGATCGCGTCCGAGCGGCGCAGCGCTGTGGCACGGGAAGCGGTGATGTCGGATTCGAGGGTGATGGTCACGGGTGTCTCCTGACGGTTGGGCGCCGTCACGTCCATCGACCCCACAGATGACGAAGGCCGAGTCGTGACGACTCGGCCTGGTGGTGGGTGCTGGATTCTCAGAGCACAGCGAGGCGAGGCGTCGACAACCGACGCCACCACCACTGCTGCACTCGCGTGTTCACGAGCGACACCGTACCACCGCCCGCCTTCTCGCCGTCATCCCTGATCACCGCTCCCGGGCGTGAGCTGCTCCGGCGGTTCAGGATCGCTGGTCGCCGTCTTGTAGGTTTCGGCGAGTTCCTCGTCCACGGGTGCCTCGACCCACGGATGCGGATCCGTCGAGTGGTCGTACGGGGTCGGGATCAGTGCGAAGTCGTCGCCATGCCTCTCCAGCCCGGCGCGCACCCCATGCCGTACGACACTGCGGGCATACCGGTCACGCAGGATCAACGGATCGCGGCGCAGATCCTTCAAGAAGGCAATCATCATGAACAGCATGATCACTGCGAACGGCAGCGCAGCGACGATGGTCGCGTTCTGCAGGGCGCTGAGCCCCTTGCCCTCCTCCTGAGAGACCAACAGCACGGCCGCAATGACCCCGACGAGCGACCCCCAGGTCACCGTCACCCACCGCGACGGCTCGGGACGACCCTGCTGCGACATCGTGCCCATGACCAGCGAGGCCGAGTCGGCGCCGGTGATGAAGAAGATCGCGATCAGCACCATCAACATGATGCTGGTGATGCCGGTCAGTGGCAGATGGTCCAACACGCCGAAGAGCACATCCTCGGCCGGCCGGATCGGATGCTCGGCTCCGTTCAGTTGTTGGTCGATCGCCGTCGTGCCGAAGATGGCGAACCACAGCAGCGAGATCACCGACGGCACCGCGATGACGACCAGCACGAACTCACGGATGGTGCGTCCACGCGAGATCTTCGCGATGAACATCCCGACGAACGGGGACCAGGAGATCCACCAGGCCCAGTAGAAGATCGTCCACTGGGCGAGGAAAGCCTGGGCGTCGGGACCCTGGGCCGCATTGCGTCCCATCATCTGCGGCAGGTCACCGAGGAATTCGAAGGCGATGCCGGGGATGGCATTGAGGATGAGCAGACTCGGACCGACGAAGAACACGAAGAAGGCCAACAGGATGGCCGCCACCGAGTTGATGTTGGACAGCGCCTGGATCCCGCGGGAGACGCCCGAGACGGCCGAGGCGATGAAGCAGGCGGTGAGTCCGGCGATCACGGCGATCAACACACCATTACCGAGTCGGCCGGCGCCACTGATGATCTCGACGCCGCGGCCGATCTGCAAGGCGCCCAGTCCGAGTGAGGCCGCCGTGCCGAACAGGGTCACGATGATGGAGAAGATGTCGATGGTCCGTCCGATCGGCCCGCTGGTGGCACGCTCGCCGACCAGCGGCGCGAAGATCGATGAGATGAGTGGGGTGCGGCCGCGACGGAAGGCCCCGTACGCGATCGCGGCACCGACCAGGGCATAGAACGCCCACGCCTGCGGGCCCCAGTGGTACAGCACTTGGGCCTGCGCCTGCAGCATTGCTTCGCGCGTGCCACCGTCGACGGTGCCCGGCGGCGGTGTCTCGAAGAAGGTCAATGGCTCCGCGGCGCCCCAGAACACCAGGCCGATGCCCATACCTGCGGCGAACAGCATCGAGATCCACGAGAACATCGAGAACTCGGGTTCCTCGTCGTCACGTCCGAGACGGATCCGGCCGAATCGGCTCACGCCGAGGAAAATCATGAACAGCAGGATCACCGTGGCGATCGTGGTGAAGAACATGCCGGTGTACTTCACGACCCAGTCAAGGGCGGCCTTGGTCGCAGCGGCCAGACCCGGGCCGTTGAACACTCCCCAACCGATGAACACCAGGGTGAAGGCGAGGGCGATGGCCAGCACCAGCCAGTCCGTGCGATAGCTGCGACCGGTCTGTTCGACCCCGACGCCCGGGATCAGTGCCGGGTGCACCCCTGACGGGGGCCGCGGAGCAAAGTTCTCCGCGAGCTTCCGGGCTGGACCGGAACGATTCGACTCCCCATTTTTTCTCGCCATGGGCAGCCATTGTGCACGGCATCGCGCCGATCCGCTGTCAGGACACGGTTCGGTCCCGAATCGGCCCCGACGCCCTCTGGTGCTCGGCTGGTGGAGTTGGACCCGGCAGACTGTGGGCATGGCCGAGGACTACCGACCACGTCGAGCTCTGGACCCGTGGCATGAATCCCCTGACGAACCATCCCGTACGGGAGTCGGCGCCATCGCCTTCGCCGGACTGACCAAACGATTCGGGACTGTCCGAGCGGTCGAGGACCTGACCTTCACCGCCGAGCCCGGGCGGGTGACCGGATTCCTCGGTCCCAACGGGGCCGGCAAGACCACAACGTTGCGGATGTTGGTCGGACTGGTCCGGCCGACATCGGGGACCGCGACCTTCGGTGGCAAGCGGTATGTCGACCTTGCCCATCCCCAGCGCACCGTCGGGGTCGCCATCGATGCCAACTTCCACCCCGGCCGCAGCGGACGTGACCACCTGCGGGTGATGGCACCGACGGCCGGCGCCGACGACGCCCGAGTCGATGAGGTGTTGGAGCAGGTCGAGCTCAGCCCGGCCGCAGGACGCAAGGCCGGCGGCTACTCCCTCGGCATGCGGCAACGGCTCGCCCTGGCAACGGCATTGTTGGGTGACCCGGACTATCTGATCCTCGACGAGCCGGCCAACGGACTGGACCCGGAGGGGATCCGTTGGCTGCGGTCCTTCCTGGCCGGGTTTGCCGACCAGGGCCGGGTGGTCCTGGTTTCGTCGCACATGCTCGGCGAGGTGCACCAGACCGCCGACGATGTCGCGGTGATCGGTCATGGTCGGCTGCTGCGGTACGCCCCGATCGACGAACTCGAGGTGTCCGCCCCGGCCTGTCAGCTGGTGGTCAGCGATCCTGACGCTGCCATCCGTGCCCTGGCCGCGGCCGGCATCTCAGCCACGCGCATGCCGGCCCCGGGGCAACCGCACCAACTACGGGTCGAGTCACAGGATCTCGAGCTGGTGGGCCGCACGGTCTTTGATGCGGGACTGCCGGTCTTCAGTCTGGTCAAGGAGACCACGAGCCTGGAGGAGACCTTCTTCCGGATGCTCGCTCAGGACAGCCAGCAGCCCCAGGAGGTGGCCCGATGATGGCGACCATCACGTCCGAGTGGCGCAAGTACACCAGCACCAAGTTGTGGTGGATCCTGGTGATCGTAGTCTTTGCCGGCGGCGCACTCTATGCCGCGATGTACGGGGTGATGACCGCCTTGCCAGTGACGTTGGCCGACGGCGATGTCGATGCCTTCACCACCGTGGCGACGATCTCGAGCATCTACAACGGCGGCAACACCCTGACCCGGATCCTGGCCCTGGTGCTCGGGGTGATGGCCATGGGCCAGGAGTACCGACACCGCACGATGGGTTGGGCCTATCTCGCCACCCCGGTCCGGGCCAAGGTGGTCGGGGCAAAAGCACTGGTGGTGTTGGGATTCGGTGCCCTGTACGGCGTGGTCAATGCGATCGCCGGGATCGTGGTGGCGATTCCTCTGGTCGGCTGGTTCGGCGGCAGCATGATGCTCGACGATCCTGAGGTGTGGCGAGCCATCGTGATGGGCATCCTCTCGCTGGCACTGTGGTGCCTGCTGGGGATGGGTCTGGGCGTGTTGATCAAGAACATGGTTGTCGCCGTGGTGTTGGCGATCGTCTTCGCGTACATGGTCGAACCACTGATCAGCTTCATCTTTGTCTTCCAGGAGTGGGACCTGCTGCTCAACCTGATGCCGTCCGGGGCGACGAGTGCCCTGATGGGCCTGGCGGAGAATCCGTTGATGATGGCACCGAGCGAGCCCTTCGCCTGGTGGCTGGCCGGTCTGGTGCTGGTGGCCTGGGCAGCCATCCCGACAGCGATCGGCTGCCTGGCCACGCTCGGCAAGGATGTCGACTGAGGCCGGTCAGCGCCGACTGCTCAGCCTCTCCCGACCGGCGACCTCATCTCCCGCGTCGCGGCGCAGGGTCAGCACGGCCACCAGGATCGTGCCGAGGCAAAGTGCGCTCGCACTGATCGCCAGCGAGACGTGCACCCCAGTCAGGATGCCGACCATCCCCACGGTCACACCGCTGCCGAGCTTCAGACCGCTGGCCGCCATCGAATACAGCCCGATCACCCGGCCTCGTTCGGCGGCCGGAGCCGCCAACTGGACCACGGTCTGTCCGACGGTGGCCGAGATCATCGTCGCGGCACCACAGACGACCAGCAACATCAGGGACAGGAGGTAGTTGCGCGACAAGGCGAAACTGGCCGCACAGGCACCCAGGACGAAGGTCGAGACCATCGCCGTACGGACATTGGGTGAGACACCGCCGGTCGCCTCGACGGCGAAGCCGCCGACAACACCGCCGACTCCGGTGGCAAACAGCAGCAACCCGTACGACACGCCGGCGTCGCCGATGCCGAGGTCGGCGGCGAAGGCGGGCATCGCTGACTGGATCGCCGATCCGATGAAGAAGGAGGCGAGCCCGGCCAGGATGATCATCGACATCAGGGTGCGGTTGCCACTGACTCGATGCAGCACGACGATCGCGTCACGCAGGCTGAGCCGGGCCCTGGTGGTCGCGCCGCCCCTGGTGTGGCCGGTGAACCGGGTGATCAGCAGGAAGATCGTCAACGGCAAATAGAAGGCAGCATTGACCAAGATCCCGTACGTCGGGCCGAGACCCAGCAGCAGCACCGACCCGATCACCGGCCCGCACAGCACCCCGAGGCTCTTGAAGGTCGCGTTCAACCGGACCGCACTGGGCAGGTCCCGAGGCCCGACCAGATCGTGCAACATCAGCTGCTCCCCCGGCCCCCACATCGCCCCGGCCATGCCGTGCAGCACCAACAACACACAGGCATGCCACATCTGGAGGCTGTCGGTGAGGAAGAGCACGCCCCAGCTGATCGAGACGAACATGAACAACAGCTGGCCGGCCTGGATCACCCGGCGACAGTCGAAACGGTCGGCGAGGTTGCCGAAGAAGACCGACAGGAACAGAAACGGCACCCAGTGGCTGATCACTTGGAAGCCGACCAGCAGCTCGGACTGGAACGTCTGCCACAACACCCAGTAGGTGATGACATGTTCGATGTTGTCGGCCATCATGGCCAGCCCGCTCCCGAACAGGTACGGGCGACAGTGCCGATTGCGCAAGGCCGCGAACCGGACCGGGCGCTCGGATGCCGACGACGTCGTGCTTGCCGTCCCGGGCTCACAGCGGGGACACAAGGCGACCTCCGTTTCAACGGGCCGACTGGGCCCGTGTCGACGCGCATCGAAACCCTCGGACCGTACCACCGAAGTCCAGCTCGTCGGCTCAGGCGACCGACGAGCAAGCCAGATCAGCGCAGGTGCACCACATCGCCGGCCACGACGATGTGATCGTGACCGTCCGCCCGGACCACCAGGGATCCGTCGGCGTCGATCCGTACGGCTTCGCCGACCAGCTGGGTCTGTCCCAGATCCACGCGCACGCGTTGACCAACCGTGGTGCACCGATTCCGGTAGAGGTCGACCAGCAGGTCGTCCTGCTCCTGCGATTCCCACCACAGCAGCAACTTTTCCAGCCGAACCAGCAGGTCGGCGATGACCCCGGTGACGTCAAGACCGCGGGCGCCCGACAGCGACAGGGAGGTTGCCGTGGGGACCGGCAGTTCATCCTGGGTGGCGGTGGTGTTGAGCCCGATTCCCAGGATGCAGACCGGGCCTTGTGCGGTGTCGACCCGTTCGGACAGCAGCCCGGCGATCTTGCGGCCGATGCCGGCGGTGGTGGACCCGCCGACCAGGACATCGTTGGGCCACTTCAGACCGGCCGCGACCCCGACGGAGCGGGCGGTGTCGGCAACCGCGATTCCCACCACCAGCGACAGCCACGACCACTGGTCGGGCCGAGTTGGCCGCCACGACACCGAGATCGCTTGCGAGGTCCCCGGTGCTGCGCTCCACCCTCGGTCGCGTCGACCACGGCCGGCCGTCTGGTGGTCAGCCACCAGGACCTGACCGACCGGTTGACCCGCGCGGGCTGCTGCGGCCAGATCAGCATTGGTCGAACCGGTCTCGGCCACCACGTCGACTCGGGAGTAGATCCCTGCCGGCCGGAGGACGGCTGCCGCGAGGCGCTGGGCATCAACGGTCGGGGGCGGTGCTGCAGAGTCGGTCACGACGGTCAGGGTAGCGTCGACGAGTCGATCAGTGGCCGGTCAGTCCGGCCCGATGGCCCAACAGCGCGGCTTGGACTCGGTTGGCGACGCCGAGATGGACGAACACTTGCCGGACGTACTGTTTGACGGTTCCCTCAGCCAGATGGAGATGTTGGGCGATGTCGGCATTGGAGGCGCCACGGGACAGTTCGGTGAGCACGGCGACCAACTGCGGGCTCAGACCGGTGACCTGTTCACGCGCCCGCCGCTCGGCACGAACTCGCTCGATGGCATCGGCCCTCAGGAACCACGGTGCCATCCGCGGTGAGAACACCGCACCGCCGGCAGCCAGGTCGAGCACGGCCTGGATCAGGGCGGCTGGAGGGTCAGACTTCAGACAGTAGCCATCGGCGCCGGCCTCGATGGCAGCGCTCAGATAGTCCTCATCGCCGAAAGTGGTCAACATCGCCACTGCGGTCCGGCTGCCGCGTCGGTGCAGCTCGGTCAAGGTCGCCAGACCGTCCAACGTGGGCATCCGTACGTCGAGCAGCACCACCTCGACACGTCGGCTGGCCAGTTGGGTGAGCAGGTCACGGCCGTCGGCGGCACTGACCACAACCTCGATGCGTGGATCGGATTCGAGGATGCCGCGGATGCCTTCGCGGACCAGATGGTCGTCGTCGGCCAGTGCGACCCGGATCGAAGAGGTGCTGGTCACGGCAGGGAGGCGACGACGGTGAACTGACTGCCGGCGGTGCTGACCTCGAACTGCCCGCCACTGGCACGAACGCGGTCACCCACCCGGGCCAGGCCGGTCCCCGCACCCGCCGGTCCTGCCTTCCGGCCAGAACGCGGGTTGCTGACCGTGACCCGAATCCCGTCCCCCGTCTGCGTCGTGTCGATGGTGACCGGTGCACCGGGTGCGTGACGTGCTGCATTGGCCACGGCTTCGTCGAGCACCACAGACATCACCGCCATCGCCTTCGGGCCGGACTCGAGCAGGGCTGTCAGGTCGGCGACGATGTCCAGTCCGGCGGCGCGGGCGGCCACCACGGTCTCGGTCGGCGTCCGACCGGCCATGGTGTCACGGGAGCCCCGATCCAACATTTGCACCAGGGATCCGAGCTCGGCAGTGATGTCAGCAGTTTCATCTCGTACGGCAGCGATGGTCCTGCGCTGCTCATCGGTGAGGTCGCCGTCCAGCCCGAAGCGTCCGAGTCGCACCGTCGACAAGGTGAGGCGGTGCCCCAGCTGGTCATGGATCTGTCCGGCCAGGGTGGCGCGTTCCTGAGCGAGGGCGGCCGCGATGTGGGCGTCCCGCTCCGCAGCGACGGAGCGGGCCAGTTCACGGGCATGGTGCAGCTCCCGCTTCTGGAGTCGGCGAGTGGCCCGCACGGCGACCGCGGCAAGCACCGTCCCACTGACAGTGCCCCCGGCCGCCATGGTGTAGACAACCGCCCCACCCCGGAAGTACGGGCTGGCGACCCCTGCCACGATGGCCGATCCAGCCATCGCCGTGGCCACGAAGATCGATGCCGTCACCAAGGTCGGTGTCCAGCGCAAGAGGATGACCAGCACGATCCCGCACAGAAGTGGCAGCAGCCACCACAGGGTTCCCTCCAGGCTGGCCTGACCGCAGGCGACACCGAGCGCGGCGCCAGCCAGCAGCACAGGTACGACGCGAGCCGGCGGCGTCGATGTGATGTTCGGCGGATTCGGGTACACCCTGCACAGGCTAGCCATCGTGGCCGTTCGACCCCACTCACTTTGGTGAACATCTTCGGTGCCGATCGGGAGTGCCGATCGTTCGTCACGGTCTCCTACTGTTGGGCCATGGCTCGCCCCGACTGGCTCACCGTCCCCAACCTGATCACCATGCTGCGGCTCGTGCTGCTGGTGCCGGTCTGTTACCTGGTGGCCACCCGCGCCCAGGGCATGCTGCCGATCATCCTGGTGGTGGTGTGGGGCGGCACCGACTGGGTGGACGGGGCGATTGCCCGCAAATTCAACCAGGAGAGCGAGCTCGGTCGCCTCCTGGATCCCCTCGCTGATCGTGCTGGCATCCTGGCCGTCGCGATTGCCCTGGTCGTCGCGGGGATCTTCCCATGGCCGGTGATCGCCATGATCGCGGTCGTCGACCTGGTGGTCGCTGCGATGGCTGGACGGGCGGTGATGGTCGGGAAGGTGCGCGTGGTCTGGTTGGGCAAGGTCCGTTCGGCCGTTCTGTTTGTCGCGCTGGGGATGGCTGTGCTGGCCAGCGCGATGGTGCCGGTGTTGGTGCCGGTCTCGCTCGGGCTGATGGTCGTCGGGGTCGCACTCCATGCCGGGGCCGGCGTGCAGTACTGCCTGTCGGCACGACAGGCGATCGACTCGGGGGCATCTGGGGATCCCGAAGAGGCCGTCGAGCAATCGACCCCATAGGGTTCGGGATGTCAGCAGGAGGCACCCATGACGACAGAACCCGTGGCGGCACTCATCGACGTCGCCGTACCGTCGGTTGACCGGGCCTGGACGGCCGAGGCCGTCCGCCGGATCCGAGCGGACCAGATGCGATCAGCAGACACCCATCTGGTGAAGCTGTCCATGCCCGCGGGGTGGGAGGTCGACCTCTACGTCAAGGACGAGTCGACCCATCCGACCGGTTCGTTGAAGCACCGGCTCGCCCGGTCATTGTTCCTGCATGCGCTGTCCAGTGGATGGATCGGTCCCGACACCACTGTGGTCGAGGCCTCCTCGGGTTCCACGGCGGTCAGCGAGGCCTACTTCGCACACATGATCGGGGTGAAGTTCGTCGCGGTGATGGTCCGCTCGACCTCTCCGGCCAAGATTGACCTGATCGAACGTGAGGGTGGTCAGTGTCATCTGGTCGACGATCCGACCACGCTGTACGACGTCGCGCGCGATCTGGCTGACCGGTGCGGCGGATTTTACCTGGACCAGTTCACCTTCGCCGAGCGCGCGACCGACTGGCGTGGCAACAACAACATTGCCGAGTCGATCTTCGAGCAGATGTCGGCCGAGCCCCATCCGATCCCGAGTTGGGTCGTCGTCGGTGCCGGCACCGGCGGCACATCGGCCACCATCGGACGCTACGCCCGCTACCGCGGGGTCGACACACGGTTGTGCGTGGTCGACCCGGAACGCTCGGTCTTCCTCTCCTCGTACGGAAATCTCCCCGCCCCTGCCGAGCTGGGCTCACGGATCGAAGGGATCGGCCGGCCCCGGGTCGAGCCGAGTTTCCTGCCGTCAGTGGTGGACCGGATGTTCGGAGTGCCGGACGCGGCATCGGCTGCTGCCATGGGGTTCCTGGCTGACCGGCTCGATCGACGGCTGGGCCCCTCGACCGGCACCAGCTTCTACGGCGCGCTGCGGCTGGCCTGCGAGATGCGGGACCAGCGACATCCCGGAAGCGTAGTGCTGTTGGGATGTGACCCTGCTGACCGTTACCGCGACACCTTCGGCAACGAGGGGTGGCTGATCGACCATGACCTCGATCCTCGCCATCATCGGCAGGTGATCGAACAGGCCTGGGAGACTGGCCGATGGCCTGACTGAGACCGTGGCACGCCATCGATGCCGACATGCGGTGGTGGTGGCGCCTCACGGGAAGACGCTGTGACCCGTACGGTCGGGACAGCTGGTTGGCTGGGCTCCACCAGACCCGTGGCGGGACCGGCGATGCGTGGCTGGCTCGCTTTGCCGACGAAGGGCTGGCGCACCCTCCGAGTCGCAACGACGGGTTGATGCCAGATCTGACCCTGTTGGCCGGACCGGACTTCGATCCGTCCGGGCTGGCGCCCCAGGTGGCTGACTTCTATCAGCACTCGGCCTCGTTCACCATGGATGTGTGGTCACAATGGTCACAGTTGGCGGGCCCAGTCGGTGGGCTGGTGACCGGCCTGTTCGGTCGGCGACTCAAGCAGCTCGCGCTGCCGATCGAACCTCTTGCGGTGAGTCGTGGTCTGACCTCGACCATCCGACTGGTCGACGACCCGGACACCGGACGTCCCGGTGCCGCATGGCTGCGCACTGTGGCCCTCGATGGGTCAACCGTGTTCAGCGGGTTCTATCGGGTCGATCGACTGCCCTCCAGCTCGCAACCCCATGTCTGGGTGACTTTCCCACTGAAGCAGGGAAATCTGCAGGTTTCCCTCCGTCCCGAGCTGGGCGCCGACGGGTCGCTGCTGCTGACCTCTGAGTCACGCCGGTTCGCTCAGGCAGGCGCCTATGTCACCGTCCGGTTCGGTGATCGGTGATGGGTGGCCAATCCACCGATCCATGAGCGCTTCCATGTCTTCGTCGACGACACCCAAACGCTTCGGACCGACCACAGTCTGGCTGTCCTTGGGGCCCCGGCGCTTCGTCTGCACTATCGGTCGAATCGCGAGCGCTGATCCACCCGATGCGGTACATCACGCCGTCCAGTTGGTCTCACTCGCCACCTCGAAGGTGTGATGCTGATCCACAGCCCAAGTCAGCATCGGGTAGGAGGTCTGTTCGGTTCCGCCCGCGGGGAGGAACGTGAAGCCGGGATCGTGATCGACGATCAGCACCGACTGGCCGTCTGCGGCAGCCACATCAGTGATGCGGTGACCCCAGGTGTTGCCGTTCGGATCAGTGATCACCACATGGGTGCCGATCGCCGACGGCGGCACGTCACCGTCGAGAACAATCGAGTCGGCGTCGTCGCCGGCCATCAACCGGGTTGTTGCGACCACCCGACCGGTGATGAAGCCGCTTCCTTCGAGTCGGACCCCCTCTGCTTCCAGCTCGGTGCCGCCCGTCAGCCGCAGCGCAACGAGCTCGCCGTCAATCCATCGTGCAGCGCCTAGCTCGCCAGTCATCGCCACGCCGGCAACGGCGAGCGGCCGGGCCGGTTCAGCCGGGTTACTGATCAGCAGATCAGTGACGTTGCCGTGAACGACCCGTACTGCGACTGCCCCACTCGGACCGGAGTCAATCGTCAGCTGTTCAACGGTTTCGACCCGGCGCGGGCGGTCAGGATCATGGGACTCGAGCACGGTGACGAAGGTGCTCGAGAGGTTGGAGCCCTCCCGGCGCAACACCAGTTTCGGCAGGTCATAGAGCTCGACCTGGTCGTTGGTGTCGCCGGCTGGTCCGTTCAACCGTGCTGATCGCACTGAGGGTGATCGTCCCAGGAACAGTTCGTTGTCACCCTCGTCAAGGACACCGATGACAGCCAGGCTGGTGCGGTCCTCGTCTTCGTCAGCCGTGCGGACGGTCAATTCGTACGCGTCGCCGTCCAGAATCGCCTGTTGGACGTCCTTCACGTAGATGTAGCCCGGATAGTGGCCCTCTGCGTTCCCGCTCGAGTGTTGGTCCTCGGCTTCGACAGCAACGACTCCTGGCGGCAGTAATCGAGGACCGTAGTCGGTCAGGTCGAGGTCAGTCTCAAAGTGCGCGTCACGGTTCGCGTCACCGGACAGGACATACTCGTGGCGATTTCCTCCCCTGACCCGGAAGACATCGAGCACGTAGCCGTTGTCGGGATCGTCGGGGAAGTCAATCTGCCAGAGCTCTCGTTGATACAACGAGGCGGTGTTCCATGCATTGTCCTGACGGGCACGGACGATCTGGATGCCTGCTGTAGCGGTCGAGAATCGTTCAAGACTCCCGCCATGGACAGCCGGTCCATTGCCATGGGCGTTGACGCTGTCGACCACGACGGTGTTGTGACCCATGGTGCAGGTCGTCGACCAGCGATATCGCGAGTGCGTGTAGCCGAGATCAGGTACAAGCTCCTGCCCTCGGGAGTACATCGTGATCGACAGTGCGTCGGAATGGAGGTGGTAGCCGTACTTGGGAATGAAGCTCAGGTAAAGCTGTGAACGGCGGTGACCTGTTCCCCAAGACAACCGAGCGATGCCACTTTGCGGTAACAGTGTCGATCCCAAATCGGTGGCGGGCTCGGGTGCACTCATGTTGGCCCAGGTGTCCTGTAGCGGCAGCAGCTTGCCGTCAGGATAGGCAAGGATGTTCGGCACGGCGGCGATGGTGTCCAGCACCGGGAACTCACTGCGCAGGTCGAGATCCTCCAAATGCAGTCCCGTCCGTGGCGAGATGTAGCCGACAGGATCGGAATATCCCGCAAGGCTGTTGATCGCCGCGTTGAGACCGGCCGCAGCCTCGACATGGTAGTGGGTTGCCAACTCGTACCACGAGCCGTCGGCAAGGAAGCGGACCGCAGCGAAGTTGCGGATCCATTCGACGGCACGGTGGACGAGGTCTGGATCCGACAGGGACTTCCCCAGGATCGCAAGCCCGTTCATGATCGACCCGTCCTGATTGCCCATGGTCGCCGGATAGCTGAGCACATACTCCGCAGTCGGCAGGATCAGGTCATTGACGATCTCGTCCTCGACGTCGACCCCCAGTTCGGCACTCAGCACCTCAAAGGCATCAGTCTTCTTGATCTCCGCACAGGCCAGCACCAGTGGTCGTGAGGCAAACAGATCCGACAGGTACCAGTGCGACCATGCTCCGCCCCAGTGGTTGAACGGCGGTCCGGAGTCTGCGTTCAACGGAACATTGATCCAGGCCTGATCCGTCACCGGGGACGAGGTCCGCCATGCCTGAGCGAACCGGTGGAGCAGCCGGGCGCCACCGAGTGGGTCCCGCTCGGAGAGCGACACAAGTTGGCCGAGAACGTACGATCGCTGTTGCCGCCACACATGCGCGGTGAAGAAGTAGCGACGCCCGTCATCATCCTCGTAGTACGGGTACTCAGCAGTCGTGCCGTCTCTGACAACCGCGGTGACGGACTGTGTCTCCGGAAATCGGTCGTTCGGATAGACCGTACCGGTCGATTTTGCCACCACGGACCGCCGGTCCTCGCCGAAGGTGTAGAGCGAGTCCGGGAGCAGATTCGGACTCTCCGGCAGTCCGACAAAGCGAAATCCCGCGTGGTCCGGCACCAAATCGATCAACTCCTGAACCTCCGCAGAGGCAGCGGCTGCCGCCACCGGCGTCCGGGCATCATCGGGTTCGGCCGACCCGATCGCCGCGATGCCAGCTGTGATGAGCGCTTCACGGTCGACACTGAGGATGGCCAGCACTGTCTCCGGCGACCGGCCGGTCGAGGTCGACACTCGCAGTTGGTAGCTGCCGGCCGCCGTTGGCCCAGGATGAGTGAAGGCGGCGAGCAGCTGGTCAGCAGAAACCGTGGCCTCGACGTCGTCAAGTCGTTGCCACCCGTGGGATCCCGCCTTCCAATCCAAATGGACGGTGGTCGCGTCGGCATCACCGCGCGGGATGATCCGGCCTGCAGGATCAGCGTGCCATTCGACCTGTTTCTCGCCAAAGTCGAGGTAGGTGAGCTGCCACGTGCCTGAGCCCCGCAGCCGGTCGCTCCCCGGGGAGCCGAACACCAAGCTGCCCATCCGACCGTGATTGACCACATCGGCGGTGTAGGTGAGCGGAAAGCTGAGACGGTCACGGAACCGCGAGGTGGCGATCGGAAACCACGAGGTCAGCGGCTTGGTGTTGACGTTGTGGACGTGGATGATGTTGAGTCGCCACTGCTCTCCGTCCGCCGGCGCCCTGCCGACCTCGTCGAACGGAATGGCCAGCTCGACGGTAAAGGTCTCGGACGAGGCGTCCTCGCCGGTTGCGTACGAGAACTGACCCACATCGTGGCGACTGGGAATCACTTCCGGGACATCGGCACGCTGCCATTCCGTGGTGATCGGCTGGACCGGATTGATCGGGATTACCACCACATGGTGGTCCTCACCGTCAGGCCCGGTGGCCACCAGGATCTCGATGTGCCCGATCTCTCCTCGCCTGACCAGCGGCATCGTCCCGGTCAGGCAGAGATGGCTGGTGGTGGCACCGACCCGGTAGATCGGCTGGTCCGGGTCCGGAGTGTCATGAAAGGCCAGGCGGAAGTCGTCGAGGACCGTGGCCCCGTCCCACTCGGCTGTGTTTGCGATCCCGTCGATTGTAGGCATTGTTGCGAGTTCTGGGACGACCGCCCACTTCTGCGTGTGTATGGCAATCGGTGTCGGGGTCAGTTCTGTCGACACCCGGTCGTCGGCATGCGCACCGAGACTGAACATGGGCGCGGCCTGAGCAGCGAGGGCTCCGCCGCCGGCCAGACCAAGAAAGCTGCGCCGTCGGAGAGTGCCCGGCGAAAGGTTCGTTTTTTCCATGATGACTCCAATGTCAGGTGGTGATTCCACGTCATGCTGTGGTTGGGGGTGTCGCTGTGGTTCAGCCGTAGGCCTCAATCCAGGACGGGTTGGGCAGTTCACCGCGAGTCACGGCGCTGATGCCGCGTTCCATGATGGCGATGTGGCGGAGGTGGTCGTCGAGACGGGATTCGATGGTCATTGCCCACGGGGCGTGGAGGAACCCCAGCAGGTGTTCAGATCCCAACCGTTCCAGGCAATAGCGCACTGTCAGCGGGAAGCTGTCCCAGGTGCCCAGGTAGTAGCCGCTGGTGGGGATCTGGTCGTACTGCCGTTCGTCGAGGTCGAGGTAGGTCAAGTATGTCTCCGGGGGCCGAAGGATCCTGGGCCGCGGGCCGGTGTCGTCGCGAAGATCAAGGCCATAGTGCCAGTTGGACTGCACGACCGAGGACGGCATGTGGGCGTAGTAGTCATCGGGTCGATGCCAGGCGGCATCGGCCCACACCCACGGGCGCGATCCGCCGGCCTCCACAGCGGAGGTCATCACGGCCAGATCAGACCACCACAGCCGGCCGTGCCGGATTGCCGCGAAGTCCAGATTCTGCTGCAGGGTATAGGTCTCCTCATCCATCCCGAGGTGGAACAGACGGGGCTGATCAAGAATCTCGCAGGTTTCGGTGATCAGATCGGTGACGACCTGATGGTACGGCTCAGTGCCCAACATCCTGCCGTACATGCCGAGCCAGGCATCGTGGCGTGCGGAGAAGTTCAGTTTCGGGAGGAGTTCCAGACCGATGTCGCCCAGACGCCGCTTCTCCTCGGCCAACTTCGCCGGACTCCAGGCCCCCGGCAGGGCGATCTCGGGGTGGCTCTGCCAGGCGACGGCATCGCCGAGGTCGAGCACGACAGCGGTGACCCCGGCCGCAGCGAGGCGGTTGGTCACCGTACGCCACACCGACTCGTCGAAGACCATGTGGTCCATGTAGTCCTGGGACGGGCTCGGCTCCCGGCCGGACGGAGGTGGCCGGTCTCCCCACATGTTGGTGGCCAAGTGCATCAGGTATCCCCACATCATCACGATCCCCTTCCATACAAAGCTTTGGCATGCCAGGCGAGATTGACGCCCAGCCCGTCGGACAGCAGGTGTTGGAACTCGACCAGTCGGACCGGGTCAGCACGGACCTGATCAGGAGTGAGTCTCTGCTCCAGACAGTGTGCAGCCAATGCCCCTGCTGCCTCACCGATGTTCCATTCGACTGGGTGGAGGCGATAGCAACCGTTGGAGATGTGGGTGGTGCCGATGTTCTTCCCAGCCGGCAGCAGATTGGTGGTGTGCTTCGGAAGCAGCGCACCCAACGGGATCTGGAATGGGTAGCTGGCCACATCGACATAGGTCCTGGGGCCCGCCTGCCCACCGCAGCTGGGATGCAGGTCGATCCGGTAGGAACCGATCCCGACGCTGTCGTGGAACTCCTCGGACCGATTCGATCGCCTGGCCAGTGCTCGGGCCTCAACACCGACATGGTCCTCGGTGACGGTGAATTGTGCCCTGATCCGCCGCGACTCGCGAATGTAGGGGCGCAGCGCCAAATGATCCGGGCTGCCGAGTGCGTCACCGCGCGGTTTCAACCCTGGGTAGCCGGTGCCCCCGTCGTGACGGGGCGCCTCAGTCTGCATCCAGTGCAGGAACGACAGGCTCAGCTGCCGGGCGCCCTCGAGATGGCGCTTGCGTTCCTCGTCGGACACGCCCACAATCGGGCCTGCCCAATAGTCCAGCTGCGGCCAGTTCACGGCCACCAGGTCGCTGGGGAAGCTGCCGGGTCGCATCGTGGCGTTGCTACGGATGCGGCGGAAGGCCCACCGTGAGGTGATCGGGCGGGCGGCCTCCCCCAGCCAGGTCCGGTCCGTGGCGAACATGGGCTGTTCGCGTTGTTTGAGGTTGACCGGGTTGATGTCGACCCAACTCAATTGTGGCCCCGGCCAGAAATCCGACACTGCCGTCCGCCAGTGGTCGTACTGGGCTGGCCGGTCGATCGTGTGGTCCTGCCCGGGCTGGTACTCCATGGCGAAGCACCAGCTGATCGCCTGCTGGTCGAGGGGTTCGGCTCGGTCCGTACGGGCATGTGGCTCGCCGGTCTCAGCATGGGACTCGGCACCGATGACATGATCGACACCAGCCAACTCCAGGAGGTCTCCGAGCTCGGTTGCATCGAGGACATACCTGCCCGAGAGCGACACCTGGTCACCGCTCCGGTCCGCGAAGATGACCGCCTCGACCCGGCCGTCGCGACCCACCTCGCAACGGATCGGATCATGCTCGGTGAGGACGGTGAGCAGACCCCGACTCACCCACGGAGCCAGCAGTTCGTCGATCGCAGCGATCGCGACCCGTGGTTCATGGGCGAGACGGCCCACCACCGCGTCGCCCGGGTTGAGGAGCGCGTCCTCGCGAGCAGCATCGGTGAGCGGGTAGTTGCGTCGGTAGTAGGCCCGGACCCGCTCACGCAGCTGCCGATACGTGCGTGTGCTGCCTTCACGTTCCACCCAGGGGTTCTCGTCGGGCGGCACAGCCTGGGTGGTGAGCTGGCCCCCCAGCCAGGGGCTCTCCTCGGTGAGGACCACCCGTCGTCCGAGCGTGACGGCTGCCAGCGCGGCGGCCACTCCGCCCAGTCCGCCACCAACCACCAAGACATCCGTCGTGCCGTCAACCCCACTCACCGAGCTCACCGATCCACCTCGGCGAACGCGTCCTCGTACTCGCCACGGATGGTGTCGCCGCCAGCGGCGCGCCACTCATCGAGCCCCCGGTCGAAGTCGTCAAGGGCCTTGTCGCCACGCAGCACGCCCACCACTGTGTCAGTCAGGGTCCGTTCGATGGTCGATCCCTCGGACTGATCGGTCTCCGACCACAACCCCAGAGCAGCATCCTGCAAGGAGTTCTGTTTGACCGACTCGATGTAGTCATACATCTTCTGGGTGATGTCAGGCTGACCGGCAACGAAGAGCTCAGGCGGGGGAGCAGCCACGTACGAGTTCGGCAGCCGGATCTGTGCAACGCCGGTGTCGGTCTTCTCGATGCCGTCGGCCGTACGGGTGTGGTGCTCGCCCTCGATGCCGTACTGGAGGAAATGGTGCTCGGCGGTGCCGAACGGCGCCGCCATGAAGTTCATCACCTTCAGCAGGGTCGGCACCCGTTCGGCAGGGACGTCGTTGGGGATGGCGGCCAACGTGTAGGTTCCCGTGCCGAGTGCCTTGACGCCCATCCCTGCGCCATCCCAGGCAACCGGAGGGATCACGTCGACGTCGAGCCCGTCGGCGGTCACCCGGGCCGACCACTGGGCCCCGCCGCGATAGTCCAGAGCGATCCGACCGGCAACGAACTGGGCCACCACCTCGGTACCGTCCAGGGCGCCCGCGTCCGGATGGAACAGACCTTCGGCCTTCATCTGGGCCACGATCTCCAGGGCGCGGCGATACTCCTCGGTCTCGTAGGAGTGGGTGAAGGCGCCGTTGTCCTGATGCCACTTGAGCTGGGAGTAGTAGGGCTTGCCCATCATCTCGGTGAGGAACCAGACCATCCAGGTCAGGTCCGCAGCAGCCCATCGATTGTCCTTGGGGCTGGTCAGTGCGCGACACAACTCGAGGAAGTCCTCCCCGCTGGTGACGTCGGCGACCGAGGCACCGACCGCGGACAACAGATCATTGCGGGCGAACATGAAGCTGCCATAGAGGTGAAGCGGCCGTTGCACCCCGTAGATGCCGTCGTTGAAGGTCGACTGCTCCCAGATGTAGGTCGGCAGATTCGCCAGGTACGGGTAGTCCTTCACACCGTCCCCGGACAGGTACGGGGTCAGATCAGTGAACTTGGCCTTGAGCACCTCGGGGGTGTTGGCCAACCGGGCCGGGATCTGCATGATGTCGGGCATCGACCCACCGGCGAGCACCGTGGCAGCACGCGTCGGATAGTCGGCTTCGGGCACCAGCTGGTAGTCCATCTTTGAACCGATGCGCTCGTTGAGCGCCTGCCAGTAGCTGTTCTGGTCGGCCCGGGGTGGCATGGTGCCACCGATCCCGCAGGACACGTTGATCGGGGCACCGTCCCCAGGCGGGGCCATGATCGAGGCTGGGTCCACGTCGGGATAGGAGAAGAAGCCGTTCGGCAACACGAATCCGTCGCCGACCAGGTCAGGGGTGACCCCTTCGAAGGCCTGATGAGTGGGAAGCGTGATGTTCTCGACGCCGTTGCCGTCCGGTGGTGGGGTGCCCGGCCCCTGCGGGCCACAGGCCGCAAGACCGACACCTGCGGTCGTGGCGGCGGCGGCTCCGAGGAATCCGCGGCGACTGAAGCTGGTCATGTGAGTCTCCTTCGATTCAAGTGCAGCACTGCCATGACAGTCGCGACCTCGAGCTGTCACGCGTCAGCAACGAACGCTAACGCGCGTCAGCAGGCGGTGTCAACCGTTCGCTCCATGATCGGGACCCACCGCGGCTCGCCGACCACCCGACCGTAGAATCCAGCCATGCCCACCAGCCCGTCCCGAGCACGTCGCCCGACGCAGAGCGATGTCGCCGCGCTCGCCGGCGTGTCCCGGTCGGTGGTCTCGGCAGTCATCAACGGCCCCGAAACCCAAGCGGCCCTTCGGGTCAGCCCCACGACACGGGATCGGGTCCTGGCCGCCGTGGACCAGATCGGCTACATCCCCAACATGGCGGCCAGGAGCTTGGCCAGCGGCCGCAACGAGATCATCGGGGTGTTCACCTATGACCCGATCTTCCCCATCAGCAGCAGCAGCTTCTACCACGACATCGTCGTCGGGATCGAGGAGGAAGCAGATCGGATCGGCCACAGCCTGCTGCTGTCGAATGCCCGCAAGGACCAGGGCGAACGATCGCTCTATCGCGCCCGAACCAGCACCTTGCGAGTCGCCGACGGAGTGATCGTCATCGGTGGCAAGGTCGGCCGCAATGACCTGGCTCACCTGCTCTCAGAAGGCTTCCCCTGTGTGATTGTCGGCCGTCGTGAACTTCCGGGCGTGGAGCCGTCCTGGGTTGCCCCCGACTATGTCGCTGGTGCCCGGCGCCTGTTCGAGGCAGTCGTCGAACACGGCCACGAACGCATCGGGTACGTGGACCCGGGCGCTGCATCCGAGCCGGCCCTGGATCGCGCCCGAGGCGTCACCGAGGCTGCTCGGGCCGCAGGGTTGTCGGACCAGCTGATCACCCTTCCGCTCGGCAGTGGCGACGAGCTCCTCCAACAGGTCAGGGACCACCGCCTCACCGCGTTGCTCAGCGCTTCGGGGGAGGACGCCACCGACACCGTCCTGGCCGCCAGGGCTGCCGGCATGTCGGTGCCCGGTGACCTGTCCGTGGCCAGCATGGGCGGGACACCGGAGGGGCCGAGAACCATTGCTCTGGCCGGACTCACCGTCCCCCGACTCGAACTCGGGCGAGAAGCCGTGCGGATCCTGATGGCCCTGCTGGACGGCAGCGTCACAGCGCCGGCCCACACCGTCTTGGAGTGCGGCCTCGACCTGACCGCAACGGTGGGCCCTCCCGCTTGATCCAGCCTGACCAGCATCGGCCTGGCCACACCTCAGATGAGCTGATCGGCGGTGATGCGTACATTTGATCCAGATTTTCAGCCCGAGACCGCCCGGAAACCGGGCGCCGTTGCCAACAATCCGGATCATCGGTACACACCCACGGCCAACCGCTGCCGATCAGGCGACGCTGTCCAGGTGGGCCCAGATCTCCCGGTAGGACTGGACCAGACCGACCTCGTGGTAGGGCAGACCGACCTCAGCACAGTGCTGTTTGACAATCGGCGCGGCCAGGCGCAGATTCGCCCGAGGCATAGACGGGAACAGGTGGTGTTCAATCTGGTGGTTGAGCCCGCCGTACCACCAGTCGACGAACTCCGATCCAGCGAGGTTGCGCGAGGTGAGCACCTGCTTGCGGAGATGGTCCCACCGTTCACCCGGTTCAGGCATGGCCATCCCCTTGTGGTTCGGGGCGAAGCTCATGCCCATCACCAGACCCCAGCACAGATTCATCACCGCGATGAACACCGCAGCGAAGAGCGGGCCGGCGACCCACCAGAGCAACCCGACCACCACTGCGACGTGGATCACCAGCAAGAGTGCTTCGACGACGCCGCGCCAGCCCTTGCGCTCGCGCAGTGCCCTGACTCCTTGCACGCGCAGCGACCAACCGGTGAACGTCAACACAGGAAGGAAGAACTTCGCCTGGTGACGGGCGAACCAGCGACCGAACCCGGTGCGGCGAGCAGCTTGGCGGTCCGACCAGGCGATCACGTTGTCGGCAACATCGGGATCCTCGCCGTCGACATTGGGATTGGCATGGTGCCGGTTGTGCTTGTCGTTCCACCAGCCGTAGCTCAGTCCGGTGAACAGATTGCCGACGATGACACCGGCGAGCCACTCGTGGCGACGGTTGGCGAAGACCTGGTGGTGCCCGATGTCGTGCCCCAGATAGGCCAGCTGAGCTGATGCGACCGCAGCGAGTGGCGCGACCAACAGCGCCCACCAACTGCCCTGGAGCACGATGAGCAGTGCCAGCGTGAGCCAGACCAGACCAAGACAGCAGACTGCGGCGGCACGGTGGAAGTCAGGACGGGGATCCAGCAGCCCGGCGGCGCGAATCTTGCGGGCCAGGGCGCCAAAGGTACTGGGTGGGCGAGGATCGGGGGCTGCCGCGGTCGTCGGCGGTGGGGCAATCGTTGTCATGCATTCAGCCTCGCGGCGATCCCGTACGGGCACAGGAGGGTGGACCCCCGAACCGATTGGGGGGTTGACCCCCCTACGCTCGCGAGCAAGATGGACCAGACTGGTCGACATGCCTCGCCGCCTCTCGCTCACCCTGATCGCCTTCGTCCTCACCGTGGTCACCATGCTCGGGCTCGTCCCCTGGGTGCTGACAACTGTGTCGATCCCACTGTTCGTCGTCTGGGTCGGCATGCCGATGTTCATCGGTGCGATTGCACTGAGCCGGGCGTGGGCCAATGCCGGTCGTTGGGTCGCGGGCCGGATCAGTGGCCAACCGGTCGAACGCCCCTACCGGCAGGTCCCGAAGGGCACCGGATTCTTCGGTCGGATCAAGATGTTGATCACCGACCCGGCGACCTGGCGAGACCACCTGTGGATCCTGCTGGCCTGCGTCCCCGGCTTCGCGCTGGTCGTGCTGGTCGTGGCGATGGCGGCCACTCCCCTGTTCTATCTGGTCTATCCACTGTTGCTGGCGGTCACCCCACCGGAGATCTTCTCCCAACCGTTCGGTGGTCTGATCACTCTGGATCACTGGGTCGACGGATTCTGGATGTGGCCGATCGGCGCCTTCTGGCTCGGCCTGTGGTGGCTGACCACGCCAGGGATCATGTCCGCCTGGGCCATCATGACCCGTGCCCTGCTCTCCCCCACCAGGACCGCCGAACTCCAGGGGCGGGTCAGCGAGCTGTCCAGCAGCCGCGCCGAGACTCGTGACAGCGCGGCCGCCGAACTGCGCCGCATCGAGCGTGACCTCCACGACGGTGTCCAGGTGAAGCTGGCCTCGCTGGGGATGTCACTCGGCCTGATCGAGCAGCTGATGGAGACCGATCCGGAGAAGGCCCGCACCCTGCTCGCGGAGGCGTCCGCCTCCACCAGCACCACCATGCAGGACTTGCGCGCCGTGGTCCGCGGCATCCATCCCCCCGTGCTGGCCGATCGCGGCCTGGTGGGCGCGGTCCAGGCGCTCACCCTTGATCTGCCGATCACCTGCTCGCTCACCGTCGACGGCCTCGGCGGCGAGAACGGACGGCTGGATCCTCCGGTCGAGTCCTGTCTCTACTTCGGCATCGCCGAGGCACTGGCCAATGTGGTCAAGCATTCCGGTGCGAGTCGCGCCGAGCTCTCGTTGGTCCGCCATTCCACCTCGGTCACTGCCACGGTGGTCGACAACGGACGCGGTGGCGCCGAGCCCGGGCCCGGTTCCGGTTTGGCGGGCATCGAACGTCGGCTACGGGCTTTCGACGGTACGCTGCAGCTCGACAGTCCGATCGGTGGTCCGACCACCCTGACCCTGGAGCTGCCATGCGAGCCCTCGTCGCCGAGGATCACACCCTCCTCCGCGAGGGCCTGATCCGCCTGCTCGAGCTCAACGAGATCACCGTCGTCGAGGCGGTTGCCGATGAGCCGAGCCTGCGACGGGCGCTGACCCGTGACGACTTCGACATCGCAGTCCTGGACAATCGACTGCCTCCGGGTGGCACCGACGAGGGCCTCCGAGCCGCGGTCGACGCCCGAACCGTCCGGCCGACCCTGCCAGTGATGATCCTGTCGCAGTATGTGGAACCGCTGTATGCGCGCGAACTTCTGGCCTCCGAACATGGCGCGGTCGGCTACCTGCTGAAGGATCGGGTGGCCAAGATCGCTGACTTCATCGACGCCGTACGCCAGGTGGCCGCTGGCGGCACGGTGATGGATCCCGATGTCGTACGAAGACTCATGGCCCGTGGGCGTGGCGGGCTGGACACCCTCACCCCTCGTGAACGAGAGACCCTCGAGCTGATGGCGACCGGTCGGTCCAATGCCGCCATCGCCCAGCAGATGGTGATCACGGAGAAGGCGGTCGACAAGCACGTCGCCTCGCTGTTCACCAAACTCGGCCTGGCCCAGTCCGAGGACGACAACCGCCGGGTCCTGGCTGTGCTTGCCTTTCTCAACCAGGGTTGACATCTGCCGGGTGTCAGCAGCGAGCGCAGTGGACGTGCATGAAACGACAGGAGGCCCCCGTGAGCGAGCAAGCGAGCCGAACCGAGCTCCGCCCGCCGACCCATCGGTATGACCGCCGGGTCGTCGCCTGGTGGCGGACCCAGCTGATACTCATGACAGTGGTCGTGGTCATCCCACTGGTCACGCTGGGTGTGTTGATTGCTCCGGCCCGGAGCTGGCTCCTGGCCCCGGCCGTGGTGGTGGCGATCATTGGTGGAGTTGCCACCATCGCCCTGCCCGCTTGGTGGTATCGCTTCCATCGTTGGGAAGTGACAGACCGCGCCGTGTACACCCGGACCGGCTATTTCTGGCAGAACTGGCGGATCGCCCCGATGTCTCGGATCCAAACCGTCGACACGACGCGAGGCCCGGTCCAGCGGTTGTTCGGATTGTCCACGATCAAGGTCACCACGGCTTCGTCGGCGGGAGCGGTCGCGATCGATGGACTGGCCGAGGCCGATGCCGAACGTGTGGCCCATGAGCTCGCCCTGATCACCGACGCAACACCGGGCGATGCGACATGAGCGATGCAGCCGACCCGCAGCCGACTGAGTGGAATCAGCTCGACCATCGCACGGTGCTCGCCACCGGTGTGGTCATGCTCGGAGTTGTGGTGGCGATCGGCGTGCCCACAGTCGTGGGGCTGGCCTCTTGGCAGGGCATCGGATTCGCCTTGGGCTGGGTCCTGCCCGGAGCCATCCTGGTGGTGGCCACCGTGACCGGCGCCGACGAGCTGCGGTGGCGCCGGACGCGCTACCGGATCTCCCGCGACACTGTCGAGCTGCACCGAGGCATTCTCTTCCTGAGCAGACGCCGACTGGCTCGTGCTCGGATCCGGGCCGTCGACACCAGCGCCCACCCGGTGATGCGGGCGTTCGGTCTGACCAAGCTGACGATCGGCACCGGTGAACAGGGAGGCGGCGGCTCGGACACCGAAACCATCGTGCTCGACCCCGTGAGCCACGAGACCGGAGAACGGTTGCGAGCCGTCCTGCTCAACCAGGACGATGCCTCCGCAGCGAACGGCGCTGCGCTGACCGAGGACGGCGCCCATCGACTGGCGACCTGGCGGGCAGCCTGGGTTCGCTATGCCCCCTTGTCGATCACGACAATGATCTTCGTCGGCGTCATCATCGCAGTCCCGTTTCAGATCTCCGACTGGTTCGGTCGCGGCGGACTGCCCGTCGAGGTGGTGCGTGGCCTCTTCGAACGTCACGGCGTGTGGCCGGTGATCGCTCTGGGCGTGCCGACGATCATCCTCGCAGCAGGTATTGCGGCGGCAGCGGTCAACCTCGAAGCCTGGTGGAGTTATCGTCTGGACCGTGAGCCGGGTGGCACGCTCCGGGTCCGGCGCGGTCTTCTGACCAGCCGCTCGCTGACGTTGGACGAGAGCCGGGTCCGAGGCATCGACCTGATCGAGCCGCTCGGCGTACGGGTGGCCGGTGCGGCCCGGGTGCAGGTCGTTGCCACCGGGCTGAGCGCCGAGGCGGAACAGAAATCGGAACTGTCGACCCTGCTACCGGCGGCACCCCGCGAGCTCGCCCTGGAGGTGGCCGCACAGGTCTGCGGCGAATTCCCTTCGATGCTGCTCACCGGCCATCCGGTTGCGGCCCGAGGCCGCCGCCTGCGGTGGGCCCTGATCACCATTGCCGTGTTGGTCGCGGTCTGGGTGGCGTTGACTGCACTGACGGGCTGGTCCACCTGGTGGAGCGTCACTGTCGCCGTGGTTGTCGCGCTGACGTCGGCAGGTCTGATCGCGCGGGCTGTCGACTCGTACCGCAACCTCGGCCACGCCCTCACCGAACGCCACCTCGTTGCGCGCCGCGGCAGCATCCGCCGATCAACGGTGCTGCTACGTCGCGACGGCATCATCGGCTGGCAGGTGCGACAGTCCTTCTTCCAACGCAGGAAAGGCCTCGCAACATTGGTGGCAACGACGGCCGCCGGGCGAGGACGGTACACCGTGCTCGACGCCGATGCCGGTCGAGCGCTGGACCTCGCGAACCAGGCCGTACCCGCGTTGATCGAGCCGTTCCTGGTCGACCCACTCGTACAGCCGGCGGCTTCGGAACGATCCGAGGGTTCTGCGAGCAGCGAGACGATCTGACCCCGCCGGCTCATACCCGGCGGGGTCGTCGACCAGTAGATCGGGTCTGATCGACCGCATGGTGACGACACACC
This sequence comes from uncultured Propionibacteriaceae bacterium, assembly GCA_945911015.1. Lineage (GTDB taxonomy): Bacteria > Actinomycetota > Actinomycetes > Propionibacteriales > Propionibacteriaceae > Avipropionibacterium. Next base: position 45,147 of record CAMDZW010000001.1, read on the forward strand.
GAGGACTGGGCACATGTGCCAAGAAATCCTGTGTCCCGGGCTGTGGACAGACCTGTGGAGAACCGAGCACATCTGTGGACAACCACACTCTTGCGGTGGACCTTTGTGGGGACAACAAACTACTGTGATGTAGTTCACACAAAGCCCTTGCGGAGTCGGACGACAAGGGCTACAAATGGCTGTACGCACTTCCCCTTCGGAGGAGGAGCGGATCGGAAGCCAAGGATCGAAGAGCTCGACGTGTCGGGATCGGACATCCATTGCGGACTCCAGTACGAGCCCACTGGCGCCGGATCCCTTGTGGATCCTGGTGCGGGGTTCGGTCACCGTGGCACGGTGACGGAGGCACCGCTGGCCCCGAGAGGACGGCAGGTGCCACAGCCGCCCGAACGGAGGCCTCGCACACTCATACTGTGCGAGGCCTCCACCTATTTCTGGGCGCCAGTCAGGGTGCAATCTGAGTCAGGCGTGCCCAATGTGGGTCGAGGCCGCGCCTCCCACCGGCACCATCCATTGACCATCCCGCCATGCCAACGCGAACTTCTCCTGGACGCCTGCCAGCGAGAAACGGCCAGGGGCGGTGTGCCCCGGCTCAGCGATCAGCCAAGCCGCCGGATTGGTCTTCAGGCTCTCAAGTGGCTGGCGACCGCCGATCCATCGTACGGCTTGTAGCCATGGTCGCGCTCCGCGAGCTCGTCCTGCATCGAGAACTGCACCGCCCCGGCGCAGTCAAGTCCAACCTGCGCCAAGAGCCCAAGTGGATGGTCCAGTCTGGTGTGACACCACACCGACACGCTCACCCGCAAGAAAGACGTACAGCGATTCAGTCATCGGGTCGGTCCGCTTCGGCGTCGCGATCCGCGGCCAGGTCGAGTTTGAGATACAACTCGTGGGCCACCCGGATCACGTCGGGAAGACCGGGATTGGTGACCGCGCCACTGTCGAAGCTGGACACCCACTGCCGACTTCGACCGATCAGCTCTGCCAGCTCGGCCTGACTCATGCCGAGAGCACGCCGACGATCGCGCGCCACGTTGGCGTAGTCACCTACGCGGTCGATGATCGGCATCCCACACCCCTCCGTGTCAGATATATCTGACACGGTTACCAATGTCAGAGAAACTCTGACAACTCGTTGGATGTCAGACTTAGCCGCCATCGGTCACCTGTCGAGCACCCGATGGCGCGTATGGACTAGTCCTTCCTCCGTGGCACGACACTCAATGAGCTCGGTCCTGATCGGCAGGTCATCTGCGTCGAGCCCCGGCCCATCCATGATCGAGGGGGTGCCGGTGCCCCGATCAGACCCGGCAGACGGTCTCTGCTCCCAACTCGGCACGGATCTTGACCAGTGCCTCGACCAGATCGACTTGGTCACCGCTGGTGCCGAGGTGGCCGATGCCTCGGTCGTGGATCAGTTGGAGGTAACCCAACGGAGTCGCCTCACTCCTCCCGAGGCGTGCCATCCCACACCAGGCCGTGCTGGCTCACACCGGGGTGTGCCGGCTCCGTCGAAGACCGGCTCCCGCTGGGGTGGTGCTGGCTGACGCCGCTTGTGCCTGCTCGGATCCGTACCGGAACTGCCGCTGCGGGAGCCGATAGCCGCTATATCGGTCTATCTCCGCTGTGAGCGGCAAGTTTGGTATGGGATCGGGCGAGTGACTGGGTTCTGGCTGAAGTTGGCGCCCCGGAGTTGCGGTTGGCGCGGGGCGGCGTGAAGGCCAGCACATGTTCATGCTGGTCAGCATCGCTACGTGTCGGCCAGCGATACTCCGTATGCACGCTGGCCCGCACCGGGATGTGCTGGCCTGTGCCAGGTTGTGTCCGGGGCCAAAGGTGATGTCAGCCGCGTTCGATCAGGTAGGTGGCACCGGAGGCAAGCAGGTTCGAACCGAACCGGACTGTGGAGGGGCTTCCGTCAGGGCTCAGCAGCACCCGCCGCCGTACGGCCACACCTGCTGCAGCAAAGAGCAGATCCATGTCGCCGAGGGTGGCGAGGTGGATGTTCGGGGTGGAGTACCACGGATTCGGCAGACTCTTCGACACTGGCATCCGGCCGCCGACCCCGAGCTGGAGCCGGTGCCGCCACCACCCGAAGTTCGGCACCGACACGATCCCGGTCGGCGCAATCCGCATCATTTCGGTGACCGTACGGTCAGGCCGCCGCGTTGCCTGCAGGGTCTGGGACAGGACCACCACGTCGAAGGAGTTGTCCGAGAACTCCGACAGTTGGGTGTCGATGTCGAGCTCGACGACTGACACACCACGCCCGATCGCGGCGACCACCTGGTCGGGATCCCGGTCGACTCCGACCCCGCGACAGCCTCGGGCCTTCGCCAGGTGCAGCAGGAGTTCACCGTCGGCACAGCCCAGGTCGAGCACCCGCGACTCGGCACCGACCATCCCGGCGATCACATCAAGATCGGTCCTCATGGTGCCCCCAGGAAGGCAGCGACCGTACGGTGGTAGTCGTCCAGTTCCAGCAGGAACGAGTCATGGCCCCAGGGTGAGGCGATCTCGCGGAAGCTGGTGGGGACACCGCCGTCGACGAGCTGGCGCACGATGCGACGCGAGTGTTCGGTGTTGAACCGCCAGTCGGTGTCGAAGCTCATCACCAGGCACTGCACTCCGGCCGCGGCGATCCGGGCCACCGCCTCGGGATCGGCAAACGGGTCAAAGTAGTCCATCACCCGGGTCAGGTAGAGGTAGCTCAGGGCGTCGAACCGGTCGAGGAAGACGCTGCCCTGGTGGTCGAGATAGCTCTCCACGGCGAAGTCGACGCCAAATCCGCCCTGGGACTGTTCGTGCTGGAAGCGGCGACCGAACTTCTCGGCCAGGCCCTGCTCGGACAGGTAGGTGATGTGGGCCATCATCCGAGCGATCGCCAGACCGCTGCGCGGGCCCTCCACATCGATCTCATCATCGAGGTAGCGGCCACCAGCAAATCCCGGGTCGCGCATGATCGCCTGCCGCGCCACGGCCGAGAAGGCAATGTTCTGGGCGGTGAGCCGGCTCGAGGCAGCGATCACCAGCGCACGGTCCAGCTGTTCGGGGGTTTCAACGGCCCACTGCAGGACCTGCATGCCGCCCATCGAGCCGCCGATCCCGGCATAGAGCTTCTCGATCCCCAGATGGTCCAGCAACGCCCGGTGGACGGTGACGAAGTCGCTGATCTGCAGCAACGGGAACTCCATCCCGTACGCACGTCCGGTCGCAGGATTGATCGACGACGGCCCGGTGGTCCCGCGACACCCACCGAGCAGGTTGGGACAGATCACGAACCAGCGATCGGTGTCGAGGGGCCGACCGGGGCCGATGATGTTGTCCCACCATCCCGGTTTGGTCGACCCCTCGTGGAAGCCCGCGGCATGGGCGTCCCCGGTCAGGGCATGGCACACGAAGATCGCGTTGCTCGCATCGTGGTTGAGCTCACCGTAGGTCTCGTAGGCGACCTCCACCTGGGCAAGCTCGGCTCCCCCGGACAACCGCAGTGGGTTGTCCGGGGTGAACAGTTCGACCACGTGGGTCTGGGTGGTGCCCACCGACGAGCCAATGCTCACAGGTGCCGATGTCCTTTGCTTGGGTGGAAGATCTGACCCTACGGGATCAGGCCTGGGTCTTGGCCAGTGCCTGGTCGAGGTCAGCGATGATGTCGGCGACCGACTCAATGCCGATGGAGAGGCGGACCAGATCCTCAGGCACACCGGCCGCTTCGAGCTCGGTCGGAGTCAGCTGCGAGTGGGTGGTCGTGGCGTTGTGGATGGCCAACGACTTGGCATCACCGATGTTGGCCAGGTGGGAGAACAGGCCCAGCGATTCGATGAACTGCTTGCCGGCCTCGCGGCCACCCTTGATGCCGAAGGAGATCAGACCGGAGTAACCCTTGCCGGTGAAGACGCGGTCCGCGACATCCTTGTACTGGTCACCCTCCAGACCCGGGTAGTTGACCCAGGCAACGGAGTCGTGCTGCTCGAGGTGCTTGGCAACGGCCAGGGCGTTCTCGCTGTGACGGTCCATCCGGACGTGGAGGGATTCCAGACCCTGCAGGAAGAGCCACGAGTTCAGCGGAGCGATCGCGGCGCCGGTGTTGCGCAACATCACCGTACGGGAACGGATGATGTAGGCCAGATTCCCCACGGCCTCGGTCCACACCACACCGTGATACGCGCCGTCAGGTCCGGTCAGGTTGCGGAAGCGCTCGGCATGGTCGGTCCACGGGAAGTTGCCGGAGTCGACGATGACGCCACCGATCGAGGTGCCGTGGCCGCCGATGTACTTGGTGGCCGCATGGACCACGATGTCGGCGCCGTGCTCGAACGGACGACACAGGTATGGGGTCGCCGAGGTGTTGTCGACGATCAGCGGCAGCCCCTCTGCGTGCGCCGCGGCCGACCATGCGGCGATGTCGACGACGTTGATCTTCGGGTTCCCCAAGGTCTCGGCAAAGACCAGCTTGGTGCGGTCGTCGACCTGGGCGGCCAGGTCCTCCGGCTTGTTCGGGTCGACGAATCGGACCTCGACACCGAACTGCGGGAGGGTGTGGGCAAACAGGGCGTAGGTGCCGCCGTACAGGGTGGAGATGGCGACGATGTTGTCACCCGCTCCGGCGAGGGTGAGCACGGAGTAGGTGACAGCGGCCGACCCGGAGGCCAGCGCGAGGGCGCCGACGCCCCCCTCGAGCGCGGTCATCCGCTGCTCGAAGACATCCTGGGTCGGGTTCATGATCCGGGTGTAGATGTTGCCCGGTTCCGCCAGGGAGAACAGATTCGCGGCGTGCTCGGTGTCGTTGAACACGTACGAGGTGGTCTGGTAGATCGGCACCGCACGTGAGTTGGTGGCCGGATCGGCCTCTTCCTGGCCAGCATGAACGGCGAGGGTTTCGATGCCCCGGGAATCGTTCGTCATGGTGATGGGCTCCTCATCGGGTCGGGCCCACTGGACCGGGCCCCGTGTGTCGATGGTGCCGCCCCGGGCCACCCACCCCTACCCAATCTCTCTAATTGAGATCTGCGTCCGGCACGTGGTCAGACTGTGCTGGTGCTGGTCGACCACCGGTCAGCTGAACCGGGTCCCCCACTCGGTCGGTGGGCCGAGCCACAACAGAAAGGACGTTGCAGCAGCGACCACGACCAGTGCCAACAGCAGTGCCAGAATCGGATGGCGCAGCAGCCAGCCACGCAAGCCACTCCCTTCGGCCGACCACGGACCCTCGAGACGACCCTTGCGTTCCATCCAGCGCTCATAGGGCCAGGTGCACCACGGCACCACCGCACTCGCCAGGCCAAGAGCCATGATGGGCAGCGACCAGCGTTGGTTGAGGCCGACAAAGACAGTGGCCACCACATAGGCCAGGAAGGCGACACCATGGATCGTGCCGCCGATCCGGACGCCGAGCTCGGTGACGCCGGTGTACTTGAGGACCATGCCCGCGATCAGCAGGGTCCAGGTGATCATCTCGGCGGTGGCAACCACTCGGTAGAGGGCGCGCGGGGTCATGAGGGTCCTCTCGCAGAACAGGCGGCCGATCGGCCCTCACCCTAGGGCAGACCACCAAGTCGGCACGGTGATTGTGCGCGTACGGGTGATCGGGCGCGTACGGTGACCGGGTGCGATTCATCCTGGCGTCCCAGTCCCCTGCCCGTCTGTCGACCCTGCGCCGTGCCGGTCTTGCACCCGAGGTGATCGTCTCCGGAGTCGACGAGGACACCGTCACCACCGCCGATCCCGCTTTGTTGGCCTGCGATCTCGCCGAGCTCAAGGCCACCGCCGTCGCTGACCGTGCTCGACTCGGCACCGAACCCGATCTGGTGCTCGGCTGTGACTCGGTGCTCGACATCGACGGCGTTGCCCACGGCAAGCCCGGCACCAGGGCCGTGGCCACCGATCGCTGGCGGGCCATGCGGGGACGGTCCGGGGTGCTGCACACCGGCCACCACCTCACCCGTCGCGACCCCGACGGACAGCGGCACAGCGTGTCCCGTACGGCCTCGACGACTGTCCACTTCGCAGACCTGACCGATGCCGAGATCGAGGCCTATGTCGCCACCGGGGAGCCGCTGTCGGTCGCCGGCGGATTCACCATCGACGGGTACGGCGCCGGCTTCATCACCGGGGTCGAGGGTGACCACCACAATGTCGTCGGCGTGTCGGTGCCGCTGCTCCGTGAGCTCGTGCGGCACGTGGGAGTCGAGTGGCCCAGCTTGTGGCAGGTGCCCCCGACCGAGTGAGGACTCGCCCCGAGTGAGGACTCTGCCGGGGATCATCGTTGACGGGTCACGACACCTTCAGGAACCGGGCCGCACTGGCTCGGGTGTACAGACCCGAGATCGCGGTCAGTGTGACCGAGACGGTCTCCCCCTCCTCGAACTCGTGCGTGCTCAGCGGCACCCAACCGTCGGCGTCCTGGGTCTGATCGACATGGTGTTCGACCGTCCCGTCGGCACTGACGACCGAGTACAACGCATCAGTGGTCGTCTCGCCATTGGTCGGGTACCAGACCATGGCCTCATAGCTTCCGGTCTCACGGATGGTCACCGTCCATTCGATCCGACCACCGTGGACCCCCTCGGGTGAATAGCGGGACTGGGCACCGTCATATCCCTTCAGGCTGCTCTTCAGCCAACTACCGAGTTCGAGGTAGCCGTCCTGATCAGGCACCACAATCTGGTCACTGGCATCGAGGACCCCGACGGTCAGTGTGGTGGTCGACAGCTCGGCACCGGGAGTGACGGTGACAGCTCCGGTCGATCCGGGTGCTGCTCCCTCCGGCACCAGTGACAGCTCAACCTCCACGAGGTCTCGCGCCGGTACGGTCCAGTCGACACTCTCCTGCGCTGCCGTCCATCCGTCCGGCAGAGAGAGTGTGGTCGTGCCGGACTGCTCGACCGGACCTCGGTTCGCGATCACCACGGTCACCGGGATCGGATCATCACTGCCCCAGCTGCGCAGGTCCGGCGCCTCGACCTCGACCAGACGCAGCGGCTGGGCGATCCACACCGTCGTCGGCGACAGGGCCTGCTCCTGCTCGGCACCGGACTCGTCGACCCAGGTCAAGGTGGCCTTCAGATCACGTGGGCCGATCGCGACCTTCGGTTCGGGTGTCATTGTCCAGCTGACGTCACGGGTCTGGTCGGCGCCGAGTTCACCGACGGCAATGGTGGTGCTGTCGGTGACCCAACCGGCCGGTACGGCCACCTCCACCTCGGCCTTCGAGATTGCTGCCCGGGCACGGATCCGTGCGGTGACCTCGATCGGGTCGGACGGTGTCGTCGAGCCGCGAGCCAGGAGATCGCCACCGGCTTCCTGGTCCACCGGCAGGGTGCCGGAGACGGTGCCCGGCAACCACAGTGTGTGCTCGGGACGGACCTTGTCGCCGACCGTGATCTGGTAGCTGAACGGCGCTGTCAGGTCGTCGACCGGCAGTGACCACTCGTACGGGTATGGCGGCGTCACGGCCTCCTGCCAACTCCCGTCGCCCACCCGGTACCGCAGAGCAATGTCAGTGCCGTCCACGGCACTGCACTGCAGATAGGCCTCGTAGCCGGTGCGGTCCGGGCGTGGGATCAACAGTGCGTAGACCCGGTCGGCAACCGACCCGCCACCACCGTCGAAGTCGTCGAAGTGGTAGGACACCGGCGACCGATCCTGGTGTTCGGGGACCGCATGCCACGGCTGGAGCTGCCCGGCACCGGGAATACTGATCGCCACCAGCCCATGAGCGGGCACGGTGAGCTCGATCTGCCCGTCACGCACGGTGCCGGTGCTGGTCGTCTCGCCGAGATGGATCTGCACCTCATACGACTGGGTCGGGTCGATCCCGGTGAGGTCGGGGTCGAAGGTGATGGTCCCGGTCCCGTCCTCGGCCGAGGCATTGGTCAGACTGAGGTGGAAGGCGCGCTCCGAGACCGCGGTCAACCAATTGAGCTGTGGGTTCGAGACCGTCACGATGCCGCGGGGGAAGAACGGCCAGACCTCGGTGTCACCGAAGAACTCCCCCGGCTGATGGCCGTACACGTGGTACTTGAAGTAGACGAAGACCGACTCGAAGATGTACGGGAACGAGATCTTCCCTCCCGACCGGGTCTGGTGCTCGGTGATCAGGTGATCCAGGGCCAGACCCAGCTGGGCCGGCGCGTGGTGGTAGTAGATCGCGCTGGTCCCCGGCGGCCCCTCGATGGGGAACTGGGGGTGGGCCGGCCAGGAGATGAACTGACGGTGGTAGTAGCCGGGATAGTTCGTGAAACGACCCACGACCATCGCATCGGCCATGTCCCGGATGAACTCGTCGTCGACCAGATCGGCCAGTCTGGTCAGGAAGGGAGCCCAGATCGGGTTCAGGGTGAAGCCACCGCCGGGCGAGTTCGAGGCATGCAGATAGGTGCTGAGCTGTTCAAAGGTGAGCCCGGTCGGCGACACCTCCCAGGCCTCGACGGTCTCGGTCGGTGGGGTGTCGCGCGGATAGTCAGGGACGCCGACGGCGTCCTTCCACTGGTACCACTGGTCGTCGATCGGCTCGCCGACCGGCGAGACGATCGTGCCATCGGGGACCGGCCGGAGATGGAACATCCCCATGTAGCGCTTGGCCTCCCGGTGGGAGGCCCGTAGGAACTCCTCGTCACCGGTGAGATCGAAGAGCACCAACAGTTCCAGCCACGATTTCACCCCACTGTGGCCGAAGTTGCCGGTGCTGATGTTCGTGGTGTAAGGGATGTCGATCTGGGTACGGATGTGTCGCTTGGCGATGGCCGCGGCCTCGGCGAGCCATCCCGGATCATCGGTGAGTTGGTAGGCACTGAGTGGCTGACTGAACTCGACCCGGGAGGTGCTCGCACGCAGCGAGGTCATCGCGACATGGTCAGCACCACCGGAGCGGCCCTGCAACAGTTGGGCGACGGGTGCGGAGGTGTTGACGTCGGCAACTCCGATGCCACACAGGGACGTGTAGTAGCCGTATCCCTGCTTCGGCGAGTAGCCGATGTCGCGCCGCGACAGGATGTGCTCGGCCATGGGACGTGCGCGGCGATCCCAGAAGCTGCGCGCGTTGTCTCCGGCCGTGGCCAGCAGGTTGGCACTGAGCAGGATGCTGGCGGCCGCCGTACGGACCTGTTGCTCACCCTCGATGTTGCAGAAGCCCTTGGCCCTGCTCCACCATCCCGACACCGAGGGGATGAAGTCGACCGAGTCGTCCCCGTCGGGCTCGATCGCGAGCAGGTCGATCATGTTGTGCACGGCATCGGTCATCGACTGGCCGTAGACGTTTTGTCGGTAGCGGGTGAAGCCGTACTCGTCCCGCGACAACGCCACCTGCGCCTCGTACAACTCCACCGGCTTCAGGACGAGCCCGAAGGCGTACCCGATCGTGCTTCCCTGGGTGAGGACCGAGCGTTTGCCGCCGGGCGGGGCGTAGACCGCGGTCTGCACCTTGTCTCGGGAGTTGCGCAGGCTCATGCCGAAGGGTTGGTCGTCCCAGTAGCCCATCCGCGGATGCTCGTAGGCCAGGACATCGGCCGGGATGTGGACGCCGGTGGTCATGGTGGTGCCGTCGACGCTGGTCTGGATCAGTGCCATCGGGGCGAAGAGCTCCCACGACAGCAGCGCCACCTGGCTGTCGATCACGCGGGCATGCTGGCGGGCACCGCACAGCACCTCCTCGGCGTCGTCCTCCGACATCACATTGCCGGCCCAGTAGCCGACGACCACGTTCTCGTCACGGTGAGCGGTGAGGCTCCACTGGATCTCCGGATTGTCCCCGGACACGTCCCAGCGGATCGTCATCGACGCCAACCCGGGAGCCTCGGCAGTGAGCTCGGCGACGGTGCGGCTGGGGAAGCTGATCTCGTACGGGGCAAGCCAGTGATGGTCCGCGCCGCCGTAGAACCCGGCTCCCAGCGTGGTCTGTTCGCCGGTGTGCAGCACCCATTGTTCGTCGAAGCGTTCGTCCTCCCCGCTGACCGACAACCATCGGACGCCGACCTTGACCTGGATGTCACGGGTGATCACCGTCCGCGACGTCCCATCGGCATCGGTCCACCGGCCGCGATGGAAACGGATCCGATGGTGCGGGCCCTGAATCATCCCGGCGGTGGCCCAGGTCAGGCCCGGCTTGTCGAGCTCGGCCAGTGGCGCATCGAAGGTGGGGGTGGTCGCAGGTGCGGCGTGGGCGCGGGTGGGACCGGCGAAGGCGCCGCTGACTGCGGGCAGGACGCCTGCCGAGATCAGCAGACCAATGGCCGCACGACGCGAAAGGGCGGGGTCAGACATGTCGACTCCTGTGTCGGGTGTGGGGGGAATGCCCGATCAACACTAGATCTTGCATCCAGATGGCGCAAGGCCCCTGCGTCATATGCATGTTATGCCTATAGGTGCCGACATTCGTGCACTGAAGTCCGGCGTAGGTGCATGGCCAGGTCCGGCCCCGGAGGCAACACTGAGGAACATGACCATGGAGATGAAGGTCGACGAGCTCGGCGGTGACTACGACCCCGATCTGTACCGTGCCGACACCCTCGCGACCACGGCCCCACTCCCTGCGACGGCCCAGTGGCCGCAGTGGGAAGCCACCTACCGCGAGCGCGGCTACCACGCCGTACGGGGACTGTTCGATCGCGAAATGGTCGGTGAGGCCATGGCCGGCATCGACACCCTGATCTCGGGAGCCGTTCCACAGTTTCGTGGGATCCAGTGGGAACGGGCAGCCAAACGGCTGGCCGAGAGCTCGGATCTGGCCACCCGCCGGGATCTGGTCCGCAAGCTCATGTACTACATCGACCATGACCAGCGGCTCCACCGGATGGCCCATGCCCCGCAGGTGATCCAGGTCATGGAGCGGCTACTCGGCGGGCCGGTGAGTGTCTTCGCCGACCAGGCCCTGCTGAAACCACCCGGGATCGGTCGCGAGAAGCCGTGGCATCAGGATCTGGCCTACTTCGACCTCCGCCCGGGAGCCCCGGTCGTCGGTCTGTGGATCGCCCTCGATGCGACCGATGTCGCCAACGGCTGCATGCATCTGGTCGCCAACTCCCACCGTCAGGGTGGCGTGGTCCACTTCAACCGGCGCGACTTCCAGATCTGCGACACCGAGCTCGCCGAGGCCCGGGTCACGGCTGTCCCGCTGCAGTCCGGCGATGCGTTGGTCTTCGACGGTCTGCTGTGGCACGGCACCCCGCGCAATGACTCCGACCGCCGCCGCTGGGCACTGCAGTTCCACTATGCGCGGACCAGCGACATGTGGCAGACCAAGGAACAACGCCACGACTACAAGGAGCGGCGACTCGCGATCTTCGGCGCGGACGGCAAGGACGTCACTTGCTGAGTCGGGCGATACTGACCCCATGGCCACTGTCCAGCACCTGTCATCGACCCAGCCCGGAGGGGCCCGACCCGGCGACCTCTTCGTCAAGGTGTGTGGCCTGACCCGGACCGAGCAGGTCGACTGGGCGATCGAGCTGGGCTACGACGCCGTCGGTTTCGTCCTCGCCCCGAACAGCAAGAGACATTGCCCTGCACAGCAGGTCCGCGAACTGGCCCGCCATGCGAAAGAAGGAGCCAAGGGCAGGATCGTCACCTTTGCCGTTGCCGTGCACTGGGCCGACGTCGCTCCGGTTGCCGACGAGGTCGACATCGTGCAGGTCTACGAACACGTCGGCCGGGACGATCTTGCCCTGGCCGGCAGTACGCCCCCTGAGCATCCTGAGACGCTGCAGTACTTCGTCTACGACGCCAGTGTCGGATCCGGCGAGTTCGCCGAGATTCCTTCCTGGGTGAGACAAACTGGCGTACGTACCCTGCTCGCCGGCGGCCTTGATCCCGACAACGTTGCCGAGGTCGTGGAGCGCCACCACCCGTACGGGGTGGATGTCTCGAGCGGTGTCGAGTCCAGCCCCGGGGTGAAGGACCGAGACCTGATGGCGGCCTTCCTGTCCGCGGCTCGCGGCTGAGTCGCGCGACTGCGTCATGTTCCGCACCCGGGCAAGTACAGGGGCTGGGACAGGAACACTGTTGCGGGCAGGCCGGTTCGAGGTGCAGTCCGACTGGCGGCTCCCGCTGCGGATCACCGAATTCCATGCCCTGTTCGTCGGCCTGTCCGGCGAGTTCCGGTTCGTGGTCGGGAACCGGGTCGACGTGCTCGGCCCGGCGGGGATTCTGTGGCTTCCGCGTCACCTCGCCCATCACGCCACACTGGGGTCGGCCGAGGCCACCTGCCATGTCCTGCACTTCGAGCTGCATCCGCGCGACCAGCCCCCACCGAGCGTGGTCCGTGTCTGGCGCAGCATCGACCGTGATCGGGTCGACCAGCTCTGTCTCGAGGCTGCCCGCGGCCTCGGCAACGCCACGGCGGCCGGTAGCCATAGCGCCGATGCCCGGCTCAACGATCTGCTGGCGCTGTTGGCCGCGACCGAGTCGACCACGACGCCCCCGACACCAGCGGCCGGTGTCAGCACCGCCTCAGTGGAGGCGGTCGCCAGTGTCCTCAACCACATCGCCCACCACGTCGCCTCCCCGCTGCGCATCACCGATCTGGCGGACATGGCAGGTCTGCACCGCAGCCATTTCACTGCCGTGTTCACCCGGCTCACCGGCCTGCCTCCGAGCCGCTACGTCGTGGTGGCCCGGCTCGCCCATGCCCGGGAACTTTTGGAGACCACGGCGCTCTCGCTGGACCAGATCGCGGTCCGTTGCGGTTTTGACTCCGCCTCCCATCTGACCCGCCGCTTCACCGAGTACGAGGGCCTGCCGCCCGGCAGATACCGCACCCAGCACGCCACCACCCAGCAGGAACTAGGGTTGGGCCAACAGAATTGAAGGAGAAACCATGGCAGATCCGGTACGTCTCGGCATCATCGGGCTCGGCAACCAGGGCGGAAGCTACCTCCGCCACATCAACGAAGGGCGGGTCCCGACGCTGACCGTCGCTGCGATCTGCGACATCGATCCGGAGAAGAAGGCCAAGGCCGACGAGCTGGGGATCCCCTTCTTCACCGACTATCGCGAGATGATCGCCTCCGGCGCGGTCGAGGCCGTGGTCACCACCATCCCGCACTACCTCCACCCCGAGGTCGGCATCCATGCGCTCGAGAACGGGATGCACACACTGGTGGAGAAGCCAGTCGCCGTCTACACCAAACAGGCCCGCGAGCTGATCGACGTGGCCGCCACGAAGACGGACCTGCAGTTCGGCGTCTTCTTCAACCAGCGGACCAACCCGCTCTACCGTGATCTGAAGGCACTGCTCGACTCCGGGGAACTCGGCGCGCTGCGCCACACCAGCTGGATCATCACCACCTGGTGGCGGCCCCAGCCCTACTACATGCAGTCGGCCTGGCGTGCGACCTGGGGTGGCGAGGGCGGCGGTGTACTGATCAACCAAGCACCCCACCAGCTCGACCTGTGGCAGTGGCTGTGCGGTGTGCCGCAGTCGGTCTTCGCCAAGTGTGGAGAGGGGTTCCGCCGCGACATCGTGGTGGAGGACGAGGTCAATGCACTGGTCGACTTCGGCGACGGTGCGACCGGATCGATCATCACCTGCACGCATGACATCTTCGGCACCGACCGCCTCGAGATCCTGTGCGACCGCGGCAAGATCGTGGTCGAGGGGTCGAAGAAAGTCACCATTTCCCGGTTGGACAACGATGAGCAGGCGATTTCCGGCGGCATGGATCCCGAGACTTCGAAGGCGCTGTTTGCCGGTGAGCTCGACCGTTCGTCGCTGATCACCACCGATGTCCAGGACTACGAGTCGGTCTGGGGTCAGCAACATGTCGAGGTGCTGCGCAACTTCGGTGCCGCAGTCCGCGGTGAGGAACCCCTGCTCGCGCCCGGATCCGACGGCATCCACGGAGTGCGGCTGGCGAACGCGATCCAGCTCTCCAGTTGGATCAACCAGGAAGTCTCGATCACCGACTTCGACGAGCCGACCTATCTGGCCGAGCTCAACAAGCGGATCGCTGCCGAAGGGCTGTACGAGCAACGTTCCTGACCCGCCCGGGAGTCTGACCGGTGCAGCAGTCTGACCGGTGCGGGAGTCTGACCGGTGCGGGCGGTAACGTGCCGCTCGTGCCCACGACTCCTGAGCCAGAGCCCGCAGCGCCCCGTACGGTGACCGGACCGTTGGTCGAACATTCGGTCACCCTCCCCGTCCCACCGACCACGGTGTGGGCGCTACTCACTTCCGGTGAGGGACTCGCCACCTGGTACGCGATCGGCGGTGGCGCCTCGGTGTCTGCCGAGGTCGGCGGCCAAATCTCCTTGTGGTGGCAACAGGATCAGGTGTTCACCGGACCCATCGAGGTGTGCCGGCCACCGGCACGGTTCGACTATCGGATCCCGCAGGAACCGGGTGGATCGGTGGCGGCTGAGGACACCACCTTGGTGCAGTTCAAGGTCGACCCGGTCGAGGACGACCCGGGCCGAGCCACTGTCACGGTGCGCGAGTCCGGGTTCACCCAGCTCGAGCAGCCTCGGGAGGCGTTCACGGCCTCGTCGGTGGCCTGGATCGGCGCCTTCGGTCTGCTCCAACAGGTCGCGGACCGGCTGGCTACGATGACCGAGTGAGTGCTGCCTTCGCCGCTTCGACCGGCCGGATCCTGCTGTTCAGTGACGTCGACTCGACCCTGATCCGAGACGAGACGATCGACCTCCTCGCCGACGAGGCAGGCTGTGGTGAACAGGTCGCCGAGGTCACTGCCCAGGCGATGCGTGGTGAGCTCGACTTCACTGCCTCCCTACACGCCCGTGTCGGTCTACTGGCCGGCCTCGAGGAGGCCGCACTGGACCGCGTGGCGGCCCGCTATGAGCTCACCACCGGTGCGGCTGAGCTGATGTCGGCCCTGTCCGCGGCCGGCCATGTCACCGGGATCGTCAGTGGCGGGTTCACCTTCCTGACCGACCGGCTCCAACAACAACTCGGCATCATGCACGCCTGTGCCAACACTCTCGAGATCGTGGACGGTCGCCTCACCGGTCGGGTCGTTGGACCGGTCGTGGACCGCGAGCACAAGGCCACGCTGCTGCGCTCGGTGGCCCGGGCCGAAGGGATCGCGATGGAACGCACGGTCGCTGTCGGTGACGGCGCCAACGATGCCGCGATGCTCGCTGCTGCTGGGTTGGGCGTTGCCTTCTGCGCCAAGCCGGCGTTGCGGGAAGTGGCCGATCTGGTCATCGGCGAACCCGACCTGTCGCTGCTGCTCCCCCACCTCGGACTGGGTTGAGCGGCCGTTACTCCTCGGCCAGCGCGGCCAGCCCGGCCAACGATGAGGCGAGCGCATCAGCCGTGGTGCGACGGGCACGTTCGATCCGTCGCTCGTCGGTCAGGTTGACCCAGTCGTAGGTGTGCCGGACCAGGGTCCGTCCCTCATCGAGCGGCTCGAGTTCCCAACGCCACAGATGGCCGGGCGGCGGCTGGCCCACTTCGGAGGGTTGCCATGCGATTCGGCGTCCCTCTTCGAACTCGACGACGTGGTTCTCCCTGATCGCCTGGTTGGTGGTGATGGCCATGGTGAACACATCGCCGACCGCGTGGACGCGTTGGCCCGGGACGGCTTCGGCGAGATTGTCGTTGCCGTCCCATCTCGGCTGCTGGGTCGGGTCGGCAATCAGGCCGAAGATCGTGGCCGCATCAGCGGCCACGACACGTTCGGCGGATACCACTTTGTTCTCAGTCACGATTCAGAATCTACTCGCCGGCGATCAGATCCAGCCGCGCTGCCGGGCCACACGAGCGGCTTCGTGCCGGTTCGCCGTGCCGAGCTTGGCCACGGCGGCAGAAAGATAGTTGCGCACGGTACCGGCTGACAGATGTGCCCGTGCAGCGATCTCTTCGACCGGGGCGCCCTCAGCAGCCAGGGCGAGCACGTCCGACTCGCGGGCGGTCAGGGGCGAGTCGCCAGCTGCCATGGCCTCGGCGGCCAGCTCCGGGTCAACATAGCGACCGCCGGCGGCGACGGTGCGGATGACCTGGGCCAGCACAGCGGCACCAACGGTTTTCGGGACGAATCCCCGTACCCCACTGGCCAGGGCCGTCTTGAGATGACCCGGCCGCCCGTGGGAGGTGACGATGACCGCATGGCACGTCGGCAATTCGGTCCGGAGCTGGGCGGTGACGGCGATGCCATTGGGTTCGGGCATCTGCAGGTCGAGCAGCGCCACATCGGGCGTGGTGGCTCGGATCACCGCCAGCGCCTCCTCCCCCGAGGCGGCGGTCCCGACCACCTCGATGTCGTCCTCCAGGTCGAGCAGACCGGCCAGCGCCTGCCGGATCAGGGTCTCGTCATCGGCCAACACCACGCGGATCATGTCGCTCCCTGCTTCGTCGTCGACCCTGTGTTTGCCCGGGTGGACCCTGTGTTTGCCCGGGTGGACCCTGTGTTTGTCCTGATGGGAACCTCCGCTTCGACCACGAACCAGCCGTCGGCGTGATCGATCCGCGCCTGGCCACCGGCCGCCTCCACCCGCGATGCGATACCGCCGAGTCCGCCGGCTCCGGTCAGCGGATCGGTCGCAGCTGCGACTCCTGCCCCGTCATTGGCGACCCGAAGCCGCGCCCGGTCATCCTCGGTGGTCAGCTCGATGGTGGACGACGATGCCTGGCTGTGACGCAGGATGTTGGTGACCGATTCTCGCAGCACCCACGCCAGCACGTCGCCGGGAGCCGACACCGGCGCGATGCTCACCCGACAGTCGATCTGGGCCGCGGCCAGCAGGGCGCGAGCGCCGTCGATCTCGCCGGCCAGATCAACCAGATTGTCACCGCGGACAACGGCACGGACCCTGGTGCCGGCCCGATCGGCGAGTTCGTGGACCCCTCGCATCTCGGCGGCAGCTGCCTCCGCCCTCCCCCGGGTGGCCAGCTCGGCCGCCAGCTCGCTCTTGACCGCGATCGCAGCCAGGGTCTGGCCGAAGACATCGTGCAGGTCGCGGCTGATCCGGGCACGTTCTTCACTGACGGCGGCCCCAGCGGCTCGGTCGCGCGCTTCCTCGAGCTCGTGGAGCACTCGCAGCTGCCATCCCGACAGCCACCACCCGCCCAGGACCGCAGGCACCAGGACGACGCCGATCCCGGCCAGATAACCAGCCTCCTGGGTGGGCCCCAGCACGGCAATCACGATGGCCCACGCCACCCCCACGGTCGCGAGCGCGATCACCGCCAGTTGCCACAGTCGCATCACCATCACCACACAGCTGAGCCACAGCAGTGCGGTGAGCGCAGCAGCGAGCAGTCCCCATCGCTCGGCTCCGGTGATGACCGAGACCGCAACGGCCGACGCCACGACGACGGCTGA
Source organism: uncultured Propionibacteriaceae bacterium (assembly GCA_945911015.1). Classification (GTDB taxonomy): domain Bacteria; phylum Actinomycetota; class Actinomycetes; order Propionibacteriales; family Propionibacteriaceae; genus Avipropionibacterium. Next base: position 62,423 of record CAMDZW010000001.1, read on the forward strand.
GGCCACGACCAGCTGTCCGCGTTGGGCGGCGGTGAAGGCACGGCCGAGGAGACGGCCGATTCCCCATCGGGCCCACCAGTCCAGACCAATCAACCCGAGCGCCCACACCACGAGCGCAACCACTCCCCGTACCGAAAGGTCGAGGTCCAGACCTCGAACAGCGATCAGAACGCCCAGCAGAGGCGACACCGCACCCGCCCGGATGGCCCACTCGAGATAGCGGATCAACAGCTCCGGGTTGGTGCGACGGCGGGACATGGGATCCATCTTGCAGGATCAGGCCGACGTCTTGCGACGGCTGACCAGCCAGGCGACGCCAGCGGCACCAAGCAGGACCACGTCGTAGATCAGCATGGCCGGCCCGGGATCCACGTCATTGCGGGCCGCGAGAGCATCAATGCTGCCGACACCGAGCAGTCCGACCAGGAAGGAGAAGGTGTTGTGGACGGCGTGGATCAGAATCGGCACCTCGAGCCCGCCGAGCCGCCAGGCGATGATCGTCAGGGACAGACCGAAGATGAAGTAGTAGCTGGCCATCCACGGATTCGCGACGAAGTGGGCGGTGGCGAACAGGGCGCTGGAGACGACCATGCCGATGACCAAGCCGAAGCCCCGCGGCGCCCAGGTCGCAGTCGCCCGGAACAGCAGGCCGCGGAAGGCCATCTCCTCACCAGCCGCCTGCAGCGGAGTGGTCAGGATGCAGATGATGATCAGCACCCACACCACCGGTGACGGCGGCTGAATGCCCGACAGCAGTGCCGATCCGATGAACAGCGCCCACACCGGGACGACGATGACCGCAGCCTTGGCCATCAGGCCCCAGCGGATCCGGCCCAGGACCGAGAGCAGGTCGGTCGCGGAGCCGTACAGCAGTTTCGACAGCAGCAGGGATCCGGGGATGAGCAACATGAGCGCGACGTTCATGCCGATCAGCACGATGGGGCCGAGGACGAGCCCGCCGTTGAGCTGCGGGTACGGGATGGCCAGCAATCCGATGAGCAGGCCGATGACCTGACCGATCGCCATCACTACGACGACGCCGCCGATGGCGAGCAGACCGCGCCACCACTGGGTGGGACCACAGATGTACGGGTAGGAGCGGGGATCCGGGGTGGGCGGTACTGCGGTGGTCGCCGCGCCGAGGATCGGCTCGCTGGTCGGGTCCTTCAGTGGTGAGGTCATGGCTCAATCCTCCACCCCTCCCCGGAGCGGCACCGGTGCCTTCACTCATCGGTTCTGCTGTGGTTCTCACAGATCGGCCATGACGAATGTCATGCTCTGCTCGCCCCACCCATTAGGCTGGCGCTGCCATGACTTCCACTCACGAGACCTCCACCGATCCGGTGCCGCGTCGCCGCAGCCCTGCGGCCCTGCGCGCCGTCCGCCCGAAGCAGTGGATCAAGAACCTTCTGGTCTTCGCCGCGCCCCTGGCCGGCGGGCAACTGCTCGACGCCGGCGTCCTGGTGAAGTGTGTCGGCGCCTTCGTCGCCTTCTGCCTGGTCAGCGGCACGATCTATCTGGTCAACGACGCCCGCGATGTCGAGGAGGACCGGCTCCACCCCAAGAAGCGACTCCGGCCCATCGCGGCAGGCGAGCTGTCGGTGCCGGCTGCGCTGGTGCTGGCCGGGATCTGCGCCACCCTCGGCTTCGGCCTTGGATTCTGGGTGTCGATCACGCTCGGGGTCACCCTCGCGGTCTACGCGGTCATCCAGGTGATGTATTCGCTGTTCCTCAAGGACCTCCCGGTCATCGACCTGGCGGTGGTGGCCTCCGGGTTCCTCCTGCGTGCCGTTGCCGGTGGTGTGGCGACCGAGATCGAGCTGAGCCAGTGGTTCCTGCTCGTGGCGTCCTTCGGCTCACTGTTCATGGTCGCCGGGAAGCGCTACTCGGAGCTGGTCGCGCTCGGCCCCGAGTCCGGCACCCGCAGATCGCTGCAGCGGTACTCGAGCTCCTATCTGCGGTTCGTGTGGATGGTTGCCGCCGGCATGGTGGTGATGTCGTACTCGTTGTGGGCGTTCGAGAACCAGCACAAGGGCCCCTGGGATGTGCCGTGGACCGCCCTGTCGATCGCACCATTGGCCCTGGGTCTGTTCCAGTACGCACTCGAGGTTGACCGCGGTGAGGCCGGGGCGCCCGAGGACGTGGTGTTGACCGATCATGTGCTGCAGGTGCTGGTCGGAATCTGGCTGGTGTTGGTCGCGGTGGCAGTCTTCATCCCATGAGCACGGATCGATCCACGATGCGCCGGCTGACCGGTTGGGGACGCACGATGCCAGCGACCACCGAGGTCGCTCGCCCAGTGACCGTCGATGAAACCATCGATCTCGTACGGGAGACGTCCCGTACTCATGGGCCCAGGTCGCGCGGGCTGACCGCCCGCGGGCTGGGCCGCAGCTACGGCGATCCGGCGCAGAACAGCGGCGGACTGACGCTCGACCTGACCGGCATGAACCGCATCCTCGCGGTGGACGCAGCCGCTGACGCCGCAGACGACGGATACCGCGAGCCGACCGTGGTGGTCGAGGCCGGCGTCGATCTGGACACCTTGATGAAGGTGCTGCTGCCGTTTGGCCTGTGGATCCCGGTGCTGCCCGGCACCCGGCAGGTGACCGTGGGCGGTGCCATCGGCTCCGACGTGCACGGCAAGAACCATCACACCCAGGGTTCGTTCGGCAACCATGTGCGCAGTCTCGACCTGTTGACCGCCGATGGGCAGGTGACGACCTTGACACCGGACGGGCCGGACGCGGACCTGTTCTGGGCGACCGTCGGCGGGATGGGACTGACCGGGATCGTGCTGCGCGCCACGGTGGCACTGCAACGGGTCGAGACCGCCTATTTCCTGGTCGACACCGACCGGTGCGCGAATCTGGACGAGCTGATGGCACAGATGGTCGCCCGCGATGACGACCACACCTATTCCGTGGCATGGTTCGATGCGGTGACCACCGGCGAACGCATGGGGCGTGCGGTGCTGACCCTCGGCGACAAGGCTCGGTTGGAGGACCTGCCGCCTCGGCTCGCGGCTGATCCGTTGGCGTTCTCCGCGCCGAGTCTGGGCACCGTGCCCGCGGTCTTCCCCAACGGGATGGTCAACGCGATGACCGCCAGGTTGTTCAGCGAGGCATGGTTCCGCAAAGCGCCGGCTCATCGGGTCGGTGAGGTGCAGAACATCACCCAGTTCTTCCACCCGCTGGACATTGCGCAGAATTGGAATCGTGGCTACGGCCCGGGCGGCTTCCTGCAGTATCAGTTCGTGATGCCGTTCGGAGCCGAGGACGCCTTCCGTCGCAGCGTCGAGCTGATCACCGGCTCTGGCCACTACTCGTGTCTGAACGTGTTGAAGCGGTTCGGTCAGGGCAATGCCGGGATGCTCTCCTTCCCGACACCGGGATGGACGCTGACAGCCGACTTCCCGATCAAGCCCGGACTCGAGCAGTTGTGCGATGCCCTTGATCAGCTGGTGCTGTCGGTCGGCGGCAGACTCTATCTGGCCAAGGATTCACGGATGCGGGCCGACACCTTCGCCACCATGTATCCCCGACTCGAGGAGTTCCGGCGAGTCCGTGAGCGGGTGGACCCGACCGGTCTGTTCACCTCCGACCTGGCCCGACGACTTGAGATCTGATGAGAGGACCAATTCGATGATGGACGCCCTCGGCGCTCCCCAGACCCTGCTGCTGCTCGGCGGGACCTCCGACATCGCGGTGGCGATTGCGCGACGCTATGCCGCGAATCGTCCGCTGAAGGTGATCCTTGCTGCCCGGGACACCCCGCGCCGCACCAAGGTCGCCGCGGAGCTGAGCGATGTCGGTTGCGTGGTCAGCGAGGTCGACTTCGACGCCCATGACACCACCGGCCACGAGGCGACCATCGAGAGCTGCTTCGCCGACGGCGATGTCGACGTCGCCGTGGTGGCCTTCGGTGTGCTCGGCGATCCCGAACAGGCTTGGACCAATGCCGACGCCGCCCTCGAACTGGCCACGGTCAACTACTCTGCACCGGTCCATGTCGGCGTGCTGCTCGCCGCACGCATGAAGGCCCAGAAGCACGGCACGATCGTCGCCCTGTCGAGCGTTGCCGGAGAACGAGTGCGGCGTTCCAACTTCGTCTACGGCTCGACCAAGGCCGGGATGGACGGCTTCTACACCGGTCTGGGCTATGCGCTGCGCGAGCACGGCGTCCATGTGCTGGTGGTCCGCCCCGGGTTCGTGAAGTCGAAGATGACCGAAGGTCTCGGTGCGGCGCCCCTGTCGACCACCCCTGACGATGTCGCCGAGCTGACCGTCAAGGCAGTCAAGGCCAAGAAGACCGCCATCTGGGCGCCGCCCCCGTTCCGGCTGGTGATGTTGGTGTTGAAGGCGCTGCCCACCCCGATCTTCCGCCTGCTGCCGTTCTGAGCCGGCTCACCAACCGATGACGGCCGGGCCGGTGTAGCGGGCCACCGGCCGGATGATCTTGGTCGACCGTGCCTGCTCCAGGACATGTGCACCCCAGCCGACCACCCGCGCCACGGCGAAGGTCGGTGTGAACAACGACCGCGGCAGGCCGCACAACTCCATCACCACACCAGCCCAGAATTCGACATTGGTGTGCAGATCGGCGTGCGGCTTGAGATCGTTCAGGGCCGCGATGACCTCGGTCTCGACCGCCCGGGCGAAACTCGCCAGCTGACCGCCGAGCTCGTCGGCGGTTTCACGCATCAGCACGGCCCGCGGATCGGCCGTGCGGTAGACCGCATGTCCGAAGCCCATGATCCGCTCACCCGCGGCCACTTGTGATCGGACCCACTCCCGTACGCGTTCGGCGTCGCCGATCTCGTCCAGAGCGTCCAGTGCCCGGTCCGGAGCACCACCGTGGAGCGGCCCGGCGAAGGCCCCGATCGCGCCGCAGATCGCGGCCGCGACATCGGAGCCAGTGGAGGTGATCACCCGAGCGGTGAAAGCGGATGCGGAGAATCCGTGATCGATGGTCGCCACCAGGTATCGGTTGACCGCCGTGACCATCTCCGGAGCTGGCTCGATGCCCGAGGTCAGCCACAGCCAGTTGGCTGCCACGCCCAGATCGTCCCGCGGGGCGAGTGGGGCCAGCCCGTGTCGGAGCCGATGGAGTGCCGCCTGGATCACCGGTGTCAGCGCAGCGATCCGTAACACTTGATCCCGTACGGTGTCGGGCTCACTTCCCCATACCGGCGGGAGATCGTCCACCGATCCGAGCAGGGACAGAGCGGTCCGCAGCCGTGCCATCGAGGCACGCTCGGCGCCGGCCATGGCGATCGCGGGCAGCAGCTCGACCAACGCGTCGGGAAGCTGCTGGGCAGCCTGCCAGCGATCATTCCACGCAGTCCGTGCACCGTCGTCGGGGAGGTGCCCGGCGATCATCAGGTGAGCGGCGTCCTCGAACCCGACGGTGCGCGCCAACTCGATAGCGTCGTGCTGACGATAGTGGAACCGGCCTTCGGTGCCGCGGACATCGCCCAGCTCGGTGTCGGCAACGATCACGTTCTTCAACCCAGGTGGGGCCATCAGTGTCTCGGTCATGGTCCCCACTCAACTCCGGGATTGACTCACGGTTCAACGTTGATCCTGTCAACACTGGCTGCCGAACGTGCCACGAGGCAGACTGTTCCAATGGCCGACAACGAATGGCTCAGCTCGGACCAGGTGGCTCGCCATCTCGGGGTGAAACTGCAGACTGTCTATGCCTATGTCAGCAGGGGTGTGCTCCTTCCCGTACGCCGTGACGGCAGGCGCGGCAGCTGGTTCGCCGCTGCCGAGATCGCTGCCCTGACAACCAAGGCCGGCACTGCCCCGGTACGGCGTCGGCGTGCACCGGGGATCGCTGACGACATCCGGACCGCCATCACCTGGCTCGACGAGGACCATTTCGCCTACCGCGGACACGACGTCGTCGAGCTGGTCGCCAGCCACACCTTCGAGGACGTCTGCACGCTGCTGTGGGAACGACCGGCGAGTTTCGAGGCCGCGCCGACCCAGGTGCCCGAGGTGGGCGAACCGTATGACCGGCTGCTGATGGCGGTCACCCAGACCGGTGCCGCCGACCAGGGACGCGGCGACCTGTCCCCTGATGCGGTTGCCGCTGCCGGTGCCCGCTGCATCGCCGCCGGCGTCGACGCGCTGGGCGGAACCCTCGGTCCCTCCGGTACGGGACAGGTCGCGACCGCAGTGGCCGGGCTCCTGTCCGGCCGTACGAGAAGGCGCGGGTCCCGACTGGTCCGACTGGTCGACACGGCCCTGATGCTCACCGCCGACCATGATCTGGCACTGTCCACGACCGCGGTCCGGGTGGCGGCCAGCGTCCGCGCCGACCCATACGCCGCGATCACCGCCGGGCTGGCCGCGGCCCGCAGCCCAGCCCATGGCACCGCCTCCCGCGCGGCTCGCCAGCTCCTGATGGATACGATCGACGATCCGGCCGGAGTGCTCAACGACGTCTTGGCCGGCTCCCGTCAGCCCCACGGATTCGGCCACCGTGTGCTCCGCGAAGCCGACCGTCGGGCGGATCTGTTGCTCCCGATGCTGCTGGAGCGAGCCCCTGCTCGGATCCGCGATGCCTGGGCACTGGTGATCGACGGTCTGTGGGAACGTCGCGGGCTGCCACCCAATGTCGATCTTGCACTCGCGGCACTGTGTGTCGTCGAGGGGTTGCGGCCCGACGGCGGCGAGATCATCTTTGCCCTGGCCCGGATCGCGGGCTGGACTGCGCACGCCATGGAGGAGTACGCCGCCGATCCGCTGCGGTTCCGACTCCGTGGGGTCTATGTCGGACCTCGATGAACGAATCGCCGACGGATTTTCGCGAGAGTGCCGATTCCGCCGTGGTTCGATCGTCATCACGGTGAGAGCTCGATCCGTTGCCCCAACACACCGATGGGGCCCAACCAGAGATCGACCAACCGAGAGGACGCGACCATGCACTACACACTCCTGATCCACGCACCGGAACCGCAGCCCGGTGAGGTCCCCGACGAGGCATTCGCCGAAATGGAGCAGGCCTTCGGGACCTATCTGACCGCGCTCCACGAGGCCGGGGTCCTGCTCGGCGCCGAAATGCTGCTGCCCCAGCACGACAGCACCACGGTGAGCCGTCGTACCGGTGCGACTCAGGTCCAGGACGGGCCGTTCGCCGAGACCAAGGAAGCGCTGGCCGGGGTGTTCATCCTCGACGTCACCGATCTCGACGCCGCCCTGGCCTGGGCGGAGAAGTGTCCTGCCGCCTCGTACGGCACCGTCGAGGTCCGACCAGTCGCGATCAGCGGCCACGGCGGGGTTTGGTCGACACCGGATTGTCCGGCCAGGCCGGCTTGAGCGATGGACGCGGCTGAGCGGGCAGCGCAGGCAGCACGGACCTCGTACGGTCGGCTGCTGGCGTTGCTCGCCGCGCGCACCAGCGACATCGCTGCCGCCGAGGACGCTTTGGCCGACGCCTTCGAGCGTGCCCTGTGCCGTTGGCCGGCCGACGGCGTCCCGACCAACCCGGACGGCTGGTTGCTGGCGGTGGCCCGCAACCAACTCAAGGACCACTGGAAGTCAGCCGCTGTCCGACTGACCGAACCAGCCGAACCTGTCGACCGTCCCGGCACCACAGCCGACCCAGATGCCATCGAGGACCGACGCCTCGAGCTCCTGCTGGTCTGTGCCCATCCAGCGATCGACCCCGGGATTCACACCGTCTTGATGTTGAACACCGTGCTCGGGTGCACTGCCGAGCAGATCGGTCAGGCCCTGGCTGTCAGGACCTGCACACTGGCGAGCCGGCTCGTACGGGCCAAGCGCCGCATCAAACAGACTGGCATCCGGTTCGCCATCCCCGACCGCAGCGTCTTGCCGGCACGGATCGATGCGGTCCTGGCCGCCGTGCACGGCGCCTACGCCATCGACTGGTCAACCGGCCCCGAAGAACGGACCGGTCTGGCGGCTGAGGCACAGCAGCTTGCCGAGATCGTCGCCTCGTTGACCGGTGATCCCGAAGCGTATGGTCTGGCTGCCGGCATTTGTTTGTCCCGGTCAGGGTGGCCCGGTCGACGAGACGACTCCGGTCGTGTGGTGCCCTTGGCCGATCAGGATCCGCAGCTGTGGGACCGCCACCTCATCGACCGTGGCCGCGACCTCCTGGCCACCGCAAGCCGGTCCGGTCAACTCGGGCCACATCAGCTCGACGCCGCGATCCAGGCCCTGCATTGCGTACGGGTCGACGATCCGTCACACCAGGTCGACCCCGACTTGTTGGCCCGCCTCCATCGCAGTCGTCACGAGCTCGCGCCGACCCTCGGCAGCGGCGCCGCCCTTGCCGCGGCCACCGCCGACAGCGACGGCCCTGGCGCGGGCCTGGACTGCTTGGATGCGACCGAGGATCACCTAGTCGAGTCCGGTGTGATGGATCGGACGCAGGTGAGCAGATTTCAACCAGGGTTGGTGGTCCGGGCTCATCTGCTGCATCGTGTCGACCGCACCGAGGAGGGTCTCGCGGTCCTCGAACGTGCGATCGGCCTCACCACTGTCTCGACCGAACGACGCCACCTTGGCGAGCTCCACGCAGCATGGCGGAACGGTGCCGACTCGGTGGGCATCGGTCCGCGCCACCGGGACAGCCCTCTACGATGACGCTGACCACTGTCGAGCCAAGGAGCAACCCGTCGTGATCCTCGAAGTCGCCGATCTGCGTGTCACCGACCGTGACGGTTTCATCGCCGCCTACCGCTCGGCCGTGGAGGTGCTCCGCACCTGTCCGGGTTGCCAGTCAGTGCGGATGACGGCCGGGATCGAGGATCCGTTGCGTTTCACCCTGATCGTCGAATGGGACTCGGTCGAAGCCCATGAGCAGAACTTCCGCGCCACCGAACGGTTCATCACCTGGCGAGGTGCGATCAGCCCGTTCTTCGCCCAGCCGCCATTCGTCGAGCACTTCTCGGACATCGCCGTCTGACCGATCGGAGCCCGAGCCGCCGTCGCGGTCAGAGCGACCGGAGCCCCATGCCCCGCTCATGGGTGAACCCGATCATCGCTCGATCTCCCCGCCGATTTCGCCACCGACAGCGGCGTGCAGATGCCGAGCCACGAAGGCAGCATTGGCCCGCAGCACCTCGGCCGGAGCATCGGGCAGGTTCTCGGCCCAGTTGAGCAACGGCGACCCCCGGAACTGACCGATCCGTGCCGGGCGGCCCAGGAACACCACATGCAGGTGTGCCCCACCATCGCCCCATTTGGCCAATTGGGCCCTGCCCACGCTCGGCAGCGCCTCGGCTGCGGCAGAAATCGCCACGATGAGCTGCCCCAGCTCGGCAGCCAGGTCGGCCGGCACGGTGGGTAGGTCACAGTGGACACGCGGGGTGAGGGTGAGCATCACCGGCAGCGGCTGTTCCAGATCCGCGTGCAACAGCCAGGACGGATTGTGCCAGATGCTGCTGGCGATCCGATCGGCATGATCCTGGGCGCACCAGCAGTCGTCCGCGTCCTCACCGCGGCGAGGTGCCTCGGCGTCCATCAACGGTTGCAGTGGCTTCATCTCCAGCGACGATGTCTCGTACGGGTAGATGTCCCAGCCCGGGGCTTCCTCGACCGCGACCGGCAGTCTCCCGTCCGGCCCACATGCGGCGGCGATCCGTGCGTAGTACTGCTCAGGCGATTCCGGTTGCATGCTGACGATTCCACCACACCAGGGCAGTCAAGACATGACCCACGCGTCGATGCGAAACGTGCTGCCGAGCAGGCGAAGCGCCCAGGACAACACCGACTGACGGCGGCCCTGCTCAGGCGATGCCAGAATGGGCGACAACAGAAAGGGTCCGCGTGGCTGCTTCTCTCGATCTGGACTATCCGTTCATCGGAAGGTGGCTTGTGCAGAACAGCCCGGCCAACCGGGTGCCCAGCCACGGCACGTCGCTGGTGGCGACGTCCTACGCGATCGACTTCGTGCCCGTTGATGGTGCCGGGCGTACCGCGCCGGTCACGTTCGGTTCCCTCGTACGCCCCGAACCGCCTGAGAGATTCCCCGGTTTCGGGCGCACCCTGCTGGCACCTGTCGAGGGGGTCATCGTCGCGGCGCACGACACCGAGCGCGACCACGCCGCATATCGCGGTCTACCGTCCATCGGCTACGCCCTCACCCAACAACGCCGAGCCCAAGCAGGGTGGTTGTCCCTTGCCGGCAACCACGTGTTCATCGAGACCAAGCGTGCAGTGGTCGCTCTTTGCCATCTCCAACAAGGCAGCCTGGAAGTTCGGACGGGACAGCGTGTGCAGGTCGGCACGGTGCTCGCACGCTGCGGGAACTCTGGCAACAGCACTGAACCGCATGTTCATGTCCAAGCAATCACCGCCCCCGACATCGAGCGCGCCAACGCTGTGCCCCTGACATTCAAGGGTTCCCTGCCCCGCAACGGAGAGGTCGTCGACATCACCGGATAGCAGCGGCACCATCAGGGTCGAGGAGGTCGAGGTCGGTCGGGCCACCGTCCTGCCACGAAACCACGTGATGGCGTTGGGTCCACTTCGCCGGGACCGAACAACCAGGAAAACTGCAACCACCATCGCGGGCATACAAGGCAATCGTCTGGTTCGCGGTCGCGATCCGACACCTGCGACCCAGATCGAGGACCGCCCCGGCCGGTGAGAACCGGACCGACACCACACTGGCCTGATCAGCCAGCCCGAATCCGGCCGCCACCGCGATCGCCCGACCATCGGACAACCGCGCCGTCCCACGACCAGTGACCGCTGCTCCTCGGTCATGGTGATGATCACCGTCGCCGGAGTCCCACCCGTCGCCGGCAAATCACCGCTGTTGAGCGCCCGGGTGAACACGGTCCCGACCGCATCATGACGGCGCTGTTCAGCCGACCGGGTATCGGCAATGTCGGGGCTGGCGTTACGACGCGACAAACTGTCCAACACCGTGGTGATCGCCGCACCGGCCTCAACGGTGAACCGGCCGTTGAACCACACAGTCCCATCCGAGTTGGTGCCCCAGTTCGCCCGGCGAGTCGCCTCATTCCACTCATCATCAGGGGTGTCACCATCGGGATCGATCCGGTCCTTGATCTGCCCAGCGAGCTGCCCGATCTGAGCCGGAGTCAACAACCGGGCATGATCGGTGAGGATCTGTTCGGCAGCAACAAGTTGGTCCTCGGTGATCGAGGCCACCCTGGACAGCCGCAACATTTCGATGATCAACCGATCCACCTGCGCCGGAGTCACCGTCCCGGACTGTTGCAACCCAGCAATCCGCGAATAGCGGGCCGGGACCATGTCCCCGGTCATCGTCGGCTGCTCAGTCACATACTTCTCGGCCCGGACCCGTACCGTGTGGGCGTCAAGATTCACCACCTCACCGAGCACCTCACCACTGGTGCGTTGGTGATGATGATCGGCCAACACCGTCAGATCAGCGGCGGCAAGGATGTGGTGGTCGAGGAGACACTGCACGTCACCCCCCTCGGAAACTGATTCGCCCATGTGTTCCATTCTAGGTGATCGGTGTGACACAATCCACCGCTTTCCCTTACAGACAACAGAAATCTTTCGCCACAGCGATTGTCGGCAGCCGTGTTTGCAACATTGATTCACCAACCACATGACCCGACGGGGCAGCTCACTCGCGAGCTGTCCACCAGACCAGTCGACGCCGTCGGTCAGCTGTCATCCACTCGAACAGGAGGCGCTCAGTCCTGCGGGACGGGCAACGATGCCCCACCCTGCCGCGCGGACGCGTAACCGGTCGTCACGACGTCGACGACATGGGTGGCGTGGTGTTCATCGATCGCGGACGGCCTGCCGGCGAGGACGCCGAGGAAGTTGCTCCACTGCTCAGCGAATGCGGTCTGGACGTCATCGCGGGTCGACTCGTGCAAGACGGTCCGGCCCTCCGCCGTGGTGAGCACGGTGCCGAGTTGTGGCCCGACGGTGATGGTGCCGAGGTCGCCGACCACCTCGATCTCGTTGCGTGAATTGGCCGGGAAACTGCGCAGCGTAATGGTTGCCACCACCGCGTTGTCGAGCGTGATCACATAGTCGGCATCGCTCTCGACCGGAGATCCCCACCGACACATCAGCTGTGCGCTGACCGTCTGGGCCCGACCACCGGTCAGGAACAGGGTCCGGTCGACACAGTGCCCGCCGACGTTGATCATCGCGCCCCCGCCGGCCATGTCCGCGTCGAAGAACCATGGCGACCGTTGCCCCGGCGCATAGTTGGTCGCGCGACGATCAGTGGTGCGCCGCACCTGCCCGATCCTGCCCTGGTCAATGGCGGCACGGGCGGCCGCGACCTCCGGCATGAAAGTCTGCAGATGCCCTGCGACCACGGGGATCCCGGCCGTTGCGGCTGCGTTGCGGAGCTGTCGGCATTCGACTCCCGTGATGCCCAGCGGCTTTTCCACCAGCGCTGCGATCCCCCGGTAAATGGCGTCCAGAGTGATCGGCAGGTGGGTGGCATGTGGGGTGTTCACGATGACGGCATCGAGCTCGATCTGCTCCATCATCTCGATGTGATCGGCGAACACGGCGGCGGCGCAGGGGGCAGCGACCGTGGCCGCTCGCTCGGTGTCCAGGTCGCAGACTGCAACCAGCGATGACTCGTCATGCCCTTCGACCACGGTGCGGTGGTGGGGCCCCACGGCGCCAGCTCCGATCAGACCGACCCTGACCATTGGTTGCTCCTCCACTGACGACATCAACGCGCCAATCTGTACAGATTTGAACGAGATGAATGGTACTGACTCAAATCAGACACCGGCGTTGATGAGTCGACGGCGAGATCGGACCGGACTGCGAGTCGGCGTATCCGGGGACGCGTACTGTCGATCCATGAGCACCGATCCGATTCCGTCCCGTCGCCGGGCCGCCCTGGCCGGAGTTCTCACGGCAGCGGCCGGGGCCGGTGTCGGCGAACTGGTCGCACCGCTGGTGGCGCCGGAAGGAAGTCCGTTCGGCTCGATCGGGGCGGTGCTGATCGACGCCGCACCTGGTTGGGCGAAGGACCTGGCGGTGAGTCTGTTCTGGACTGCGGACAAGATCGCTCTGCTGGTTGGGATCGGGATCGTGCTCCTGGGCATTGGCGCCATTGCCGGGTTGGCCGAACGCCGGCTGGTGTGGACCGGCCGCGTGATCGCTGCGCTGTTGGGCATCGCCGGGATCGCGGCAGCCCTCAGCCGCGAGGGTGCCACTGCCCTGGCCTGGTTGCCCTCGTTGGTCTCGGGCGGGCCGCGATGACGCTGCTGGCCATCCTGGTGCCACCGGTCGCTGATCGCAGTGACTCCCCCCCTGGCCCGGCGCCGTTTCCTGGGCTGGAGCGTGGCCGCTGCGGGGATCGCCGTGTTCGGCACGGTGGTCTCGGTCAGCCGCCGGGTGGGAGCCCGAGCTGCAGAAGCCGTACGGGAAAAACTGCACCTGCCTGCCGCACAGCACCCGGTGACGGTCCCGGCCGAGACCGAGCTCGACATTGATGGGCTGGCCCCGGTGGTCACCGCAAATGACGACTTCTACCGAATCGACACTGCGCTGGTGGTGCCCGAGATCGATCCCCAGGGCTGGTCGCTGCGGATCCATGGCATGGTCGAGAACGAGATCACGATCACCTGGGACGAGCTGATGTCGCTTCGCCGGAGTCGCCTGGCAGCCCCACACCGGTGTCGAAGCGGTCGAGGTCCAGCTCGACGACGGCCCCTGGCAGCCGGCCGATCTGGCCCCGGCCATCTCCACCGACACCTGGGTCCAGTGGTCACGGCCCTGGGATGCGACCACCGGCGACCACATCATCCGGTGCCGGGCGATCAGCCGCGACGGCGAACGTCAGACCGAGGTGCGGGCGCCGGTCGTGCCCGACGGCGCCCAGGGGTGGCACGAGATCACCGTGACGGTGCACTGACCGGATCGAACGGCTGCGGTTCGGCCTGTCGGGACGGCCCCGGGCGACGACCCGGTTTCGGACCGAGGCGCACAGAGGGACTGCGACGAAAGACCAGCTCGACCGCGGCCCACGACACCAGCGCCAGCACGATCGAGATCATCACGTCCACCGGCGCTGATCCAGCACCGTCGGCGCCAGTCAGGGCACTGGTCATGTCATCCCAGATCGCCGTCGGGATCATGATCAGGACGTTGTTGAGCGTGTGACCCAGGACCGCAGCCTCCAGGCCTCCGGTGCGCCAGACCAGCAACGAGAAACCGGCGGCGATCACCACATAGCCGACCAGCCGGCCCGGAGTGAGATTGGGGTGCCCGGCCGCGAACAGTGCACCACTGGCGACGGTCGCCACGACCAGTGACACCAGCGGGCGCGGGATCCAGGCACCAATGGCACGGGTGAGCGCTCCCCGCACGGCATATTCTTCTCCCGCGGCCTGGAACGGTACGAAGGCGACGACCAGCAGCACGAACACCCACCAGTCGGGATTGGCGTCCGGGCCCGGACGCCAGCCAGACAGCTTCAGGCTCCCGCCGATGTAGAGCAGATAGATCGGTACCAGCACCAGGGCACAGCGAGCCATCAGCCCCCAGCGGAACCCACCTTCGACCGAGGACATCCATCGGGGACGCTGGCGCCACAGCGCCCACTGCAGGAGCATGCTGGCTGGGATCATCAGGCCGAGCCCGATCACCGTGGCGGCGAACAGGGCCGGGGTGATCACGACCTGCCCCGACAGCAAGGTGTCATTTCCCAGCATCAGATCGACCAGCAGTGCCGGCACGGTCAACGCAATGCTCAACCCGAAATAGGCGGCAATCGTCGCAGCGATCATGACCAGCGACTTCCACCAACGATGCGTGGGTGTGCGCAGGAAATGGTGGTACGCCACCGGCTCCAGCGGGAGCGGCCACCCCCGAGGTGTGCCGTAGCGGTGATCGATCGGTTCCGGCCCGGGCACAGTCATGGCCAGACCCTACTCGGCAGACAGGCTCCGACCGGGTTCATCCCCGGCCGACGCCGCCGGCTGCTTGGTCAGCACCGACACCAGGAAGTCGGCATCGTCGGTGAACGGACGCAGGTCCCAGGTCGACAGGTTCAGCTCGGCCCTCAGCCCGACCGCTGCGGCATCGGCGAAGAAGTCGTCGAACCCGTAGCCGCGACCAGCGCCGAAACCGGCCACGACCCGACCGTCGTCGGCCAGGACCCGCGCGAAGCCGGCCAGCACGTCGCGGCGGGTCGACGGGGCGACGAAGGTGAGGACATTGCCGGCGCACACGACCACATCGAAGGGCGTGGTGATCCCGTACGAGCCGAGGTCAACGGTGGCCAGGTCATCACAGATCCATTGCGCCGCGGGATGATCGGCGCGAGCTGCCTCGATCAGTTCAGGATCCAGATCGACGCCGACCACGACATGGCCGACGCTGGCCAGATGTCCACCGATCCGGCCGGGCCCGCAGCCGGCATCCAGGATCTGTGCACCTCGTCCGACCATGGCATCGACCGTCCGAGCCTCACCGACGATGTCCTTGCCCTGGTCGACCATGGCGCGGAAACGGTCGATGTACCACTGGGAGTGGCCGGGATTGGCGGCGATCTGCTGACGCCACAGGTTCTCTTCGCTCACAACAGACACCGTACGACGGGTGCCGACGCCCGCACCATGGCCCCGGCTGCCGAGTCGAGGTTCAGCGCACGTGTTCGACGGCGTGCAGGTGCAGTTGACGTGCCGCTTCAGCGAACGATCCGCTCAACGACGGATAGATGGTGAAGGCTTGGGCGAAGTCGTCGACCGTCGTGCGGCTGTGGACCGCCACCGACAGCGCGTGGATGAGCTCGCTGGCGCGGGGAGCCACGACCACACCGCCGATGATGATGCCGGTCAGTGGCAGGCAGAAGACCTTCACGAAGCCATCGGTGATGCCCTGCATCTTGGCGCGTGCATTGGTCCGCAGCGGCAAGGTGACCCCGACGGCGGTGACCTCGCTGGTGTCGACGTCCTGCTGGGTGGCTCCGACGGTTGCGATCTCGGGGGCGGTGAAGACGTTCGACGACACCTGCCTCAGATCCAGCGGGGTCACCGCATCACCGAGGGCGTGCCACATGGCGATCCGGCCCTGCATGGCAGCGACCGAGGCGAGCATGAGCACGCCGGTGCAGTCGCCTGCGGCATAGATGCCGTTGGCGGTGGTGCGTGACACCTTGTCGACGGTGATGAATCCGGCCTCGTCCACGGCCACCCCGGCCGTGTCCAGGCCAAGATCTGCGGTGTTGGCGATCGAGCCGACCGCGAGCAGGCAGTGGGAGCCGACCACTTCGGTGCCGTCGGTGAGGGTGACCACCACCTGGTCGCCGTCACGGCGTACCGATGCGGCCCGCGACCGGCCCATCACCGTCATGCCACGACGGGTGAAGACGTCCTCCAGCACCTGAGCGGCATCGGCGTCCTCCCCGGGCAACACCCGATCCCGGGAGGAGACGAGCACGACATCGGCGCCGAGCGCATCGTAGGCACTGGCGAACTCTGCGCCGGTCACGCCGGAGCCGACCACGATCAGTCGTTCGGGCAAGGTTTCGAGATCGTAGACCTGGGTCCAGGTGAGGATCCGCTCGCCGTCGGGAACCGCCGTCGGCAGCACCCGTGGGTGTGCGCCGGTGGCCAACAGCACCACGTCGGCTTCGAGCCGTTCCGTGCTGCCGTCCGCTGCGGTGACCACCACCGTGCGGGGGCCGTCGAGTCGGCCATGGCCGATGACGATCCTGATCCCTTCAACCCCCAGTCGGGTCGAGATGTCGTCGGACTGCTGCTGGGCCAGTCCCAGGACTCGCTGGTTGACCGCCGACAGGTCCACCCGGACCGTGTCGCGAGCGTCGGCACCTTCCCCGTACCGAATGCCGAGCTCCTCCGAGTCGGCGACCGAAGTCATCAGCTCAGCGGTCGCAATCAATGTCTTGGACGGCACGCAGTCGGTGACGACTGCCGACCCGCCCATCCGGTCACTCTCGATCAGGACGACCTCACCGCCCAGTTGCCGGGCGACCAGCGCCGCCTCGTATCCACCGGGTCCGCCTCCGACGATCACCACACGTGTCATGGCCGTGATTCTTCCACGGATCCGACCACGAGCCGTGACCCGTGGGGGTGCGACCGGTAGCCTTCGGGTGTGCTGTATGCCGCCTACGGGAGCAATCTCGACCCACGCCAGATGGCTGAGCGCTGCCCACACTCGCCGCTGGAGTCGACCGGGTGGTTGACCGGCTGGCGGCTGACCTTCGGCGGGGAGGGCTGGGACGGGGCGCTGCCGACGCTGGTCGAGGATCCGGCCAGCGAAGTCTTCGTCGCGCTCTATGACCTCACCCAGACCGATGCGGAGTCCCTGGACGACTGGGAGTCGGCAACCACCGGCCTCTATCGCCGTATCCGGCTCCGGGTGCAGGGCCTGACCGGGCCAGCCACGGCATGGGCCTATCTCCTCAACGACTTCGAAGGCGGACTGCCCAGTGCCCGGACCGTCGGAATCCTGGCTGATGCCGCCGAGGTCGCCGGAGCACCGGCCGACTATGTCACCGCACTGCGACACCGCGCCTGCACCTCCGGCGACTGACCCGGCCCCATCATGGCGGTGACGGGTTAGTCTCGAGAACGTGACTGATCCGTACGCTCTGGCCGCCGAAGCGGCCACCGCTCTCACCACTCGGTTCGGGGTGGAACGCATCGACCACGCCTATGTTCTCGGCTCCGGGTGGTCCGCGGCCGCCGATGACCTCGGCGAACTGCTCGGTTCCTGCGAGCTGGCTGACCTACCCGGCTTCAGCGCACCAGTGGTGGCCGGTCACGGCGGACAACTTCGTCTGGTGCGTACGGCCACGGGCGCCACTGCCGCCGTACTCACCGGCCGGACCCACCTGTACGAGGGCCGCGGGCCCGCAGCGGTGGTCCACGGAGTCCGTACGGCAGCAGCCGCCGGTGCGTCGGTGGTGGTGTTGACCAATGGTTGTGGCGGGCTGCGACCGGAATGGCCGGCCGGGACGCCGGTGTTGGTCCGCGACCACCTCAATCTGACGGGGCAGACGCCGCTGGTCGGGGCGCGGTTCATCGATCTGACCGATGCCTATTCGCCCCGGCTGCGCGAACTGGCCAAGAGTGTGTCGAGTGGGATCGGCGAGGGTGTCTACGCCCAGTTCCCCGGACCACAGTACGAAACTCCGGCTGAGGTGAAGATGGCCAAGACCCTCGGCGCCGACTTGGTGGGCATGTCCACCACGGTCGAGACCATTGCCGCCCGCGAAGCCGGGTTGGAGGTGTTGGCGATCTCCCTGGTCACCAATGCCGCCGCCGGGATCAGCCCCCATCCCTTGTCACATGAGGAAGTCGTCCAGGCCGGCCGAGATGCGGGGCCGCTGCTGCGGAGGCTGTTGAGCGGAATCGCCGGAGTGTTGTGATGTCCCTGGACACCGCAGTGCAGGACTGGCTGGCCCAGGACCTTGACCCGATGACCCGGGCCGAGTTGGTCTCGTTGCGGGACCGGGCAGCCTCGGACCCCGACGCGGCCGCAGCACTGGCCGACGCCTTCGCCGGCTCCCTCGAGTTCGGGACCGCAGGGCTGCGCGGTGCACTGGGACCGGGCCCGAACCGGATGAACCGGGTGGTCGTCACCCGAGCTGCGGCAGCGCTGGCCGCCCACCTGCACGACATCGGCGCCACCGGCCCAGTGGTGGTGGGCCACGATGCTCGGCACAACTCCGATGTCTTCGCCCGCGACACCGCCGAGATCCTCACCGGCGCAGGCTTTGCGGTGCTGCTGTTCGACCGACCGGTGCCGACTCCGCTTGTCCCGTATCTGATCAGGGCGAAGGGGTGCGCTGCCGGAGTGGTGGTGACCGCCTCACACAATCCTCCGGCCGACAACGGATACAAGGTCTATCTCGATGACGGCTGCCAGATCGTCTCACCGACCGATGCGCAGATTGCCACCCACCTGACCCGGATCGCCGCAGGGTCGATCGACACCCTGCCCCGTGGCGATGGATGGACCGTGATCGGTGAGGCCGAGATCGATGCCTATGTCGCCCGCGCGGCATCCCGGATCCCCAGGGGGCCCCGCGACCTGACCTGGGTGCACACTTCCCTCCACGGCGTCGGTGCGACCGTCGTCCGTGCCGCGGCGGAGGCGGCCGGTTTCCCTGCTCCGATCGAGGTCGCCGAACAGGCCGAGCCCGATCCGGACTTCCCAACCGTCGCCTTCCCCAATCCGGAGGAGCCCGGCGCCATCGACCTCGCGGTGGCGCTGGCGGCCGAGGTCGACGCCGATCTGGTGGTGGCCAATGATCCCGACGCCGACCGGTGCGCGGTCGCGATCCGCCGCGACGGTGCCTGGCAGATGCTGCGCGGTGACGAGGTCGGCGCCCTCCTCGGTGCGGACCTGTTGAGCCGCGGGGTCCGGGGCACCTACGCGGCCTCGGTGGTGTCGTCGCGACGGCTGGCGACCCTGTGTGAGGTCCACGACCAGCCATATGTGACGACACTGACCGGGTTCAAGTGGATCGGGCGGGTCCCCGGGCTGGTGTTCGGCTATGAGGAAGCGCTGGGCTATTGCACCGACCCGACCGCGGTCGCCGACAAGGACGGCATCACTGCCGGACTCGAGGTGCTGGCACTGGCGGCGCGCGAGAAGTCGCAGGGACGCACACTGGCTGACCTTCTTGACGACCTGGACCGCGCTCACGGTGTCACCGGCACAGATCAGCTGTCGCTTCGGGTCACCGACCTGGGCATCATCTCCGACCTGATGGCACGGCTTCGGGCTGCGGTCCCGCCGATGCTGGCCGGCGAACCAGTGTCCATGCACGACCTGACCGACGGTTCGGAGGAGCTGCCACCGACCGATGCCGTCGTGCTGACCGGACAGTCCTGCCGGGTCGTGGTCCGACCGTCGGGCACCGAGCCAAAACTGAAGTGCTATCTCGAGGTCACAGCTCCCCCGGATGCGGATCTGGCCGCCAGCCGGTCCCGGGTGCAGGACCGGCTGGTGGCGCTGCGGGCCGAAATGGCCCAGATCCTGCACGTGCCGTGACTCAGGCCAGGTCGGTTCGGCCAGCGGACATGGCAGAGTGGACCCATGGCATCCGGACTCCCTGACCTGGCTGGTGACGAGGACAGTCTGCGCCGTTTCCTGATCGGGCTGCCGCCGGTCGACCCGGTCGGTCTCGAAGCACGTGCGGCGACGTTGGCGACGCGGTCGATCAAGAAGCAGAGCAAGCTTGCTGCGATCGACCTGGCGATCTCGATGGTCGACCTGACCACCCTGGAAGGGGCCGACAGCCCGGGCAAGGTGGCCAATTTGTGTCGCAAGGCGTTGGTCCCTGACCCGGGCGTCCCGCAGACACCGCTGCCGGCCGCCGTCTGCATCTATCCCGACATGGCCGCAGTTGCGGTGGAGTCGCTGGCCGGTTCCGCGGTGCGAGTGGCCTCGGTGGCGACCGCCTTCCCGGCCGGGCGGTCGTCGATGGAGGTCAAGCTGGCCGACACCCGGCTGGCGGTGTCCGCCGGTGTCGACGAGATCGACATGGTGATCGACCGCGGCGCCTTCCTGTCCGGCCAGTGGGGGCTGGTCTTCGACCAGATCCAGCAGATCAAGCAGGCCTGTGGTGAGGCCCGACTCAAGGTGATCCTGGAGACCGGGGAGCTCGCCACCTACGACAACATCCGCCGCGCCTCCTGGCTGGCGCTGGCTGCCGGCGGCGACTTCATCAAGACCTCGACCGGCAAGGTCTCCCCGGCGGCAACCCTGCCGGTGATCCACTTGATGTTGCAGGCAGTGAAGGACTTCCGGGCCCTCACCGGCGAACAACGCGGTGTGAAACCGGCTGGCGGGATCCGCTCGACCAAGGACGCCATCCGCCACCTGGTGGCGGTCGGAGAGGTCGCCGGGCCTGACTGGCTCGATCCGCACTGGTTCCGCTTCGGCGCTTCGTCATTGTTGAACGATCTGATCATGCAGCGCCGCACCCAGACCGAGGGTGGCTACTGGGGCGCCGACTACGTGAGCATCGACTGAGAAAGGTGACCATGGATCTCGACTATGCGCCGGCACCCGAGTCCGCCGCGATCGGACGGATCGCTGATCGGTACCTGCCGTTCATTGACGGTGAATTCGTCGAGGGCAACGGAGCGGACCTGGAGTCGCTGAACCCTGCGACCGGCCAACCACTGACGACCGTCTCCACCGTCTCGACCGAGGACATCGATGTCGCCGTGGCTTCCGCGCGGCGTGCCCAGACCCGTGTGTGGTCACCGATGTCGGGTCCGGAACGGGGCAAGTATCTGTTCCGGATCGCGCGACTCATCGCCGAGCGGTCCCGTGAGCTCGCGGTCGTGGAGACCCTGGACAACGGCAAACCGATCAAGGAGACCCGCGACTTCGATGTGCCAACCGCGGCCCAACACTTCTTCCATCACGCCGGTTGGGCCGACAAACTGCAGCACCTCGGACTGGGCCCGGACCCGCAACCGCTCGGCGTCGCCGGTCAGGTCATCCCCTGGAACTTTCCGTTGTTGATGGCGGCGTGGAAGATCGCGCCGGCGCTGGCCGCGGGGAACACGGTGGTGATCAAACCGGCCGAGACCACGTCAGTCTCGATCCTCGTACTGGCAGAGATCCTGGCTGAAGCTGACCTTCCGCCCGGGGTGGTCAACATCGTGCCCGGCGCCGGCGACATCGGCGCCGCCCTGGTCAGCCACGACGGCCTCGACAAGGTGGCCTTCACCGGCTCCACCCAGGTCGGAAAGTCCATCCAGTCCGCGCTGGCCGGGACCGGACGTCACCTCACCCTGGAACTGGGCGGCAAGGGTGCCAACGTCGTCTTCGACGACGCCGCGGTCGACCAGGCGATCGAAGGCATCGTCAACGGCATCTTCTTCAACCAGGGCCAGGTCTGCTGTGCCGGATCGAGGCTGCTGGTCCAAGAGTCGATCGCCGACGAATTCGTTGCCCGCTTGAAAGATCGGGTCGAGACCCTGAGGGTCGGTGACCCGATGGACAAGAACACCGATGTCGGCGCCATCAACTCGCAGACGCAGTATGCCCGGATCGGATCGCTGGTCGACGCCGGCCGCGAGGAGGGTGCTCAGGTCTGGACCACATCATGCCCACTCCCCGAACAGGGATGGTTCATTCCCCCGACGATCCTCGAAGGGGCGAGCCCGACGATGCGGATCGCCCGCGAAGAGATCTTCGGCCCCGTCCTCACGGTGATGACCTTCCGCACACCGGACGAGGCACTGGCCAAGGCGAACAACACCCCGTACGGGCTGAGTGCCGGAGTGTGGACCGACAAGGGGTCCAAGGCGATGGCGATGGCCTCGAAGCTGCACGCCGGCGTGGTGTGGGACAACACGTTCAACCGATTCGACCCGACCGCACCGTTCGGCGGATACCGCGAGTCCGGCTTCGGTCGCGAAGGTGGCCGGACCGGCATGGCCGCCTACCTCGAGCCCGATGAGGAGGCCTGACATGGCACGTACACCGGTCCGCAAGACCTACAAGCTCTATCTGGGCGGAGCCTTTCCTCGTTCTGAATCCGGACGGACCTATGCCGTCACCGATGCGTCAGGAGCGTTCATGGCCAATGCTGCGTGTGCGTCCCGCAAGGATCTACGCGATGCCGTCGTCGCGGCGGGCAAGGCCCGGGTCGGATGGGCCGGCGCCACCCCGTACAACCGCGGTCAGGTGTTGTACCGGATCGCCGAGATGGTCGAGGCCCGTCGAGCGGAGTTCATCGATCTGATCAAGCGGGAGTCCGGGGCGGGAGCACGGGAGGCCGGAGCCGAGACCGATCAGGTGGTCGACCGTCTGGTGCACTATGCCGGATGGACCGACAAGCTCGCCTCGGTGATGGGCCATGCCAATGCGGTCTCAGGCCCGTACTTCTGTTACTCCGCACCGGAACCGACCGGGGTGGTCGGTGTCCTCGCCCCCGAGTCCTTGTTGGGACTGGTGTCCTGCGTCGCGCCGGTCCTGGCCGGTGGCAACACCTGCGTGGTGGTGACTCCACAGGCCTGCAGCACCATCACCTTCGCCGAGGCCTTGGCGACCTCGGACGTCCCCGGGGGTGTGGTCAACCTGCTGACCGGCGACCTGGCTGAGCTTTCACCCCACCTGGCGGCTCACCGTGACGTCAATGCGCTCGACCTGACCGGAGCCGATCCCGAGCTCCGCACCGAGCTGGGCCGCTCCGCGGCAGAGACCGTCAAGCGGGTGTACATCCCTCGTCACGAGCCCGATTTCACCGCTGCCCCCGGCATGGCGAGGCTGCGGGCCTTTCTCGAGGTGAAGACGGTGTGGCATCCGACCGGCGCGGTGTCACTGGCCGGCAACGGCGGCTACTGACCCGATCGGACTCAGAGCTGCGGCAAGGCCAACAGTGCCGACACGGCTGCGAAGGCCAGCAACGAGAACCCCATGATCAGGCCGACCAGTGCACTCGTCGGCCCCTCACGCTGAGCGAGCGGTCGCCGTACGAGAACGATCGCAACCGTCAGCACCACACCGAGCACGACATCGGACCAGTCAGACAGCACCAGACCGAGCGGGATGAAGTGCGCCGCGACGACGAGAGCAATCCACCAGGCGATCCAGCGGCCTCGCTTCTTCACGGCAAGGAAGATGGCTCCCCCGGCACAGAGGATGATCTCGGCCCACACCACGACGATGAAGCCGACGAGGTTCTGGTCCAGAGCCGACGGCTCGCCCCAGTTCCTGACCAACATGATGGTGAACAGGACCGTCAGGCCCACCGCAATCACCGAGCCGGCCCCGAGGAAGGGGCGCAGCCGCTTGGGTGGATCCTCCTGGCCCCAGCCGAGCCAGACCGCACTCATCAGGCCATACCAGGCCACCGTGAACAGATGGTCGCGAAAGAACTCGGTCAGCATCCGGTCACGGTATCCAGCACGGGGTCCACGGCTGTGCGGCGGCCATGGACGGCCGCTCTGCAGATCGACCGGTAAGCAGTCACCGGTCACTTTCCAGAGGCCCACCGCGCGGGACTCTGCAGATCGACCGGTGTGCAGCCACCGGTCGTTTTCGAGAGTTTCAGTCGGTGACGATCGGGGCGAAAGCAGGTCCGGCCTGGCCGAGTTCCTCGTCCAGCTTGGTGAAGATCGGGCTCGGCTTGGCCAGCGGTCGACCGACCGGGATGGGCGTCGACTCCCACCGGGCCTGCTCGACGGTGTAGTCCCCCATCAGTACCGGATAGTCAGGGCGATCGGTTTCGCTGACGGTCCGGATCTCCGGCTGGGCAGCCCAGATTCCTTCACCGCCGAGGGCCTCGAAGACCTTCTGCGCACCATGCGGCAGGAACGGGGTGAGCAACGCATTGCAGTCCGCGACCAACTGCAGCGCACAGTGCAGGACGGTGTCACGGCGGGCCGGATCGTCCTTCAGCTTCCACGGTTCCTGATCGCTGAGGTAGCGGTTGGCCAGGGTGACGATCCGCATCGCCTCGGTGATCGCCCCCTTGAACTTGTTGTGCGCCAGCAGATCGCCGACGGTGGCGAACGCATCACGTCCGGCAGCGAGCAGAGCCTCGTCCGCCTCGGTCAGGTCACCGGCGGCGGGGATCTCGCCGTTGTTCTTGTGGGCCATCGAGATCGAGCGGTTGACCAGATTGCCCCACTCATTGGCGAGTTCGTTGTTGTTGCGACGGACGAATTCGTCCCAGGTGAAGTCGGTGTCGTTGTTCTCCGGGCCGGCCACCGCGATGAAGTAACGCAGCGGGTCCGGACCGAACTCGGCCAGCACATCCTTGACGTAGATGACCTTTGAGCGGCTGGTGGAGAACTTGGCTCCGCTCATCGTGAGGAACTCCGAGCTGACCACCTCGGTCGGCAGGTTCAACTCGCCGTACGGGCCCTGGTTGCCGCCCTTGTCGCCCTCGCCGTTGTGCCCGAGCAGGATGCCCGGCCAGATGACGCTGTGGAAGACGATGTTGTCCTTGCCCATGAAGTAGTAGGACTTGGTGTCCGGGTCGTTCCACCACTTCCGCCAGGCCTGCGGGTCCCCTGACCGTACGGCCCATTCGACCGAGGCCGACAGGTAACCGATGACCGCGTCGAACCAGACGTAGAAGCGCTTCATCGCCAGGTCGCGCCACCCGTCCAGCGGGATCGGGATGCCCCAGTCGATGTCACGGGTGATGGCGCGTGGCTTCAGGTCGTCGATGAAGTTCTGACTGAAGCGCAGCACATTGGGCCGCCAGTCGGTCCGCTGCTGCAGCCAACTGGTGAGGCTCTCGGCCAGGGCCGGCAGATCGATGAAGAAGTGCTCGGTCTCGCGGAACTCCGGGCTCTCACCATTGATCTTCGACACCGGGTTCTTCAACTCGACCGGGTCGAGCTGGTTGCCGCAGTTGTCACACTGGTCGCCACGCGCACCGTCATATCCGCAGATCGGGCAGGTGCCTTCGATGTAGCGGTCCGGCAGCGTCCGCCCGGTCGACGGGCTGATCGCGCCCATCGTGGTCTGGGAGACCACATAGCCGTTCTCGTACAGCGCAGTGAACAACCCCTGCACCACGGTCGCGTGGTTGGCGGTTGTGGTCCGGGTGTAGAGGTCATAGCTGAGACCCAACCCGTACAGGTCGTCGATCAGTTGGCGGTGATACTTGTCGACCAGCTCGCGTGTGGTGAGGCCCTCCTTGTCGGCCTGCACCGTCACTGGGGTGCCGTGCTCGTCCGACCCGGACACCATCAACACCTCGTGGCCGTTCATCCTCAGGTAGCGCGAGAACACGTCCGAGGGAACTCCGAAGCCGGAGACGTGGCCGAGGTGGCGGGGGCCGTTGGCGTAGGGCCAAGCGACCGCGGTGAGATAACGAGCCATGGGCTCCACCCTAATCGCCGCCCGTCGAGCCCCAGGGGTCGGCTCACCGCTGCAAGTCAGCAGGACTCGCGACGACGGTGGCGCCGTGCCGTTCGGCAAGCTCGAGCACAGCGGCAGCGAACTCATCCCCGTACGGGATGACGATGAGGTCACCACCGAGTTGGAGTTGGACCTCGGCAGCCCCGAGCGCCAGGAGTTGTGCCCGTTGGTCAGTCGCGGCCGGATCCGCCGGCCCCAGCGACGCTGCGAAGGCCTCGACATCGACAACATGGGCCAACGCCAGGCGGGAGACCAGCTCGGCCGACGTGGCCCGGTCCGCCATGGCCACCCGGCCGACCGGTGCCGCGTCAGGTAGCAACACCGGATGGTCGGCGCGGTACTGCTCGGCCTCATGCTCGGTGACCAGGCCTTCGGCCTCCAACCACGCGAGCGCATGCCAGGTCCCACGGGCCGCACGGAACTGGTGCCAGGCGGTGACCTGTTCCTCAGTCAGCGTGTGCATGGCCGCGCGGAACCGGCGGAAGGCCCCCTCGCCTTCGAGACGCGATGCAGCGTCTCGGCAGCCTCCCCGCCCAATGCGTCGACGAAGTCGACCATGTCCTGGTAGGCGGCTCGCGTCGACAGCGGTGAGATCTCGTGCAGATACTCATCGACCTCGTCCTCGAGGTCATAGCCGGTGTCCTCGGAATAGGGGAAGACCTCACCGGTCTGGGTGTTGAGGTACCACGTCGACAGGGACGAAGTGTCCTGCAGGGCATCCCACAGCGCGTCGAGGTCGATGTCGTCGAGGGACATGTCGGCAGCCTACGCTGTGGCCCATGCGTATCGCCCACATCACCGACTTGCACCTGCGTCACCATGTCCCCGGGACGGCCCGTATCCCGCGCCGCCGCAGCAGGGCGATGACGCAGGTGTTCGGTGCGGCGGTGGCCGATGCCCGCTCACGTGGCGCCGACCTCATCGCCGTGACCGGTGACCTGGTCGACATCCCGGGGTACCTCTTCGATCACGAACGGACCGGCGATGAGGCGATGTGGGATTCCGTACGGGCCGACTACCGGCTGATCGGCGAGATCCTCGACTCATCCGGCCTACCGTGGATCGTGCTGCCCGGCAACCACGACTCGCACCGGGTGATGCGTGAGGTCTACGGCGACCGGCCACGGGTGCTCGACCATGCCGGAGTGCGGTTCATCAGCTTCTGGGACCGCGAGGAGGTGGATCACGCTCCGCAGCGGATCCTGGCCGAGCGCAGGCGGTTCGAGGCAGCGGTCAGCGACCCGGATCCCACCCCCCAGGTCCATCTCCAACACTTCGTCATCACCCCCGAACTCAATCAGGGCTATCCCCACACCTATGTCGAGGGCGCGATGCTCCGCGAGGCGATGTCGGAATCAGTGGTGCTGTCGCTGTCGGGGCACTACCACCGCGGGACCGAGCCGACCCGGCACGGGGCAACGCTGTTCAGCGTGACCCCTGCGCTGTGTGAGGGTCCCCATCCGTACCGGATCTTTGATCTGTCTCCGGGCAGTGAGGTGAGCTGGGAGGAGATCTCACTGGGGCTCGATCGGGCGCCGGCCGCGTTTCTTGACCGGGACGGATGCATCAACACCCTGCCGAACTACCACTCGGGCCCCGAGGCGATGGAGCTGCTGCCCGGTGCGGCAAGCGGAATCAGGCGTTTGCGAGCGGCCGGATACCGGATCGTGGTGGTCACCAACCAGACCTGTGTGGGCCTTGGCAATGTGACTCCAGCCGTCATGGACGAAGTGCACGACCGGATGGCCCAGCTCCTGGCGCGCGAAGGTGCCGAGATCGATGCGATCCACGCCAGCACCGAAGCCGGCGCCCTCGCGATCAGCGATGCCTACCGCGATGTGGGGACCCACAAGCCGGCCCCGACCATGCTGGTGCAGGCCGCCGCCGAGCTCAACCTGGATCTGTCAAGCAGTTTCATGGTCGGTGACCGTCCCACAGATGTCGCTGCTGGGCACGCCGCCGGTGTCACGCCGGTCCTGGTGCGCACCGGTGACGGACGCAAGGCAGAGGCGGCCGGCGTGGACTGTGCCGTGGTGGACGATCTTCGTGCGGTCGCGGAGTGGATCCTGACCGAGTGAACGAGTGGAGCCCACCGCTGGAAGACCTGCCCGGTGGGTACAGTTGCCGATTCCACAGGAGAGGAGCACCGTACCCATGCCAGACTTCGCCAGCGATCCTGATGGGCTCGACCGGGTCGCCGATCGTTTCGAGGGTCTCTCCGAGGACAGTACGAAGATCTCGGAGTACTGGGCCAACTACGCCATCCCACTGACGCGTCAGACAGGCAAAGGGCTTCCCGCCCTGGCACTGCCCAGCCTCAGCGAGCTCACCCCTGGCGTGGACGAACAGTCCCGTGCGCTGAAGGAGCACATCGGCACCGTGGAAACCGCGCTGCGCGAGACGGCCCGCCTCTATCGCAGGAGCGAGCAGCAGGCGCTCGATGAGGTCAACACGATCTGGAACAACGTTCCGCAGTCCGACGACACCGACGGCCGCTCCAGCGGCGGACTCCGCGGCATCGATCTGCCGTCCGACGAGACGTTGAACGCCGC
Source organism: uncultured Propionibacteriaceae bacterium (assembly GCA_945911015.1). Lineage (GTDB taxonomy): Bacteria > Actinomycetota > Actinomycetes > Propionibacteriales > Propionibacteriaceae > Avipropionibacterium. The sequence goes on from CAMDZW010000001.1 coordinate 90,822, forward strand.
ACCGGAGCCCATCGGCCCCGGCCTGTGGAAGGTCTCGGTGGACATCGTCACCGCACTCGGCGACATCGAGGCAGAGTCCATCGTCATCTCCTGGATCGATGAACTGCTCGGCGGAGTCTTCGGTGAGAAGCCGACCGAGGCGCTCACCGAATGGGTCACCGGGGACTGGGAAGCTCTGGGCACGGTGGGATCGGTGTTCGAGAACTTCCGCGAATACTGCCGACTGATGCCCCGCCTCCTCAGTGACGCGACGAAGGCTGTCGGGACCGAGGGTCAGTGGGACGGTGCTGCCAAGGAAGCCGCTTTCGATGCCATGATGGCCAACGCCAATCGGGTGGACGGCCTGGCCGACATCTGGAATGACGCCAAGATCTCGTACGAGAACTGGCAGAACATTGCCTACGTCCTCCTCTCGGAGGTCCATGGCCTGCTCATCACTGTGCCGGCGATGCTGGTGCGCGGCAAGGACATCGTCTACAAGGCCTGGGACATTCCTTGGACGGTGATGAACACCGTCAAGGGGGCCTTCACGGGCGAGAACTACTTGCGTCAGCTCCTCGAGGAGCTGCTCGGCATCGCGTTGTCGATCTTGGCCCTGTTCAAGAAGTGCGTCCAGACGATGTTCTACGTCCTGCAGGCGTTCGTGGCGCTCTGTTCCTTCATCCCGCTGCTCGAAGGGAGTACCGATCTTGACCGCGCATGGTGAGAATCCGGTGAACAACTGGCTCGACAAGTCGCTGCTCGAACAGATCCGGATGGGCGAGCTGAGGGACCGGCGGGTCCGTTCCTTCGTCGAGGACCAGCTGCACCACACCGATCCGCAGGTCGTCCAGCACGCCCGTGGGGTCCTGGACGGTGAGCGGTCCGTGGCCTCCTTGGTCGACCTGGTGATCGAGCAGGGCCAGTTTGCCTTCGACGCCGTCAAGCAGGCAGTCAACGGACTGGACCCTGCGGTGCTCGACGAGCTTCGACGTCGTACCGGCACCGATGCCGCCTCCTTGCGTGATCTCCTGAAGCCCGAACCGTACGAACCGTCCGCCGAAGTCCGTTCCTATTTGGAACAGTCCGGTGTGCGGTCGCTTCCGTCGCTCGACGAGCTCAAGGATCGATTGGGGGTCGACCCGTACGCGATCTTCGACCTCGACGGCCTGGAAGAGCGTCAGCGCGGACAATCCGTGCCGCGCCCCTCCCAGGACTGATCCCGTCCAGGACTGACCGGGTCAGCGTCCGAAGATCTGGTCCAACTGTGCGACCTGGTCAGCAGAGAGCTCGATCTGGCCGGAAGCAGCGTTGGCCTCGAGTTGGGCAACATTCGACGAGCTCGGGATCTGCACGCCCATGCCCGGCAGGTGTGCCAAGTAGGCCAGGGCGAGTTGGCTGGTCGAGTGGCCCCACTCCTGGGCCAGTGCCGCAAGCCTTCGTACGACGGCGATCTTCTCCTCGGGGATCTGCGCACCCTGGTCGTGGAGCCGGTCCCCCTTGCCGACCTTGGCCGGATCAAGGTAGCGGTCGGTCAACAGGCCCTGACCGAGCGGCGAGAACGGCACGAAGGACAGCCCTTCGGCCGCACAGAAGTCGAGCACACCCGGCTGGTCCTCACCATTGACCGGGTCGAAGCGGTTCTGCACGGCGGCGATCCGGACCCGGCGCGAGATCTTTTCGCTGGCTGACAGGTAGGACTCGAGATTCTCCACGGTGAACTGGGAGACGCCGAGGTAGTGCACCAGCCCCTGGCTGACCAGGTCCTCGACCGCCTCGAGGGATTCCTCCACCGGGGTGTGGTCGTCGAAGCGGTGGAACCAGAGGACATCGATCCATTCCTGCCCGAGTCGCGCCAGGCAGGCCTTCACCCCTTCGATGATCTGCACCCGGGACAGGCCTGAGTGGTTGGGGGTGTGGCCGTCCATGCCGCCATACACCTTGGTGGCCAGGACGATGTCGCGCCGCTTGCTCGGGTTGGCGTCGAACCAGCGTCCGATGACCCGTTCGGAGTTGCCGGTGCCATCGTTGTAGCGGTTCGCCGTGTCCCAGAAGGTGACACCCAATTCATGCGCGCGGTCCATGATCGCCAGCGACGTCGCTTCGTCGCTGCGGGAACCGTCGCCGGTCTCGGGGTAGCCGAACTTCCAGGTGCCCAGGCCCATCACCGAGGTCTGGAGCCCGGTGCGGCCGAAGCTGCGGTAGGGCATGCCGTTGAACTCGGTCGTTTCGAAGGGGAACTGTTCGCTGCTCGGAGTACGAGGATCCATGGCCCGACCATATGCCGCAGTTCCACCGACGTCGAGCCCGTCATCAGCAACTGGCATCATTGCCATGTGCACCGATGGTTGACCGTCCGCGGCGATGACTGGCTGGCCGAGCGGCCGGCCGGCGCCGACGAAGACATCCACCTCCCCACCGCGGTCGCGGCGTTCGCGATCGACGAGTTCAGCACGGCAGGGGATCTGGTCCTGGATCCCTTCGCCGGTTTCGGCACGGTGCCGGCTGAGGCCCAGGCGCGTGGGCGCATCGCGCTCGGCATCGAGTACAACCAGGAACGGGCCGAGTTGGCCGATGACCGCCTCAACCATCCGAATGCGGTTCTGGCTGGCGATGCTCGGGACCTCGACGGGTCCGTGACCGCGCTGCGGGAACACACCGGGATCGACTGTCGTGAACGGGTGGCCCTGTGCTTGACCTCGCCGCCGTACATGGCGCGCAATGATCCGGAGAACAATCCACTGACCTCCTATCGCAGTGGTGGTGCCACCTATGACCGCTATCTGGCCGAGCTCGGGCTGGTCTTCACCGATGTGGCGCAGCTGTTGCGCCCCGGTGGTTGGCTGGCGATCCATGCCGCCACGATCATCCATGAGGACCAGGTGACCCCACTGGCTGCCGACCTGACTCGGGTGATCGCCGAGAACCTCGAGTTCCGCGGCGAGATCCCGGTGGCCTGGCACGGAGCACCGGACTGGATGGTCGCCGACTATCTCCTCACCTTCCGTCGAGCCGAACCGACGTGGTAGAACCGCATCCATGACTGATCGCCGCTCACCTCGCGACCGCTACCTCACCGTGTACGGGCGGCGCCCGGTCCTGGCTGCGTTGCTCGATGACGAGCTGCAGGTCGCCAAGGTGCATCTGGCCGAGCGCTCCGACGGTCCGACCATCGACCAGATCATCGACGCCGCCCATGAGCGGGGCGTGGATCTCGAGTGGACCTCGGCCGCACGGGTGAAGATGCTGTCCGGCAACGGAAAACAGGACCAGGGCGTGGCCGCCGACATCGAAGCCAGCCGGATGCAGGGGCTGGCGGACTGGTTGACGACCGCACCCGACGAGGCCCGGATCCTGCTGCTCGACGGGATCACCACTCCGGCGAATGTCGGCATGATCATCCGGACGGCGACCGCAGCGGGGATGGACGGCGTCGTCGTGCCGACACGTGGTGTCGCCGATCTCGGCCCGTTGGTGGTGAAGGCATCGGCCGGCATCGTCTTCCGGGCACCGCTGCTGCGCTGTCGCACTGCGGTCGAGGCACTGACGCTGTTGCGACAGGCAAAGTTCCGGGTCTACGGCCTGGCAGGTGAGGCCCGGACCGGTCTGTACGCGGCTGACTTCGCCGATCGCGCCGTTTTCTGTCTGGGCGGTGAATCCACGGGACTGACCCCGGAGGTCCGCGACCACATCCAGGTGCCGGTGAGTATCCCGATGGCCCAGGATGTCGACTCGTTGAATGTCGCCAGTGCTGCTGCGGTGCTGTGCTTCGAGCTGATACGGCGAAAGCTCGCCTGAGATCATTGGAAGTCGCGGGAGGGATGTCGGCCCCGGATCACCTCGGCGATCCTCGGGTCGACCTCGGCCAACGGTGAGAGCCGGTCGGCCACCAGGTTGGTGGCGCCGTCCTGGCGTTCGATGATGCCGCGCACGACCAGTCCGGCCACATTGCGGGCGATGCGGCGATGTTTCTGCCACACCCCGGCGCTGACCACGACATTGAGCATGCCGGTCTCGTCCTCGAGGCTGAGGAAGGTGACACCGCCGGCCGTACCGGGTCGTTGTCGATGGGTGACCAGTCCGGCAACATGGATCCGTCGCCCGGTCTCGACATCATCCAGGCGCTTGACCGCCCGGATCCCGTACCCCTGCAGGAGTTCCCGCACATGTTCCAGCGGATGCAGCTCGGGGGTGATCCCGGTGGCCCACAGGTCGGCATGGGTGGTTTCGACACCATCCATGCCCGGCAGCATCGGCGGTGGCGCCACTGGTGCCGAGCCGAGCAGTTGGTCCTGCGACTCGCTGAAGCCGGCCTGCCACAGCGCCTGACGTCGGTCCAATCCCAGCCCTTCACAGGCGCCGGCAGTCGCCAATGCTTCGAGCTGGGCTGTGGTCAGCCCGGCACGCCGCGACAGGTCAGTCAGATCGGTGAATGGCGCCTCCTCACGGGCGGCGACGATCCGCTGCGCCACGTCGAGCCCTATCCCGCGGACCTGGTCCAGTCCCAGCCGGCAGGCGAATCCGGCATCGCGGCGGTGGGTCAGGGTCGGATCCGGTGCGTGCGGATCGTACGGGGTCGTCTCCCACTCCCGCTGCAGGCAACTGTCCATCCCGCTGGGGCGTGACTCACCCGTACATTCAAGGCCTGCTTGGGATCCGGAGGACATGATGTCGGGCCGCAACACCTCGACCCCGTGCCGGCGTGCATCGGCCACCAGCGACTGCGGCGAGTAGAAGCCCATCGGTTGGGACCGCAGCAGTCCGGCCAGGAAAACTGCCGGGTAGTGCAGCTTGAACCAGGAGCTGACATAGACCAACAGTGCGAACGACAGCGAATGGCTCTCGGCGAACCCGAAACTGGCAAAGGACAGGATCTGTTGATAGATCGTGTCGGCGACTTCGCCGGTCAGTCCCCGTCGCTCCATCCCGGCAAACAGGGTTTCGCGGATCGACTCGATCCTTTCCAGCCCTCGTTTGGATCCCATCGCCCGGCGTAGCAGATCGGCATCATCTGCCGAACAGTCACCGATCGCGATCGCCATCTGCATCAGCTGCTCCTGGAACAGCGGGATCCCCAGCGTCCGCTTCAGCACCGGTTCCAGATCGGGGTGGACATAGGTGACCGGGTCCTGTCCGGTGGCCCGACGGATGTAGGGGTGGACCGCGCCGCCCTGGATCGGTCCCGGCCGGATCAGCGCGATCTCGATGGCCAGGTCATAGAACGTGCGGGGTCGCAGCCTCGGCAGGGTCCCGATCTGAGCGCGGCTCTCCACTTGGAAGACCCCGATCGAGTCCGCCCGGCACAACATGTCATAGACGGCCGGTTCCTCTTGGGGCAGTGTCTGCAGTGTCCAGTGTTCGTCAAGGTGATCACCGGCCAGCTCCATCATGTGGTTGATGGCGCCGAGCATCCCCAACCCCAGCAGGTCAAACTTGACCAGCCCCATGTAGGCACAGCCGTCCTTGTCCCACTGGACGACGGTCCGCTTCTCCATTCGAGCCCGTTCGATCGGCACCACCTCACCGATCGGCCGTTCGGTGAGGATCATGCCCCCGGAGTGGATGCCCAGATGGCGGGGAGCCTTCAGGAACTCCTGCGCCAAGGTCCGCACCTGCACCGGCACCCCCGACTCGTCCTCACTGGTCGACGATGAGGCATCCACCAGCGATGCCGACCAGCCGTCGATCTGCTTGGACCACGCATCCTGTTGTCCGGTGGAGAATCCGAGCGCCTTGGCCGCATCACGGACCGCCATCCGCGGCCGATAGGTGATCACATTCGCCACCTGTGCAGCATTGCGCCGACCATAGCGTTCGTAGACCCACTGGATCACCTCCTCGCGGCGGTCGGAGTCAAAGTCGACGTCGATGTCGGGTTCGTCGTCACGATGGACCGACAGGAACCGTTCGAAGGGCAGACCGTAAAAAACCGGGTCGATCGCGGTGATCCCCAAGGCATAGCAGACCGCTGAGCTAGCCGCAGAGCCCCTGCCCTGACAGAGGATCCCTTCCCCGCGGGCGAAAGCGACAATGTCGTGGACGATCACGAAGTAGCCGGCGAAGTCCTTGTCCCCAATCACCGTCAACTCATGGGCGATCCGCTGGCGTGCCTTCTCGGCATGTGGCCGAGCAGCATAGTGCTGCTCGAATCCTTGCCAGGTCAGATGTTCCAACCATTCCTGTGCGGTCCAACCTTCGGGGATGCCATGTTTGGGCAGTTTCGGCGTCGCCGCCTGTAGGTCGAAACCGGTGATCTGGGACAGCTCGACACTGCGGTGGACCGCCTCCGGATGTCGTGCGAACCGGGCTGCCATCTCCGCGCCGGACCGCAGGCAGGCCCCACCCCAGGGGGGCAGCCACCCATCCATCTCCGCGAGCCCACGCCGGGCTCGGACTGCTGCCATCGCATCCGCCAGCCGGTGGTCCTGGGGTCGGGCGTAGTGCACATTGTTGGTCGCCACCACCGGCAGACCTCGCTCCTCGGCCAGTCCGGCCAGGATCTGGTTGTGTTCCTGATCGGCCGGTAGGCCGTGGTCGATCAGCTCGACATGGACCGTCTCCGCGCCGAACCGGTCCACCAACCGGTCCAGTTCCGCACCCGCTCCCTGCCACCCGTGTGAGGCCAGTGCTTGCCGTACCCAGCCCTTGCGGCAGCCGGTCAGCACCATCCAGTGACCACGTCCCCGGTCGACCAGTTCGTCGAGGTCATGATCGGGCCGCCCCTTCTCGTCGCCGCGCAGGTTGGCCTCGGTGATGGCCGCTGACAACCGGTGATAGCCCTCCACCCCGATGGCCAGCACCAACAGGTGGCTCCCGGACGGGTCGGCCACCCCGTTCTGGGGCCCGGCCAGACCCAGCGAGAGCTCTGCCCCGTACGTGGTGGTGAGGGTTTTTCCCTTCCTCACATGGAACTTCGCGGTCTCGGCGAAGAGCGGGGCGCCGGCGAAACCATCATGGTCGGTGAGGGCAAGTCCGGACAGGCCGAGCCGTACAGCTTGTTCGACCAGGGCATCCGGGGAGCTGGCGCCGTCCAGGAAGCTGTAGTGGGTGTGACAGTGCAGCTCGGCATAGGGCACCACCGGACCGGCAGGGCCGAGTTCCTCTGTGGTGCCGGTATAGCGATGACGCGTGCGGCTGACCGGGCCCGGATCGTACGGGACATCGGCACGCTGCCAGCGCTGGGCCCGTTCAGGCCCGCTGAGTCGCTTCTCGAGCTCCTGCCAGGAGATCGGTGGATTGTTGAACCCCATGGTGCACCTCAGTCATAGCTGGCTTCCACGACCCAGCCGGATGCTGCACAGCGCAACACCCAGGCACGGCCGGCCTCTCCCACCAGCTGGCAACGGGCGACCAGTCCGGCCGCCTCGTCCTCGACCCACCAGCGTTCGTCCACCGGCCACGGCCCGGCCCAGGCGGTGACGTGTTGCCACCGGTCCTGCGCGATCCGGAACCGTGCCGGGTCCCCGGTCAGGAACCCTCGTTCGGTCAGTGCAACTCCTGCCCCGGTCTCGTCGACCACCGCCGCCGCGACCGGAGAGGGGAACACCCGGGTCGGCGCGGGGTCCGGCATGCTGCCGGGCCAGGGTTGGTCCGTCGCCCTGATCTGTCCCGTACGGGGAGTCACTCGCTCCCCCCACGGCACCAGGTGCTGCCGATCCGCAGCACCACGCCCACCTTGCAGCACTGGCCGTACGACCGCCTCATGTCCCAACAGTGACTGGATCTTGGCCACACCGCGATCGACCCGTTCGTCACTGCTGCTGCCCCACAGGGCTTCGGCATGGGCCGAGGTCGGTTCGACCGCGACCGGCTCGAACCGGACCCGGGTGATCGGCCCGTCAAACAGCTGTTCCCGGGCGGCCGACTCGAGCTGCCACCGGACCCGGTCCACCAGGTCTGCGGTGTCGAACCAGGTGGTGTGGGCCCAGCCGCGTGACAGGATCGTCTCCCGATCGGTCTCGACCTCGAGGTGGAGCTCGACACAGACCAGGTGGTCCGCGGCCAATCCGGCGACGAACTGCTCCGCAGTCTGCCGAACACTGAAGCCGACCGCCTCACTGGAGGTCAGCCCTGGTTCGAACTCGATGTCACAGGCCCGTTCCGGAGGCGGGGTCCGGGGTGCCCAGGCGGGCTGCATCCGCCCCCGCAGCAGCTGGTGCACCGCTCGTCCATGGCCACCGAACCGCGCCACCACCGCATCGGTCGGCAACGCGAGGAATTCGCCCACCCGGGTCATCCCCAGCCGACGCAGCAGTCCGACCAGCTCACCTCCGGATCCGATGTCGGCCAGGACATCGACCGGCAGCCCGGACCAGAACTCGGCCGACCCACCCGGTGGGACCACGACGCATTCCTGGACGGTGGCGCGGCGGGCAGCCTGCTCGGCGGTGTGGACTTCGTCGGCGATCCCGGCCCGGACGTCCCAGACGCCGTGGGCCACGAGCTTCTCGGTGAAGATCGCCGCTGCCTGGTCCTCCGTGCCGTGGTAACCCCGTGCCACGATCGGTAGTGCCATCAGCCCCGGCCGCAACGGAGCGACCCCGGGACGCAGCGACTCCACCACGGCCAGCATCGGCTCGAACAGGCGAACGTCACGCTCCGGATTGGCCGGGACCACCACCAGCTGCGGGCACCGGGCCTGGGCATCACGGCGACGCATGCCCCGCCGCACGCCCTCGACACGGGCAACGGCATTGCAGGCCAGCACGCGATTGGCCGACATCACCGCCAGCGGCGCCATCCGCCCCAGCCCGATCTCGGTGGCCGCGGCGACGGCTGGCCAGTCGGGACACCACAGGGCCATCATCCTCATCCGAGAAGCACCAGCCTGTGTCCGTCCTCGATCTGAGGTGCGGCGATGACAGGGTCGGCGTCCGGATCCGGAGGAAGCCGGATCCGAGCCCGCCGTACGGGGGCGCTGGGGCCGAGGCACTCGACGTCGGCGGTCCGGGAGCGGAGTCGGCCCCAGCCGGAGTCGGCCCCCTCCCAGGACTGGCCGGTGATCCGCAGTTCGCTGTCAGCCCCGGGCCACGGTCCCTGCACCACCAAGGTGGCGGACCGTTTCCGCAGGCGGGCGTGCAGCTGGGCCGCGACCCGGGGTCGGACCTCGCCCGGCGGAGCGAGCCAGATCAGCGGCACCACATCGATCAGAGTGGCGGTGACCTTCGCCCAGTCGGCCCCGGGGTCAGGGATCCAGATCGTCCGGTCCAGATTGATCCCGTGCTGGGCGGCGGCTTCGACCCCGAGGTCAGCGACCCCGATCACCGCCACCCAGCTTCCCGTCCGGGAGGGCTCGGCCAGCAGGGTCAGGGCCAGGCTTGCCTGGTCCACCCGACAACTCCCACCGGTCCGCAACTGGACCAGCCCGGCCAGATCCGCTGCCATCGCCACCGGCACCCGAGGACCGCCCTGCACCCGCTCCATTCGGGCACGCAGGGCCGCAATGGTCGCCGACCTGGAGTCGGGACCTGCGGGAAGCGCTGTGACAGCCACCCATCAATAATCAAACACACGTTCGAGAGTGTCAAGCCCGACTGTGCATTGCCGAAACACACTGTCCACAGGTGGGTCATCCGGCTGTGGTGAGGCGTAACGCCGTTGCTCGCGGCCACCCTCTCATGGCAGGCTGGGCCCCAGCGGCGTCTCCGACGCCCAGCCTCTGCCAGCCCCCAGCGCTGGCAGGCCAGGGCGAAGGGGAGCAGATCCTCCGGACTCATCGACATTCACGGACCGAACACACGTGCTGGGGACGAGGTGTGGACGGGACGATCATGACCAAGGCCAGTGACTTCAAGGGGCGTGTCCGAGCGCGGATGCGTGTCACCGGGGAGCCCTACACCACGGCGCGAGCGGCCGTCCTGGCCGAGCCGCCACCGGACCGGCAGCGTCTCGCGCAGCGGGAGCAGGAGCGTATCGTCGCCCGCTGGTTCGACAACGGCCGACTGCGATCGATCCCCGCCCGCCGCAAGGTCCGAGTGGCGGTGCTGCTCGAGATCCTGAGCCGATTCACCCCCGGCGAAATCCTCACCGAGCCCGAGCTCGGCGTCCGACTGTCCCAAGTGCACCCTGACGTCGCCCACCTGCGTCGCGAACTCGTCGGGTACGGCTACTTCAGCCGCCGCGACGGGCAGTACCGGGTCTCGACCGAGCCGCCGGCCAGGACTCCGGCCCAGCGCCGGGAACTCCCTGCCTGGGAACGGATCTGGCTGCCCCGCTTCCTGGCACAGGAGGTCACCCGATGACCACCGCCGGACACGACTTCCTGCAACGCCGCCACGCCAGTGGCATCATTGCCGAGCTCACCCGGTCAGCGAGCGCGGCCATCATCGCCGCCCTGCCAGCACGTCCCGGTGAGACCGCTGAGGCCACCGTCATCCAGCAGCGGACCGGCCTTGGAGCCAGAGAGTTCTGGACCACGGTGACGCGCCTTGCCGACCTCAAGCTGGTCCGCCACGCTTCGGGGCATCTCATGCTGGACCACGAGTCGATCACCACGGTGTCACAAGGGTTGATCGCCGACAGTCCACTGGTCCCGCTGCTCGACGAGCGGCCACAGTTGCGCGCCTTCGTGGAGCGTGGCCGAGTGGTCCGCATGCCCACCGAGCCGAAGTTGGTGGACGAGCTCTACCTGGCGTTGGCCGAGCTGATCGAACGCGACACCGTGCTCACCGAACAGGAGATCAACCAGATCATCGCGGTGGTCCATGACGATCCGGCAGAGATCCGTCGAGGACTGGTCGATCGAGGTCTGGTGGAGCGCTCACCCGAGACGCAGACGTACCGCCGCCCAACATCTGATCAGTCCAAGCAGATGCTCGTTGAGTCCGAAGAACAATGAATCGGCCGGTGGAAGACCCCGTCCTTGATGTGGTTCTGAAGATGTGGCGCCGATTTGGCGCCGGGCCAACACACCCCGGTGCGGGCCCGCGCAACCAGATGCGGGCCAGCCCTCATCCGGGGCTGGGCTGGCACGCCGCTACATGTGCTGGCCTCCCGGGAAGCCGGACAGGCCGGCGACGGGCCGGTCCGCAGGTGTGCTGGCCAACCGATACGTGTGCTGGGATCGGAGCAGGTGCGCGGCCCGGGACCGCGGCCAGGCGTCAACCCGTTCTGTGCGCAGGAAGACGTCAGACCAGACCGTGACGCCAGGCCGCATTGACCGCGGAGGCCCGGTCGGAGACGCCAAGTTTGTCGTAGACATGGAGAAGGTGGGTCTTCACCGTCGCTTCCCCGATCCGCAGTCGGGTCGAGATCGCCCGATTGGTCAACCCTTCGGCGACCAATCCGAGGACCTGTTGCTCCCGGGGGGACAGAGCCGGTACGGCTTCGGGCTCGCTCCCTGCCCCGCTGAGGGCCGACAAGGCTGCCCGGGTCAGCACGGTCCGTCCGGCGGCGACCTCACTGACCGCCCGGACCAGTTCGTCGCGACCGGCATCCTTGAGCAGGAAGCCGTCTGCCCCGGCCTGCAGCGCCGACCGGATCTCGGAGTCAGTGTCATAGGTGGTCAGCACCAGGACGCGGGGCCGCTCCGGGTCCGCTGCTCGCAACCGTTTGATCGCCTCGACTCCACCCATGCCAGGCATTCTCAGGTCCATCACCACCACATCCGGATCGCGATGCTCGACGACCTGCAGCGCTTCGACTCCGTCGGCAGCTTCACCGACGATCATCAAGCCTGGTTGGGATCCGAGCAGGCCGACCAGCCCGTCCCGGACGATCGGGTGGTCGTCGACCACGATCAGGGTGATGATCGACCCGGAGGTCATCGCGACACCACCGCGCTCACGGTGCAACCCTTCCCGGGTCGGCTCTCGACATGGAACTCGCCGCTGGCCTCGGCCACCCGGTCGGCCATCCCCTTCAACCCGTGCCCGAAGGGTTGGTCCGGCGCCATCCCGATGCCGGTGTCGAAGATGTCGACCATGACCACCTCAGGGGTCAAGCTCAGCGACACGGTCACTTCACAGGGGCCAGCGTGGCGGGCCACATTGGTCAGGGACTCCTGCACGACCCGCAGCACCACCGGATCAGCGTTGCCATTTCCCGACGGGCAAGGATTTCCTGGCGTTCCGTCGATGACAGTCTCGGCCGGGTTCCCGGTACGCGCCGACCAGACTGCCACCTCTGCCCGTACGGCATCGCCGAGTCCGGTGTCCTCGAGTTCGCGAGGAGCGAGCGCGGCGATCGCGCGGCGAGCCTGGTCGAGACAGTCGCGAGCCGACTGCTCAGCCGTCGCGAGCCGATGCCGTACGTCCGGATCAGCCTGGGGCGGTAATGCTTCCAGCTGCCGGATCACCCCGACCAGGCCTTGGGCGACGGTGTCGTGGATCTCTCGTGACAGGCGGGCTCGTTCGGAGGTGATCCCGGCCTCACGGGCCTGTTCGACCAGTTGGTCGTGAAGTGCGATGTTCTGGGCGTGGGCTTCAGCGAGTTCGGCGGCGGCCCGTTCTCGCTCGACCGCCTCGGCCTCGCGTTCGGTGTCGAGCCGCATCATGACCAGCGCGATCATCACATTGACCACGGCCAGGATCACGAACACCCATGGCATGTTGCGCAGCCCGTGGATCCCGCCCGACTGCCCCAGGGCGCAGGTCAATCCGGTGGTGAACAGCACCAGCAGAGTCCAGCCGCGGGCGAAACCGGCACGGATGTCGAGATAGCCGACAAAAGCATAGATCGCAGTGAACGGATTGAGCAGGCTGGCCGACACCACCGCCACGGTGTGGATCACGTACACCACCGCCAGCACCCCTGGACGGTCGAGCCGATCTGACCACCGCAACCCGAGGATCCTCAACACAGCAAGGACTGCGGTGGGGATCAGTGACCACAGCATTGCGGTCACCTCGATCAGGGCAAAGGCAGCAACCCAACCGGCGATCTGTGACATCGCCAACAGCACCAGCGGTGCGGGGCGCCCCCACCGCAGCAGGAACGGCATCAGACCCACCGGACCGACTTCACGCAGGGACATGCCTTGATTCTGCCCTCCCGCACGGCCACCGGCCAGCCCTGACCCATCCACCGATCGGTGGATGCCCAGCACTCCGATCGACCGATGGCGACCGGGATGCCCGACCGTAGCGTGTCTGACATGTCCTCCATTTCGACTCCCTCCACCTCAGCACGCCCTCGCGTCCACGGCCTCGACGCCCTGCGCGGCGGGGCCCTGTTGCTCGGCATCGTCCTGCACGCGGTGATGCCGTTCGCTCCCGGGCTCGTCTGGCTCGTCAACGACGTCCGGACGACCGACTGGGCCTTCCCGGTGATGTATGTGATCCATCTGTTCCGGATGACACTGTTCATGGTGCTGGCCGGATACTTCGGCGCCATGGTCGTGGCCAGACGCGGCGCCAAGGACTGGGTCAAGGACAGGGCCAAACGGATCCTGTTGCCGGCGATCGTGTTCTGGCCGTTCGCCGCTGCCTCGGTGGCCGCGCTGGCCGTGGTCAATGTCATCGTGCGTGACCTGCCCGCCCCTACTCCCCCAGCGGGGGCAGAGGGATCGCTGCTGGCGCTCTTCGGTCCGGGGCACCTGTGGTTCCTGTGGACCTTGATGCAGTCAGTGGTGGTCGTCGCCGTCGTCCGAGCAGTGATGATTCGCCTCGCCGGAGCAGACCGGGCCGGTCGGATGATCACCCGCGTCGGTCAGCTGCTCGCCACTCCCGTCGGACCGGCGATCGCCGCGACCCCTTATCTGGTTGGGCTTCTGGTTCAGGGTCGCATCGACGGCGGCATCGAGGCGCCCTTCACGGTTCTGCCCGAGGCAGGGTCCTTCATCCCCTACCTAGGCGGGTTCGTGGTCGGCTGGGCGCTGTACCGGGCCGATGGGCTGCCGCAGCTGGCACGCTGGAGTTGGCCAACCATGGTGGTCGGCGTCATCCTCACCGGGGTCGGCCTGGCCACCAATGCCGGAACGACCCTCCCGCTGCTGGCTGGCGCCGTGCTGACGGCTCTGGCCGGTTGGACCTTGACCTGTGGCCTGATCGGGGTGTGTGTCCGCCATCTGCGGACCGAATACCCCGCCGTACGCTATCTGGCCGATGCGTCCTACTGGATGTACCTGTTCCACCTGCCACTGTTGGTGGCCGGCGAGATCCTGGTCGCCGACCTGCAGTGGCCGATCATCGTCAAACTTCTGGCGGTCCTGACCGGGACCACCGTGCTGCTGCTTGGCAGCTACCAGCTCCTGGTACGTGACCGGTGGATCGGTCGTTGGCTCAACGGATCGGGGCGTCGCTCGGCTCGGTCAGCTCATCGAGACGAGCACCTGCCGCCCGGTAAGCCGGCAGAATCGTCTGCTCGATCAGCCTGACCCGCTCGTCGAACGGAGCGAAGACACTCTTGGCCGCGTTGATCGTCAACCAGGCAAGGTCCTCAACCGTCCAGTCGAACACCTCGCACAGCTTGGCGAACTCGCGGCTCAGCGTGGTGTCGCTCATCAACCGGTTGTCACAGTTGACCGTCACCCGGAATCGCAGATCGTGCAGCAGGCCGATCGGATGCTCGGCGATGTTGGTGCTCGCCGCACCGGTCTGCAGATTCGAGCTGGGACACAGCTCCAGCGGGATACGTCGGTCCCTGACCCAGCTGGCGAGTTCACCGAGGTGCCAGTTCCCGGCCTCGTCGCGCGTGATGTCCTCAACGATCCGGACCCCATGGCCAATTCGGAGGGTTCCCAGTTCGACGGCCTGTTGGATCGAGGACAACCCCGCCGCCTCACCAGCATGGATGGTGTACGGGACGTTCTTGCTGCGCAGCAAGGAGAAAGCCTCACTGTGCAGCGTGGGAGGGAACCCGTCCTCCGGGCCGGCGATGTCGAATCCGGCGACGCCACGGTCGCGGTACTTCACTGCCAAGGAGGCGATCTCGGGTGAGGTCTGGGTCTGCCGCATCCCGGTGACCACCTGCCGGGCCACAATCTGGCGGCCCTGGGCGCGGGCTTGGGCCATGCCCTCGTCGAGACCGTCGGCTACCGCCAGGATCGCCTCGTCAAGGGTGAGTCCTTGCTGTACGTGTTGTTCCGGCGCCCATCGGGTCTCGGCGTGGACGACACCGTCGGCCACCATGTCCTCGACGAACTCGTACGCCACCCGGCGCAGGTTGTCCGCGGTCTGCATCACCGCAATCGTCTGGTCGAACGTCTCCAGATAGCGCACCAGGGAACCGGAGTCAGCCGACTCGAAGAACCACCGTCCCAAGGATTCAGCGCTGTCGGCTGGCAGCTCATGTCCGGACGGAGCCAGATCGATGATCGTTTCGGGCCGCAGACCACCGTCGAGATGGTCGTGCAGGCTCACTTTGGGCAGGGATCGAATCTGGTCGTACGAGGTCACTGCCCCATCCTCGCACGGAACCGGTGAAGCAGGATCAGCGTGGATCGCTCACTGCCGTACGGCCACTGCCAGCGGCTTCTTCATCGTGCCGGACAACACCACCATGTAGGCCACCATGACCAAGAACCCGAACCGTTCGATGGCTCCGAACATCGGGATGTGGGAACCGACCACCGCCAGCGGCAGGTGGATCGCAAAGACAATGCCGGTCGCGATGCAGACGACCATCGACAGACGGAGCAGGCTGACCTTGAACTGGGGCAGCACCGCCTCGCTGCGGCATGCCAACAGGCCGACGATCGGAAGGATCAGGAAGGCCCAGGCAGCCGACCATCGATGAGCCTGGGCGGAAAGACTGAGGTCGATGGTGCCTGGCAGATCGGTCGGGAAGATGCCCACGATCATGATCGCCACCACGAAACTCACCAGCAGCATGGCCGGCATCCTCAGTCGCTGGTCACCGGTGCGGAGCATGGCCCATGAGATTGCCGAGGCCGAGAGCGCCAGCAGGATCGAGCCGAGCAGAATCATCCAGTAACCGGTGGGAACATAGGCGTAGTGACTGATCGGCTGGACGATGGGATCAACCTTGCCCGCACCGACCATGTGGACCTCGATCATCGGTGCCGCTGCCAGCGCGCCGCACAGGATCACCCATTGGCGAGCGCTGGGTCGATGCCCCTGGGGGATCACGGTTCGCAGGCCCCGGAGTTGCGAAACTGCCTGTTCCGTCGGGCCTGTGGGCGCCGGTGCTGTCGTGGTCACAAGGACACTCTTGCCCATGATCGGCTTGTGGGCATCAGGAAACGTCCGGTCATCATCAACTCGTTACCCTCAGTCTCCCCTGAGGGCCGGCTCAGGGGAGACGATGTCGACCAGCGTTACTCCGGCCCGAAGCAGTCCCATCCATCGCCGGGTCAGCAGCTCATCGCGTCGGTCAAGGAACTCCAGGGACGGCTGCACCTCAAACGCGTCGATCGCTGTGAGCGCTTCCCGCACGGCGGGGATCCCATGGCCCGCTGCGCGCAGCGCCACGATGATCCGGGCGCGGTGGATCTGCGGCAGCGGATAGGCCCGGGCCGTGCCTGAGCCGGAGCGGATGTGGTCCGGATGCAGGAGTCCTTCCTGTTCCCAGAATCTCAGGGTGGATGTGCGGAGTCCCAGAGCCTGGGCCACAGCAGTGATCGACAACCTGTCCTCGTCGGTCCCCGGCAGTTCGGCGGCCTCTTCCTGGCTGATCAGCACCAGTGCTGTTCTGGCTTGTTGCAGCTGGTCGCGTTCGCGATCCAGCCGCACGTGGCAGGCACCAATCCGGTCCACGGCTTCAGCGGCGCTGAGGTGACGGATCCCCGCCATCAGGCTGCGTGCCGCCACCGGCCCCACGGCAGCTGCGAGATCACGGTAGGCATGCAGGTCCCGTAGGTGGGTGTCGGTGAACCGGCGATGGCCCGATGCGGTCCGAGCGGCGCGAGCAAGGACTCCCCGTGCTTCGAGGTCACGGACCTGCTGCACCGAGCAGCCGGCCATCCCCGCGATCTGACTCGTACCGAACCCCTCCACAAGCCCTTCAACCTCACACTTGAACCATGGACATGGAACACATTCTCACCACAATGCGTAGCTTCGACGCCATCCTCGAGCTGGCGCCGACCGAGGGCAGCCCATACCCACCACTGGCGTGGGGAGACCACTTCTTCTACCACTCACCCACCGGTGAGCTCCCTCAGCGAGAACAGCCCTACGCGACGATCGTCACCAAGGACTACCCCGACGACACCACGAGCCACCTCGGCAACGGCCGCTGGCGACTCAATGTCCACATCGGGCGGCAACGCTTCACCAAGCTGATGGGTGAGGATCCCCGTACGGTCCCCGAACCGGTCGACTGGACTGCGGTTGACACCGTCCTGCCCCGCCCGGTCCATGCCCGTCAGGGCTGGATCGCGATCATCAACCCCGGCCCTGTCACGAGTCAGCTTGCCGTGGAACTCCTCCCTGAGGCCCACGAAGCGGCCGGGGAGCGGAGGCTGCGTCGCACCTCACGGTGAGCATCAGCTTTCGGCACCGGTGACTCGGTCGAGGTCGTCGGGGCCAAAGGCATACGGCAGGATGCGGTGCATCGGCAAGATCCCGTCAGGGGTGTCGAGCAGCAGCTCGGGTCCGCCGAACTCGTACAACAATTGACGGCAGCGGCCGCACGGCATCAGGACCCCACCCGTGGCGTCCACGCAGGCGAAGGCGACCAGACGGCCACCTCCGGTGGCCTGCAGCTGTGAGACCAGTCCGCATTCGGCGCACAGACCGACACCGTACGAGGCATTCTCCACATTGCATCCGGTGACGATCCGACCGTCGTCGACCAGTGCGGCCGCTCCGACCGGAAAATTGGAGTACGGCGCATGGGCCCGGGCACTGATCTCACGGGCTGCGATGCGCAGTCCCTCCCAGTCAATGTTCATGCGTCAGGCTTTCTCGTGGCGGTCAGCTGATCAGCTGACCTGACGGACCAGTGCCTCGGCGGCGTCGACAATCGCCCGGGTCTCGGCCTCCCAATGAGGCTCCTGCCCCCGATAGGGGCCGGTGGCCAGCGAAATGATCACGGCAGCGGCACGCAGGCGGAGCTCGACCGGGTCAACCCGCTCATCGAAGACCGGCACCCAGGCCTGGAGCAGCGCCTGCACCCGTGCGGCCTGCTGGGAGTTCATCCGTTGCACGGTCGACAGGTGCGCGATCAGGCAGGCCAGGTCATCGGCGCGACGGCCCGGACCAGCGGTGTCGACGTCAAGGATCCCCGAGACCCGGCCTGCATCAACGAAGATCTGTCCTTCGTGGAAGTCGCCATGGGTGGCCTCATTGCCGAGCGGGATGCCGGCCAGGCCCTGACGGATCAGGCCGGCCATCCATTCCAGACGGGGCCGCTGATCCGGCATGGCGCCCGCCACGATCTCGACATAGTGGTCGACCGCATCACTCCATGGTGGTCGACGGGTGATCTGGGCGATCGCAACCGGCATCGCATCCAGCACCCCGATCAGATCCTCCGCCGTGCACGGGGCGACCGGATCGAAGATGGCCCGGGCCAGTGGTCGACCAGTGAGTTCACGCAGCACCAGCAGGTGGTCGCTGGTGGCCGCCGCGACCGGCGGAGCAGGCACGCCAGCGGCGAGCAAGAGCTCGTGGCGTTGCAGAACCTCAGCGAAGTTCCGCTCACGCAGCACCTTGACGTACAGCGTGATCGGTGGCTGGCCCGGTGGGGTCACCACGCACCGCAGCACCGCACGCCGACGGGGCCGGTAGCCGATCATCTCCAGGGTGATCTGATCGACCGCCACCGGGGCGGGAAAGACCCGATGCTCGTTGAGGACGGTCATCATGCCGGTCGGCAGAGCGGCACGTGGCAGTCCGGGCAGATCCGGGTCACGTGGATAGAGCCAGACCGCGACCTCGCGTTCCCCGTCGGCGAAGAGCACCGCATTCTGGTCCGACCGTGTGGAGCCGCCTGCCCGGGCCGACACGCCCAGGACTTCCTCGCGCTCGCCGAAAGGCCACTGGACCACAGCGGTGTAGGTCGCGGTCGTGCTCAGGTTCGGATGGTGGTCAACATGATCGAGATCCCATCGCAGGAGAATCCCACCACCGTGTTCGACGGCAGCACGCAACAGATCGCTGACCGCTTCGGTGGTCAACAGTTCCGATCCGTCGCGGTCACGCAAGGAAGAGATGCGGGTCATCTGTCCCCCTGGAGTTTCGGGCTCACCTGCGGGCAGGTGGCAGCAGTCCGATCTTGCGGTAGACCTTGGACAGCGTACGACTGGCGACGCCACGTGCGCGATCGGCGCCCCGGGCGAGGATGTCCTCCAGTTCGGTCTTCTCACCGAGCAGTTCGTTGGTCCGCTCCCGGAAGGGAGCGATCACGGCGTTGACGGCATCGGCGGTGGCGACCTTCAGATCGCCGTACCCCTTGCCGCTGAACTCGTCGAGAAGTGTCTCGATCTCACGGCCGGAGAAGGCCGACAGGATGCTCAGCAGATTCGCAATGCCCGGCTTGTTCTCCTCGTCGTAACTGATCTCCCGTCCGGAATCGGTGACGGCGGACCGGAACTTCTTGGCATTGACCTTGGGGTCGTCGAGGAGCTCGATCAGACCATTGGGTGAGGAGGCCGACTTGCTCATCTTGACCGTCGGGTCCTGCAGGTCCATGATCCGGCCGACCGACTTCACGATGTGCGGTTCGGGGACGGTGAAGGTCGGCGAGAAGCGGCTGTTGAACCGCTGCGCCAGGTCGCGGGTCAGCTCGAGGTGCTGACGTTGATCCTCCCCCACCGGCACCTTGTCCGCCTGGTAGAGCAGGATGTCAGCGGCCATCAGGATCGGGTAGGTGAACAGGCCGACATTGGCCCCGTCGGTCCCCGTACGGGCAGCCTTGTCCTTGAACTGGGTCATCCGGGCAGCCTGACCGAAGCCGGTCATGGTGGTGAGCACCCACATCAGCTCGGTGTGTTCAGGAACATGGCTCTGGATGAAGACCGGGGCTTCGTCCGGATCGACCCCGGCAGCGATGAACTGGGCCGCAGCCCCCAGACTGCGGCGGCGGCGCTCGGCCGGCTCGACCTCGATGGTCAGTGCATGGAGGTCACACACGCCGTAGAAGGCCTCATGGTCGGCCTGCAGCGCGACCCACTGCTGGAGGGCGCCGAGGTAATTGCCCAGATGCAGGGAGTCAGCTGTCGGCTGCATGAGCGACAGCACACGGGGTCGTTCAGCAGGGGGCCGTGGGGCCTGAGGACTTTCAGCCATGGCCCCCATCCTTTCATGTCGGGGTGACGCTGCTGGGCACGCTTCCGAGTCCCGGATCGCCATCCCTCATCGTGGCTTCACCTGCGGTTCATCGGGTTGTGGAACACTCCCTTCCCGTGAGCCTAAGGATCAGTGTCATCGGTACCAGCTATCTCGGCGCAACCCATGCCGCAGGCATGGCAGAACTCGGCCATGAGGTGATCGGCGTCGACGTCGTCCCAGAAGTCGTCCAGGTCCTGAACCAGGGCCGTTCGCACTTCTACGAGGACGGCCTGGACCCCTTGTTGGCCCGTCACACCGAGTCCGGGCGGCTCCGGTTCACCACCGATCCGGCTGAGGTCGCCGACTGGGCTGACATCCACTTCCTCTGTGTCGGCACCCCGCAGGGCGACGGCGGTGCCGCGGACCTGTCCCAGCTGCACACCGCGGTGGACGCATTGGCTCCGCTGCTGACCCGTGCGGCCCTGGTCGTGGGGCGGTCCACGGTCCCGGTGGGCACCGCACAGGCCCTGCAGGAGCGGTTGCGGGCGGCCGCGCCGGCCGGCGATGGGATCGAGATCGCATGGACTCCGGAGTTCCTCCAGGAGGGGCATGCAGTCGACAACACCCTGCGTCCGGACCGACTCGTCTTCGGGGTGCAGTCCGAGCAGGCCAAGGCGCTGTTGCATCGCTGCTACGCGCTGGCCATCTCGGAGGACACCCCCGTCATCAACTGTGACCTGGCCACTGCCGAGCTGATCAAGACAGCAGCAAATGCGTTCCTGGCGACCAAGATCAGCTTCATCAACGCCATGGCGCAGATGTGTCAGGCCTCCGGCGGCGACGTCACCCTGCTGGCCGACGCGCTCGGCCACGACAAGCGCATCGGTCGGGAGTTCCTCAATGCCGGCCTCGGCTTCGGTGGTGGCTGCTTCCCCAAGGACATTCGTGCGCTGGCGGCCCGCGCCCGAGAGCTCGAGGTGAACGTCCTCAGCGACTTCATCGGGTCGGTCGAGTCGATCAACCAGCAGCAACGCACCCAGGTCGCCGAGCTGGCGATCGAACAGCTCGGCGGAGACGTCACGGGCCGCCGGATCGGCATCCTGGGGGCCGCCTTCAAACCGGGCACCGACGACATCCGAGACTCACCCGCTCTGACGGTGGCCCGACAGCTCGCCGGAGCCGGCGCCGAGGTCTGGGTCTACGACCCGCAGGCGGTGGTCCCCGACAATGCGATCCGCCGGGCAGCCACGGTCCGAGAGGCGGTCACCGATGCCGAGTTGGTGCTGCATCTGACCGAGTGGCCCGAGTTCCGCCAACTCGATCCAGCCGAGGTGATCGGCTGGGTGAAGCAGCCGCTGCTGATCGACGGACGCCTCAAGCTGGACCGGCCACGCTGGACCGACGCCGGATGGAAGATTGTCCAATTGGGTCGGGCCGCCACTGTCTGACCTGCCTCGAGCTGGGCCGACTCAACCGGGAAAGAGCATGACCTGGGTCGCCTTGACCACCGCTTGGACGCGGTCGCCCGGCTGCAGATCCAGTGCTGCCGCCCCGGCCGGGCTCAGGTGCGCCCGGATCGGTTGGCCCGCCACCTCCAACCGGATCTCGACCAGCGAGCCCTGAGCTTCGATCGCGGTGACCGTCGCTGGCAACACATTGCGTGGGCTGCCGCCCGGCGGGGTGCGGTGCACGCTGACCGCAGCCGGCGAGAACGTTGCCCGTACGTGGGTCTGCTCGATGGGTTCGCCCTGGCCGAGGAGTTCAACCCCGTCCCCAGCCCAACCCACCGCTCGGGGTGAGCGTTCCTCGTACGAGATTGAGACCGACCAGGTCGGCGACGAACTGGTTCGCCGGTGTGGCGCTGAGCCGTTCGACGGTGTCGTCGGCGACGATCCGACCGCCGTCGAGCACCACCATCCGGTCGGCCAGGGAGACCACATCGAGAAGTTCGTGAGTCACCAGCAGGGCCGCGACTCCGACGGCGACGAGACGTTGACGGACCAGTCGCCGCAGCCCTGGGGTGACCGAGGGGTCGAGCGCCGCGAAGGGTTCGTCGAGCAGGACCAGCTGCGGATCGACCGCGAGTGCGCGAGCGATTGCGACCCGCTGGGCCTGGCCGCCGGACAGCTGCCGGGGGCGTCGCGCGGCCAGCTCGCCAAGTCCCACCGCGCCGAGCTCAGCGCGAGCCCGCGCTCGTGATCCGGTACGGGACAGACCTCGCGCACGCGGTCCGAAGGCCACATTGTCGAGCACATCCAGATGGGGAAAGAGCAGCGCATCCTGTTGCAGGTAGGCGATCCGACGCTGATGCGGCGGGGTGTCGATCAGTTCGCTGCCGTGGAGACGGATGGTTCCGTGCGGTCGGACCGTGCCGGCGATCGCCTGCAGCAGGGACGACTTGCCGGCACCATTGGCCCCCACGACGGCGGTCGTCTCACCGGGAACGGCGCTGAGGGAGGCACTCACCCGTCCGGGCAGCGAGAGGTCGACGTCGAGCGTCATCGCTGGGCCACCTTCGGCAGCACGGTCGAGACGGCCACGATGCAGACCGCGACACCGACCAGCACCAGGCCCAGCGCCAAGGCGAGCGAGGAATCCGTTTCACGCAAGAGATAGATCTCCATCGGCAATGTCCGGGTCACTCCCTGCAGGGAACCGGCGAAGGTGATGCTGGCACCGAACTCTCCCAGTGCTCGGGCGAAGGCCAGAGCTGTCCCCGACCCCAGCGCCGGTGCGGCCATCGGCAGCGTCACTCGCCAGAACGTACGGCTCGGACTCGCCCCCAGATGGGCGGCTGCCTCCTCGTACGCCGCGCCAGTGGTGCGCAGGGCGCCGTCGAGGGAGACCACCAGATAGGGCAGGGCGACAAAGGTCTGGGCCAGGATCACTGCCACCGTGGTGAAGCCGATCTCGACGCCGAGCACCGACAACGGGGCACCGATCAGCCCGCGACGGCCAAAGGTGACCAGCAGCGCCAGACCGGCCACCACCGGTGGCAACACCATCGGAACAGTGACGAGGGTCCGTACGGCATCAGCCCACCACTGCCGGGTGCGGGCCAGTACCAGGGCCAGCGGCACCCCGAGCACCAACACCAGAAGCGTCGACGCCACGCAGGTGAGCAGACTCAGCCGGAGTGCCTCGACGGCGCGCTCGCTGGTCAGCAGCGACGGCAAAGACAGCCAGTCGACCCGGCTGACCATCCCCAGCAATGGCACGACCAGGAACAGGCATCCCAGGACGAAGGGGAGCCAGGCCCACCGAGGAAAGCCACGCATCGACGTCCAGATCCCGCTCAGGCCTGCGCCGGGCCGAAACCGAACCCTGCCAGGGTGTCGACACCGTTGAGGACCGCGGCGACGAAGCGGCTGGCCGCTTCCGGATGCGGCGCATCCTTCACCACCGCAATCCAGTAGGTGTTGGGATCCTCGTCGGCGCCCAGGATCTCGATGACCTCGACCGCCTCACCTGCCGAGGCGGCATCGGTGGCATAGACGAGCCCGGCATCAGCTTCGCCCCGAGGCCACCTTGCCCACCACATCGGTGACCTTGGACTCCTCCGAAACCGGGTGCAGGGTGACTCCTTGCTTCTCGGCCAGCGCGACGGTGGCGCCACCACAAGGCACCTCAGGTGCACACACCACCAACTTGGCATGGTCGAGGGAGCTGTCAAGGCCGGTCACCCCGCCCGGATTGCCGGCCGACACCACCAGCACGAGAACGTTGGTGGCAAACATCTGCGGCGCTTTGTCGATGAGGCCGAGCTCGACAGCCCGGTCCATGGTGCGCTGGTCGGCGGAGGCGAAGACATCCGCCGGTGCCCCGCCATGGATCTGGTCGACCAACCCGGAGGAACCGTCAAAGGAAAAGTTCGCCTCGATGCCTGCCTGGCGTGAGAGCTCGGGAAACACCTGCTGCAGCGAGGCAGCAGCGAAGACTGTCACCGGATCATCGCCGGACTCCGTCGTCGGGCTGCACGCGGTGAGCAGCAGGGCCGCGAGCAGAAGGCTGAGTCCTTTCACGAACGTGGTCCTTCGATCGAGACGTTGGTGGCCTTGATGACAGCGGTGGCTACGCTCCCGATCTCCAGCCCGAGCTCAGTCACTGCTTCGGTCGAGATCAAGGAGACGATCCGGTAGGGACCGCACTGGAGCTCGACCTGGCTCATCACGGGGTCGGAGACGATGCGGCTGACCAGCCCGGTGAGATGGTTCCGGGCCGACCGGGCGCCGACCCCGTGATCGAGTGCGGCCAGGTCACGCTCAGCGGCCAAGTCCTGTGCGAGGGCGACGAGTTCAGCTCCGGTGACTGTCTGTCGACCGGACTCGTCCGGAGTCGCGGTCAGTCGACCGGCCTCGACCCAGCGGCGCACGGTGTCATCGCTCACTCCCAGGAGCCGGGCAGCGGCCGATATCCGCAATTGCGTCCTGCCGCAATGATATCCGACGCTTTTGCGGACCAATCGACGTCTTTCTCGCCGTCTACGATTGGCCCCATGAGCCACCGTGCCGCTGTCATCACCTGTTCGGATCGTGCTGCGGCACAGGTCTACGAGGACCGCTCCGGGCCAGTGCTGCGCGACGGGCTGGTCAAGCTCGGATTTGAGGTCGCCGAAGCGGTGATCGTGCCCGACGAGATCGAGGCGATCCGGGACGCCATCACCGCAGCCGTCACGGCCGGGGCACGGATTGTGATGACCACCGGGGGCACCGGGATCGCGCCCAGCGACGTCACTGTCGAGGCGATCCGGCCGCTGGTGGATGCCGAGCTGCCAGGGCTGATGGAAGAGGTACGCCGTCGCGGAGCCATGCACTCGCCCAAGGCGCTGCTGTCACGAGGGCTGGCCGGCACGGTGCACCTCGACGGCTGTCTGCCTGCCGTCGTGATCAATGCGCCCGGCTCCCGCGGTGGCGCCCGCGACACGATCGCTGTCGTCGGCGGCCTGTTGAGCCATGTCGTCGAACAGCTCGACGGCGCAGATCACTCGAGGGATCCTGCGCCCTGAGCCGAGCCGGGCAGATGGCTGCCCTGCCGATCCCGTTGGAAATGGGAGCACCAACCCGGGATGATTCAGTTCGGTCCGCTCGTGCGTCAGCGGGTCCAGTCGCCGCTGCGCCCACCGGACTTGCCGGTCACCCGGGCGTGGACGATCTCGGCAGACCGATCGACCCCCTTGACCATGTCGACCACGGCCAGTGCAGCCACGGTGACTGCGGTCAGTGCCTCCATCTCGACTCCGGTTCGGTCCGCGGTGCGCACCTGTGCGCTGATCGCCAGCCCGTCATCGGTGATTTCCAGGTCGACGACCACTGCGTGCACCCCGATGACATGGGCCAATGGCAGCAGGTCCGGCACCTTCTTGGCGGCGGCAATACCGGCCACCCGAGCCACGGCGAGGACATCACCCTTGGGGACGGTTCCGTCCCGCAGCGCGGCGATGACGTCGACCGAGCAGGCGACGAAGGCCTCCGCCGTGGCCGACCGGACCGTCGGGGACTTCTCGGTGACGTCGACCATCCGGGCATGGCCGGCCTCGTCGAGATGGGTGAACCTCATGGCCTCAGTCAATCAGGAACACCTCGAGCACGTCACCCTCACGCACCTGCTCGATCTCGGCCGCCACCACGGCGAGACCTTGGGCATCAGCCAATGATGCCACCAGGTGCGACCCGGACCCGAGCCGGTGGGTGAGTCTGGCCGTACCATCCTCGAATCGAACCGGCACGTACTGCCGGCGGCCCCGGGGCGATCGCCACTGATCACCGACCGGAACCGTCACAGATCGCCAGTGGTCGGAGGCCCCGGCCAGCGCCGCGATCAGTGGCCGCACGAAGAGCCAGGCCGAGACGAAGACACTCACCGGATTGCCAGGCAGGGCAAGCATCGGCACCCGATGGAGGTTGGCCCGTGTCGGGTCACCGACCTGCACGGTGCCGACTCCTTGCGGTTTGCCCGGCTGCATCGCCACCGGCCCGAAGCTGACCTCACCGGAGGTCACCTGTCGCACGACTTCGAAGGCACCGGCCGACACCCCACCAGAGGTCACGACCAGGTCGGCCCGACCGGCGGTGGCCAAGGCAGCACGGAACTCGTCGGGATCGTCGCTGACCGTACCGACCATGACCACCTCTGCCCCGAACGAGACCGCCAACCCGGCCAGCAGGGACGAGTTGGAGTCCGGGATCTGTCCCGGCCCGGGCGCCTGCCCCGGCGGCACGAGTTCGGAGCCGGTCGACAGCACCGCGATCCTCGGCCGCCGGCGGATCCGGACGGTGCCGTGACCGACCGAGATCGCAGCGGACACGGCAGCCGGGGTCATCGGCTGGCCTGCAGCAAGCACCAGATCGCCCGGTGTGACGTTCTCTCCGGTACGGCGAATGTGCCGGCCGGCCGGGACCACCTCGTGCACGACCACCACCTCGGGCAGCGGCGCGTCACCGACTGGCTGGTCGGTCAGTTCGACCTGGACGACACAGTCGGCACCGGGTGGGAGCGGTGCACCGGTCATGATCCGGGCCGCTTCTCCGGGCGCGATCTGAGGCAGCGAAGCCGCCCCGGCTGGCACATCACCGATGACCCTCAAGCCGACACCAACGCTCAGGTCGGCTGACCGCACGGCGAACCCGTCCATCGCAGAGTTGTCGAACGCGGGCACAGCAAGTCGTGCTGTGACGTCGGTGGCGAGGACCCGTCCGGCAGCAGCCGTCACCGGAACTTCGACCGCGGGCAGCGGATCGGCCAGCGCACGCACACGGGAGAGATGGTGCTCGACATCAATCGGGACGCTCATGGGCACTCGGACCATTCATGCGCCCCGTCGGTGAAGTATTGCTTCTTCCAGATCGGCAATTCGGCCTTGATGCGCTCGACCAGGTCGCTGGCGCAATCGAATCCCTGCTGGCGGTGGGAGGCTGCCACCGCCAGGAAAAGGGCCACACCCCCAACCCCGAGACCACCGACCCGATGTCGCACCACGATCCGGTGGATCCCCTCCCTGGTGACAAGCTCGCGCGCCAGTCCGTCCAGGATCGACTCTGCCGACGGGTGTCCGACATAGTCGATACCGCTCACGGCCCGGCCATGGTCGTGGTTGCGCACCACACCGCAGAAGGTGACGACCGCTCCGGCACGCGGATCGTCTGCAGCTGCGGTCAACGCGACGGTGTCGATGTCGGCGTCCACGATCGCAGCATCCACGATCCGTTCGAGCTCCTCAGTCACGACTCTCCTTGTGCAGCTTCAGATCTTCCTTCGGTGCACCGTGCGGATGCCGGTGTCGTGCCGCGGAGTGGGCGTTCGGTCATCCCCCGGCGAACGGTGGCAGGACATCCAGGTGGCTGGCCCCACTCAGATCCTGGGTGGCATCGGTGACCCGCACGCCGTCGGCGAGCAGTGCGGACACGGCCAGCACCCGGGCCAGCCGGTCGTTGCCCTCGGCCAGTGCCGCAGTCACGGCGGCCACATCCCGACCGTACGCATCGATCTCCTGTGAGGAACACCCGGCAGCTTCAGCGGCACCGGCAAAGAAACGCACCAACATCTGTCCTCCTCGGACTCGTCATCCCCCGATGGCGCTCATGGTCCGAGCCGGCTGGACGAATCCGTCCTCGTCGATGCCGTGGGCCGGGGGTTTGGCCCACTGGGTGGCCTGCCAGGCCTCGGCGATGCCCGAATCACTGGCTCCACCGCGCAGCAGTCCACGCAGATCGGTCTCGCGCCGAGAGAACAGGCAGGACCGGATCTGTCCGTCGGATGTCAGTCGAGTCCGATCGCAGGCGGCACAGAACGGGCTGGTCACCGAAGCGATGACACCGATCCGACCACCGGGTTGGGTTCGGTCGGCAGCAACCTGCCACAGCTCGGCCGGGGCCGATCCCCGCCCGTCTCCGATCGGCGTGAGTTCCAGCCGGGTCCGGAGCCGGTCCAGGATCTCGGTCTGGGTGACCATGGCGTCACGATCCCATTCGCCTTGGGGGCCGAGTGGCATCTGTTCGATGAAGCGCAGCTCGTAGCCCCGGCTCAGGCAGTGCAGCGCAAGCGGGACTATGTCGTCCTCGTTGCTGTCGCGCATGACGACCGCATTGACCTTGACCGGGTGCAGTCCGGCGGCATCGGCAGCCTCCAACGAACGCAGGACGTCGGGCAGCCGGTCTCGTCGGGTGAGCGTGGCATAACGTTGCCGGTCGAGGGAGTCGAGGGAGACATTGACCCGGTCCAGGCCTGCTGCGACCAGCCCGGCAAGGCGTTTGTCCAGGCCGAGTCCATTGGTGGTCAGGGCCGTCTCCGGGACTTCGCCGGTCGGGGTGCGAAGCTGCTTGGCTGCCTGCACAATGCCTTCCAGCCCGGGACGCAGGAGTGGCTCACCACCGGTGAAGCGAAGTTTGGTGATGCCGAGGGACTCGACCCCGATCCGGATCAGGCGGTTGACCTCGGCGTCGGAGAGCACTTCGTCGTTCGGCAGCCACGGAAGTCCTTCGGCGGGCATGCAGTAGGCGCAGCGCAGGTTGCAGCGATCCGTCAGCGAGACTCGCAGATCCCGTGCGACCCGGCCTTGCCGGTCAACCAGCCCGTCCATGGCTGAATGCTAGCCTCCGCCTCCGCTGCATCAGCTCAGCCACGGCCGCGGGCATGCCCGACGGTGACGGGACAGGCGAGTGGGAGCGGACCGGTTCCGATCCTTGTGTCGAACCTATCCATTTGGCTAGGTGATTCTCGGGCCGGTTTCCCTAGCTTGACCGCATGCTGAAAAATCGACCCTTCCTGCGCATGGCCAGACCCGGCCTCGTGCTGGGCATCGTGGTCACCGTCCTGATGGCGCTGGGCCTGAACGCCCCCCTCGCCAAGGCCGACATCCCCGATTTCCCAGACGGCTATCCCACACTCGGCCCGAGCGAGGAGAATGTCCAAGGCCTCTCCGTCAATGGCCAAGTCACCACCTTGTTCCCGCTGCATGTGGGTCCGGACCAGATCAGTCGTGCCTACTGCGTCGAGCTGACGGTCTCGGCCCGGCAGCCTCTTGACGTCGGCGTGGGCGACTGGGAGTCCTTTCCCGGCGACAACAACTTCGCCACCAGCGAGACCGTACGGGAGAAAGTCGCCTGGATTGTCTACAACAGCTACCCCAATCTGTCACTCGAGGCCTATCGGGCACTGACCGAGGTGCCGGGCCTCACGGAGGAGGAGGCCATCGCTGCAACTCAGGCCGCGATCTGGCACTTCACCGATGGCTTCGCCTACCAGACCTCAAGTGGGTCCGACGCAGCCGACGACCGGGTCCGCCAGGTCTACGACCACATGACCGGTGACGAGAACACGGGCCGCCCAGAGACGGTGGGCCCCTCGCTGAGTCTCGAGGTCGTGGCCGACCAGGACCAGGCCGGCGACCTCGTCGGCCCGATCCGGATCACCTCGTCCGAGGAAACCGCCGCCGTGACCGTCACCGGCGACTACCCCCTCGTGACGTCCGACGGGGAACCTGTTGACCTGTCCGCTGTCCCGACCGGAGTTGACCTGTGGTTCGACGTGCCAGCGACCGCACCAGCCGGCTCGGCATCGCTCAGCGCTGCAGTCACCGGGCCGGAGAGCACTGGCCTGCTCGTCACCAACACCGAGCCTCGGACCCAGACCCTGATGATTGCCCGCGGCGATGTCACCACCCATACCGACGACGGCGTGATCACCTGGCGGGCCAAGCCCCGGATCACCACCGAGGCCCTCGACCAGTCCGACGGCGACGACTACCTCGCCGGGGACGACGAGGTCACCGTGGTCGACACCGTCACCTATGCCGGCCTGGTCCCGGGCGAGCGCTACCGCCTCGAGGGTGAGTTGATGATCCGCAACGCGGACGGCACGTCAACTGCCACCGGCATCACCCAGGAAATGGAGTTCACCCCGACCGAACCCTCGGGCTCGGTCGAGCTGGCCTTCACGATCCCTGCTTCGCAGCTGCAGGGTGAAGTGGTCGTCGTCTTCGAGGAACTCTTCCAGGGCAAGCAGAAGGTCGCGGTCCATGCCGACATCGACGACGAGGACCAGACTGTGTACCGCCCCCGGATCGGCACGACCGCCCGCGACGGCGTCGAGGGCGACAAGCTGTTGCCGCAGGACGGTGAGGCGAAGGTCACCGACACCGTCGCGTACGAAGGCCTCAAGCCTGGCAGGGAATACACCCTGGCCGGCACCTTGGTGACCCGGGACGCCGACGGCAAGCCCGTCGACACCGGCATCACCGCCGAGCGAACCTTCACTCCGGAGGCCTCCGACGGCAGCGTCGAACTGACCTTCACCGTCCCCGACGGCATGCTGCGTGGCGAGACCATCGTCGTCTTCGAGGAGCTCTACGACGGCGCCACCCTGGTTGCGACCCACGCCGACATCGACGACGACTTCCAGACCGTCTACCGGCCACGCCTGGGCACCTCCGCCAGCGACGCCGCCGACGGTGACAAGCATCTCGCCCCGACCGGTGAGGTGACCGTCGATGACGTCGTGACGTACTCCGGGCTCGAGCCCGGCAAGGAATACACCCTCAAGGGTGAGCTGATGGTCCGTGACGGCGACGGCAATGCCGTGCCGACCGGGATCACCCAGGAGTTGACGTTCACCCCGACCGCTTCTTCGGGAACCGAGACCCTCAGCTTCACGATCCCTGCCGGGGAGCTGCACGGCGAGACCATCGTCGTCTTTGAGTCCCTGCAGCGTGATGGCGTCGAGGTGGCGGTGCACGCCGACATCGATGACCAGGACCAGACGGTCCATCGGCCTCGGTTGGGCACCAGTGCGACCGATGGCGAGGACGGAGACGACTTCCTGGCCGAAACCGACGAGGCAACGATCGTCGACACGGTCACCTACGAAGGCCTTCGGGTGGGCCAGGAGTACACCGTGCGCGGTGAGCTCATGATCCGCACCGCCGACGGCACGGCGCAGGCGACGGGGATCACCTCAGAGGTGACCTTCACCCCGCAGAGCGCTGACGGATCGGTGGACCTGCAGTTCACCGTGGCCGAGGGTCAGCTCTTGGGCACCGTCATCGTGGTCTTCGAGCATCTGTGGCTCGACGACATCGAGGTGGCTGCCCATGCCGACATCACCGATGAGGACCAGACCGTCCACCGGCCCAGCATCGACACCGATGCCTACGACCTGGCCGATGGTGACCGACTCCTCGATGCGGACGGCGGCACCCTGCGCGACGATGTCTCCTACGCCGGGCTGAAGATCGGTGAGACCTACGTGGTCCGCGGCACCGTCATGCTGTACGAGACCGGACAGTCCACCGGGATCCACGGTGCGACCACCTTCGTGGCCACACAGTCTGCAGGCATCGTCCACGTCGACTTCGACATCCCTGACACCTATGCCCGACAGACGCTGGTCGTCTTCGAATGGCTGTACCTGGTGCCTCGTGATGCCGATCGTCCCGACGACCAGGTCGCTGGCCAGGACACCGACAGGGGCCAGAACACCGACAGGGACCAGGACGCGGCACCGGCTGCGCTGGCCGAGCCCACCGCTGTGACTGGCCTGACCACCTTCGGTGGCGCAGCCCCGTTCGACGGCTGGGTCACCCCGGTCGACGACGAGGCCGACACCGGCGACGGGTCCGGTGCTGACTCAGCGGAATCGGAGAGGTTGTTGGCCACCCACACCGACCTGAATGCCGAACGGCAGACGGTCCGGGTGGACGCTCCGCCGCCTCCGCCAGAACTGCCCAACACCGGGTCGACGGCAGGAACGGGCTGGGTTCTGGGACTCGGCGCACTCCTGACCGGTGGTGGCGCAGCCCTGCTGTTGGCTGACCGACGACGTCGGCACAGCTGACACACGCTGGAAACAGCCAGGCAGGGAAGGGTCAGCGGGTGTTGCGGGGATCAAGCATCGAGCGTGGTTCCCGCAACACCCGCGCCACTTCGGCACGGGAGGTGATCTGCAATTTGTGCAGCAGGTTCGACACATGAAAACGCACGGTCGCGACCGAGACCACCAGATCCTCGGCGATCTGCTGGTTCGATCGGCCATTCAGCAGATGACTGGCAATCTCTCGTTCCCGAGCGGTGAGAGCGCCCAGCAGCCGGTCCTGTTCGGACCGATCGGCCGAACGCAGCTCAGCCAGTCCCTGTTCGACTCGCGGCAGGTAGGCCACGGCCCCGGTCCTGGTGAGGATCCTGCGGGCCTGCTGATAGGTCGAGCGGGCACGATCCGCGCGCCCGGTGGCCCCGTACAGCCCGGCGAGATCGATCAGCGTGAGGGCTTGCGGCAGCGGCAGTTGGCCATCGTCGAGCGCCTCGGTGAAGAGCTCCTCCGCCCGCGCCGAGTCTCCTCGGGCCTGGGCGAGTCGGCCCTGCAACCAGCCCAGGGCACCCCAGCACTCGGCCCAGCGGGTGCCTCGCCACTGCGCGAGTTGAGCGATCTGTTCCTCGGCCTCATCGAGCAGGCCGAGATCGAGCAATGCGTGGGCCCGGTGAGTGAGGAAACCGCGACGAGTGTTCACCATCCGATCCACCGGTGCGGCCTTGATGACATCCAGCACCTTCTGCGGTTCCCCGTTGACCCGGGCGATCTCACAGTCGGCCAGTACCGCCAGGTCAGGCCCGTACCCCTCCCAGGTGAAGTCGTGGAGTGCCTGTGCCTGGCGGGCCAGTCCCCCAGCTTCGGGCTTGCCGGCCATCGCGGCCGCAATCGCTCCCAGGCCGGCAAAGCTCGGGCGCGCCTCGACATCGGCGGAGTCGAAAGCCACATCCTTGGCGTCGGCGATCATCTCAGCTGCGGCGTCGATCTCCCCCAACAGCAACAAGCTCTCAGCCAACACCAGACGCGCTGTGCCGGCCATCCACGGCTTGGAGATGTAGTCCAACATCTCGACCGCCTCGGCAGCCAGTTCCCGGGCCAGGGGGATGTCACCGACCTGTCCGGCGGCCCCGGCCAGGGTGCCGATCGCATCGGCCTTCAGCGCACTGCGGGGCAACTGGCGCGCCCGCTCCATCAGTGCGGGCAGCTCGGCCTTGGTCTCCTCCATCCGAGAAGCGCGGTGCAGATTCACGATTTCGAGACAGTCCAGCAGGACCAGATAGCCGTCAGGATCAACCATCCACGCCAGCCGTGGATCACTGAGCTCGGCAGGATCCCGGGGCACCCGGGCCATCAGCCCCTTGGCCAAGGGCGCCAACATCTCCAGCGGCGAGTAGTCGAAGGTCCGCATGGTCATGATGACCAACATGAACGCCAGATGGGCCTGGATCGCGACATCGTCGGGCGAGGTCGGCGCCCGCATGACCATCGCAATGACCTTCTCCTGGGGGAACAGCTGTTCCGGGTGGAAGGCCGCCACCATGACGGCCAACAACTCGTTCACCAGTGATGTCGAGGCCAGTGCCTGGTACTCGTCGTACAGGTCCAGCAACAGGTAGACCGACTTGTCCTGGATCGCGACCAGACCAAGATCGACCAGTAGTTCGTGGCGCAGCGGATCGGCGCGATCCGGCACCAGAGCGAGCGCGGCACGCAACACGGCATAGATGCCGGCGAAGGCGTGGGTCCGGGCAGCAATGTCGACATACTCACGGACCTGGCCGAGCAGATCCTCGTCGAGGTGTTCGGCCGACTCCAGCCGGAACCGGATCGAACTGTATCCATCGTTGATCTCGGCCAGGGCCCGATACACCGCTCGAGTACGGCTGGGCGGCAACGATTCCCGTACGGCATGGGCGACGAGGGCGTGGACCGGCGAAATGGTCGTACCGAAGCCTGACTCGACCACCACCCCAGCGGTGATGGCTTCGTCGACACAGACCTGTTCGCCCAGCTGTGAGGCCGCAGCGGCCAGTTCCGACCGCGAAATCGCATTACGGCTCAGGCAGACGATGTCGGTACTGGCCTGCGCGGAGGTGCTGAGCATGCGGTATCCGGCCAACAGTGGGTTGTCCGAGGCCAGGACCCCGCGCAACGGGATGTCCCAGGCCATGTGCAACTTGGAGATCTCGGCCGGGGTCAGGTGGTCGAGCACGGTCACCACATGCAGGATCGACCCGCCGGTGGCCATGTGGAGCCGTTCACCGCTGCGGGGCGAGATCGTGGCGCCCAACCGCTCGGTGGCCAGTGCACGGATCCCCTCCACCGTCAGCGGGGCCAGATGGGTCTGGTCATGGTACGGATCGGTGCGGGTCAGCTCATCGAGGTGGGCTCCGAACGAGTCGGGCAGGTGGGGAGTCCGTGCCCCGTACACGCCGAAGATCCCGACCTTGGTCAGCCGGGGGATCAGATACCGCAGGACCTGCGCCGACTGCGGATCGATCCACTGGACGTCGTCGAAGGCCATGAGGTAGCGAGCATCGCCACCGACCTCGTGGAAGAGTTTCAGGATCGCGCGACCGACCGCCACCGGCTGCACCTGTGGGTCGTGCAAGGGTTCGAAGTCTCCGAACGGCACCCCTGCCGCCGCGAGAATGCGTTCGACAAATCCGTACGGCTCGTTCTGTTCGATCTCGTCGGCACTGGTGTAACTGACCACCCACTCCCCGTCCGAGCGCGCCTGATCCAGGAGTTCACGAATGAACCAGGTCTTGCCCATCCCCGGCAGTCCGTGGACCAGTAGAGACATGCCATTCTGGGCGGTTGCTCTGTCCAGGGCGCGACGGGCAGTGTCACGCCGTGAGACCGAGGGAGTGGCCGCATGCGCGTCCATCCCCATGGTGCGCACCTTACATGGAAGTGGCGCCGCGACTGAGCTGCATCCCGACCACCGACTGAGGACATAAAGTTCGTGGATGAGATCTCGTCACATCAGCACAGTCATCGCCGCCTCGCCTGCGCAGGTGTACGGCTACGCCGCGGACCCGACCCATCTCCCCGACTGGGCGGCTGGCCTGGCCCGGTCCGAGATCGAGCTGCGTGGCGATGATCTGGTCGCCCAGTCCCCGATGGGTGAGGTGGTGCTCCGATTCGTGCCCCGCAATGACCTCGGCGTGCTGGACCACGACGTCATCCTGCCGTCAGGCACCACCGTCACCAATCCACTGCGGGTGCTGGCCCATCCGTACGGCAGTGAGGTGGTCTTCACCGTCCGCCAGATCGAGTTGACCGACGACGAGTTCGACCGGGACTGCCAGATGGTGACCGAGGACCTCGAGCGGTTGCGCACCATCGTCGAGTCCGGCGGCCGGATCTGAGCCCGATCAGCACAACGGCAGGGGCAAGCGGTAACGTCTGCACTGCGCGAGACTGCGCCCGAGGTCCACGTACCTCCCTCCACACACCTCGAGGAGTTGCCACAAGTGAGCAAAACACCTGTCAAGGTTGCGGTGACCGGCGCCGCCGGCCAAATCTGCTACAGCCTGCTGTTCCGCATTGCCAATGGTGATCTGCTGGGCAAGGACCAGCCGGTCGCTCTGCACCTGCTGGAGATCACCCCAGCGTTGAAGGCGCTCGAAGGCGTGGTTATGGAGCTCGACGACTGCGCCTACCCGCTGCTGGACAATGTCGTGATCGGCGATGACCCCAACCAGGTCTTCGACGGCGTCAACGTCGCCCTCCTGGTCGGCGCGAAGCCGCGCGGCAAGGGCATGGAGCGTGGCGACCTGCTCAAGGACAACGGTGGCATCTTCGCCCCTCAGGGCAAGGCCCTCAACGACCATGCCGCCGACGACATCCGCGTCCTGGTCACCGGCAACCCGGCCAACACCAACGCGTTGATCGCCATGAACAACGCCCCCGACGTCCCGAACGAGCGGTTCAACGCACTGACCCGTCTGGACCACAACCGCGCGCTCAGCCAGCTCGCGGCGAAGGCCGGTGTCACCGTCAACGACATCACCAACCTCACCATCTGGGGCAACCACTCGGCCACCCAGTACCCCGACATCTTCAACGCCAAGATCAACGGCCGGCCCGCCGCTGAGGTCGTCAACGACCAGGCCTGGCTGGAGAACGACTTCATCCCGACCGTTGCCAAGCGTGGTGCAGCGATCATCGAGGCCCGTGGCGCGTCCAGCGCAGCCTCCGCAGCGAATGCCACCATCGACCACATGCACGACTGGCTGCTCGGCACGCCGGAAGGTGACTGGGTGTCGATGTCGGTCCCCTCGGACGGTTCGTACGGTGTGCCCGAGGGCCTGATCTCCTCCTTCCCGGTGACCACCCGGGACGGCAACTACGAGATCGTCCAGGGCCTGGAGATCAATGACTTCTCCCGAGCCAAGATCGATGCCTCGGTTGCTGAGCTCTCCGAGGAGCGCACTGCGGTCACCGAGCTCGGCCTGATCGGCTGACGTTCACGGTTCAACCCTGGACCCTCGAGAGGTGAGACTGTCCCCATGACTGATTCCAACGGCCAGGACGACCAGGACAACTCTGGCGAGTGGGCCCCCCGCCCATGGGAGCCGAGCGGTTGGCAGCCGAGCGACGGGTCGGCTGACCAGCCCGACCAGGCCGCTGCGTCGGACGCGTCGTCCGGCGGCCACGGCCCCGACTCCGGTCAGGATGACTCCGGTCAGGTCGATTCCAGTCATGGGGACAGCGCCGGCGACGATTGGTCGCCCTGGTCCAGTGAGGCCAGCGGTGGCTTCGAGCCGGGCGCCTTCCAGGTCGAAGGGCTGGACGAGTCGGCCCCGTCGGCGACCGACAATTATGGTCCGGCCGACGACTACTCCCCGTACGGGGACAGCGCGGCTCCCGCCTCGAATGACGACTACTCCCCGTACGGCGCCGGTTCGGGCTCCGCAGACCCGTACTCGGCTGCTTCAGCGGCCGATCCGTATGCCACTTCCGGGACCGACCCCTACTCGGCCGGGTCGGCCACCGACCCCTACTCGGCACCATCGGCCAGCACCGACGACTACTCGCCGATGTCGGGCGGCTACGAGGCCCCGGCCCCGATGGATGCCGCGCCCGGTCCCCAGCCGCCTGCAGACCCGCCACCGTCGCAAGTGAGCTCGGCCCCATACGGTCAGCAGACTCCGTACGGGCAGCAGACTCCGGCGCCCAACCCGTACCAGCAGCCGACCCCGCCCCCGACAGAGAGCTTCCCGGCCTACCAGGCGCCGGCGAATCCTCCGAACCAGTACCAGGCACCCAATCCGTACGGGCAGCAGAATCCCTATGCCCAGCAGAACCCCTATGCCCAGCAGAACCCTTACAACCGGATGCCCGCAGCCTATGGCGGTCCTGCGCTGGCGATCAACCATCCCCGGGCAGTGCCGACCCTCGTGCTCGGCATCGTGTCCATGGTCTGCTGTGTCCCGGCCGGTGTGGTCGGTCTGGTCCTGGGCATCTCTGCCAACAAGGAGATGTCGGCCAACCCGGGTCGTTGGACCGGGCAGGGCATGATCACCGCCGGCATCATCCTGAGCGCCATCGGCACCTCGATCGGCGCGATCACCTATCTGATTCAACTGTTCGGCTGACCGGTTGTTCGATCTGCCACAATTGGGGCCATGAGCAACCCGTACGGTCCTGACCCCTACGCCGAGAAGTCAAGCAACCCGTACGAGGCCTACGTCCAGTCGTCACCGTACGGGATGCCGATCGCCCAGACCCATCCGCGGTCGGTGCCGGTGCTGGTGATGGGAATCCTGTCCATCATTGCCATGCCCTTCCTCGGTCCGTTCGCCTGGGTGATGGGGACCAAGGCCCTGCGCGAGATCGATGCCAGTCCGGGCATGTACAGCGACCGTGGCAACCTCGTGGCCGGACGCATCCTCGGCATCATCGGCACCGTGATGCTCATCATCGGCGTCATCATCGGCGTGGTCTCGATGGTCGCCTTCGTCGCCTTGATGAGCGCGACAACCTACTGACCGGGCCTACTGACCGGGGGCCGCCGGGATCACGATCGCCCCGATGATGATCCCCGCGGCCATCAGCGTCAGCAGGGCCACATCGAAGCCACGGCTCCGGGCCCGCAGGAGACCGGTCAACCGGTCCGACAGGGTCAGACGGAGCACTGCTCCGACCCCGACTGCCACACCGACGATCCCGGCACCGGTGCGCCATTCAACGAGGAAGGCGCAGGCCAGACCTCCTGCCACTCCGGCCAGGACGACCAACAGCGGCCACTGCACCGCAGGGACAGTGGCCGCCGTCGTGGTCGAGATCTTGTCAGCGGGCATCGACGAGCAATTCGGCCCGGTCGACGACATTGCTGAGCAACATGGCACGGGTCAACGGGCCGACCCCGCCGGGGACCGGCGCGATCAGCGATGCCTTCTCCCACACCGATTCGTCCAGGTCGCCGACCAGGCCCTCATCGGTACGGGTGATGCCGACCGCAACCAGAGCAGCGCCCGGCTTGATCATGTCGGCTGTCAGCAGACGCGGAGCCCCGGCGGCAGCAATCACGATGTCAGCCTCGCGGGTGTGCGCGGCGAGGTCCCTGGTTCCGGTGTGACAGAGGGTGACCGTCGAGTTCTCGGACCGACGGGTCAGGACCAGCCCCATCGGGCGACCGATCGTGGTGCCGCGTCCGATCACCACCACTTCAGCGCCGTTGAGTTCCACGTCGTGGGCCCGCAGCAGCTCAACGATGCCGCGCGGGGTGCAGGGCAGCGGGCCGGGGGTGCCGAGCACCAAGCGGCCGAGGTTGGTCGGATGGAGCCCGTCGGCATCCTTGTCCGGGTCAACCCGTTCGAGGGCGGCGTTCTCGTCGAGGTGCTTGGGCAGCGGGAGCTGGACGATGTAGCCGGTGCAGGCCGGGTCCTGATTCAGCCGGTCCAGCTCGGCGTCCAGGGTGGCTTGGTCGACATCGGCGGGCAGGTCGACCCGGATCGAATTGATGCCGACCTCGGCGCAGTCCCGGTGCTTGCCCTTGACATAGGAATGGCTGCCGGGGTCGTCGCCGACCAACACGGTCCCCAGACCTGGAGTGATCCCCTTGGCGCTGAGGGCGGCGACCCGCTCGGCGAGATCGGTCTTGATCCGGGCGGCCAGCGGCTTGCCCAACATCTTCTGTGCAGTCATGGATCTGTCCCTTGGCGTCAGTGGAAGAAGTGGCGGGTGCCGGTGAGGTAGAGGGTCACTCCGGCCTCCTGGGCAGCCTTGATGGTCTCGTCGTCGCGCTTCGATCCGCCGGGCTGGACGATCGCCCTCACCCCGGCCTCGAGCAGGATCGCTGGCCCGTCGGCAAAGGGGAAGAAGGCGTCGGAGGCCGCGACCGATCCGGCGGCCCGTTCTCCGGCCCGCTCGACGGCCAACTTGCAGGAGTCGACCCGGTTGACCTGCCCCATGCCGACTCCGACCGAGGCACCACCGGCGGCGAGCAGGATCGCATTGGATTTCACCGCACGGCAGGCGGTCCAGGCGAAGGCCAGGTCGGCCAGGGTCTGCTCGTCAGCGGGTTCGCCGGCGGCCAAGGTCCAGCTCTGCGGATCGTCACCCTCGGCGTCGACGGCATCGCTGGCCTGCATCAGCAGGCCGCCGTCGATGGCGCGGGTCTCCACCCCGCCCGTGCGGCGCGGTTCGACCTTGAGGATCCGGATGTTCTTCTTGCCGGTCAGGATTTCCAGCGCTTCCGGCTCGTAGTCGGGGGCGCAGATCACCTCGGTGAAGACCTCTGCGACCTGGCGGGCCATGTCTGCGGTCACCACCCGGTTGGCGGCGATCACCCCGCCGAAGGCCGACAGCGAGTCACAGGCGTGGGCGAGGCGGTGAGCCTCGGCGATGTCGGTGCCGACGGCGATCCCACAGGGATTGGCATGCTTGATGATCGCCACGGCCGGCTGGTCGAAGTCGTATGCGGCGCGGCGGGCGGCGTCGGTGTCGACATAGTTGTTGTACGACATCTCCTTGCCGTGCAGCTGTTCGGCGCCGGCCAGACCCGGATGGCCATGTCCGTTGCGATACAGCGCGGCAGGCTGATGAGGGTTCTCCCCATACCGCAGGCTGGCCTGCTTGTCCCAGGTCGCGCCGATCCAGGCCGGGAAGCTGGTGCCCTCGGAGGTGTCGACCAAGACATTGCCCATCCACGATGCCACCGCGACGTCGTAGCTGGCGGTGTGCACGAACGCCTTGGCAGCCAGCTGCTGACGCTCGGCCAGGCTGAAGCCGTCGCTGCCCAGCGCCTCGATCACCTGGTCGTAGTCGGACGGGGTGGTCACCACCGCGACCGACTGATGGTTCTTGGCGGCGGCCCGGACCATGGAGGGGCCGCCGATGTCGATCTGCTCGACGCATTCATCGGCAGTGGCGCCGGAGGCGACCGTCTCGGTGAACGGGTAGAGGTTGCACACCACCAGGTCGAAGGGTTCGACACCGAGCTCGGAGAGCTGTTCGCGGTGGCTGTCGAGTCGGCGATCGGCCAAGATGCCGGCGTGTACCTTGGGGTGCAGGGTCTTGACCCGACCGTCGAGACATTCGGGGAAGCCGGTGAGTGCCTCGACCGGGGTCACCTCGACGCCGGCTTCGGCGAGCTTGGCGGCGGTGCTTCCGGTGGACACCACCTGGACACCGGCCTTGGCCAGAGCGTGGCCGAGCTCGACCAGACCGGTCTTGTCGTACACGGAGACCAGGGCGCGCTTGAGCGGGATCCGGTCGGCGGGGGTGGACGTCATCTGTCACTCCTAGGACGTGGTGTGCGCACCCAGGCGGGCGATGCGCGATGTCTTGGTTCACTCCCCGGTGGTGGTCCCCACCTGCGCCAGTCGTGTGGTGTCAGGCTAACGCATTCCTCAGGCGCCGAACCACTCGCCGGTCGCGCGGCGACGCAGGTGCTCGACCAGCATCTCGCGTTCCTCGGCCTTGATCCGTTCGTGCAGGGATTCCTCGGTGTCGTCGTCGCGGACATGGACGCTGCGCTGGTCGATGATGCGGCCGGAATCGACCCCGGCGTCGACCACGAACAAGGTGGCGCCGGTGACCTTGACTCCGTACTCGAGGGCGTCTCGGACGCCGTGCATGCCGGGGAACGACGGCAGCAACGCCGGATGGGTGTTGACCATCTTGCCGGAGAAACGGTCGAGGAAGGCCTCCCCGACGAGCTTCATGAAGCCGGCCGAGACGACCACATCGGGGTCGTGAGCGGCGACGAGCTCGGTGAGTTCACGATCCCAGGCGGCCCGGTCCCCACCCTTGCGGAACGGATGGGCAAAGGTCGCGATGCCGGCCTCCTGGGCCCGGACCAACCCGTAGGCCGAGGCGCGGTCGGCGCCGACGGCCACGATCTCGACCGCATAGGACGGATCCTGGGTGGCATCGATCAACGACTGCAGCAGGGTTCCCGAACCGGACACCAGGACAACGACTCTCAGCACGGTGAGCAGCCTACCGGGGCCGGGCCTGTCGGATCACCCCAACACCGGTCACCCCAGGGCCCGCTCGAACTCCTCGCGGATCTGATCCCCTCCTGCGGATCGGTACTCGTCGAGGGCCGCGTCCAGGTCGGACAAGGTGCGTTGGCCGCGCATGATCTCACCGATTGCGTCTTCGAGCTGGGTCTTCAGGACCGATCCCTTTTCATCATTGGTGGCCGAGTACAGCCCGATCGAGGCGTCGGTGCGACCGTTGGGGATGATCCGGGTCTCCAGGTCGTGGAAGGCCTTGGTCTTCTCCTGGTAGCCGGGGTTGAACACGACGTACGGGCTGCAGCCGACATAGGTGAACTCTCGGCCGACCTCGGCGATGCCGGTGTCGGTGAGGACCGGGGTGGACTGTTCCTCGTCCCAGGTGTGGTGGATGCCTTCCTCACCCCAGCGGGTGTGGAGTTCCTCGGTGCTGCCGAAGGGCGCAGCGAGGTAGTTGATGATCGAGACCAGTTCGCGCACCCGGTCCGGGTCGTCCTGTTTCTTGATGGCGACCAGGCCAGTGATGCCGGTGCCCAGGCGCTGGGTGCCCATGCCGCCACCGCTGGCGGCGGGGACCTCCATGAACTGCATGTCCAGGTCCGGGTACTGACTGTTGAGCATCTGGCCCCAACCAACACCACCCCAGCTGAAGAAGACGACATTGCCCGACTGGTACATCGCGGGCGCGTTCACCCCGGCGAAGGCATCGGGATGGACCAGACCCGCATCCCAAACCTTGATCGCCCATTCGAGGGCGGCGCGGAACTCGTCGGTCTCCTCCTCCTTGACGAACTTGCCGTCGACATTGGCCCAGTTGTGCGGTGCGTCCCACATCGCGCAGCCGAACTGGCGCACCACGTGCAGCGGCGTGCCAAAGGCGTAGCGGTGTTTGCTGGGGTCGGTGACCGCCGTCGCCATCTCGAAAGCTTCGTCGGCGTTGGCCGGTTCGATGCTCACCCCGAGCTGATCGGTGATCTCTCCCCGTACGATCCAGGTCCCCGAGCCGACGATGTTCTGGGCCGGAAGGCCCATGATCTTGCCGTTGACGACCATCGACCGCCAGCTGGTGGTGCTGAGGTTCGCGAGGTTGGGGAAGTCGAGGACCGCATCACCGGACACCAGTGAGGTCAGGTCCTCGCATCGGGCGTCGAGGGCCTGTGGCATCCGCGGGAAGCCGGGTGGAAAGCGGATGATGTCGGTCAGGGTGTCTTCGCTGGTGAGCGCAGTGGACAGCTTGTTGCTGTAGTCGGCGCCGGGCATGATCTGCGCGTCGAAGGTGACGCCGAGCCGTTCGTTGAGGCCCTGCCACCACTTGTTGCGCGACATGGTGATCGGCGCCTTCACCTCCTGGTTGAACATGGCGGTGACTGTGCCACCGGTCCCGGGAGGCCCGTCGGTGGTCGGCTGTGTCGGCCGTGGGTACTTGAGGAATCCTTGCGGCACACCTGCGGCATCGCCGGGCAGATCGGGTTCGACGGCGTCGACCGGCTGGTAGGTCGGCAGGGTCACCCCGTCGCCCTGGACTCCTGCATCAGGCCCCTTCGCGGGCCCGGTCGTGCAGGCGGCGCTGGACACGGCGAGGGCAGCTGCGCCCATCATGACCGTCCGGCGGGGAACTCGGACTTCAACCATGGTGGCCTCCATCGGCACATGAGTACGGATGGGACCACTGTTGCGCCCGGTGACGCTACGGAACCTCACACTGAGACGCGCGTCCCGCCCTCTGGAATGATCCCCGGGAATGAATTCGTCCGGAGAAACGCTCGACTCAGCCCGGCCGACGGATCAGGCCCCAGACCAGACCGACCGCCATCCCGGGGATACCCAGCAGCGCCGGGGCAATGATCAGGAGTTCAAGCACCTGTGGTCCCAGATCCACCAGACGGCCGGCACCGAAGTCTCCTCGGGCGGCCAGCGCGACCAGCGGGACGACCAGCCCGGACAGTGCCCCGGCCAGTCCACCGACCAGCGCGGTCTCGTCGAACCGGGCCCTCGGACGGGACCGTACGGTGATCGCTGCGGCCACCGCCCCGGCCAGAATGCCGACGGCGAGCCAGCTGAACGAGACCGTCAGACCCGGACCTTCAGGGGGCAGCGCTGCGGTGATCGGGACGGCGGGGAGCAGCCCCAGATGGGTGTCGGCCGGCGAGACGAGGCTGCCCAGGCCGAGGCTGAATCCGGGGCCGAGGATCCATGCGACGGTCCACACCAGGAGCGTCGGCACATAGGCAAGCTGCAGCGCAGTGAGGCCGACCGCGCCTCCGGCACCGGAGACGATCTGGGCCTCGAGGTCGCCGGCGGCTCCGCGATTGAGGACCAGGGCCGTGGTCAGCGCTGCCGCCGCGCCGGCGAAGATCACCAGCTGCGAGGCGAGGACGGCGCGCGGGATGGCACGGGCCCAAGCAGGCAGCAGCTCCATCAGGTCCAACCCGGCCCCTCTGGTCGCCCCGACCAGCCCGGCAGTGCCGGCCAGCACGACCGTGCCGATGAGCAGGCGCAGGCTCACCGCTCCCGACACCAGAGCCACGACCGACACGATCACCACGTAGGTCGCGACCAGGAGTCCACCGACGCGACCGACCAACCTGGCACGGCCGGACCAGGTGTTGTCCTCGACGG
Source organism: uncultured Propionibacteriaceae bacterium (assembly GCA_945911015.1). Lineage (GTDB taxonomy): Bacteria > Actinomycetota > Actinomycetes > Propionibacteriales > Propionibacteriaceae > Avipropionibacterium. Next base: position 134,806 of record CAMDZW010000001.1, read on the forward strand.
CCAGGGCAGCCTGCCTCGCGGCGAGCGTGGCGCATCCCCGTACGGTCAACCAGGACAGCACCGACAGTCCCAGAGGGATCAGGTTGACCGGCAGCCCGGCGAGCATGACGGTCGCGCCGTGGCCGAGCAGCCACAGATCGGTGCCGAAGCCGAAGACGGACGACAGCGGTGCCCCGTCACCGGGGAGCCAGCCGATCACGGCCAGGCCGGTGACGATGATCCATGCGGCCGCAGCAGCGATCAGGCCCCCACCGGTGGCGGCGAGGAACCAGCCGACCAGAGGGGAGGGTGGGTCCGGAGTCAGACTTGGGGCCGGCGAGGTGGCGTGGAGTCGTACGCGGCCGGATCGGCGTTGGTGAGTGGTGCTTCCGCCTCGCGGGGTACGTTTCGACATCGCAGCCCATTGTGGCGCGACCCACCCATCCCCCGCGTACGGACACGCCGCCACTGGAGCTCGTTGCCCGCACGGATAGACTCGCCAGGTTGGAACGGGGTGCAAGGATTTGGCAATCGGCCCGGGGATTGTAACGATTGGGACTCGATTGAGCCGGAAGGAATGGAGCGGACAGTGAGCGAGGAGACGCCGTACCGTCCGCGACGTGCATCCGCTGACCCGTCAGCCTCGTCGCCGCCCTCGGCCGAACCGGGGTCGGCGGATCGCATCGGTCATCTCTTCCGCGGCGATGACCCTGATGCCACGCTGATCATCTCGCCACGGCGAGCAGCCGGGCCGATCGACTGGTTCGACGACGATGATGACGATGAGCCGGACACCACGCCATCGCGGCCGCGCCGCGGGTCCCCCACCTCAGGGTCCGAGCCTGCGGCTGCTCCCCCGCCGACCGTCTCGGTCCCAGAACCTGCCCCGGCCCCCGCGTCCGTCCAGGCTGACTCACCCTGGGCGCGACCACCGCGGTCGGGTTCCTCACCGGCAACCTCGTCCCCTTCATCGTCGGATGGCCCCCAGCGCGACGCCCCCGCGTCCCCGGCATCCCCCGACTCAGCCGCCTCCCCGGACAGCCCTGCCTCCCCGGACAGTCCTGCCTCATCCGCCGCACCGAAGGCGAAGGGCCCGCGAGGGACACGGGCATCGAAGAAGCGTCCGGGCCCGGCCCGGGCCGACATCCCCCCACGGCGCCCGGCGCGCGTAGTCGTTCTGGCGGTGGTGACTGTGCTCGCGGTGATCGCCGGTCTGGGCTATGTCGGGGTCAACTTCTTGGGCGCCGAGCTGCCCGTCGCACCTTTCGCTCCGTCGTCCTCGTCCGCGCCGCCGACCAGTGCCACCCCGAACCAGCCGGTGGTGAGCGTGGACCGACTGCTGACCACCGAACAGGTCAGCCATCTCGACGACGAAGCAGTGTGGGAGGTCGCTCGCACCCAGGAGGGCCGTGACGAGCAGGCTCCGGTTGCCGTCTGTCTGAACCGGCCGACGGCCGAGGACGCCACTCCGCAGACCTCGGCACTGCGGACCATGACCACCACCTCCGGTCCGGCGATGTCGTTGCTCCACGAGTCGGCGTTGTACGGCTCCAACGAGGAGGCTGCGACGGTTCTGACCAACCTCGCCCGTCAACTGGGCGGCTGCACCACCGGCGGCGCCTACATCGCCCATGCGGAGAATGTCACCGGGCTTGGCAATCAGGCGCTGACCGCTCAGGTCCGAGTCACTCCGCCCGTGGCCGATGCCGAGGTCCAGTTCCACACCATCTTGATCGTGCGAACCGGCACGGTGATCAACGTGGTCGATGTGGTGGCCGAAGGCGACTTCGTCGACACGACCAGGGTTGCCGAGACGCTGATCCCGGTGGTCAACCAGCAGTGTGTCGGTGCCGGCGGATACTGCGCCCAGCGGGCGACGGTGACCCGGATGGTGCCTCCGATCGGTGGTGGCACCCCCGGTCTGCCCGTGCTGGCCGACATCCCGCCCCTGCCGGGCATGACCGGACGTTGGTCGGCCGGCGATGTGATCGAGAATCCGAGTCCACTGCCCGATTTCTCCGGTTGTGAGCGCTTCGCCTCGTCCTCCGCCGACATCGAGAGCACCTCGCACCGCACCTACCTGGTCCAAGACGATGACACGATCCCGGCCACGTACGGCTGGGACCTGCTGGTGTTCTCGACGGCCGACAAGAAACAGGCCGACACCTTGGTCGACGATGTCAGCTCCTCGATCAGCGGCTGTGGTGACCGGCAGAGCACTGCCGAGGTGTCCGATGCTGAGACCTGGACCGGCACCGGCGCAGAGAAGATCAAGATCGAGGTCACCAGCTGGGTGGTCCGCCAGGGCACCGGCCCCCAGGCCCACATCGACTACCGGGTGGCCCTGATCAAGGCCGACAGCAAGGTCGCCTACCTCTTCCTGCCCCTGCTGGACGGCGATGTCGACTTCGCCGACGCCGACTGGCAGGCCCTGACCATCCGGATCGGGCAGCGCAGCACCCAGGTCATCTGACCCTCCCAGCGCCCCGGCCGACCTTGCCGCTGGCCACCCTGCTGCTGTCTGTCACAGTTTCCGACCCAACGGACGCCGTGGAGCGTTTCAATCCCGCCTTTTGGGTCGGAATGCGCGCGAATGGCGCGTTTGGCGCGACCAGGCGGGAATGCACGCGAATGGCGCAACTGGGCCGCGCAGGGACGACAGCAGCCCCCGACCTGTCCGGTCGGGGGCTGCTGGACGAAGCTCAGGCCTGAAGGCCCTGCATGATCTCGCGCATCAGCTGGGCTGTCTCGGACGGGGTCTTGCCCACCTTGACGCCAGCGGCTTCGAGCGCTTCCTTCTTGGCAGCTGCCGTGCCCGAGGAACCGGAGACAATGGCGCCGGCGTGGCCCATGGTCTTGCCCTCGGGGGCGGTGAAGCCTGCCACGTAGCCCACGACGGGCTTGGTGACATTCTCGGCGATGTAGGCGGCGGCCCGCTCCTCGGCATCGCCACCGATCTCGCCGATCATCACGATCGCATCGGTGTCGGGGTCGTTCTGGAAGGCCTCGAGGCAGTCGATGTGCGTGGTCCCGATGATCGGGTCACCGCCGATGCCGACAGCGGTGGAAAAGCCGAAGTCACGCAGCTCGTACATCATCTGGTAGGTCAAGGTGCCCGACTTGGAGACCAGGCCGACCCGGCCAGCGGTGGTGATGTCGGCCGGGATGATGCCGGCGTTGGACTGTCCGGGGCTGATCAGGCCGGGGCAGTTCGGGCCGATCAGACGGGTCTTCGACCCGACCGACAGCGCGTAGAATTCGGCGGAGTCCTTGACCGGGACACCCTCGGTGATGACCACGGCGAGCGGGATCTCGGCCTCGATCGCTTCGACCGCAGCTGCCTTGGTGAAGGCGGCCGGGACGAAGATCACCGACACATCTGCCCCGGTGGCAGCGATCGCCTCAGCGACGGTCCCGTAGACCGGGATCGACACCGACGAGCCGTCGGCAGCGGTGAAGTCGACGCTGGTGCCGGCCTTGCGGGGGTTGACACCGCCGACAACGTGGGTGCCGGAGGTGAGCATCCGCTGGGTGTGCTTCATCCCCTCGGAGCCGGTCATGCCCTGGACGATGACCTTGGAATCGGAGTTCAGGAAAATTGCCATGTCTGTCTCGTGTTCTCTCAGTCGCCGGTTCAGTTGCTCGCGGCCAGTTCGGCCACTCGGCGCGCGGCGCCGTCCATGGTGTCGACCTGCTCGAGCAGAGGCAGGTTGGCCTCGGTGAGGATGCGGCGCCCCTCCTCGGCATTGTTGCCGTCGAGGCGTACGACCAGAGGCTGGGTGACAGCCTTGCCCTGTTCGCTGAGCAGGGCGAAGGCCTGCACGATGCCGTTGGCGACCGCGTCACAGGCGGTGATCCCGCCGAACACGTTGACGAAGACACTCTTGACCTGAGCGTCCCCGAGGATGACGTCGAGTCCGTTGGCCATCACCTCGGCGCTGGCGCCGCCACCGATGTCGAGGAAGTTGGCGGGCTTGGGGGCCCCGGGGAATTCCTCACCGGCGTAGGCGACGACGTCGAGGGTGCTCATCACCAGGCCCGCTCCGTTGCCGATGATCCCGACCGACCCGTCGAGCTTGACGTAGTTGAGACCCTTCTCGGTGGCGCGAGCCTCCAGCGGGTCTGCTGCAGTGTGGTCGATGAGTGCCTCGTGAGCCTCGTGGCGGAAGGAGGCGTTCTCGTCGAGGCTGACCTTGCCGTCGAGGGCGACGATGTCGCCGGCACCGGTCTTGACCAGGGGGTTGACCTCGACCAGGGTGGCGTCCTCGTCGCGGTAGACCTCCCACAGCTTGATGATCACTGCGGCGATCTTGGCGCGGTCGGCCTCGGCGAAGCCAGCGGCAGCGACGATCTCGTCAGCCTTGGCCTGGTCGATCCCGGTGTTCGGATCGACCGGGATCTTGGCAAGCGCCTCGGGGCGCTCCTCGGCGAGGGTTTCGATGTCCATGCCACCTTCGACCGAGCACATCGCCAGGTAGCGACGCTCGGCCCGGTCCAGCAGGACGGAGAAGTAGTACTCCTCGGCGATGTCGGCGCCCTCGGCGATCATCACCTTCTTGACCACATGGCCCTTGATGTCCAGGCCCAGGATCTCCTCGGCCTTGGCCTTGGCATCCTCGGCCCCCTTGGCGACCTTGACGCCGCCGGCCTTGCCTCGACCACCGGTCTTGACCTGGGCCTTGACGACCACGACGGGGGTGCCGAGCTCGGTGGCTGCGGCGGCTGCCTCGTCAGGGGTCGTGGCGGTCAGTCCCCGCAGGACGGGCACGCCATGCGACTCGAACAGGTCGCGCGCCTGGTACTCGTAGAGATCCACGAACTACTCCTTGTGATGATTTCGCTGTCTTCAGCTGTCCGTCCGCGGTGGGGCGGCCCGCCACCTGAGCCTAAACCGAAACCCGATCAGACATCGCCCCGGGTCCGCATGAGACACTTTTTCGCAGGCCTAGGCAGTGACCAAATCGTTATGTATCGTCGTCCTGGGTGTTCAGTCAGATGCGGATGAAGGAGCAGTCCGGACGTGGGGAATCGGCAACCAGCCAAGCGTGCAGCAGGGATGACCAGTGGTCTGTCCCGCCCGCGCCGCCCACGCCGCGCCGCACCCGTCACACCAGCCACACCCGCCCCTTCGCGGGGCGCGGCGGCCACGGCGCGACGGCGTGCCGAGACCGCCCCCTTTGCCCTCGATGAGCGGCGCAGTTGGCTCTCGACAGGCCTGACCGCTGCCGCAATCGGCGCCCTGGGCCTGGTGCTGGCCGGTTCCCTCGCGATCGCCGGACCTGAGGCCAGTGCCCAGGACCGGGCCGCTGACCGACCCGACACCAGCCGTGCCGAGCCGGCCGGGTTCTCCCCCAACGACGATGACTCCCGGGGCCACACCGAGGACCGGCAGGACCACGACGGCGACGGCACCCTGGACGGATTTGATCGGCGCCGCCAGACCTCGGGACGTGACGCCGTACGGGAACAACTCGATCAGGCGCGGACCAACAAGAAGTCGCAGCAACGCGACTCCGACCTGGAGGAGCAGCGCCGCAAGGCGTCGGAGCGACAGCAGGACGAGGCCGCCAAGGACCGCGGCGACGATCTCGACCAGGCACGTCGCAAGGCCAAGGAGGAAGCCGAGCGCAAGCGGATCGAGGAGCAGCGCAAGCTCGAGGCGGCTCGACGCGCGGCCGAGCAGGAGCGGTTGCGTCGCGAGCGCGAGCTCGCTGGCAACGGCAAGCTCAACGCTCCTCCCCCGGTCGACGACTCTGATCTTGACCCTGGCTCGATGACCACCCCGCTCAGTCCGGGCAGCTACGTCCTGGGTGCTGGTTTCGGCCAGTACGGGGTCTGGGCCCGGTATCACACCGGTCAGGACTTCCCGGCTCCGATCGGTACCCCGATCCGGGCAGCCAAGGACGGTGTCGTGGTGTCCAGTCCGGGCGGTTGGGCCGGCATCTCGGTCGGTCTGCAACATGCCGGGGGCGAAGGCACCCTCTATGCCCACATGTCACGACGGACGGTCAGTGTCGGCCAGACCGTACGGGCCGGGCAGGTCATCGGCTATGTCGGGATCACCGGCAACACCAGCGGCCCGCACCTGCACTTCGAGTACTACCCGCCCGGGACGAAGATCGGCGACGTCTATCGGGCGCAGAATCCGTTGGCCTGGTTGCGCAGCCACGGTGTGCACGTCTGACCCCGATGGCGATGTGTCACGCCTGCTGAGGCACCATCCCGGTGAGGTGTATCACAGGCCGGGCGTCGGAGTTTGACTTCCGTTACCCATCCGTTATCGTCGTTCTCGGCTCGGTCGGGGGACCGGGTCAACACAACGCGAGCGAAGGTCTCTTCCCACCTCGGCCTGTCTCGCCAGGAACCTCGGGAGAGGTCCCGCGACGTACTGGCTAGCTGTGAGGAGACGGCTGCGTGGAAACACGGGAGAATGTACTGCTGGGCTGCGCCCGGATGGTACGGGAGAAGCTCCGTCCGCGTCGTGACGAGACCCCAGATGTCCCTCCCGAAGACGATCTCTCCACCGCTCCGCGTCGAGCAATCTCCGCCGACACCGAATCAGAATCCCGCGCCTGGTTGAAGAACCTTGCCGCTGCGGGCGTGATCGGTGTCCTCGGTCTGGCCATGGCGGGCGCCGTCGCCACTTCCGGAGCCGCGAACCCGACGCCCGAGACCGTGCCGACTGCCCTGGTCTCGATCTCGGACGAGGTGTCCGAGCCCGATGCATTTTCCGGCCGGGAGGACCGCGGTGCTCGCAACGCTCCGCGTGGTCTCCTCGAGGACCGAGCAGCCGAACAGCAGCGTCGTCAGGCCGAGACCAAGAAGTCCGGCATCGCCGCCGCCCAACAGGACCGAGCCAAGGCGCTGGACCAGTCGCAGAAGCAGACCGAGGAGAACGAGAAGCGTCTCGAATCGGACACCCCGAGCGTCTGGCCGCTGACCAGCTACACGATCCGGGGCGCCTGGCATGAGTACGGCCCGTGGGCTCGCTGGCACACCGGCGTCGACCTGTCGACCAGCCTGGGTTCACCGATCGTCGCTCCTGCCGGTGGTGTCATCGAGCATGCCGGTCCCGGAGGAGGCGCTGGTTCCTGGGCGGGCTGCTACGTGGTGATCCGGCACAACGACGGCAAGGCCAGCCTCTACGCCCACATGAACTGTGCGATGAACGTCACGGTCGGCCAGGCGGTCAGCCCCGGTACTCAGCTCGGCCATGTCGGCCTCACCGGCCGCACCTTCGGCCCACATCTCCACCTCGAGCTCTATCCCCCGGGTGTTGCCCCGGGCGACATCTACAGCACCATCAATCCGCTGCCATGGCTGCAGCAGGCCGGCTGACCTCGCCCGGCTAGAGCTTCTCGAGCGGCGCGAGCTGCAGGTTGAGGTTCTTGACCCCGGCTGACCCGAAATCGATCTCGGCAATCGCAGCACCCTGCAGCTGGAACGTCCGCAGCACCTTGCCGAGCCCGAAGTGTGAATGGCTGACCCGGTCCCCGGTCTCCAGTGCGAGCGGTTCCTTGCGTCCTCCGCCGCCTCGACGGCCGGTCCCCCACCCTGATCCTGACCCGCCGCTCCAGCCGGAGCCGGAGCCATCGGGGCGACGCTGGCCGGTGGCCGAAGTCGTACGCCAACTGGTCAGCTCGGCGCCGGTGCGGCGCCAGTCGATGAGGTGGGACGGGATCTCGTCCAGGAATCGGCTCGGCGGATTGTGCTGCGGCGCCCCCCACGCGACCCGTACGGTGGCCCGGGACAGATGCAGTCGTTTGCGGGCGCGGGTGATGCCGACGTAGGCAAGTCGACGTTCCTCAGCAAGCTCATCGGTCTTGCCGAAGGTCCGTTGGTGCGGGAAGACCGCATCCTCCATGCCGGTCAGGAAGACAGTGTCGAACTCGAGACCCTTGGCGGTGTGCAGGGTCATCAAGGTGACCACACCAGAGTCGTCCTGATCGGCGTCAGGGATCTGGTCCGAGTCCGCAACGAGCGCCACCCGCTCCAGGAAGGCAGCCACGGACCCGTCCGGTTCCAGGGCGGCCTCGGCCAGCTCCTCGGCCAACTCCTCGGCCTCGTCTTCTGCTGTGGATTCGGGCTGGTCGAGGTCAGCGCGGTCGATCACCGCTGGACCGGGATCGTCGCGGGTCTGGTCAGCCAGTTCGGCCAGCTCGGCATCGCTGACGACTCCCACCTGGGCGACGAAGTCCTGGGCGACCGCGACCAGCTCCTGGAGATTCTCCAGGCGGGTCTGGTCCTGAGGGTCGGTGGAGGCCTGCAGCTCGGTCAGATAGCCGGAGTCGAGCAGGATGCTGTTCAGCACTTCGTCCGCGGTCGCGCCTTGGTCGACCAGGGCGATGTGCTTGTCGATCAGCTCGATGAAGCCACGGATCTGTTTGGCCGAGCGCGGGTTCATGCCCGGTGCCGCATCGGCGCGACGCAGTGCCTCGGTGAAGCTGATCCGATCGCGGCTGGCCAGCGCTTCGACACAGGCTTCGGCGCGGGCGCCGATCCCCCGCTTGGGCGTGTTCAGGATGCGGCGGATCGCCACGGTGTCATCGGGGTTGACGATGGTGCGCAGGTAGGCGATGGCATCGCGGACCTCCTTGCGCTCGTAGAACCGGACACCGCCGACCACCTTGTAGGGCAGCCCAACCCGGATCAGGACCTCTTCGAAGGCACGCGACTGGGCATTGGTCCGGTAGAAGACGGCCATCGAGGAGTAGGCCTCGCCCTCGTCGTGGAGGGTGTCGATCTGGTCGGCGACGAACTGGGCCTCGTCGTGTTCGGTGTCGGCGACGTAACCGATCAGCTGGTCCCCATCACCGGATTCGGACCAGAGCCGCTTCGACGGCCGCCCGTCATTGTTGGCGATCAACGCATTGGCGGCATTGAGGACGTTCTGGGTGGAGCGATAGTTCTGTTCCAGCACGATCGTGCGGGCGCCGGGGAAGTCGGACTCGAAGTCGAGGATGTTGCGGATGGTCGCGCCACGGAAGGCATAGATGGACTGGTCGGAGTCGCCGACCACCATCAATGCACTCGGCCCGGCCGGGACCGCGTCGAACTGTGGTCCGGGCTGGATCTGGTCGCTGCACAGCTGCCGGATCAGTTCGTACTGTGCGTGGTTGGTGTCCTGGTACTCATCGACCAGCACATGCCGGAACCGGCGTCGGTAGAACTCACGCACGTCGTCGAAGGCCTGCAGCAGGTTGACCGTGGTCATGATCAGATCGTCGAAGTCGAGTGCGCCGGCGGCCACCAGTCGCCGCTGGTACTCCTTGTACGCCTCGGCGAAGGGTTCCTCCTCGGGCGAGGTGACATGTTCGTGGGCGGACTCGTGATCGACCAGGTCGTTCTTCAGGTTCGACACCCACGTCATCACCTTCCGGACCGGCACCTTCTTCGGGTCGAGTGAGAGGTCGTTGAGCACCAGCTGCATCAGCCGTTTTGCATCAGCATCGTCGTAGATGGAAAAGGTCCGCTTCATCCCGAACCGGCCGATCTCGGCCCGCAGGATCCGCACACAGGCCGAGTGGAAGGTGGCCACCCACATCAACTTGGCTCGGTTGCCGACCAGTTCGATGACGCGCTCGCGCATCTCGGCGGCAGCCTTGTTGGTGAAGGTGATCGCCAGGATCGAACCCGGATGGGCGCCACGCTCAGCGACCAGGTGCGCAATCCGTCGGGTCAGCACCCGGGTCTTGCCGGAACCAGCGCCGGCCACCACCAACAGCGCCTCACCGTCGTGCAGCACTGCCTCACGTTGTTGCTGGTTCAGCCCCGCCACCAGGTCGGTACGGGGTTTGCTCCCCTTGATGCGTGGCTGGTCGGCCCGTGGCTGGGGACCTCCCGCCGAACCGGTGGCCGACGCCGTACGAGCAGGTGGGGTGAACTGGCCGGCGAAGAGGTCGTCGGAGAAGTCGTCTGTGTGCATGTCAGTCCCGACCTTACGAGAAGATCTCGCGGATGTCGTCCGCGGTCATGCGTGGATCGGACAGCGCGACATCGGCATCGATGACGCGGGCGAAGAGATCGCGCTTGCGGTGCTGCAGAGCAGCCACCTTCTCCTCGATGGTGTCGCCGGCAATCAGCCGGTAGACGTTGACCGGACGGGTCTGCCCGATCCGGTGCGCCCGGTCGATGGCCTGGTTCTCCGCAGCCGGGTTCCACCACGGATCCATCACGAAGACATAGTCGGCCTCGGTCAGGTTGAGGCCGAATCCGCCGGCCTTGAGGCTGATCAGGAAGGCGTCCGCACCACCGGATCGGAACTGCTCCACCGCCTGGTCACGCTGGGTGATCGACAGTGACCCGTCGATCCGGGTGTGGCGCACACCGGCCCGGTCGAACTTCTCCGCGACCAGGTCGAGGAATCGGGTGAACTGGCTGAACACCAACGCCTGGTGCCCTTCGGCGGCAACCTCGGCCACCATCTCGGCCACGGTGTCAACCTTGACTGAGCCGATGGCCCGCGCCTGCGGATCAATCGGCTCATGGGCGGGACGGGCCATCGTCGGCGACAGGGCGAGCTGGCGCAACGCCGTGAGGGCCTGCAGCACCTCGACCCGGTTGTCGTCCAGGTCGGCCAACAGCCCCAGGACACGCTGCCGTTCCCGGGCCAGACGCAGGTCATAGGCCTTGCGGTGACCGGCCGACAGATCGAGGGTGAGGATCTGCTCCTGCTTGTCCGGCAGATCGCGCGCCACCACGTCCTTGGTGCGTCGCAACATCAAGGGCCGGATCCGGCGCCGCAGCCGACTCAGCACCTCGACGTTGCCCTTCTCGATCGGCAGCCGGACATCGGTGGAGAACACCTCCGGGTCGGGGAACAGTCCCGGCGCGGCCAGCGACAGCATCGCCCACAGCTCCATCAGGTTGTTCTCCAAGGGTGTGCCGGTCACCACGAAGGTGATCGGCGAGCCGATCTTGCGGACTGCCCGATAGCCCTTGGCTCGGAAGTTCTTCACCTGTTGGGCTTCGTCGAGCAACATGGCCGACCAGTCGAGGTCGGCATAGGCCTCCCCTTCCAGCCGCAGCAGGCTGTAGCTGGTGACCACGATGTCGGCACCGTCAGCCACCTCGACCAGATCGGAACGCCGCCGGGCCTTCGTCGCCCTCACCGATCGCACCACCAGTCCCGGGGTGAACCGGCCCGCTTCACTGACCCAGTTGGGTACCACGCTGGTCGGCGCGACGACCAGGACCGGATTCCAGTCCTCACCGGCACGGTGTTTAGCTGACAGGATCGCCGCGAGGGCCTGGATGGTCTTGCCCAGGCCCATGTCGTCGGCGAGGATCCCGCCGAGCCCGCATCGCCACAACCGGTCCAGCCAGCCGTACCCGGCGAGCTGGTAGCCCCGCAGCTCTGCCTCGAGTCCCTCGGGTGGGCCGGCGGGTGCCGCCGCGTCGACCTCGGCCAGTGCGGTGTCGACAATCCTTCGCCATCGGTCAGCCTGCGCGGCAGCGATCCCGTACCCCTGGAGCTCCTCCCAGACACCGATATGCTCAGGACGCAGCTGCAACGGTCCCTTCTCGGGGTCCCCGATCGTGCGAGCGACAGCGAGCATCTCACGCATCCGAACGAAGGTCTCATGGGTCAGGTCGAGCACCAGACCCGAGTCGAGCACCATGATCATGTCGCCGACCGCGAGGGAGCGGATCAACGGAATCAATGGCACGGCCTGTCCGTCGACGGTCACCGCCAGGTCGAGGTTGAACCAGTCGGTGTCCTTGTCCTCCACGACGAACTCGACCAGCGGGTCCGCATCCGTAGTGGTGTAGTCGGTCGCCTCGCCGTCCTGCTCGATGGTGATGCCGGCCTCGGCCAACCCGGGCATCGTCTCGGTGACGAACCGGACCGTGTCACGCCCGGTCAGGCGGTGGTGGGCATGGGGGCCACCGCGGAAGAGGTCGGCGATCTCGGCGATGAGTTGCTGCTCACGCACCGGGTCCCGGTCGACGAACTCCCAGCCCTCGCCGGTCTCCCCCAACGGCACCTCGATGCCGGGACCGTCGTCATCGGGGGCGCGGTAGCGGAACTGGAGGTCGACCTCGGTGGTGTGGTGGTCACCATGTGTCACCCGCGCCACCAGCTCGGGCACCAGCTGGGCCGGGATTTCGACCGAGTCATCCGGGGATGACAGCCGTGCCAACCGACGCAGCCCGGGCAGGAACCGCTGTCGAAACCGTGGGACCTCCACGGCCGGGACCGTGATCGGTGGACCGGTCAGCAGTGCGGTGGTCGCGCCGTCGGGCAACGGGTCGAGCCGGTGCAACACGAGGGAATCGTCGTGGAGCTCGACCAGGCCGAACGGTGGATCTCCCAACAGGTGTGGGGCGTGCAGACCGGTGTCGCTCCACCCGCCCTGGACCTCGATCGCACCGGTGTCGGTGCCACGCACATGGACCTGGGGTGCCACCGGGGCACCGATCACCACCTGCCCGGTCGATCCGTGGACCAGCTCGACACCGTCGCGGACCAGCTGGTCGAGCAGCGGCCAGAGCCCGGGCCCCACCTCGGCCAGGTCGAGATCCTTCTCACTCCATCCTCGGTTGGCTGCCTCGCTCGCCCGCCGGAGGGCCAACATGGTCTGCCGGCCGGGATGGTCCCCGGCGTAGCCGTACCCGTAGGCGAGCTCGTTCCAGCCGACTCCGGTGCGCACCCAGTTGTCACGTTTGCCGGGGCGGGCCGGACGGAACCGCAGTCGTGGCCGCGACAGTGCTCCGACATTGACCAGTTCGAACTGCAGCGCGAGGGGTTTGGACGGAGTGACCGAGGCCGGCATCAGAGCCGCCAGCCGCTCCTCCCAGGTGCTGTCGGCGCCCATCTCGTGGGCGACATGGATGGCGACGGCGGCAACATGTTTGCAGTCGTCCCCGACCGGGCAGGTGCACACGCCACTGATGTCGCCGTCGATGGTGATGAGCACACTATACGGCCAGGCGCGGGTCCCGCTGACGTCGGCGCGGATCCCCAGGTTCGACACTTCGACATCACTGACCCGACCTGCCTCGGCATAGCGTGCGCCACGCACGACAGTCTCCCCGCCGAGCACTCGGATGAGGTGTCGTCGGTGGAGCAGCGGCAGCCACTCGGCCGGGATTGCGGACATGGATTCCACCCTAGGACGAGGGTCTGACATGGTCGGGCGCGTGGCCCGTCAGGGCCTCAGTGACCGGGCCGGACTGCAGGCTCAGGAACCTGTGTCCTTGGCGATGGTCTGGTGGTGGCGGACGACCTCGGCGACGACGAAATTGATGAATTTCTCCGCAAACTCCGGGTCCAGATGGGAGTCGACGGCCAGCTGGCGCAGTCGCGCCACCTGACGGGCCTCACGGTTGGGGTCGGATGCAGGAAGTCCGAGATCAGCCTTCAGTTCGCCGACTCGTTGGGTCACCCGGAACCGCTCGGCGAGCAGGTGGATCAACGCAGAGTCCAGATTGTCGATGCTCTGGCGCAGCTGCAACAACTCGGGCGGGGTCTGGTCCACGTCCCCGACTCTAGTGGGCGAGGTGGACCAGATCCCGGTCATCCCGTTCCCCGATCAGGACTGGCCCCTGATCAAGACTGGCCCCTGATCAAGACTGGCCTTGGCCCCGGTTCCACGGATCGTTGCTGCGGTCCCAGCTCGGGGTCTGAGTCGGGTCCCCCGGGTCGTCCTGGGCCGGTGGAGCGACCGGACGGTGCGGCTGCTCGGGTTGGGCCCGGCGCGGGGTCGGCTCGGAGGCCGACGAGGAGGACTGTGCCGGAGCCGGGTTGGCCGAAGGTGCCAGGAACGGCGAGGCCGACGGACCACTCGCCGGCGGCCCGCCCCACACCGGCGGGGTCGTCTCACCGGACGAGGAAGGTGCCGGCTGATCCTGGGTCGACTGACCCTGCGCCTGAGCGCCCTGCTGGTACGGGGCCTGCTGGTACGGGGCTTGCTGGTAGGGCGCTTGCTGACCCGGGGAGGACGAGGGCGGTGTCGCCGAGGACTGCGGGTAGGCATTGGCCGAGGCCGCTGACTGCGGCGTGGCCACTCCGGACGCCCCGAACGGGTTCGTCGAGGTGCCGCCCCACTGCACGGGTGGCTGCTGGGCCGGTTGCGGAGGGAAGGCCTGCTGGCCCAGAGGCTGCTGACTCTGAGACTGCTGACTCTGAGACTGCTGACTCTGGGGCTGTTGGCCGAACTGTTGCGGCATGGGGGCGCTGGCGGACCCGTACGAGCCGGGAGCCGAGGCAGACCCGTACGAGCTGGGGTTGCCACCCCAGTTCATCGGAGGCTGCCCACCGGGACCTTGCGGGCCAGGACCACCGGGGCCAGGGCCCTGAGGACCGGGACCACCGGGGCCCTGGGGGCCGGGACCTTGCTGACCAGCCCAGCGGTGGACAAGCATGCGGTGCCCGTACTCACTGGTGTCGGTGGTGATCTCCTCACCCGGCAACGGCTTGGGGAAGACCGCGCCGAACTGCGGGGACCCCTTGGGCGGATACTGGTCGATGAAATGCAGGGCTTCCCGCGGCGTCGGATACAGCGGGGTCGGGTCACTACCACCGGGCAGCGACGGAGTCCCCGACGGGTTGCCCTTGGGCCGGAGGAAGATCCGGCCCGGCTGGGAACGGTCACGCAAGGCTTGGGCGCGCCACAGCAGGATCGGATGGGACGAGGCCACATTGCTCGCCCACACGAACAGCCCCTTCTCCTGGAAGGCACGGTCGGAGAACTCGTCGAAGTTGACGTTGGCGTTGAGGTACTTGCCACCGGAGAGCAGCTTCATCGCCCCGGCAGCGCCCTTCGGTCCGGCGTAGTAGTGGCCGAAGTTGTCGGCGGTGTACTCCTGGGTGCGGGACAGGAAGCTGCCGAGCAGGGGCAGCTGCAGCACAGGCGCGGTCAGCCACTGCCGCCAGTAGGAGACGTGACCGGCACCGAGGTGACCAACCTCGTGGCCAATGACGAACTTGAGGGCTTCCGGATCACGAGCTGCGCCCCCGACCTCGAACAGATCCGAGTAGACGACGATGAAGCGGCGCCAGGCGTGACCAGAGGCGAAGGCGTTGATCGTGCCCCCACCGGAGACGACATAGGCGTCGGGCACCTTGCGCATCCCGGCGGCTTCAGCAGCTTCGACAAGCATCCGATAGCCCTCGGGGAACTGGGTCGGGGTCAGGCGGACTCCGTTGACCCGCATCTGGGCGTAGTTCAGACCACGGATCACGTACAGCATGACCGCCAGGACCGTGATGCCGAAGATGAACCCGCTCAGCTGCTGCAACGACTCATACTGCGGTGTGCCGGGGCGGAAGCCGAAAGTGCCGCCGCCTCCGGAGAACACATCAACCAGCCACAGCACCACGAACACGAACGAACCCAGATAGGCGAACGCTCCCAGCACGCAGATCACGATCAGCCACGGAATCTCGGCTGGGTGGAGCCGACGGCTCAGCTCGTGCCGGGGCAGCGCCGTCTGACGATTCAACAGGCGCGGCGGCTCGGGCTCAGCGGGGGGCGGGGCCATGGGTGCAGGAGGCTGGCTCATCAGTGTCCTCGGTTGTCCAGTGCAGGTCGTTCAGGATGCTACCTGCCGGCGGTGACACTTCTGCGGCGGATCTGCCCACCAGTTGTGTTCGTCGCGGCCGAGCCCTCAACGGGCCATGGGCAACGGCTGCTCGGGGACCTTCGTGCGGACAGCATTGGCGTGCGAATCGTCGATCTCGAGTTGGCTCTCCCGTTCGGCGGCGACCCGCCGCAGGTAGAGCGCGACCTCGTAGTCGATCTTCTCCGCATCCCAGCCGAGCACTTCGGCCGCGATCGCGGCAGCGACCGGCGCGGTGGAGACACCACGGTCCCAGGTCTCGATGGAGATCCGGGTCCGCCTGGCCAGGAGGTCGGTCAGGTGCATGGCACCCTCGTGACTGCAGGCATAGGCGATCTCGACCGACAGATAGTCCTCGGCACCGGGGAGTGGCTCGGCCAGCCGGGGATCATCGGCGATCATCTCCAGCAGTTGGTCCGCACTGTCACCGTACCGATTGAGCAGGTGCTCGATCCTGGCCACCGGGAGTCCGGATTCGCGGGCCAGCAGGTGTCGTTGGTTCCATCGCGCTCGGTAGCCGGTGGCGCCCAGCAGTGGCACGGTCGCCGTGACCGAGGCGCCGATCGGGCCGCCGAGCGAGTGGACTGCAGCGTCGACGGCGTCGGAGGCCATCACCCGGTAGGTGGTGTACTTGCCGCCGCCGACCAGCACCAGACCCGGGACGGGGTTGACGACAAGGTGTTCGCGCGACAGCTTCGAGGTGTCGGCATCCTCCCCCGACAGCAACGGACGGAGCCCGGCATAGACCCCCTGGACGTCCTCGCGGGACAGCGGGTCGTCGAGGACGGCATTGACATGGTCGAGCAGGTAATCGATGTCGGAGGCGGTCGCTGCCGGATGCGACTTGTCGAGGGTCCATTCAGTGTCTGTGGTCCCGATGATCCAGTGTCGACCCCACGGGATGACGAACAGCACGGACTTCTCGGTGCGCAGGATCATGCCTGTGGTGGAGCGGATCCGGTCACGCGGCACCACCAAATGGATGCCCTTGCTGGCGCGGACCTTCAACGAGCCACGCCCACCGACCATCTCCTGGATCTCGTCGGACCAGACACCGGCAGCGTTGAGCACGACCTTGGCCCGGACGACATGGTCGGTGCCGTCCTCGAGATCGCGCAGGTTCGCACCGACGACGCGTTCGCCTTCGCGGATGAAGCTGGTGACCTGCATCCGGCTGACCGCATGGACCCCGTACGAGGCAGCGGTCCGCACCACTGAGGCGACGAAGCGGGCATCGTCGACCTGGGCGTCGTAGTACTGCAGGGCGCCGACATAGCTGTCCGGTTTGAGGCTCGGGGCAATCCTGGCCACCGAACGGGCCGACAGGTGGCGGTGCATCGGCACGCCACGAGGGTGTGAGGGCGACAGGCCGATGGTGTCGTAGAGGACCAGGCCGGCGCCGACATAGGCCCGTTCCCAGACGTGCCGGGTCAACGGGTAGAGGAAGGGCACCTTGTGCACCAGATGCGGGGCGATCCGGTCGAGAAGGATGCTGCGCTCACGCAGCGCTTCCCGTACCAGAGCGAAGTCGAGCATCTCGAGGTAACGCAGACCACCATGGATCAGCTTCGATGACCGTGAGCTCGTGCCTGAAGCCCAGTCACGCATCTCGACCAGACCGACCCGTAGTCCACGTGTGCTCGCATCGAGGGCGGCACCCGCCCCGACGACGCCTCCGCCGACAACGAGTACGTCGAGATCCTGGGTGGTGATGGCCTCACGTGCGGCCGTGCGCTGCTCGGGATTGAGTCCTCGATCCATGGCACTGACATTACCGCAGCACGCTGACGCCCCAGTGATCGGGAGTTGTCGCTGCAAGCGGCTGCACCTGTGGTCAGTGCAGGACGACCTCGACCCGCTGGAACTCCTTGACCTCGGTGTAACCGGTGGTGGCCATGGCACGTCGCAGGGCGCCGACCAGGTTCATGGTGCCGTCGGCGACGCGGGAGGGACCGTGCAGGACCTCGTCGAGCGTCCCGACAGTGTCGAACTTGACCCGTGCTCCACGCGGCAGCTCGGGATGCCAGGCCTCGGCACCCCAGTGGAACCCCTGTCCGGGAGCCTCGGCGGCCTTGGCAAAGGGAGACCCGACCATCACGGCGTCAGCTCCGCAGGCGATCGCCTTGGCGATGTCGCCGGAGCGTCCGACCGAACCGTCGGCGATCACGTGGACGTAACGTCCCTGAGACTCGTCCAGGTAGTCACGTCGGGCCTCGGCGACATCGGCGACTGCCGAGGCCATCGGCACCGAGATGCCCAGCACATCGCGAGTGGTGTGGCTGGCGCCGCCGCCGAAGCCGACGAGCACACCGGCGGCACCGGTGCGCATCAGGTGCAGCGCCCCCTGGTAGGTCGCACAGCCTCCGACGATGACCGGGACATCGAGTCGGTAGATGAATTCCTTGAGGTTCAACGGTTCGGAACCGGCGGCCACATGTTCGGCCGACACCGTCGTCCCGCGGATCACGAAGAAGTCCGGGGCCGCCTTCTCGACCTCGGCCGCAAAGGCCTGGGTCTGCTGCGGCGACAGGGCACCTGCCACCGGGACGCCGGCCTCACGGATCTGGTTCAACCGCTCACCGATGAGCTCAGCCTTGACCGGCTCGGCATAGAGCTGTTGCAGCCGCGTGGTCGCCGCAATCGGGTCACTCAGTTCGGCCAACTCGTCGAACAGCGACTGCGGGTCGGCGTACCGGGTCCACAGTCCTTCCAGGTTGAGCACGCCGAGACCGCCAAGTTTGCCCATGGCGATGGCGGTCTGCGGGCTCATCACCGAGTCCATCGGGGCCGCGATGATCGGGAAGTCGAACTGCAACGCGTCGATCCGCCAGCCGAGGTTCACATCGGAGTCGCCCCGAGTGCGTCGGGTCGGCACGATGGACACATCGTCGAAGGAGAACGCCTGACGGGCTCGTTTGCTGCGACCGATCTCGAAGGCGGCCGCGGTGAACTGGCTCATGTGTGTTCCTGTCGTGTGGATCCGGCGGGACTCAGCGGCCCGGGTAGTTGGGGGCTTCGACGGTCATCTGCACACCGTGCGGATGCGATTCGGTCAACGAGGCCGAGGTGATCTGGACGAAGCGACCCTTCTCCTGCAGCTCGTCGATGGTGCGGGCACCGATGTAGAACATCGACTGGTGCAGGCCACCGGCCAGCTGGTGGGCGACTCCGGCCAGCGGGCCACGGTAGGCCACCAGTCCTTCGATGCCCTCGGGGATCAGATCGTCGTCACTGGTGACCTCGGCCTGGAAGTACCGGTCCTTGGAGTAGGACTTCTTGCCGCGGCTCGACATGGCGCCGAGCGAACCCATCCCCCGGTAAGCCTTGAACTGTTTGCCGTTGACCAGGACGAGTTCACCCGGGCTCTCCTCACATCCGGCGAGGACCGAGCCCAGCATGACGGTTTCGGCGCCGGCGACGATGGCCTTGGCGATCTCACCGGAGTGACGCAGACCGCCGTCGGCGATCACCGGGACCCCGGCCGGCTTCGCCGCGCGGGCAGCCTCATGGACTGCGGTGATCTGGGGCACGCCGACACCGGTGACGATCCGGGTGGTGCAGATCGATCCGGGACCGGTGCCGACCTTGATGGCGTCAGCGCCGGCCTCGACGAAGGCTTTCGAGCCCTCATAGGTCGCGACATTGCCGCCGATGACCTGGACGTGTTGGGTGGCCGGGTCGGACTTGAGGCGGCGGACCATGTCCAGCAGCATGCGGACGTGGCCGTGGGCGGTGTCGGCCACGAGCACGTCGACGCCGGCCTCGATCAGCCGGTTGGCGCGCTCCCAGGCGTCACCGAAGTAGCCGATCGCCGCGGCGACCAGCAAGCGACCGTCAGCATCGTAGGAGGCGTGGGGGAACTGCTCACCCTTGACGAAGTCCTTGACGGTGATCAGCCCGCCGAGGTGTCCTTCGTCATCGACCAGTGGTAGCCGTTCACGCTTGTGCTGACGCAGCAACGCGGTGGCCTCCTCACGACTGATCCCCAGATGACCGGTGACCAGCGGGGGCCGGGTCATCACATCGCTGACGCGGGTCGTGGCCCACTCTGCGACCGGGGTGAACCGCAGATCCCGGTTGGTGACGATGCCGATGAGCTTGTTGTCCGGGTCCACCACCGGAAGGCCGGAGACGCGGAACTCGCCACAGATCTGGTCGAGCTCCTCCAAGGTTGCATCGGGCCAGATGGTGACCGGGTTGGAGATGATGCCGGTCTGGGTCCGCTTCACCAGGTCGACCTGGCGGGACTGGTCGTCGATCGACAGGTTGCGGTGGAGCACGCCGATGCCGCCCTGGCGGGCCATCGCGATCGCCATCCGGGCCTCGGTCACGGTGTCCATCGCCGCGCTCACCAACGGCACCTTCAGCGAGATCTCGCGGGTCAGCCGCGACGTGGTGTCGATGTCCTGCGGAGTCAGGTCAGAGAATCCGGGCAGCAGCAGCACGTCGTCATAGGTCAAGCCCATGGTCGCGAAGGGAGCGGGGACACCCGCCGGAGTCAGATCATCGGGTGTGGTGCGGATCTGGTCCACGGACCATCCTTTCGTCTCGGGGTCCCATCCTAAGCCGCTGGCGCACGCGCGCGAAGTCGGGCCCGACCATCCGCCGCACCCCTGCCGGGACCGTCGCGGCGAGGATCTGTGGCCCTCAGCAGGTGAGGACCACGTCCTTGAACATGTACGGGTTGTCGCTCAGCCTCAGTTCACGCCCGCTGGTGGTGGTGACATTGCTCCAGCTGACCTGCTTGGTGAGCTCGTAGGGGAACTGCTCGACATAGGAGTCGTCGGTCCGTTCGGGGGTGAAGTCGGCCAGGACCACCGGTCCGGCGTCACCGGCCGGGTGGTGGGCGTCATCGATCTCGAGGTTCTCGATGGTGATCCGTTCAGGCATGTGACATCGGTAGCCGAAGTCGTGGTGACCCGAGTAGGACCCCTCGACCAGGACGGCCCGGCTCTCCAGCCCGGCGCGGGGCTGGAAGTAGCAGTTGCGGATGACGATGTCGCCCTGCCAGGTGCTGCCGTAGTCGGGACGCAGCTGGATCAGGTAGCGCCCGTACACCCGGGTGTTCTCGACCAGCACGGTTCCCTCACCGATGGCGTGGATGCCCATGTGGCCGAGCTCGCAGTGCCGGATCGTCACATTGAGCACACCGCGATGGGCATCGAACCGGGAGAAGGTGCAGCCGTCAAGGACGAGGTTCTTGGAATAGTTGGAGGCAAAGATGCCCCAGTAGGTCGGATCGTTGATGTCGTTGGTCTGGATGCAGTCGATGAAACTGACATTCAGCGATTCCTCGACGCTGAGGTCGTACGAGCCCATCCTGACCGGCCGACCCGCAGCGCCGATCGTCTCGTAGGTGGTGTGACCGGTGAGCCGGCAGTCCTTGACGGTCACGTGCGCGCAGCGTGAGACCACGATCATGCCGCGGTACGGGGCGCCGTGGTCGCGCTCGCCGGTGATGTCATGGCTGAGGCCTTCGATCGTCACGTTGGAACGTCGCACCACGATGTTGCGCCCGTAGTAGGTGTACTTCGACTCGGCCTGGTTGGCGATGGTCGTGAACTGCCCGCCCGAGATGCGCAGCTCCTCGGCGTCGATGGGCACCACGTCGAGGGTGGTGATGTGGTCGAAGTCCCAGATGATCGGGTTGTGCGGGTCCACCTCGCCGTCTGCTCCGACGAGGAAGACATCCTTTTGGGGAGCACCGTCGTTCTGGTTGGCGCCGAATCGGATGAAATGCTTGATCCGGTCGTTGGTCGCCACCACCACGGCTGCGGTGGGCAGGGTGATCGGCAGCTTCTGCTGGCCGCGGCGCAAGCCGTCGAGTCGGACCTGGTACGGCTCCAGGCGGGACCTGACCTCGAAGACTGCGGCCTGCCGGTCCTCCACCTGGGTGTCGTCGATCACGAATCTCGCCCGGCCGAAGTCGGTCGAGGTCTGGATGATCGCCGCACCTGCCCGGCCGCCGATGTAGTAGGTGGCATCGTCGTCGGCCCGGACCTGCAAGCGGTGATCATTGGCGTAGGCATGGGTGGCCGCGATCGCCGCCATGTCGTCGGTGACACCGTCCCCGGCTGCGCCGAAGTCGCCGTAACTCACCCACCCCTCGGCCACGTGGTCCTGCAAGGTCGGCGATGGGCTGGTCATGGTCGGGCTTCCGTTCCTTGGACGCAGTCAGGTCGTTGGCACTGCGCGGCAGCGTACCGCCTCAGTCCCCACCAGTCCGTAACAGCACATCCAGGGTCGGGTTGGGCAGTGCGTAGGTGCCATCGGTCTCCTTCTGGTTCCCCCACCCTTGGAGCAGGAGCTGCACGTAGCTACAAGTGCCAAGGGGCAGATTTTATGCCCTACCAGCTGCAGATGTCATGCCCTCCCTGCACATATTATGCAGTGGTGTGGCTGCTTGCCGGCACTGTCGAGGCTCATCAAGCCGATGTCAGAGCAGCCCGCGGCGCCGCAGCATTGCTGCCGGTTCGGGATCGCGGCCCCGGAAGGCGCGATACGAGTCCATCTCGGGACGGATGGATCCTCGCGACAGCAGAGTTTCGCGGAAGTGGTCACCGAGCTCGCGCAGCGGCCGGTCGGCGTTCTCCTCGAACCAGGCAACCGTGTCGGCATCGAGCACTTCACTCCACAGATAGGAGTAGTAGCCGGCCGCATAGCCTCCGGCGAAGATGTGGTTGAAGTAGCCGGTCCGGTACCGCGGCGGCACCAGATCGACGGCCAGCCCCTTCACGGCCAGGGCCTCGGCCTCGAAGGCCACGGGATCGGTGATCGACTGGGCCTGTTCAACGCCGAGTCGGTGCCAGGCCTGGTCGAGCCAGACCGCAGCGACCATCTCGGTGGTATGCCACCCCTGGTTGAAGGATTCGGCTTCGGCGAGCCGGGTGACGATCTCGGCTGCCAACGGCTCGCCGGTACGGTGATGACGCGCAAACCGACGGACCACGTCCGGATCGGTCAGCCACATCTCGTTGACCTGCGAAGGAAACTCCACGAAGTCCCGTACGACTGAGGTCCCACTGGTGCGGCGACAGCGGCTGGCGGCGAACAGCCCGTGCAGCGCATGACCGAACTCGTGGAACAGGGTCCGCACGTTGTCCAAGGTCAACAAGGCTGGCTCCCCCGCCGCGGGCCGGGCGATGTTGGTGGTGTTGCACACCACGGGGCGGTATCCGCTCAACCCGGACTGGTCGACCAGATTGTTCATCCAGGCACCGCCACGCTTCGACGGCCGGGCGAACCAGTCACCCACGAACAGGCCGAGCGAAGTCCCGTCGGTGTCCAGGACCTCGTAGACCTCGGAGTCAGGATGCGGCCCGGTGAGGTCGGCGCGACGGCTGAAGGTGACCCCGTACAACTGTGTGGCAGCAGCAAAGACGCCGTCGTGGAGCACCTGGCCCAACTCGAAGTAGGCCGACAGCGCACCAGTGTCGAGATCATGGTTCCGCACGCGCAGTCGCTCGGCATAGAACCGCCAGTCCCAGGCCTGCAACCTCGCCTCAGAATCAGCGAGATCCTCGCGCAACAGTGCCGTCAGCTCAACCGCATCCTGCTCGGCCAGGGCCAGGGCGGGACCGATCAGTCTGTCCAGCAGTTCATCGACCCGATCGGTCCGGCCCGCAGTCTGGTCCTCGAGCGCGTAGGCGGCGTGATGGGGATGGCCCAGCAACGCGGCCCGTTCGGCACGCAGGGCTGCGATCCGTGGGACGAGCTCGACGCAACCGCCCTGACCGCGAGAGGTCGCAGCTTCGTGGAGACGACGCCGTACGTCACGGTTGGTCAGTGATGCCAGTGCTGGTTGGGAAGTGGGCAACACCAGCGCGATCAGCCAGCCGTCGACTCCCCGGTCCGCAGCCAGGTCACGGGCTGCGGCCTTTGCGCCCTCGTCGAGCCCATCGAGTTCATCCTCGTCGGTGAGGTGGAGGGCAGCTGCATTGGACTCATCGAGGAGTTGGTTGCCGAAGGCTGTGGTCAGTTCGCTGAGTTCGGTGGTGATCTGGGCGAGCCGCGCAGTCGCCTCGGCGTCGAGACCCGCCCCGTTGCGGCGGAAGTCGCGGTGGATCAGGTCGACGACGTGGCGTTGCTCATCGTCCAGGTCAGGTTGGACATGCACGGCGTCGAGCCGAGCGAACAGGGCCGCGTTGGTGCGGATCGCGTTCGCATGGGCGGCGAGTTTCGGAGTCCAGCGAGCCTCAACCTGACGCAGGTCGGGACTGGTGTCGGCTGAGGTGAGGTGGAACAGAACCTTGCCCACCCGGTCCAGCACCGCCCCACTGAGTTCAAGCGCCTCAACGGTGTTGGCGAAGGTCGGCTCGGCCGGGTTGGTGGCGATCGCATCGATTTCCTGCTGCTGTTCAGCAATGCCGATCTCAAAGGCCTCGTCATAGTGCTCGAGACGGACCGCGGCGAAGTCCGGCAGGTGATGCGGCAGCGGGCTCTCGACCAGGAACGGATTCATGGCGCCAGCCAACCACTCGTGGTTCCCGGACGGCACTCGGGGTGTGGCTTCACTTGCTGGGCCGGTGTTTGAACGGTCGGCAAACGGGTACACCACGGCGGGACATGCCCCCGGAGGGCTAAGGGCCGAAAGGCAGCGGTAGGGCCACTCCCCGCACTGTGTGGGCCCTCGTGGCTCACCGTCCCCGACATTCCGGGTCCCCCGTCCCCCGTGGCGGGCCGGCTGATCGCCGGCTCGCCACCTTCGCACCAACAGGTCATCGCGCGGCCGATCCAGGTGTTGCGGAGTTGCTTCCCCTTCCGTCGTTCAGCGTCCCACCCCGCAACCAGGAGGTGCCCGCACCAGCAAGGGCTTGCCAACCCGCGATTGGAGTGGTTTGGTGGGGTGACCACGGATGGTTGAGTCAACAGCCGCTTCCCGCGGTTTGACCACGAAGGCACACATCATGTCTGCCCCTCGTTTCGAGAACATCGATCCCCGCCTGCCCACCGATCGTGAGACGTTGGTCGTGGACAACCTTTCGCTGGCCGACAGCCTCGCGCGCCGCTACGCCGGACGGGGCCAGGATGTGGACGACCTCATCCAGGTGGCCCGCCTCGGGCTGGTCCACGCCGCCCGCCGTTACCGCCCCGGTCACGGCAGCTTCGCCAGCTTTGCGGTGCCCACCATCACCGGTGAGCTGAAGCGACACTTCCGCGACCACGGCTGGTTGGTGCGCCCGCCGCGGCGCACCCAGGAGCTCCAGTCCGAGATCGAGCAGACCTGGTCAGACCTCAGTCAGGAGTTGGGCCGCGATCCCGGCATCGCCGAGATCACCGACCGGCTCGAGCTCGACCACACCATGATCGCGACGGCCATGACGGCTCGATCGGCCTATCACGGGGTTTCCTTGGACCACACCACGGCCAACAGTGCCGTGCCGATGAGCGACCGGATCGGCGTCGAGGATCGTGGCTTCGACCGGGTCGACCTGCACGTGACCCTCGCCGCTGTCTGCCAGGCGCTGCCTCCCGACGATCGCGCCCTGTTGCACCGACGGTTCGTGGAGGAACGCAGCCAGAACGACATCGCCACGGAGCTCGGCACCAACCAGATGGCCGTCTCGCGGCGACTCGCCGCGATCATGACCGAGCTGAGGGCGGCACTCACCGAGAGTGCATCGCCGCAGCGTCGCCCTCGTCGGCCTCATCGGCCTCGTCGACGTACGGTGATGGCTCCGGTACGGTCAGTGGCCGCGTGAGTCCCCAGCGGCCGCGATCATCTCGGCCTCTCGTTCGAGAATGTAGCGGTCCTCCCAGTCCATACCGGAGTGACACCACTGCTGACCCGCGGCCTCACTGCGCAACCAGCGGCTGAAGAGCAGCTCGACCTTGGCGGTCACCGCATAGTGCAAGCCGTCCGCCTCGTCACGCCGCGCGGCGTCGAGCAGATCGTGCAACTGGTCAGCGGCTGGCTGTCCCGATGCGTTGGCGTCGAAGGCATCCTTGAGGCCGAGCAGGAAGCGTGCCCACGCCAGCCAGGTGGCCGCCAGCGGTTCGTCGGGGCATGCCTGGGCCAGCTGCTCGGCCTGGGAGAGCGCCTGGTTGAACAGGCTGCGGCTCCGCTGACTCAGCACCAGGCGCGGCACCGGGATCAAACAGTTGACCACACCGTCGACCGGGTCACGCTGGAGCCGGTCCACGGTGTCGAGGAAGCTCTGCGCGAGCCCGGCGGCGCTGCCGAACAGGATTTCCAGACCGCGGGTGATCGCCACGTCAGGGGTGTCGCCCCAGGCAGCTCTGGCCATGGCGTAGTAGTTCAGACCGTACGCACCCCAGTTGTCCAGGTGGAACTGGGTGAGCACCCCGTCGCCGCCGTGGTCACTGATCAGGCGGGCCTCATCGCCCAGCAGCCCGTGATGAACCATCGGCAGCGACAGGTACAGATTGACACCCATGTAGTACTCATACACGTCCACCTGGCCGCCACGGTTGGCCTCGTCCCAGGCGTCAAGAGCCGACACGTAGGCGGAGTTGGTCGGGCAGGCAGGCTCGGTGAGGCTGTGGTTGATGCAGCGCCAGTACAGCGCCACGTGCGCGAGCATGCCGGGCCGAAGGATGAAGTCCGAGGCCGGGTGGAGATAGTTGACGTAGGCGAAGAAGCTGATGGTGAGGTCAGGTCGTCGCTGAGCCACCCGGTCGCTGACATCGTCGATCAGTGCGTGATAGATCCGTTGCGCCTGGTAGACGTGGGCAGACACCGTCTCCCACTGCCCATGGACCTTCTCACCCAGCAGCGCGGTGCACGACTGGCACTCACACCATCCGAAACCGTCATTGGGCACCAGCGACAGGGTGGAAACCTCAGGATGGCTCGCAGCGTACTCACAGATCTTGTCGGCGAGCAGCTCGCGGACGTGAGGATTCGAGGTGCAGATCTGCTTGGACAGCATGAGTTTGGTGTCGTCGCTGCTCGGACCCACCCGGTTGCCACCGATCTCGGCGAAGTACTCGGGATGGTCGTCGTAGAACTCGCCCATCGGGACGAAGTACTCGAAGTTGTGGTGCCCTGACTCGATCTCGACTCCGCGGGTCGCGAAGTAGTCCTTCAGCTCCGGGTCGTACTGGTCGTAATACTCCATCCAGGTGAGCAGATAGTTCATCCTGTTGCGTGCCATCCAGTCCGCGAGCTGGCGGCTGCGTGCATCCGGCGGGTACTCCTGGATGAATCCCCGATGACGCAGCATCGGGGCTCCTTGGGCCAGCAGAACCCCTGCTGACCACTCCACCGTCCCGACCGGACGGCAGCGGTCACGGCCAGGCTCGAAGAAGCAATGTCCCAGCTGTTGCTCGGCGAAGTCGTACACCGCGTAGAGGAGATTGACCGCATTGCTGGCGATGAAGGAAATCTCCTCGTGGCCGATCTCGACCCGGTATCCCGGTGTCGCATCGTGACCGAATCGGATGACCCCGCGGCCACCGTCGCCGGGCTCAGACACGATCCGCACACCACAGCTGTCCATCGCGAACTCGGCCAGTTCCTGGACTGCCAACTCAACGGTGGGCTCCACCTCCAGATCGAACCGGACCTGCCACCTGTCACCAGCTCCCCAACGCACCGTGGGGGAATCCTCAACTGACGTGATGATGTTCGCTTCTCCTGTCACTGGTTGCCAACGGCGGCGAGGCTGGATCAACGCTTCGTCCTCCTGCCGTGGACAGCCTGCCGTGTCCGTCATCAAGCCGCAAACCCGGCCCCCGGATCGATCAGACCCGACCGCATCGATCAGACCCGACCCACATCGATCAGACCCGACCCACATCGATCAGGCCCGGCCGCAATCCAGACTGGGCTAGCTTGAACCCATGCGTTACATGCCGTCGGCGGAGATGGTCAGTCTGATCTCGTTCTTCGCTGTGTTGTTGGTCTTCTTCAGCATCGACGTCCGGTCCCGCCCGGACGAGCCGCAGGCCTGGCACGGACACTTGTTCTCCTGGACCTCGCGGATCGGCGGCGTGTGTACGGCGCTGGCCCTCACACTCGGCTGGATCGACCTGTTCCTGCCCGATGAGAGCAGTCCGATCCATGTCGCCTTCGTCGCAGTGCCCGGCTTCATCGCTGTCGGTTGCGCGATCCTGCTGGGCTTGGAAATGCTCTGGCAGCCGTCCAGAGGCACCTCAGATCAGCGCTGATACCGATCCGAGTCTGCAGGCGTAACTGACGTTGGCATGCCCTCCAGCGCTTGCAGTCGTCACCAATGAGGGCGAACCGGTCTTGGCCGTACGAAAAGAAGGTGGGCTATGCGTCCGCTTCAAGCCTGTCGGAAGCATCCGCGAACAACGGCGCAAGTGCGACTGCCCGTGGTCAGCGTGCGTCCGGCTCGTCATGGGTGATCTCGAGAATGCTGATGTGGCAAGCCGAACCCTCGGTCACCGGCGGCTCGGTCGGTGGCGGCCCGAGCGTGGTGCCCCGCACCGTACGGGTGGCCCATCCGACGAATCCAGGCGCCACCGTGTTCGCCGACCCTTCATCGAACATCCCGATCTCCATGGTGACCACCTCACCAGCCCTCAGAGATCGGAAGCCGGACATCCCCTCGATCGTGGCGAAGACCACTTCGATCGGGCCGAGGCTCGTCGCCACTGCCCCGTGCCCCTCATCGTCCTTCCACCACGTCACCTCACCGGTGGCCACCCGCGCCCCGTCGTCGCTGTGCTGCGTCATGAACGGGAACGTTACCCCTACCCCTGGGGCGATCCACGGCAGAAGACGGGGTCGGCACGTACAGACGAACAACGGGGTCCTGCCGTGATGGCAGAACCCCGTCAGGTGTTCGGATCAGCGAGGATCAGTGGGCGTGCCCAGCCTCTTCGTCCTCTTCCTTCTTCTCGACCACCAGAGTTTCAGTGGTCAGGAGCAGCGAAGCAATGGACGCGGCGTTGGTGAGCGCGGAGCGGGTCACCTTCACGGGGTCCAGGACGCCGGTCCCGAGCAGGTCACCGTACTCGCCGGTGGCAGCGTTGAAGCCCGAACCGGGCTCCATCTCGGCCACCTTGGCAGCAACCACATAGCCCTGGTCGCCACCGTTCTCGGCGATCCAGCGCAGCGGCTCAACCACGGCCTTCTTGACGATCTGGACACCGACGAGCTCGTCGTCCTCCAGACCCAGGCCGTCGGCGAGCACCCGAGCAGCGTGGACGAGGGCGGAACCGCCACCGGCCACGATGCCTTCCTCGATCGCGGCACGCGTCGCGGAGACGGCGTCCTCGATGCGGTGCTTCTTCTCCTTGAGCTCGACCTCGGTCGCAGCACCCACGCGGATGACACAGACGCCACCGGCCAGCTTGGCCAGACGCTCCTGCAGCTTCTCGCGGTCCCAGTCGGAATCGGTGCGCTCGATCTCACCCTGGATCTGCTTCACCCGACCGGCAACAGCGTCGGAAGTGCCCGCGCCGTCGACGATGGTGGTGTTGTCCTTGGTGACGACCACGCGAGAGGCACGGCCGAGCTGCTCCAGGCCGACCTGGTCCAGCTTGATGCCGACATCGTTGGAGATGACGGTCGCACCGGTCAAGGTGGCGATGTCCTCGAGCATGGCCTTACGACGGTCACCGAAGGCCGGGGCCTTGGTGGCGACCGAGGTGAAGATGCCGCGGATCTTGTTGACCACCAGGGTCGACAGCGCTTCGCCGTCGACATCCTCGGCCACGATGAACAAGGTGCCGCTGGCCTGGATGACCTTCTCCAGGACCGGGAGCAGCTCGCTCATGTTGGAGACCTTGCCCGAGGTCACGAGGATGTACGGGTCCTCCAGCACGGCTTCCATGCGCTCGGAGTCGGTCACCATGTACGGCGAGAGGTAACCCTTGTCGTACTGCATGCCCTCGGTGAACTCGAGCTCGGTGCCGAAGGTCTGCGACTCGTCAACGGTGATGACACCGTCCTTGCCGACCTTGTCGAACGCCTCGGCGATGAGCTCGCCGATCTCGGAGTCACGAGCGGAGATGGTGGCCACGTGCGCCATGTCCTGAGCCGTGTCGACCTCGCGGGCGAGGTTCCTCAGCTCACCCTCGACCGCCGAGACGGCTGCGTCGATGCCACGCTTCAGACCGACCGGGTTCGCGCCGGAGGCAACAGCCTTCAGGCCCTCATGGACCAAGGCCTGTGCCAGCACGGTGGCGGTGGTGGTGCCGTCACCGGCAACATCGTTGGTCTTGGTCGCCACTTCCTTGGCGAGCTGGGCGCCGAGGTCCTCGTACGGATCCTCGAGCTCGACCTCACGTGCAACGGTCACGCCGTCGTTGGTGATGGTCGGCGCGCCCCACTTCTTGTCGATCACCACGTAACGGCCCTTCGGGCCGAGGGTGACCTTCACGGTGTTGGCGAGGATGTCGACGCCACGCTCGAGCGAGCGGCGCGCCTCCTCGTCGAACAACAGGGTCTTTGCCATTTGTCAGTTCCTCACTTGGAGACGACGGCGAGAATGTCGCGGGCATTCAGGAGCAGCAGCTCCTGCCCGTCGTACTTGACCTCGGTCCCGCCGTACTTGGAGAAGATGACGACGTCGCCCTCGGCGACGTCCACCGGAACCCGGTTGCCCTTGTCGTCGATGCGACCCGGGCCGACCGACAGGACCTTGCCCTCCTGGGGCTTCTCCTGCGCGGTGTCGGGAATCACCAGACCAGAAGCAGTGGTCTGCTCGGCTTCCAAAGGCTGAACGAGAACGCGGTCCTCGAGCGGCTTGATCACAGCCACGTCAATCCCTTTCACATGTCATTGTCAGTTCGGGTGGCCGGGGCGTCGTCGCGGTGCCGTCCCTGCCTCCAACCCGTCCACTCGGACAGATCGGCTGGCACTCTCATGGTGAAAGTGCCAATTCAGAATCTATGCGCGGGTTGGCACTCGGTCAAGCTGAGTGCCAAAATTGTCGCTCCTCGGACTCACCAGCCGGGCCGGTGGTCGATCCGGGCGAACTCGTCGTCGGTCAGTTCGAGGTCGACGGCCTTGATCGAGTCAAGGATCGTCACCGCCCGGCTCGCCCCTGGGATCGGGATCACATGCTGCCCCTTGGCCAGATGCCAGGCCAGCACGACCTGCTGGGGCGACACCCCTCGGTCCTGAGCGATCTCGGCGATGGCCGGGAAGTCCTGGACCAGCGTCGCACCGCGCACACCGCCGAGCGGACTCCACGGCAGGAAGGCAATCCCTCGTTCCCCACACCAGGCCAGCTCGAGGTCGGAGTCGTTGCGGTATCGCGGCGAGAACTGATTCTGAACGCTCGCCAATCCGTCAGCGCCCAGCACCTCCTCGACAACCTCGAGGTCGTCGACACCGGCGTTGGAGACGCCGATGGCCTTGATCTTGCCCTCGTCGCGCAGGGTGGCCAATGCCTCAACCCCTTCGGCATAGCGCAGGCGCCGGTCGGGCCGATGCCACTGGTAGAGGTCGATGGCCTCGACACCGAGGATGCGCAAGCTCTTCTCCACTGCACTGCGCAGGTAGTCCAGTGAACCGTTGCGGCCCCACTGCTCCCCCTCGGAGCGAGTGATGCCGCCCTTGGTGGCGACCACGATCTGGTCGGTGTCCCCCGACCAGGTCTTCAACGCCTTCGCCACGATCGCCTCGTTGTGGCCCATGGTGTCCCAGCTGGGAGCGTAGATGTCAGCTGTGTCAATGAAGTCGACGCCGGCATCGAGCGCGGCGTGGATCGTGCTGACCGCTTCGTCCTCGGTCGGAGTGATCGAACCTCCGAAGGACAAGGGCATCGCGCCCAGTCCGATCGCAGAGACGGTGTACGGGCCAAGGGTTCGCGTTTTCACACCCTCAGACTGCCACAGCGCCCTCAGGCACGGAGCCGACGCACCACCAACACCTGGGCTCCGCTGGTCGTGGGGGTGATCACGACCGTCCCCGCATGGGGTCCGGACAGCTTGAGCCGCTTGCGGAGCTGAGCCGGATCGAGCTGGATGCCGCGCTTCTTGATCTCAAGAGTGCCGATCGAGCGGTCACGAACCCAGGCACGCAGCGCCTTCTCCTTCCAGGCAAAGGATTCAACCACTTCGAACACCGTCCCGTACGGGGTTGCCACGGGCGCATCACAGGTCAGGTAGGCGATCCGGCCAGCGATCCGCCGCCCGCCCAGATGCTTGGCCAGGGTGTCGACCGCTCCGGCCCGGATCACCGCAGGATCGGGTTCGACCAGCCAGCCGCCGACCGGGCCGACGGTCGGCTCGACCGGTTCGACGGTGATGCTGTCACCACCGGGCAGGACCACTGCTGATCGGCGACGTCCCTTCTGTGCCGACGGCACCCGGTCACCCCACAGGGACACCTCCACGGCATCGCCGGACT
Source organism: uncultured Propionibacteriaceae bacterium (assembly GCA_945911015.1). Classification (GTDB taxonomy): domain Bacteria; phylum Actinomycetota; class Actinomycetes; order Propionibacteriales; family Propionibacteriaceae; genus Avipropionibacterium. The sequence goes on from CAMDZW010000001.1 coordinate 166,640, forward strand.
CCGACACCCAGACCGCCTCGAGGTCCTCGGGCACCAACTCGTACGGTGTCCCGGGCCCGAACTTGGCCACACCGCCGTGCTGGCAGACCAGACTGACGACCCACTCGTACGAAGGGGTGAAGTCATTGACCTGCCAGCTGCGCCCCTTTCCGGTGCGGCGGGCGGGATCAGCCATCACGGCCACATCCTTGTCCAGCAAGGAGGGAGCAAGGTCCTCGGCGGCACCGGTCAGCACTTCCACACCGACCCCGGCCAGGTTGTGTCGAGCAAAGACGGCGGTGACCGGATCCTTCTCGACCGCGACCACCTCGATGCCGGCCTCGGCACACGCCAGTGCGTCACTGCCCAACCCACAGCCGAGGTCGACGATGCGCCGTACACCGTGCGCCAGCAGGGTTTGGGCCCGCCACCGGGCAACGACGCCACGGGTGGCCTGCTCCAGCCCGTCCCGGGTCAGCAGCACCTCGGACAACTGGCCGAACTTCACCGCCGCCCGGGAGCGCAGGTCAATTTCGTGCAGGGCAGCAGCAGCCAGCTCTGGGTCATGGTCCTTGCGCAGTCTCAGCCCGGCCGTCAGTGGATCCAGCCCGGCCAGCTCGGCGGCAGCGGCGAGGACGTCGACTCCTTCGGGGCCGGCCAGACGTTCGGCGAGTTCGACATCCACACCGGTCAGCCTATGCCGTGATCGTCTCTGGTTCGGGGTCGGTGACCTCGCCGGCCAGCACGGCGTAGGCGCCGGCGCGGGTCCGCAGTTCGGCATCGGAACCGAGCTCCACGATCCGACCATCGTCAAGGACTGCGATCTGATCAGCCTTGGCAATGGTGCTCAACCGGTGGGCAATGGTGATCGTGGTCCGGCCCCGGCTGAGCGCATCCAGGGCGGCCTGCAGTTTGCGCTCGGTGGTGTTGTCGAGGGCACTGGTGGCCTCGTCAAGGACCAGGATTTTCGGATCGCGGAGCACCACCCGGGCAATCGCCAACCGCTGCTGCTCACCGCCGGAGAACCGGTGGCCGCGCGCACCGACCACCGTGTTGACCCCGTCCGGGAGCCCGGCAACATGGTCGGCGATCTGGGCGATCTCGAGTGCATGCATCAGATCGGCCTCGCTCGCCTCGGGCTTGGCGAACCGGAGGTTGTCGGCGATCGTGCCATGCATCAGGAAGGTCTCCTGGGTGACCACTCCGACCAACCGTGCCACATCGGCTGCTGCCATCGCGCGCAGGTCGATCCCGTCGATGGTGACGGCCCCGGAGTTCGGGTCACGCAGCCGGGCGACCATCGAGGCCAGCGTCGACTTTCCGGATCCGGTCGCGCCGACCAGCGCGAGGCTGCCGCCGGCCGGCACGGTGAGGGTGATGTCGGACAGGGCGTCGCCGTCAGCACCGGCATAGCGGTAGGTGACCGAGCTGAATCGGACCTCTCCCCGTACGACATCTGGATCAATCTCGACCGGGTCGGTCGGCTCGGGGACATCGGTCTCGGTGTCGAGGTAACCGAAGATGCGGGAGAACAGGGCCATCGAGGCAATCCACTGGGCGGCCACATTGAGCAGCCCCATCATCGGCCGGAAGATCGCGGCCTGCAGCGTGGCGAAGGCGATCAACGTACCGATCGAGATCGAGCCCCCGGTGATCGGAAGCCCGGCGACCAGATAGATCAGAGCCGGGATCGCAGCGAAGATGACCGACATCGCAGCCATCCGCCAGCGGCCGGCGAGCTCGGAACGCAGGGCCAGATCAACCAGGGTGGATGAGGTGTCGGCGAACTTGGCCGCCGTACGGGCCTCGGCCCCCATGGTCTTGGTGAGCAGGGCGCCACTGACCGAGAGGCCCTCGTCGATCTGGCCGGTCAGTTCGGCCATCCGACGCTGCTGCTGCAGGGTGAGCTCGCGGCGCAGGATCGCCACCCGGCGGGTCAGCCAGACTGCGGGCGGCAGCACCACCAGCGTGAACAGGCTCAGCTGCCAACTCAACGCGACCATGGCGATCGCGGTCGCGATGACGGTGGTGACATTGGTGGCGATCGAGGTCGCGGTCGTGGTGACGACGGCCTGCATGCCGCCGATGTCATTGGTGAGGCGCGAGGTGACCTCGCCCGAACGGGTCGAGGTGAAGAAGCTCATCGACTGCCGCTGCAGGTGGCTGAACACCTTGGTGCGCAGGGTGTGCATCACCCGTTCGCCGATGGTCGAGGCGATCCAGGTCTGGATCACACCGAAAGCAGCAGTCAGCGCTGCGACCACGACCATGCCCACCACGAGCATGACCAGCAGATTGAGGTCCTGTTCGGGCAGGGCGACGTCAATGATCTCGCGGATCAGGAAGGGATTGGCCAGACCGGCGATCGAGGTGGCGATGACGATGATCGTGACGATGAGCAGTTGAAGTTTGTGGGGGCGGAACAGCGCGACAATCCGGGAGAACTCCACCGGACTCTCGCGGAGCTGAGCGCGGTCGGCCGGGTCGACCCGAGAGGGCCCCCATCCGCCGCCGCCGCTGCGGCCGCGACCGGGAGCGGCGCCGCCGAGACTGCTGGGGCCGGGACCGCCGGAGCCACCGGGGCCGCCGCCAGGAACCAGAACATTGAGAGGTGTCGCCACAGGCACTCCTTTCGTCGGTGTGATCGCGTACTTCCTCGCACCCTTGACCACATCCTGAGTAAACCAGTATTTGAGGCTACCTCATCATATCCAGTTGGGGAAACTCAGGCGCACCGTCGATCCCGATTTTTCGTCGGGGGACCGATCTCGGTGGCACTGCAGACGGTTGCAGCATGGATCGACGGTACGGTGCCGGGGCGACGAGGACGGAGTCGACCAACCAGGCACAGTCGACCAACCACGCTGATGTCCGATTCTGGCTACTCCCCGCGAAGTACGTGAATCGACCTCCCGACCCGCCCACGGTCAGAACCCAGCGACCCAGAACCCAGCGACCCAGAACCCAGCGCCCCGGTCAGTCGACTAGCTTGTGAAGCAAACCGGCCAGCTGGGAGCGTTCCTCGGTTGTCAGCCGTCCGAGGAAGTCATCGGAGTCGGCCGTTCGGAGGGCCTCCCCCCGGTCGAGCAGCGCCCGTCCGTCGGCGGTGGCGGTGACCGCGATCGCCCGTCGGTCCCCCTCGACCGAACCCCGTTCGACCAGACCCCGCTCGACCAGGGCGTCGACCACATCGGTCACTGACCGGTTCGCCACCCGCAGCCGCTCAGCGAGCTCGGACAGCCGCAGTGACTCCCCCGCCACGATGACCCGCAGGGCACGGAATTGATGGGGTGTCACCTCGAGCGGTTCGAGCAGGGCCATCCACCGCGTCCGCATCTGATGGGTGGTGCGGCGCAGCAGTTCGCCGACATCCTCATGCGTGCGGTCGTCCATGACCACACAGCGTAGAGGTGATCGCATTGATCCACCTATGCAATGGTCAAATCTATGGTTCTTAGTTACCGAAAGCACTAAGGTCGAGGCCGTGGAACACATCAGGAGCACAGCTCAGATTGCGTCTGCACTGCGCCCGGCCGTCCTCCGGCTGGCCCGCCGCCTACGGCAGATGCGGGCCCATGATCTTGATCTGGGGACCGGACAACTCCAGGCGCTGGGGTCGCTCTACCGGCGCGGGGCGCTTCCGATCGGCGAGCTTGCCCAGCTGGAGAAGGTGAAACCGCCGTCGATGACCCGGACGGTCGACAACCTCGAAGCTCTTGGGCTCGCCACGCGCAATGCCAGCGATGCCGATCGTCGTCGCAGCATGGTGCTGATCACCGCTGCCGGCCGCGCCCTCGTCGAACAGGACCGCGACCGGCGTGATGCCTGGCTGGCCCAACGGATCGCAGCACTCAGCCCCGAGGAGCGCGACCTCATCCGCCGCGCGATACCCATCCTGGAGCAGGTGACCGCCGAGTGAAGACAACGATGTTCGCGGCACTGACCGAACGCAACTATCGGTTCTTCTGGTCAGGTTCCCTGCTGTCGAACGTCGGCACCTGGATGCAACGAGTGGCCCAGGACTGGTTGGTCCTGGAGGTCTCCGACGGTTCCGGACTGGCCGTCGGCATCACCACCGCACTCCAGTTCGCACCCACCCTCATCCTGCCCGGCCTGACCGGGCTTGCAGCCGACCGCTTCGACAAGCGGACCCTGCTCAAGATCACCCAGCTGTGGATGGCCGCCTGCGCGATTGCGCTGGGTGTGTTGACCATCCTCGGGCTCACCCAGACGTGGCATGTCTATGGTCTGGCCTTCCTCTTCGGTGTCGGCAGCGCTTTCGACATCCCGGCCCGGCAGGCCTTCGTCTCGGAGATCGTTGGCCCCGAGCGACTTCCCAATGCGATCGCGCTGAACTCGGCTGGTTTCAATGTCTCCCGGCTGATCGGCCCGGCCGTGGCCGGCCTGGTCATCCACGCCTTCGGTTCCGGCTGGGCGATCCTCGGCAACGGATTCAGCTACCTCGCCTTCATCGGTGCCCTGCTGCTGATGGACAGCACCCGACTGAAACCAACCCGGCGCGTCACCCGCGGCAAGGGACAGATCCGCGAAGCCCTGCACTACATCAAGGGACGCCCCGATGTGCTGCTGGTCCTCGGGGTGCTGTTCTTCATCGGCACCTTCGGTCTCAACTTCCAGATGACCTCGGCCCTGATGGCCACCGAGATCTACGACCAGGATGCGCAGGGCTACGGCATCCTCGGCACGATCATGGCCATCGGCTCACTGTCGGGTGCACTGATCGGTGCGCGCCGCAAAACGGCACCCCGGCTCCGGTTCTTCCTGCTCACGGCGGCCTGTTTCGGCGTCATGCTCATCGTCTCCGGATCGATGCCGACCTACCTGACCTATGCCCTGTCGCTGCCGGTGATGGGCCTGACCTCGATGCTCACCCTCAACGCAGCCAACACCATCGTGCAGATGACCGTTGACCCCCAGCTCCGGGGGCGGGTGATGGCGGTCTACATCCTGGTCAACCAGGGCGGCACCCCGCTGGGGGCTCCCCTGCTCGGATGGTTCGCCGAGCTGTGGGGTGCCCGGTCCACGATGCTGGTCGGTGGCGCCATGGTGTTGCTGGGTGAGCTGGTGATCCTGCTGCTGTTGAGGCGTGTCCTGGACGTCGGGCTGTGGACCGAGATCCGACCCTATGCCTCCCGGATGTTCCACCTGCGCAGGATCCCTGAGCCGGTGATCGTCGAGTCCTCAGACAACGACGGACGTGATCGGTAGCGCCGAGGTCGCCCCGAAGTCGAGCGGTGACGGCTCAAACCCGGCAGCCACCACCGCTGAGCCGAGCGCAGCGATCATCGCGCCGTTGTCGGTGCACAGTGCCGGTCGGGGGCTGCGCACCTCAACCCCCCGCTGAGGGGCCCGTTCGGCAAGCATCGACCTCAGCCTGGAGTTCGCTGCCACGCCACCACCGAGCAGAAGATTCTGCACCCCGTACGCATCGCAGGCGTCGAGTGCCTTGCTCACCAGCACGTCACAGACCGCCTCCTGGAAGCTGGCCGCCACATCAGCCAGTTCGTACGGGACACCGTCACGTTCGGCGATCTCGACCCATCTGGCCACGGCAGTCTTCAGACCGGAGAAGGAGAAGTCGTAGCGGTGCTTGGCCAGGTCTCGTTTGCTGGTGAGCCCCCGCGGGAAACGGATCGCTGAACCAGACCCCGTCGCGGCCTTGTCGATCACCGGGCCACCGGGGTAGCCCAGACCCAGGACGCGGGCAACCTTGTCATAGGCCTCGCCGGCAGCATCGTCGATGGTGGCGCCGAGCTCAACGATGTCGTCAACGATGTCGCGCACCAGCAGCAGCGAGGTGTGTCCCCCCGAGACCAGCAGGGCCACACACGGAGTGGGCAGCTCACCGTGATCGACGCGGTCGACGGCGACATGTCCGACCAGATGGTTCACCCCGTACAGGGGTTTGCGCCACGCCACCGCCGCAGCCTTGGCGGCTGCAACGCCAACGGCGAGAGCACCCATCAGGCCCGGCCCAGCGGTCACCGCGACCGCATCGAGTGTGCTCGGATCGATGTCGGCGGCGGCCAGGGCCCGCTCCAGGGTGGGCACCATGGCTTCAAGATGGGCCCGACTGGCGATTTCAGGGACGACACCACCGAAGCGGGCATGGAGTTCCATGGAGCTGGCCACCTCGTTGGCCAACAACTCGGTGCCGCGCACGATCCCGACACCGGTCTCGTCGCAGGAGGTTTCGATCCCCAGCACCAACGGTCCGGTCATGATGTTGCTCCTTCGGTTCGGCCGAGGTCCCAGGCACGCATCACCAGCGCATGTCGGCCCTGCCCGTAGTAGTGGTCGCGGGAGGTGAGCTGTTCGAAACCGGCTCGCCCGTAGCAGGCGATCGCCGCATCGTTGTCATGGCGGACCTCCAGCATCATCGCGCTCGCCCCTGCTGCCGCAGCATGATCCACAGCGGCGGTGACCAAACGAGTCGCCAGACCTTCGCGGCGCCGCCGCGGATCGACCACGATCCTCATCAGATCGCTGTCCGGGACGAGGATCTGCACACTGATCACGCCGATGACCCGGTCCTGGTCGATCCCGACTCGGACCCAGCGATCCGTGCCAGCCAGCTCACTGCGCCACGCTTGGGCCGACCATCGTTCTGCTGCAGGGAACCCGGCTTCCTCCAGCACCATCAGCGCCGGCAGATCATCCGCAGTGGCCGGACGGATCCTCACCGGTGCTCGCCCTGCCCGGTGGCGCCGGACCGGGGGGTGAGTCCCCGCAACAGCCGCGGGCCGGTCGGGAGTGCGGACTTGCGCCGGGTCGGGACAGCAGCATCGGGCCGACGCAGATAGAGCGCATCCCTGCCGGCATCGTCCAGGCGGGGGCCGACGACGGCCATCACGGCCGGGTCGAGCAGATCCGGCCCCTCGGTCACGCGGTCGCCGAGCAGGTCACGGTAGTGGACCACGCCCGGACCGATCGTCGGCAGGTCCGGCAACGTGTCCGGCGCGCCGACCTGCGGTGCCCCGATGCGGACGCCGCCGACATATCGGGCCCAGTAGAGCTCATGGCGACGGGCGTCGCTGCACACCACGTATTCCTCGGCCGGTTCGCTCCACTGGGCCGAGATGACGTCGAGGCTGCAGACCTCGTGATGGGCCAGATCGGCCGCCGAGGCGAGGGTCCAGCCGGTCACGATGCCGACCCGCAGCCCGGTGAACGGTCCTGGCCCCATGCCGACCACGACCAGGTCGATGTCGTCGAGCGTGAGCTCGGCATCGGCCAGGACGGCCTGGATCGACGGAGTGAGCTGTTCCACATGGGCTCGCGTGTCGGCCACGGTGCGGCATCCGAGCACGTCGTTGCCACGAGCGAGGCCGACCGCGATCTGGTGCGAGGTGTCAACGGCGAGGACGGTCTGGGTCATGTCAGGCTCCAGTGGGGTTGACGGTCGACGTCAGGTCGACGCCCGACCAGCGATCGCCGACTCCGCGGACCAGCACGAGCCGGTCATCGCTGCCGCCTTCACTGCGCAGGATGTCAATGTGCAAACGGTCCTCGGCCATTCCCTCGGCTACGCCGGCACCCCATTCGACCACGGTGACAGCCTCGGCGAGAGTGGCGTCGAGGTCGAGGTCCTCGAGCTCGTCGAGACCCGACAACCGGTAGGCGTCGACATGGACCAGGCTCGGTCGCCCGGTCGTGGAGTGATGCACCCTCGACAGCACGAAGGTCGGCGAGATGACCGGCTCTGCGACACCGAGTCCGGCACCGATGCCCTGGGTGAGCGTGGTCTTGCCGGCGCCGAGGTCACCATTGGCCACAATGAGGTCACCGGGCTCGAGCAGGGCGGCGAGCCTGGTCCCGAGCGACTGCATCTCCTCGGTGGTGGCGATCCAGGCCGCATGGGGTAGCTCCTTCGATAGCGGCACGTACCACGGGTGGTCCGGATCGTCGGCACCAGCGCGATAACCGCGGTGTTGCCAGAACTGGACCAGCGACGGAACTTCTCGCCGGGCCACGAGCTCGACCCGACGATGGCCGAGCTCGGCGGCAAGTTCCTCGGCCGCCGAGATCAGCTCGGTGCCGATGCCATGTCGCCAGAAGTCGGGATGGACCGACACCCGCCGCCACACCGCAACGCCGGGCCGAGCGGTGCCGATCAGGACGACACCGGCGATCCGGTCGCCGATCTCGGCCACGACGCCGGCACCGGCGTCCAGTGCCGTACGGACCGAGTCTGCTGTTTCTGCGCCGGCTGTCGATGGGGGGTCCAGTGGTGGTCGGGCGCCGAAGGCGGCATGGATGATCTCGGCCAGCTCAGCCGCGTCGTCGGCGGTGGCGACCCGCAGTTGCAGGTCGATCTCGGGGTCGGGGGTCGCGGACGGCACCCCCCAACTCTACGACTGGTCACCGGCTGTTGGCCGAACCGTCGTGTGGTGGGACCGGTCCGGCCAACCCGGGACGACACCGTGGGTGGGGTGCGAGTGGCTGTGGTCAGTGAATCCTTCCTCCCTCATGTCAACGGCGTCACCCATTCGGTGCAGCGGGTCCTGGAGCATCTGCGCCGGCACGGGCACGAGGCCATGGTGATGGCTCCCGCCTACGGTCGAGACGATGCCACCGAATGCGAGGGGTTCGAGATCGTACGGCTCCCCTCGGTGGCGATGCCCGGCTATCGGGAGGTCCGGCTCGCTCCGGCCGGCCGGTTCAGGGTCGAACGGCTGCTGTCCGGGTTCGGACCCGAGGTGATGCATCTGGCCGCCCCGTTCGTCGCCTGCCACCAGGCCGCACAGGTCGGGCACCGACTCGGGATCCCGATGGTGTCGATCTATCAGACCGATGTGCCCAGCTATGCATCCCGGTACGGCATGGCGTCCGCCGAGGCCATGCTGTGGCGGTGGGTCCGTCGCCTGCACAATCTGACCGACCTCACGCTGGCTCCGTCAACACATGCGGCTCAGCAGCTGACCGACCACGGCGTTGAACGGGTCCGGCTGTGGGGTCGTGGTGTCGACACCGTACGGTTCCATCCGGCCAAGGCGTCATCGACCTGGCGGGCCGCAGTCGCACCCGCGGGAGAGAAGATCATCCTCCATGTCGGGCGTCTCGCCGCAGAGAAGCAGGTGGAGGACCTCGCTGCCCTCCGCAGTCTGCCCCGCACCCGGCTGGTGGTCATCGGAGACGGCCCTCGTCGGGCCATGGTGGAGGCCGCCCTCCCGGAGGCGATCTTCCTCGGCCAGCTCACCGGCGAAGCGGTGCCGATCGCCATGGCATCGGCCGATCTCTTCGTGCACACAGGAGAGTTGGAGACCTTCGGACAGACCATCCAAGAGGCCTTGGCGAGCGGGACCCCGGTCATTGCCCCGGCCCGTGGTGGTCCGCTCGATCTGGTCCAGCCCTCTCACACCGGCTGGCTCTACCCACCCGGCGACCTTTCGACCATGCGTGCCCAGACCACTGATCTGCTCGGTGACGACCGCAAACGTGAGGCCTTTGGCCGTACTGCCCGGGCCTGGGTCGAGGGCCGCACCTGGTCGGCTGTCTGCGCCGAACTGGTCGCTCACTACGCACAGGTGATGGCCGGCCGGCCGGTACCTTCATGCTGATCGCTGCGCGATCCTGCGCTGCGGCCTATCCTGTGCGGCATGAGCATTGAAGCTCCCCATGGTCGGGGCAGAGAAGTCCAGTCCGAGATCTTCCGTGCCGGCATCAGCGGGGCCCGTCCCGTCGTGCCGACCGATCCGGTCCGGTTGGCCGAGCGTGCCGAGGCGGCACTCTCGGCCGAGGCCCATGCCTATCTCGCTGGTGGCGCCGGATCCGAGCAGACCATGACCGCCAACCGGGCGGCCTTCGACGACTGGCAGATCTGGCCACGCCCGGCCCGCAATGTCGCCGACCGGGACCTGTCGGTCGAGCTGCTCGGCCACCGCAGCCCGACGCCGTACGTGATGGCGCCGATCGGTGTCCTGGAGCTGGCCCATGCCGATGCCGACCGGGCCGTCGCACGGGCCGCTGCTTCGCTCGAGATCCCTTGTGTGCTGAGCAATCAGGCATCGATCCCGATGGAGGAGGTGGCCGCGGCATCACCGGCGGGTCAACGATGGTTCCAGCTGTACTGGTCGGCCAGCGACGAGCTGAACCGGTCCCTGCTCGGCCGAGCCGAAGCCAGCGGCTGCACGGCGGTGGTGATCACCCTCGACACCCACCTGCTCGGCTGGCGGACCCGGGACCTGGATCTGGCCCATCTACCGTTCACCCGGGCACTCGGCATCGCGCAGTACACCTCCGATCCGGTCTTCGCCCAGCTCGTTCGGGACCGCGCGGCCCACCCCGACCCAGATCCTCCCGCGGTCCGGCTCACCCCCCGTACGGTGGCGGCCGGTCTCACCATCGCCCGCAAGGGAGCACCGCTGACCGGGGTCGGTGTGCGGGAAAGTCTGCGTTCCCCGCTCCCGCGGGCTGCCGTCGAGACCTTCCTGGCGGTCTTCTCCACCCCGCAGTTGACCTGGGCGGACCTGGCCCGGGCCCGCGAATGGACGAGCCTGCCGATCATCGTCAAGGGCATCGTCCACCCCGACGATGCCACCGCCGCGCTGGAGGCTGGTGTTGATGGGATCTGGGTCTCCAACCACGGTGGACGGCAGGTGGACCGATCGGTCCCCACTCTGGCCGTGCTGCCTGAGATCGTGGAACGGGTGGCCGGACAGGCCCCGGTGATCTTCGACTCGGGGGTGCGCAGCGGCGCCGACGCCCTGATCGCGCTCGCCCTCGGTGCCAGCGCAGTCGGGATCGGACGCCCGTACGCCTATGGTCTGGCTGTGGCCGGGGCGGCCGGTGTCCGAGAAGTCATGCGACACCTGATCGGTGAACTCGACATCAGCCTCGGTCTGGCCGGACACACCAGCCTGGCCGAACTCGGACCGCAGACACTGCGGCCCGCCCGTTGATCCACGACCGGGGGACGGCTCACCAACGGATGGTCGGCGGGAAGAACTCCGCAATCAGGTCCTCGTAGTACGGCCGCAGCTCGACCGGATCCGGTCGGATGTCGGTCTTGGTGTAGAGGTCGTACTGGTTGAAGTCGAGCACATGCGTGAGCATGGCGCGGTCGTGGTCATTGGTGAGGTGCTCGTAGGCGCCTTCACGATGCCAGGGATAGAACGAGTGGTAGCGCAACATCGCCTGCGCCTCCACCGGCAGATAGTCCTTGACCACGCGGTAGATGTACTCGTCGTGCCCCCAGGACATGACCACATTGTCCAGACCGCAGCCCGGCTCGTAGATGCCGTACGGGGTGGCGTAGCGAGGATCCGAGGCATCGGGGTTGTCGGCGAAGAATCCGCTGAACACGACGGTGTCGGAGAAGGCACAGCCGACCGGATAGGTGTCGCCGACCACAGCCCACTGCGGTTCGCCCCACAGGCACAAGATCTTGCCCAGGTCGTGCATCGCCCCGGTGAGGATCATCCACGGCGGCCGACCGTCGGCACGCATGGCCTCGGAGGTCTGCAGCAGATGTTCGATCTGGGTGGCCTCAGTGTCGGGATCGGAGTCGTCGACCAGCTCGTTGAGGAACTCCATCGCCTCCCACACGCCCATCACCGCGTGATTCAGACCGCCGTACTCGGCACGTTTGGCCTGGGCGAAGGCGTACGTCTGGTTGATGTGGTTGAGCCAGTAGAACTCCTTGACCGAAGGGCGCACTTCGGCCGCGTAGTCACGGAAGACGTGCTCGGAAGCACTCTCGGCCGTGGGGTACCGGTGCAAGAGATCGTCGTCCCACTCCTCCATGTCTGCGGAGAGTGGCGCATGTGCAGTCCCTGACATGATCGAAGCGTACTGCTGATTTGGCACGTTACAAAGCGTTTCGAGGGACTCATTTTTTCGCCGTCCTCGCCCAGACACCACACTGGGAACCACACACCACACCTGCAACTGTGGTGTGTCGGCGGTAGGGAGGTGTCTGTGCTCGACGGCCTGCCGAGCTCAGCCGCGCAACTCGGCGAGGTCGACCCAACGCCCCTCGAGACGGCCCTGCTCGGCGGCGAAGCCGGCCAGGTGTCCGTTGACCGAGTCGGCCAGCGAGGTGGTCGACAGGGACGGGGTGCCGCCGTTGAGGACCTTGATGAAGTCCTCGACAAGACGGTGGTCGCCGCCGCCGTGGCCGTGGGAGGCGTACATGCCGTCATCGACCGGAGTGGTCGAGATGACCTCCTCGTGGAAGACCTCGGGCCCGCCGTCGAAGGTACGCAGGGTGTAGGACTCGTCGTGCAGCGATCCGATGATCTCGCCGCGGGTGCCGACGATGTGGACCGTACGGTCACCGCGGGCCGCGTTGCTGGTCAGGGTGAGGTTGCCGGTGATGCCGTTGTCGAACTCGACCGACACCGCCTGGTGGTCGGCCACGTCGTTGTCACAACGCCACACACACCTGCCGTACGGGTTGTCGGTGCGCAGGGATTCGAGTTTCTCCTCCTCGGTGGCGGGCCGTCCGAGGTGTTCCAGCGGCTCCCAGGCGTAGAAGACGTGCCGGTTCTGCTCGACATGGATCCGGCGAGCCGAGAAGGGACAGCTCGCCTCGATCTGGCAGTCGACCAGACACCGAGTGCCCGACCCCTCCGGCGCATTGGCCTCGGTGAAGTAACGCAGACCGCCGGTGCTGGTGGCCCGTACGGGAGCGGCCGGCTGCGCGAACCACGACATCAAGTCCATGTCATGGCAGGACTTGGCCATCAGGAACGACGAGCCACAGGACTCGAGGCTGCGCCAGCGCCCACGCACATAGGAGGTGGCCATGTGGTCGTAGGCCACCATCTCGGCCATGTCGACGGTCAGCACGTCGCCGATGGCGCCCCGGGCGATCGTCTCCTTGATGGAGGTGTAGAACGGGGCGTGCCGCAGCACATGGCACACCACGATGGTCCGGTCGAGCTCATCGGCGCGGCGCTGCAACTGGATCAGGCTCTCGGCATCGAGCGAGATCGGCTTCTCCAGCAGCAGATCGTAGCCACGCTCCAGCAACTCGAGCGAGGTCTCGACGTGGATGTCGTCCATGGTCCCGTTGATGGCGGCCCGGGCAAGCTGCTCCTCCGGGAGGTCGGCGATCCAGGAGTACCGGCGGTCGGCCGGGATGTCGAATCGGTCCCCCACTTGCTCGCGACGGACCGGGTCCGGGTCGACCAGCGCCTTGACCTGTAGCTCATCGGGACGGGACTGGGCATATCTGGCGTAGGTCACGGTCCGGTGACCCACCCCCACAAGAATGACGGCAATCGGGCCGTTGGCCGTTGCGTTCACCGTTCTCCTCCTCAGATGCGGCGACAAACAATGATGACCTGCCTCGTCGAGAACGCACACCTTAGGGCAGCCTGACCCGTATCGTGGGCACGTCCGTCCGCCCCACCCGGAGGTCATGTCATGGAGTTCGTTGTCTGGTTGGCCGGCTCACTGGTCAACGCCCTGATCCTCGGCTTCCTCTCCCGCCGACTGCTCGGTGCGCCCGTGGGCTGGCCCCGTACGATCATCCTCAGTCTGGTCGTGAGTTCGCTGGCGGTGCCGGTGGTCACCAGCGTGTGGACCGGCCTCGGTCTGGGACCCGACACCCCCAGCGACCACTGGGTCGTGGTCAGCCTGGTGACTGGTCTGGTCCTGGCCTGGGTCGTGGTGATCCAGGTGATCATCATGGTGATCGCCGAGGCCTTTGTGCCCACTGGATCGGTGCCCGGCCCCATTCAACTCATCCGGTCGATCCCGAGCCGGCGTCAACGCAGCCGCCGATATCTGGAGATCATCGCGATCCTGGCCAAGCATGGGCTGACCGGATATCTGCGTCCACGGCGCCCCACCAGGCCGACCTCCCGGGTCGCCGTGGAGGCTCGCGAGGCAATGACCGAGGCCGGGGTGACCTTCGTCAAGCTCGGCCAGACCCTGGCGACCCGCCCGGACCTGGTGTCGGCCCCCTTCGCAGCCGAGTTCGCTGCACTGCACTCGACCGTGCCCGCTGAGTCCTGGGACACCGTACGGCCAGTGGTCGAGTCCGAGCTGGGCTGCCGGATCGAGGACGTCTTCGCTGACATCGACCCCAAGCCCCTCGCTGCTGCTTCGGTCGCCCAGATCCACGCCGCGACCCTGCTCGACGGCACTGCTGTGGTGATCAAGGTCCAACGACCGCGTGCCCGGGCGCAGGTCGAGGCGGACCTCGACATCATGGGCCATCTCGCCCAACGGCTGGAACGCACCACCCCCTGGGGTCGCAGTCTCGGCCTCGTCGGCCTCGCCGAGGGGTTTTCCCAATCGCTGAAGGAAGAGCTCGACTACCGGGTCGAGATCGCCAACATGCAGGCAGTCGCGGCGGCCAGTGATCTGGTCCGCATCCCGACCCCGTACCCCGAGCTCTCCGGTCGTCGTCTGTTGGTGATGGAGCGTCTTGACGGCCAACCTCTGTCGGCGGCCGGGCAGACCGTTGCTGCACGAAGCGCCGAGGAGCGCGAGACCATGGCCCAAGACCTGTTCACGGCAGTTCTGCGCCAGGTGATGGTCAGCGGCGTGTTCCATGCCGACCTCCATCCGGGCAACATCTTCGTCCTGTCCGACGGTTCGCTGGCCCTGTTGGACTTCGGCTCGGTGGGCCGCCTCGACCGTTCGGCCAGGCAGACCCTGGGCATGTTGTTGCTGGCCGCCGACCGCGGCGATGCGATCGCTGCCACCGATGCCTTGCTGGAACTGCTCGACCGCCCCGCCGATCTCGAGGACCGCAGACTGGAGCGACAGGTCGGCCAACTCCTTCTCCGGTACGGAGGTGGGCTCGGTCAGAGTGGCTCGGCAGACCTGTTCGCCGATCTGATCAACCTCGTCGTCGCCCACCGGTTCGCGATCCCCCCAGCCATCGCCGCCGCCTTCCGAGCACTGGGCTCGTTGGAGGGATCGTTGACGGTGCTCACCGACGGCCTGGACCTTGTCGCGTCTGCGCGTGCTCAGGGCCAGGAGCTGCTGGCCGAACAACTGCAGCCCGAAGCCGTGCGGCGGGAGATCGAAGGACAGGTGGCCGGCTGGTTGCCGATGGTGCAACGACTTCCGCGCCGCATCGACCAGCTGGGAGCCCAGCTGGAGGATGGTCGGATGACGGTCGGGGTGCGCCTGTTCGGCCGACCGGACGAACGCGAATTCCTGACCTCGATCGTGCACCAGTTGGTCCTCGCCGTGCTGGCGGCCGCGTTGGCCATCTGCGGCGTGTTGCTGCTGGTGGCCCCCGGTGGTCCAGTCCTGCTCGCAGCACTCAGCCTGTTCCAACTCCTCGGGGCAATGCTGTTGCTGTTTGCCTTCACCCTCGGAGCACGAGTGCTGGTGCTGGTGTTCCGCCAGCCGACAGCCTCAGGTTGATCATCGACGGTCCTGGCCAACCAGGGTGGAGCGGGCCCGGTCCATCAGGTGGTCGAAGGCGGCATTCACCCTCTCGTGGTGCTCGATCATCACCATGTGACCGGCATCGGGGACGATCACGGCCTCGGCGTCGGGCAGCAGGGAAACGATCTTGTCGGTGTGTCCGATCGGGGTGATGGTGTCCTTGACGGCGCCGATCACGCTGGCCGGGATCCCTGCCAGGGTGGAGAAAGCAGCGGACTCATCCACCTCGGCGAAGGCCGGATAGAAGTCGGCGACCGTCTCCAGCGGGATCTCGTCCAGCATCTGTCCGACGAAATCGACCATCGCCGGAGGCAGGTCGGCACGGCCGAAACCGAACCAGCGGGTGACCGCCCAGCCGATGTCGGCGCCAGCCTTGCGGGTGCGGGTGACCAGTCGCGGCATGCGCGTGAGCGTGCCCAACAGAGGCGGCACGAGCCGGACGAAGGCCTTGCCGGGGATGAACGGCACGACCGAATGTTCGGAAAGATCACCGGCAGAGGTGGTGCACAGGCCGACCCCAATGATCCGGGTGCCGAACCATTCGGGATGGTCCTGGGCCAGGTGCATGATGGTCATCCCGCCCATCGAATGCCCCAGCAACAGCACCGGCCCCTGCCCCACGACCTCGTCCAGGATCCGGGCAAGGTCCTTGCTCAGCTGAGGGATCCGACAATGCTCCGGATCCGAACGACCTGACTTGCCGTGGGACCGCTGGTCGTAGAGCACCACCCTGGCCCGGTCGCGGAAGTGCAGGCGTTGGTGGTGCCAACAGGCCAGGGACAGTGCGTAGCCGTGGACCATGACAACCGTGATGCCATCGGGATCGGCGGCCAGCTCATCAACCTCGACGTGGAGCTCGACCCCGTCGTCGGCCACCACCGTGCGCCCGACGGCTTGGATCTCAACGTAGGGGTCGGTCCCGCCTGCTCGGTGTCGAGCACGGCGCAGTCGCCGTCGCGCGGCGAGGGCGGCCACCCCGCCGGCGGTGAGGATCACCGGGACGACACCGCGCGTCATCGACGAGCTTCGCCGCCCGAGCCATGGCTGGGAGGTCGAACCCCGTCGCACCGGACGCCGACGGACCACCCGGAAGCGGAATCCGGCCCGGCGACTCATGGCCGCACGATCCGCTGCACCCGCGGTCCGATCCGGGTGACCATCTCGTACCCGATCGTGCCGCAGTCAGCGGCGAATTCGTTGACCGGCCGTCCACCGCTGCCAAAGACGATCGCCTCATCCCCCACCCGGTCGGTGCTGCCGGGACCGAGATCGACCACGCACTGATCCATGCAGACCCGTCCCACGATCGGCACCTGCCGACCGTTGACGGTCACGCTCGATCGGTTCCCGGCGGCCCGCATCAACCCGTCGGCGTAGCCCAGAGGCACCAGGGCGATCGTCGTGTCCTGCTCGGGTGCCCAGGTGTGACCATAGGAAACCCCTTGGCCGGCGGGGATCGTCTTCACCGCGATCAGGCTGGCCCGCAACGTCATCACTGGGCGGAGTTCGATCCCGGCCTGTGCGGCGACATCCTCATCCGGGTCGACGCCGTAGCCGGCGATCCCGACCCGGACCATCTCATAGCGGGCCTGCGGCAGGATGAGCGCTGCCGCCGAGTTCGCCACATGCCGGATCGGGGTGAGTCCGTGGGAGCGGGCGACGGCATGAGCCCGCTCGAAGGCGACCAACTGGGCTCGGACCGAGGGGTGGTCCGGATGTTCAGCCGCCGCCAGATGGGTCCACACCCCGATCACCTCCAGACCGGGATCGGCAGCTGCCGCTGTGCAGAGAGCGGCCCAGTCCGTGGCTGGGCATCCGTTGCGGGACAGTCCCGAGTCGATCTTCAGGTGCACCCGTGCCGTGATGTCAAGGGTGGCCGCGGCGGCACTGATCCTGCGCAACTCGCCCATCGAGGAGATCGACAGATCCACCCCGGCTGCCACCAGGGCGGTGAAGTCCTCCTCCGGCCCGTACAGCCAGCACATCAGTGGCCCGGTGTCGCCGGCGGCCCGCAGCGTCAATGCTTCGCCGGCGACCGCGACACCGATCCAGGGCACCCCGGCAGCGCGCGCCGACGCGGCCGCGGCAACCAGGCCATGGCCGTAGCCGTCGGCCTTCACCACCGCCATCACGATGGCCGGATCGACCAGTGCGGCGATCTCGGTCAGGTTGTGCCGGTGCGCCGCCCAGTCAATCTCGGCCGACGCCGTGCGGGCATCGATGAGGCTCATCGTCCGAACCGGAGGGTGACCATCTGGAACGGGCGCAGCTCGAGCTCGACCGCACCGGAACGGAGCACCGGCTTGAGTTGTGCCGCACGCGCATCCGGTGAGATCGGACTGGAACCCTTCCGACGGCTGCCCATGGGTCGCTCCAGCAGATCAGTCACCGCCACCGACTTCGCACCGAAATCGGTGGTGATCGTCCCGTGGCTGCGAGCACCAGTCGCTTGGTACACCCGTACGACCACATCGCCGGAGCCGTCATCGGCCAACTTCACTGCCGACACGACGATCTCTGGGTTGTCGACCTCAACCAGCGGGGCGATCCGGCTCCCGGATCCGCTCACCCGGCGAGGCGGGAGGTTGATGGCGTAACCTTCCTGCACCGCACGGACCGTGTCGGCCTCAACGACCAGGGCGTAGCTGAAGCTGTGTTCACCCCGGTCACCATCCGGGTCGGGGAAGTTGGCTGAGCGCAGCAGCGACAACCGTGCCTCCGTGGCGATCTCGCCGTCGACCTTCACCCGACGGACGTCGTGACCGTAGGTCGACTCATTGACCAGAGCCGCCCCATAGCCCTCCTCAGCGAGGTGGAGGTAGCGGTGGGCAGCCACCTCGAACTTCGCCGCATCCCAACTGGTGTTGGAATGAGTCGGACGGAAGACATGACCGAACTGGGTCTCAGCTGCGCTCCGGTCTGCGGCGATGTCGAGCAGGAAGGCTGCCTTGAGGAACTTCTCCCGTTCCTGCCAGTCGATGTCCAGACCGAAGTCGACCCGCTTCTCGCCCGGATCGAGAGTGATCGTCTGCACCAGGTGGGAGT
This sequence comes from uncultured Propionibacteriaceae bacterium, assembly GCA_945911015.1. Taxonomy (GTDB): domain Bacteria; phylum Actinomycetota; class Actinomycetes; order Propionibacteriales; family Propionibacteriaceae; genus Avipropionibacterium. The sequence continues at coordinate 185,042 of CAMDZW010000001.1, forward strand.
CACCGATCGTGCGGGTGATCTCAACGCCGTTGTCGAGAGCACGCAGCTGGTCCACCTCGGTGATGTCGGTGACGGTGTTGCGATAGAACGAGTCGACATCCCAGGCATCCCACTTGACCGGGAAGTCCTGGTGCAGCTGCAGCAGGTTCGCGTGCCCGGCAAGGACCTCACGGTCGGTCTCGCCCACGTCGTCGGTGTGGTCAATGACCGAAGTCACCACCCCGCGTCCGTCGACGGTCACTGTCACCAGCCCATTGCTGATCAGGAATCCCTTGCCCTGCTTGGAGACCTTGACCTTCGCCCGAGCCCGGACCGGGGCGGCTCCCAGCGACGGCACCCCGTCACGCTCGGCGACGGAAGCATTGAAGTCGACTTCACTGTCACCGTCACCGGCCAACACGGAAAGCGACTTGACGATCAGTTCCTCAAGTTCAGCAGTGATCTCGACGTGCTGTTCCTCTGCCTCACGGTGCACCCAATGGATGGACGTGCCGGGCAGGATATCGTGGAACTGCAGCAACAGGACCTGCTGCCACAGTCGGTCCAGCTGCTCCTGCGGGTAGTCGAGGTCACCCCGTACGGCAGCCGTGGCCGCCCACAGTTCCGCTTCGCGTAGCAGATGCTCGTTGCGGCGGTTGCCCTGTTTGGTGCGGTGTTGTGAGGTCAGCGTGCCGCGGTGCAACTCGAGGTAGAGCTCACCCGACCACACGGCCGCCGTGTCGCCGAGTTCCTCATGGGCCTTGTCGAAGAATCGAGCCGGGGTGTCGATCTCGACGACCGGGCTTCCCTCCAGGTCACCGGTGCGACGAATCCGTTCCACCATCTCGCGGGTGGGCCCACCTCCCCCGTCGCCGTGGCCGAAGGGCAGCAGGGACCGGTTGTTGCCAGCCTTGTCGGCATAGTTGCTCGACGCGTGGGCGAGCTCGTCGCGAATGGTGCCGTTGTAGGTGTCGGCCGATGGGAAGTGGGTGAAGACGCGGGTACCGTCAATGCCCTCCCACCAGAAGGTGTGGTGAGGGAACTTGTTCTCCCGGTTCCACGAGATCTTCTGAGTGAGGAAATAGGTGCTGGCTGACTGTTCGACGATCTGTGGCAGTCCGGCGGCATAGCCGAAGGAGTCCGGCAACCACACCTCATCGGTCTCGATGCCGTAGTTGTCGAGGAAGAACCTCTTGCCCTGGACGAACTGTCGACACATCGCCTCGGCACCGACCATGTTGGTGTCGGACTCGACCCACATGCCACCGACCGGCACGATCACCCCGTCCGCGACGGCCTTCTTCAGCCGCTCCCAGACATGGGGATGATGGTCCTTGACCCAGGCATGCTGCTGGGCCGAGGAGAAGGCGAAGACCAGCTCGGGGTACTCCTCGGCAAGGGTGCAGACATTGCTGACGGTACGGGCGACCTTGCGGACCGTCTCGCGCAGCGGCCACAACCACGCCGAGTCGATGTGGGCATGACCGACGGCGGTGATCCGGTGCGCCGAGGCAGCCGCCGGCAACCCCAGGGTCGGGATGAGTTCGGCGCGGGCGTCGGCGGCGGTGCCGACGATGTCATCGAGGTCGAGCCGGTCGAGAGCTCGCCCGATCGCGGCCACCAGCTGCCAGCGCCGCGCCTGGTCGAGGGGGAGGCCTGCGGCGAGGTCACCGGCAACCTCGAGGTCGTGCCGGAGGCCGACGACCTCGGGGTGGGGAATGACCAGCTCGATGCCGCCGAAGGTGTAGAGCGGATCGTCGCCGGCCGAGTCCCAGTCACCGAGTTGGGTGGGCAGGAAGTCGGTGTCCATCAGGTGTGGGTTCGCGGCTGCCTCGATGTAGAGATCGATCTGTTCGGTGCCGGGCGCAATCGGGACCACGCGGTTGTCCGGGTGGACGCCCTTGATCGGGACACCGTCGGGGGTGTGGACCAAGCCTTCGCAGGTGAAGCCGGGGCCGGCGAGGTAACCGAGCTCGACCACGAGCTCGAGCCCGGTGTCACGGTGCTCGGGCGGGACCTCACCGCTCACATGGATCCAGCTGGTCGACCAGGTCCGCCCCCAGGGCTCGCCAGGGGCAAAGGGCCGGTAGGCCTGGCCAATCGCCTCGGTCGCGGGAACCGGCTCGCCGGGAGCATGCCAGACCGTCACCTCCAACTCGATGCCGGTCGGGGTCGACAGTGCGGCCGGGATGCGCTGGGTCAGCACCCGTGCCAGTCGGTCCTCGGTCTGTTGCCGATCATCATGCATCCGTCGTCCTCCTCAGCAGGCGTTCTGGCCCCACTCTATGCACCGGATCGGCCGGTCCGAGCCCACCGCAGGCGGTCAGTCCCCACGGTCAGCCCGCCGGTGAGCTCGGCGACCACGTCAGCCACGGTCTCGGCAACGGTCTGCGGCGGGTGGGGGCCGGGTGTCGCGGCGGCGGCCAGAGCCTGCACCGAGGCCCCGGCCATCGCGGCTTCGTACGGGGAGAGTCCGGCTCCCAGCAGGGCTCCACAGATGCCGGCGAGCACATCGCCGGAACCGGCCTGGCCGGTCCACGCGGGTCCGGGGACGGCAATCCCGACCGGGGACCGGTCCGGAGCGACGACGTACTGCGTGGCGCCCTTGAGCAGGACTGTTGCACCGGTGCGTCGGGCCGCTTCAGTGGCGGCGCCTACCGGATCGGCCTCGACGGCCGGGCGGGATGTCTGCAACAGACGTGCCAGCTCACCGGCATGAGGAGTGAGCAGCCCGCGCTCCCCCACCCACCCACTCAGAGCGGCCAGGGCATCGGCATCGAGCACGGTCGGCAGGCCGCTGGCGACGGCGCCGCCCACCACCTCGGCCGCATCGGCCCGGTCGCCCCAGCCGGAGCCGATCACCAACGCCTGGACGCGACCGGGTTTCCTGACCACATTGGGAAAACGAGCGACCACTGCTTCACCGGCTGCTCCAGTGTGACGGACCATCCCGGCACCAGCATGGATGGCTCCGGCCACGCCGAGGACCGCGGCGCCCGGGTAGTGCCGTGACCCGGTGTCGAACCCGACGACACCGCGGGAGTACTTGTCACTGGTCGGCCCCGGTGTCGGCCAGATGCCCGCAAGGTCGGCTGCAGCCCACCGCTGATGGGTGTGCTCGGGGTTGATGCCGATGTCGACCACCTCGACCCGGCCACAGGCCTGGGCGGCCGGCTGCATCACATGGCAGGGGCGCAGACTGCCGAAGGTGACCGTGACGTCGGCCCGGATGGCCGTCTCGGGCCGGGCCGGACGGTCTGGATCGAGACCGGAGGGCAGGTCGACCGCGACCACCGGCGTGCCGGCACAGGCCGCCGCCAGTGCGGCAGCGTCGCCGTCAAGGCCGGCGCGGCCGCCGATGCCGAGGATCCCGTCGATCACCAGGTCGATGCGGTCCTCGCTCAGCAGGGCCTGAGCGGCGGCCGGATCGACCGCCCGGGCACCGGCGGCGACTGCCGCGGCCCACCCACCGGGATGGGTGCGGTCTCCCGTACGGGTCAGGCGAATGCTGACGCCACGGCGTGCCAGCCGGGCCGCTGCCCACAGGGCGTCGCCGCCGTTGTTGCCTGCACCGACCAGGACCAGCACGGTCGCGCCGTAACAGCCACCGACGATGCGTTTGAGTTCGCGGGCCACCACGGCGGCCAGGCCGGCCGCAGCCCGCTGCATCAGGGTGCTCCCCTGCGGTCCGGGCAGTTCGCCGAGTGCGCTGAACGTCTGGTCCTCGGCGGCAAGGATCTGGGCCTTGGTCGACACGATCTCCATGGACCAAGACTGTCACGTCGAGAGGATCGGTTGGCCCCGACGATCAGGTCGGTTCCCCGTCAGCTGGTGGGCACCGGGGCTCATCCCTCGCAGATGACCACGGCCGAGGCGATTCCGGCATCGTGGGACAGCGATACATGGACCGTCGCGATGCCCAGTTCGGCCGCGCGGGCCGCCACAGTGCCGCGGATCGCAAAGGAGGGGCGGCCGGTGTCGTCGGTGAGGACCTCCGCATCCTGCCAGGCCAGACCGGCCGGGGCCCCGAGAGCCTTGGCGAGGGCCTCCTTGGCAGCGAACCGGGCCGCCAGTGACTGCGAGGACCGGGTGGAGCCGGAGGCGGTGACCCGCTCGCCAGGGGTGAAGACCTTCTCGACCAGTCCGGGACGTCGTTCGACCGTCCGCGAGAACCGTTCGATCTCGCAGACGTCAATCCCCACTCCGATGATGGCCATGCTGATCTCTACTGCCTCACTCGACCGTCACCGACTTGGCCAGGTTGCGTGGCTGGTCGACGTCATGTCCTTGGCGGGTGGCGAGCTCACAGGCGAACAGCTGCAGCGGCACCACCGCCACCAGCGGCTGCAGCAACGTCGACACCTTCGGCAGGGTGACCAGGATCGAGGAGTGGGCCGCGGCGATCTCATCGCCCTCCTCGGCCAGCACGACCGTTCGGGCGCCACGGGCCCTGATCTCCTGGATGTTGGAGACCACCTTGTCGTGGAGCTGGTCGCGTCCCCGGGGTGGGACAACAACGAAGACCGGCAGACCGTCCTCGATCAGGGCAATCGGCCCATGTTTGAGTTCGCCGGCGGCGAATCCTTCAGCGTGGATGTAGGCGAGTTCCTTGAGCTTCAGCGCCCCCTCGAGCGCCACCGGGTAACCGACATGTCTGCCCAGGAAGAGCACCGAGCGAGCATCGGCCAACTCGGAGGCGAGTTCCATGACGACATCCTGGGCGTCGAGGACCTGCTGGACGAGGCCGGGCATCCGCTCCAGCTCAGCGACCGTCGCGGCGATCTCGTCGTCGTACCGGCTGCCCCGGACCTGCGCCAGATAGAGCCCCAGCACATAGCAGGCCATCAACTGGGTCAGGAATCCCTTGGTCGAGGCGACGCCGATCTCCGGCCCGGCATGGGTGTAGATGACCGCATCGGACTCGCGCGGGATCGTCGACCCGTTGGTGTTGCAGATGCTGAGCACACGAGCCTGTTGCGCCCGGGCGTGACGGATCGCCATCAACGTGTCGGCTGTCTCACCGGACTGGCTGATCGCCACCACCAGGGTGCGTGGCCCGACGATCGGATCGCGATAGCGGAACTCGCTAGCCAGTTCCACCTCACAGGGCACCCGGGTCCAGTGCTCGATCGCATACTTGGCCACCATCCCGGCGTAGAAGGAGGTGCCGCACGCAATCACGACGATCTTGTCGATCAACGCCAACTCGGATTCGCAGATGTGCAACTCGTCGAGCACCAACCGACCGCCGAGGTCGTGACGACCCAGCAGGGTGTGGCTGATCGCCTCGGGCTGTTCGTGGATCTCCTTGCGCATGAACCAGTCGAAGCCGCCCTTTTCGGCTGCGGCGAGGTCCCAGTCGACATGGAAGGGACGGACCTCGCTCGGGGAGCCGTCGAAGTCGGTCACTGCCACCGCAGCGGGAGTGATCGTGACGACCTGGTCCTGACCGAGCTCGATCGCTTCGCGGGTGTACTCGATGAACGCGGCCACGTCCGAGGCGAGGAAGTGCTCGCCCTGGCCGACACCGACCACCAGCGGTGAGTTCCTGCGCGCTGCGACCACCGTCTGTGGGTCGGCAGCATCAATCGCGACCAGGGTGAAGGCACCGTCCAGCCGTGGTGCGACCTGCCGCATCGCCTCGGTCAGGCTGAGCCCACCGCCGACGGCCAGACCGAGCAACTGGACCGCGATCTCGGAATCGGTGTCGGAGACCGGTGCAATCCCGTCCTCGGCCAGCTCGGCCCGCAATGAGGCCCAGTTCTCGACAATGCCGTTGTGGACCAGCGCAACCCGACCGTCAGCGCAGACATGGGGGTGGGCGTTGAGATCGTTGGGGGCACCGTGGGTCGCCCAGCGGGTGTGGCCGATGCCGGTCCTGGCCGCCGGCAACGGGCAGTCGTGGAGTGCGGCGTCGAGATTGGCGATCTTGCCGGCCCGTTTCAGTTCCTGGATCCGGCCGTCGTCGGCGACCGCGACCCCGGCCGAGTCATAGCCGCGGTACTCCAGTCGACGCAGGCCCGACACGACCACGTCCACAGCTTCGCGATGTCCGCAGTAGCCGACAATTCCACACATGCGGCCCACAATAGAGCACGTTCACCGGCCCACTCCGGTGCGCCAAATCACACCGTACGAGAGCAGCTGGCCGGTCCGCTGCGGGTGATGAATCGGTGACAATCGGTCAGCTCCCAGTAGAGTGGCCTGCCGTGTCACCGTCCACACAGCTGCCTGACTGGCCCGACGACTCGCTCGACGACCCGAGTCGGTCCGCCGCACCCGACCACGACGAGTCGCCCTATGTGGAGCGCAGCCGTGCTGATTGGGCTGATCTGGCTGCGTCGACACCGATGACGATCACCGATGAGATCCTTGATCATCTACGCGGCATCCACGATCCGACCAGCCTGGACGAGGTCGCCCAGGTCTATTTGCCGTTGACCCGGCTGCTGTCGATGTATGTCCATCACACCGGCGAACTCCACCACGCCAGCAACGACTTCCTCGGTCTGTCCGTCCGTCGCACCCCGTTCGTGATCGGTGTCGCCGGGTCGGTCGCGGTCGGCAAGTCCACCACCGCACGTGTGCTACGCGAACTCCTCGCGGCCTGGCCCGAACACCCTCGGGTCTCGTTGGTGACCACCGACGGCTTCCTGTGGCCCAATGCCGAGCTCGAACGCCGAGGCCTCCTGCACCGTAAAGGATTCCCGGAGTCGTACGACCGTCGCGCGCTGTTGCGTTTCGTGATGGATGTGAAGTCGGGCAAGCGCAAGGTCGAGGCTCCGGTCTACAGCCACCTCAGCTACGACATCGTCCCTGACGAGAAGGTTGTGGTCGACCAGCCCGACATCATGATCATCGAGGGCCTCAACGTCCTGCAGCCGGCACGGGTCCGCGCCGACGGCACTTCCGGCCTCACGGTCAGCGACTTCTTCGACTTCTCGGTCTATGTCGATGCCAACCCCGACGATGTCAAGAACTGGTACGTGCAGCGGTTCTTCCGGCTGCGGGAGACCGCCTTCCGTGACCCTCGCTCGTACTTCACCCGTTACGGAGAAATGGACGAGGAGGAGGCTCGGGCGACCGCCGAGCGCCTGTGGGACACCATCAACGGCCCCAACCTGATGGCCAACATCCAGCCCACCCGCGGCCGAGCCACCGCGATCCTGCGCAAGGCCGCCGACCACCGGGTCCGTTGGGTGCGCATCCGCAAGATCTGACCCTCAGCCCAGCGGGAAACTTTCCCGGTCCGACCAGCGCCCCTGGGTCCAGGCGTACAGGTGGACCGCGTCGATCTGGCCGGTCAGCGGCAGTTCTTCGGTGAGGTCCAGCCGGACCAGATGCTCCAGGTCGGTCCCCTGCGCCAGGGTCAGGTGGGGCACGACCTGGTCGAACCGTCCTTCGTACGGGGGACAGCTCGGCCAGTGTGCGTGGACACTGTGGGTGAGCTCGACAAAGGGCGCCGGGTCGGCCGGGGCAAGCCAGACTGCCGTCGGAAAACTGCGGATCCGGTCGAAGACGACCTCGCGAGCCAAGCAGGTCCGCGCGAAGTGGGTCCGCAACCAGTCCAGATCGTCATTGGTGATCCGGTCCAGCGGCAGGAATGGCACCAGGACGGTGATGTGGGCCGGCACACCGGAGGCCACCGGGTCGGCACGAAGGCGCCATTGCTCGGCCTTCTCGCTGAGCCCGGACACCGGGATGATCAGGGCTGTGCGGCCCTCGACGGTCAGATCGGGGCGGTCATCAGTGTTGGGGACCCGCGGCATCGCCAGGGTCAGTGACGGATCGTCGGGCCCGATCGGGGCCGACTCGTTCACCGGCCCAGCCGGTCGCGAACGACCTCGGCGAGCTGGTCGGCCACCTCGCCGGCCGTCGCTTCGGTCTCGGCTTCGACCATCACCCGGACCAGGTCCTCGGTGCCCGAGGGGCGCAACAGGATCCGACCGCGATCACCCAAGCGGGTGGTCTGGGCTCCGACCGCGGCCAACAGCTCAGGATCGGAGTCGGCGCGGGTCTTGTCCACGCCGGGGACATTCACCAGCACCTGCGGCAACCGCTGCACGACCGAGGCAAGCTCGCGCAGGCTCTTGCCGGTGGCGACCATCCGAGCGGCAATGTGGAGGGCGGTCAGCACCCCGTCCCCGGTGGTGGCATGGCGAGTCTGGACGACATGGCCGGACTGTTCGCCGCCGAGGACGTGGCCGCCGGCATGCATCTCCTCCAGCACATAGCGGTCGCCAACCTTGGCCCGGACCACGTGGATGTCGTGCTCACGCATGGCATTGAGGAAGCCGAGGTTGCTCATCACGGTGGCCACGACGGTGTCATTGGACAGCATCTGGGCATCCTTCATCGCAATGGCGAGGATGGCCAGGATCTGGTCGCCGTCCACCAGGTTGCCGTCGGCATCGACGCACAGGCAGCGGTCGGCGTCACCGTCGACCGCGATTCCGAGGTCGGCGCCGTGTTCGACCACGGCACGCTGGAGGTCCTGCGGATGGGTGGAACCGCAGTCATGGTTGATGTTGAGCCCGTCCGGCTCGCAGTGGATGGCGATGACCTCGGCACCCTGCACCTGGAAGGCACCCGGCCCGGTGCGGAATGCAGCGCCGTTGGCACCGTCGATGACCACCTTCAGACCGGCCAGGGACACCGCATCGGTGTGGTCCCGTCCCAAGGATCCGACCAGGTGGGCCACATAGTCCTCCACCGGCTGCGGATCGTCAACAACCCGACCCACGGCTGCCCCGGTGGGACGCTGCCATGCCTCACCGATCCGGGCCTCGATGAGGTCTTCCATGGAATCGGCAAGCTTGTTGCCGCCGCGGGCGAAAAACTTGATGCCGTTGTCCGGCATCGGGTTGTGGGATGCCGACAGCATGACGCCGAAATCGGCCTTCAGATGACCGACCAGCCATGCCACGCCGGGCGTCGGCGCGACACCGAGCCGGATCACGTCGACCCCGGCCGAGGCCAGTCCAGAAACCACAGCGGCCTCGAGGAACTCCCCCGAGGCGCGTGGATCGCGACCCACCAAGGCCACGGGCCGAGGACGGGAGCCGTTGCCCTGCGAGCGTGAGCTGGTGGCGTCCCGGTCGGCATGGCCGACTGCGGCGATCTCGCCCAGTACGTGGGCGGCGGCGACCGACAGGTCGAGGGCAAGCTCGGCGGTCAGCCCAGCATTGGCCTGCCCCCGGACCCCGTCGGTCCCGAACAGTCGACCCATGGAGCTCTGCCCCAGTCCGACAGCAGGCTCAGCGCTTGCTGTACTGAGGAGCCTTGCGGGCCTTCTTCAAACCGGCCTTCTTGCGTTCCTTGACACGGGCATCGCGGGTCAGCATGCCGGCACGCTTGAGGGCCGGACGGCTGGCCTCGGCATCGGCCGCGTTCAACGCACGGGCCACACCCAGACGCAGGGCGCCGGCCTGTCCGGTGATGCCGCCACCGTCGATGCGGGCGATGATGTCGTACGAACCCTCGACCCCGGCGGTGATCAGAGGATCAGAGGCAAGCTGCTGGTGCACCTTGTTCGGGAAGTAGACGTCGAGCTTGCGGCCGTTGATGGTCCACTGCCCACTCCCGGGCACCAGGCGGACCCGGGCAACAGCCTGCTTGCGACGACCAACCGCATGGGAAGCGGCAATGACGGCAGGGCGCTCGCCGGGGGCCTGACCGGCAGCGGTCTCGGCCTCGGAGCGGTAGGCGATTTCCTTGTCACCCTCGGTGAAGGTCTCACCCTCGAAGGTCTCAGCGTCCTCTACGGCGACGTCAGCGGTGGTCTCGGTCACGAAAGTTCCTCTTGGCTCTGGGTGATCTTCGTCACTGGGCGATCTGAGTGATCTGGTACGGCTGCGGCTGCTGCGAAGTGTGCGGGTGCTCCGGACCGGCGTACACCTTCAGCTTGCGGATCTGCTTGGCCGCCAGCTTGTTCTTGGGCAGCATCCCCTTGACCGCCAGTTCGACGGCCTTGCGCGGATCCTTCTCCAGCAGTTCGCCGTAGGACACCTCCCGCAGACCACCGGGACGGCCACTGTGACGGTAGGCCATCTTGTCGGTGCGCTTGTTGCCCGACAGTGCGATCTTGGATGCGTTGACGACCACGACGAAGTCGCCGGTGTCGACATGGGGGGCGAAGGTGGGCTTGTGCTTACCACGCAGCAAGGTGGCAGCCGAGGAAGCCAGTCGGCCCAGGATGATGTCCTCGGCGTCGATGACGAGCCAGTTCCTGGTCACCTCACCAGGCTTGGGGCTGTAGGTGGACACTGTGTTCCTGCCAATCTGAAGCTGCGGGTCGAATTTCGGTTGGTGCGTGTGGCGGTTCTCGTCAGGTCCGGGTCGAGCCTTGATGGGCTCGGTCGCCCAGCAACCCGTGTGGAACGAGCAGCCCGTACGCAACAGCGAGTGAGCTTACCGCCGAGAGCGGGCTGGCGCAAAACGACGGGAACCCCGGGGCAACCCCTGCCCGTACCGACCGGTCTCAGTAGTGGTCCATCACGAGCCCCGGATTCGCACCGACCCGAATCGCGTCGTAGGTTGGTCCGCATGAGCGACGGCCCGAAGAAGGACACCCTTACCGTACGGGACAACCGCACCGGTCAGGAATACGAGATTGAGATCACCGACGGCCACATCCGCGCAGCTGATCTCAAACAGATCCGCATGGACGGTGGTGAGCCCCTGGCAACGTACGACCCGGGGTTCGTCAACACTGCCTCCTGCCGGAGTGCAGTCACCTACATCGACGGTGACGCCGGCATCCTGGAGTACCGCGGTTACCCGATCGAACAGCTGGCGGAGAACAGCACCTACCTGGAGGTGGCATACCTGCTGCTCAACGGTGAGCTGCCGACCCAGCCCCAGCTGGACACGTGGGTGGACCGAGTCACCAACCACACCTTCGTCCACGAGAACGTGAAGACGCTGATGACGTCCTTCCGTTACGACGCGCACCCGATGGGCATGCTGCAGTCGTCGGTCGGCGCGCTGTCCACGTTCTACCCCGAGGCCATTGACTTCACCGATCCGGAGAACCGCCAGCTCCAGATCACCCGGATGATCGCCAAGATGCCGACGCTCGGGGCCTGGGCATTCCGTCACTCGCAGGGCAAGCCGTACGTCTACCCCGACAACGACCTGTCCTATGCGGAGAACTTCCTCGCCATGCTGTTCAAGATGAGCGAGCCGAAGTACGACGCCGATCCTCGCCTGGTCAAGGCGCTCGAAGTGCTGTTCATCCTCCACGCCGACCACGAGCAGAACTGCTCGGCCAATGCGGTCCGTTCGGTCGGTTCGTCCGGTGTCGACCCATACTCGGCCGTCTCGGCCGGCATCGGCGCGCTCTATGGTCCGCTGCACGGCGGCGCCAACGAGGCCGTCCTGCGGATGCTTCGCCGGATCGGCAGCGCCGAAAACATTCCCTCCTTCATCGAGGGGGTCAAGGCCGGCAAGGAACGTCTGATGGGCTTCGGCCACCGGGTCTACAAGAACTACGACCCGCGCGCCACCATCATCAAGAAGGCCTGCGACGACGTCTTCGAGGTCACCGGGACCAACCCGCTGCTCAAGATCGCCCAGGAGCTGGAGAAGATCGCCCTCGAGGACGAGTACTTCGTCAAGCGCAAGCTGTACCCGAATGTCGACTTCTACTCGGGTCTGATCTACGAGGCGCTGCAGTTCCCGCCCGAGATGTTCACCGTCCTGTTCGCCATCCCGCGCACCTCCGGCTGGCTGGCCCAGTGGCAGGAAATGGTCAACGACCCGGACAACAAGATCGCTCGCCCGAAGCAGGTCTACACCGGTTTCCGCACCCGGGACTACGTCCCCATGTCCGCGCGCTGACCCGCTGATCCGTCTTCGCCGAACGGCGTCTCCCCTCCCGGGAGGCGCCGTTTCTGCACCCCCACCCCACCCCACCCCTTCCTCGCCCCTCACCCCTCGCCCAAATCGCAAACACCTCAGTCACGCCCAGACACCACACCTGCAGCTGTGGTGTGTCGGCCGTACTGAGGTGTTTGAGGGTGTCGACGGTGAACGGACAACACTGTCCCTGTGGATAGGTGAATCGTCATGCCATTTCGGGCACATGGTGAAGGACATGAAGCTCCGTCATGAACTCAGCAGACCTGGCTACGACAACCATGCGATCGCCCGTGCGGTCAGGAAGGAGACCCTTCACCGGCTCAGACGGGGAGCCTTCACCGATCCGGGCAGGTGCAGCCCCGAAGAGCTCCATGTCGAGCGGGTGCGTGCGGTCATTGCCCAATCCGCGGTTGACCAGGTCGCCTCGCACATCTCGGCAGGGGTGATCCACCGGCTGCCGGTCGATCGGCGAAGGCTGGACAAGGTCCACGTCATCCGACCTGGTGTGTTCCGGACCACCGAGTTTCGCGATGTCATCAAGCGGCAACGACCGGGAGTCTCCTCGGTCCTGATCGACGGCATCCCGGTGACACCGTTGACCACCACTGCCGTCGACCTTGCCCGACTGCTGCCCTTCGCTGATGGTGTCGCTGCCGTCGACGCCGCGCGACGAGCTGGTGCGGAACTTGGCGATCTACGGACCATGGTCGCGAGCCAGCCGGGCCGCAAGGGAAACGGCATGGCACGCCGGGCGATCGAGTTCTCCGATCCCCGGGCCGAAAGCGGCGGCGAATCCCATGCCCGCGTACAGATGGCCGCAGCTGGTCTGCCTGCCCCAGCTCTCCAAGTTGTCTTTGTCGACGCCGAAGGCGAGATGCGTGTGGATTTCGCGTGGCCTGACCACGGTGTGGTCGTCGAGTTCGACGGCTTCGTGAAGTACGGGCGTCTGCTCGCGCCCGGTCAGGAACTGGCCGATGTCCTCCGGTTGGAAAAACACCGCGAGGCACGCCTACGCGCCCTCGGACTTGTGGTGATCCGCATCGTCTGGGAGGACATCCTCCGCCCAGCCAGGCTCGGCGCTCTCATCCGAGGCGGATTCCGCCGGGCAGCTGCCTGAGCCCCGCAAACGGGGGAGGTGCGAGGTCACGGCACCGGGTTGGTGGCGTCATAGTCGCGGAAGGCGGGATGCACCAAGCGGGTCAGGAGGGCGAGGACGGCGATGATGATCAGGCCACCGAACAGGGGCGGGCACCACAGCGAGGTGACGGTGGCCAGGGTGCCCATGTAGAGGGCGCCGAGCCGCGGGCCGCCGGCCACGACGACGGTGAAGATGCCCTGCTGGCGGCCGCGCATGGCATCAGGGACGGCGGTCTGCATGATGGTGGAGCGGAAGATCGCACCGACCTGATCGGCGGCTCCCATCACGACCAGAGCCAGGCCGGCGAGCAACAACAGCGGCAGATTCGTCACCGTGGGCCCCAGACCGGCTGGCCGCCACACTCCCACAGCCGCCACCAACAACACCGCGCCCAACGCGATCCCACCAAGCCCATAGACATGGGTGGCCTTGATCAGTGCCCGGGTCTGGTGGCGGACGCCGCCGAACCGCCCGGAGAACAGGCTGGCCAGGAAGGTACCGACCGCGCTGGCTGCGGTGAGCAGACCGGAGGTGATCTCACCGCCGCCGATCAGGGTGGCCCCGACTGCCGGGAACAGTGCGATCGGGTGGCCGAAGGACATGGCGGTCAGATCGAGCAGATAGAGGGTACGAATGGTGCGGGCACCCCGCAGGAACCGTAGCCCCTCGGCCAGCGCTGTGAGCCCGGGACGGGACGATTCGCCTTCCGGCCTGATCCTGGGCAGCGACCACAGGCCGAGGAAGAGTGACGACATCAGGACGACGTCGATCGAATAGGTCCAGGCGTAGTCGGTGAAGGCGACCAGCACACCGCCCAGCGCGGGGCCCACCATCACCATGGCACCGAAGGTGACCCCTTGCAGCGCTGAAGCAGCCGGCAGCATCGTGGCTGGCACCAGACGCGGGATGATCGCGGCACGCGTTGCCATCACGATCGAGTTCGCCCCGGCATTGACGACGGTCAGCGCATAGAGCCATGCCGGAGTCACCAGGTGACTCCAGGCCAGGACGGCCAGCAGCACCGTCGACGCCCACGTCACACAGGAGGCAATCAGCGCCACGGTCCGCCGGTCGAAGGCATCGGCGAGCATGCCGCCATAGACGCCGGCCAGGATCATCGGCACCAGCCCTGCGACGGCGATGAATGACACCGCCAGCGTGGATCCGGTCATGGCGAACATGTGCAACATCACCGCAACCAGGGTCAGTTGCCCGCCGAGCCCGGCCAGCGATGAGCCGATCCACAGCCGAGCGAAGGCACTGGAATGCCGCAAGGGGGAGAGATCGACGAAGTGACTGGCCACGTCAGGAGTCTGCCCGAATCGGTGTAGCCTCTGGTCATCGTGCTGCCATTCGATCCCAACCAGCCTGTCGACCCCACCCGGCCTGTCGACCCTGACCAGCCTGTCGACTCTGACCAGCTGGCGTCCGACGTAGGTCTGGACCTGTCCCCTGTCGCGGCGCCTGCTGCTCCTGACACCGCCGAGCCGCGCTCGGGGAAGCGTCCGGTGACCTCGTTCGTACGGCGCACCAGCCGGATGACCGAGGCACAGGAGAAGGCCTGGCGGGCCCATGCCCCACGGATCGTGATCGACATCCCGCAGGTCCAGCCCAACGGTGTGCTCTCCCCGCGGCAACCGCTCGACCTGGCGCAGGTCTTCGGCCGTGAGGCTCCGTTGGTGATCGAGATCGGCCCCGGCATGGGCGAATCCCTGGTGGCGTTGGCCAAGGCGCACCCGCAGACCAATTTCCTCACCTTCGAGGTCTATCGTTCCGCCGTCGGAGGCATCGTGGTCAAGTGTGCCCAGACCGAGGTCGACAACATCCGGGTGGCGATGGTCGATGCGGTCACCGGGTTGCAACATCTGGTGGAGCCCGGTGCAGCCAGCGAATTCTGGACCTTCTTCCCCGATCCGTGGCCGAAGAATCGCCACCACAAGCGCCGACTCGTCGACACCGCGTTCGCCTCCCTCGTGGCCAGCAGGCTGACCATCGATGGCTTGTGGCGACTGGCCACCGACTGGCCGAACTACGCCGACCAGATCCGTGGCGTCTTTGCCGACCACCCCGATTTTCTCAACCTGTACGGGGATCTCGGGGGTATCGCGCCCCGGTGGTCAGGTCGCCCGGTGACCCGATTCGAGCAACGCGGGGTCGACGAGGGACGACCGATCCGTGACTTCACCGTACGACGGATCGTGCGATGACCACCCGCCGCCTGCGTCTCGATCTTTCCTATGACGGCACGGATTTCTCCGGTTGGGCGAGCCAACCCGGACTCCGTACGGTGCAGGGCACTCTGGAGGAGTGGATCACCACGGTGCTGCGTCTTGACGCTCCCGCTCAGGTGATCTGTGCCGGCCGGACCGATGCCGGTGTCCATGCTCGCGGCCAGGTCTGCCACCTCGATCTCGACCCGGACACGGTCCCGGCGCCGAGCAGTGGCCCCCGCCATGAGGCGACCGAACTCCTGCAGCGACGCCTCACCCGCGCTCTCCCCCACGACATCACCGTCCACGACGTGAGCTGGGCACCGGCTGGTTTCGATGCGCGGTTCGCGGCCATCTGGCGGCGCTACTGCTATCGCATCGTCGACCTCGACAGCCGCCGGGATCCCTTGCTGCGTTCAACAGTGGCTCGGGTCGACGATCATCTCGACATCGACGCCATGAATGATGCAGCCACCTTGATGCTCGGACTGAGGGACTTTGCCGCCTTCTGCAAGAAGCGGGACGGCGCCACCACGATCCGCACCCTGACCGACTGCCGTGCCGAGCGCATCGCCCACGGTGAGCGAGCAGGGACCGTGACGATCACCGTACAGGCCGATGCCTTCTGTCACTCGATGGTGCGCTCGCTGGTGGGCGCGCTGGTGACGGTGGGCAGCCGAAAGCGCGACCTGCACTGGTTGGCCGGCCTGCTCGAACGTCAGGAGCGGAGCGGGGAGATCACCGTGATGCCGGCTGGCGGGCTCACCCTGGAAGAGGTCGGTTACCCTGCCGACGACGAACTCGCCGCCCGCGCGGTCGAGGCCCGCGCCACCAGAGAGCTGCCGAGTCGACCATGACCCACTACTTCACCACCCCCGACGGGCCGCAGCAGCGCCGTACCGCCGAGATGGAGGTCTGGGGCCACGCTCTGACCATGACCACCGCCCGTGGCACCTTCTCCACCGATGGCCTCGACCTCGGCACCCGGGTGCTGGTCCGGTCGGTGACCCCGGATCCCGCCGCCACTCACGTGCTGGACCTGGGGTGTGGCTGGGGTCCGATCGCGGTCGGCCTGGGACTGTCGCTTCCCCGGGCCAAGGTCGATGCGGTCGACACCAATGAACTCGCCCTCGAACTCACCCGGGAGAATGCTGCCAGTCACGGCATCGGGGATCGACTCCGCGCCACCACCCCTGATGCCGCGCTCCCTCCGGCCGATGGGTACGACGAGATCTGGTCCAATCCGCCGATCCGGATCGGCAAGCCGGCCCTGCATGAGCTGCTGTTGACCTGGCTCCCTCGTCTGGCGCCTCAGGGCCGTGCCCACCTCGTCGTGGGGAAGAACCTGGGGGCCGATTCATTGCAGCGCTGGCTCGGGGGTCAGGGGTTCCCGACATCTCGGATGGCCAGTGCCAAGGGCTTTCGGGTCTTCTGCACCACCAAGGGCTGAGCCCACCCTCACAAGTGTCGGCCCCAGCGACTAAGGTTGATGGTGTTCGCGCGACTACATCGCCGACCCCCCCGGTCGGCCGAGATGAGAGGACGACCATGGCGACCTACACACTCCCCGATCTTCCCTACGACTACGGGGCACTTGCGCCCCACATCGCTCCCGAGATCATGGAGCTCCACCACAGCAAGCACCACCAGGCGTACGTGACCGGCGCCAACACTGCGTTGGAGCAGCTTGAGGAAGCCCGCGCAGGAGGCAACTTCGGCGCGATCAACAAGCTCGAGAAGGATTTGGCGTTCCACCTCGGTGGTCACGTCAACCACTCGGTCTTCTGGAAGAACATGTCCCCCGACGGTGGCGGCGAGCCCACCGGCGACACGGCCGCTGCGATCAACGAGTTCTTCGGCACCTTCGAGGGATTCAAGGCCCAGTTCGTGGCCAATGCCAATGGCATCCAGGGCTCGGGCTGGTCGGTTCTGGCTTGGGACGTCCTGGGTCAGCGACTGAACGTCTTCCAGCTCTTCGACCAGCAGGGCAACGTCCCGCTCGGTCAGATCCCGGTGCTGCAGCTCGACATGTGGGAGCACGCCTTCTACCTGCAGTACAAGAACGTCAAGGCTGACTACGTCACCGCATGGTGGAACGTGGTCAACTGGGCCGATGTCGAGGCTCGCCTCGCTGCCGCCCGGCAGACCGTTGGTCTGGTCTGAGCCGACATCACCTGAGCCCGGCCCGTCACCGTACGGGTCGGGCTCGTGTGCGTTCTGAACCACCACTGCACTATCCTGTTGCAGCTTGCCACCGCGAGCCACACCCAATCCCAAGGAGAATCCCTGTGAGCATCCGCAACAAGGTTGCCGCTGCTGCCCTGGCCATTGTCGCCTCCACCATGCTGTTCGCCTGCAGTGCTGGCAAGCCGAGCCAGGAAGAGGTCCGGGGCGGGTACGAGAAGATTCTCGCCGAGACCTCGACCGCCGGTCTCGACGTGCCCCCCGAGGCGATGGACAAGATGCTCGACTGCATTGTGCCCAAGGCCTACGAGCAGCTCAGCGACAAGGCGCTCAACGCCATCGCCAAGGGTGACCCCAACGGGGGCATCAGCGGCGAGGACCAGACCAAGCTCCAGCAGATCGGTGCTGACTGTGGCAAGGAACTGGCGGCCGAGATGCTGAAGGACGTCGGCTGACCGCAGCCACTCCACGAGCCCCTGCGCGGCCTGACCGGCTGCTGCAGGGGCTTTGTGCATCCTGTCCACAGGCCGACGCTCAGCTGGTGGTGGCCTCGCCCCAGAACCGCTAGTCTGCCGCCTACGAGGAGGTGGACGTGGACCCCGTACGGCCAAGGCTGCGCCCGGGTGGGCCAGACGCACGCGACGAGCGTGGCGGATCGACCGCGATCCTGGCCGCGATCATCGCGCCGATGTTGCTGGTGTTGGTCGGTTTGGTCGTCGACGGCGGCGGACAGTTGGCCGCGGTCCGGCAGGCCGAGGCGGTGGCTGCTCAGGCAGCCCGAGCCGGTGCTGATGCGGTGATCGGTGCCGCGGTCGCCGGGGCCGGCGCCGAGCAGCGGGCCCGAGCGGCGGCGCTGGAGCATCTGCAGCGGGCCGGGGTCGAGGGCACCGTCACTGTTGCGGACGGGGTCGTCACCGTGACCACGAGCCTCCAGCACGACGCCGTTTTCCTCGGTCTGATCGGGATCAACCAGCTCACCGGCACCGGAGAGGCCTCGGCCCGGATCGTGCCCGGCTAGCCATCGGGAGAGGAAGGACAAACCGGTCCCCCTCCCGACGACCTCCCCAGAGGACCCTCAGTTCGATCACTCGGCCTGTGCGGCGTATTCCTCAGCCATGGCGGCGCCGGCGGCCTTCTTCCAGTCGGCCACTGCATCGGCCCAGGTGGACAGGCTCTCCCGATTCTGGATGATGTCGCCCATGTGGTCGTTGAGCTTCTTTTCGGCCGCTGCCCCAGCGCTGCTTCCGGTGTCGGAGAACTTCCCGATGGCCGGGTTCTTCACCCCGGTCGGGATCATCTCCTCGCAGTAGTCGAAGAGCAGTCGGGTCGCTTCCTCGTTGCCTGGGGCGTAGATGTTGACCGCGTTGGTGGCACCGGAGTAGGCCGGCCCCTGGACCACCTCATCGGGCGCGTCTGCAACCGGGGTGACCTGGCCGCCCTTCAGTGTGTACTGGCGGTCCAGGACACCGTAGTTGACCTTGAGGAACTCCTCAGTGCCGAAGGGGGAGGCGAAGTAGTCCATCACCCTCAGGAGCTCGTCGATCCGCTCCTCGTCGTCGGTCTTGGCCAACCCGACCGGAGCGCCGTAGCCCGGGACCCCCAGATGCTTGGCCGCGAGTCCGACGCCTTCCCACTTCGGCATCTTCACCACACCGCAGGGGTAGTCGTACGGCTTGGCATTGGTGCCGGCCCGGGTCTGCCAGGAGGCATAGTTCTGGGCGAAGATCGCCGTGACGCCACCGTCGAACCAGACTGCGGTCGAGCTCAGGTCGGAATAGGTGTTGGGGTGGAAGAGGCCCTCGGCAAACATGCCGGTGACGATTTCCAGGGCCCGTTCGAACTCCGGGGTCTCGTAGTTGGCCACCCAGCTGCCGTCGGCCTCAATCTTCCAGCCGTTCACGCCGCCGAGCGACTCCATGATCATCGGCAGCGTCCAGTTCTGCGGGATCTGCCCGATGGCAAAGATCCCGGCCGACCGGTCGGTGATTTCGCGACACATGTCCAGGAAGTCTTCACCGTCCGACAGGTCGGGGATCTGGTCGATCCCCTTGTCCTCGAGGATGTCACCACGGGTCATCCCGACCGAACCGGCCACGATCCGAGGGTTGGTGACGCCCCAGATCTTGCCGTTGACGATGCACATGTCCCAGGCAGCGCTCGGATGCGCGGCCAGACTGGGGTACTTGGCGATGTTGTCACCTGACAGGTAGGGCGTCAGGTCGGTGAACTGCTTCTCGAGCAGAGCCGGGAGCTGCGGCACCGACAACCACTGGGTGAGCTCGGCGAACGTTCCGCCGGCGGTCGCCGCTTGGAACTTGGCGGTGTACTGGGTGCTGTCGACCGAGTTGATGCTCAGGGGCACGCCGAGATCAGTTTCCCAGGTCTGCCACCACTGGTTGCGGTCGTGCGGGGTCGCGGAGGCAATGCCCTGGACCATCATCTCGACCGGCTTGCTCAGGTCGAGCGGCACCGAGCCGGTACTCGGCGGAGGGTCGGGGTAGGACAGGAAGCCGTTCGGCACGCCGGTCTCACCGTCGCCGACCAGATCCGGTTCCGGACCGTCATAGGGGATGTACGCGGGCCGGATGGTCGAGACGTCGACCTTCGGGCCGGTGTCATCGCCGGGATCGTTGCTGTTCGTACGGCAGGCGGCCAGTGCTGCTGTGGCTCCGACGGCGATGCCGCCACCGAGCAGGCTCCTGCGGCCCAATTGGGGTCCTGGCATGGTACACACCTTTCACTCCATTGCTGATCGATCCAGTCGTGGATCATGACCAACTGAATCACGGTCATCCGCAATGCTGCAGAGCGACATCCTAAATATGGATGGACGTCCGGAATGTTTCCACAGCATGGCAAAGGGGCCGGCCGGAGAACACTCCCCCGACCGGCCCACTGGTGGCGCTGCTCAGCCCTGCTGGAAGGCTTCTTCGTACTCCGCGCGGATGTCCTTGCCGATGCCGTCCTGCCACTGCTTGACCAGGTTTTCGAAGTCCGCCATCTCCTTGCGGCCGAGGATGATCTCGCCGACCGTGTCACCGATGTTGCGGACGTAGGCGGCCCCCTTGCTCGCCTGGGTGTCGGAGTAGAGACCGGTGGTCGGGTTGCTCTTCGAGGTCGGCATGACCTCGTGGAGGTACTCACTCTGAGCCTCGACCAGTGACTTCGGTCCGGTCAGGTCGGCCAGCACCTGGGAGCCGAAGTAGACCAGTCGACGCGGATCGTCGACGACCTTGTCCGTGGCTGTGGGGACGCCGTCCTCCATGTTCCAGTGCTCACCCTCGACGCCGTAGTTGCAGCGCAGGTACTCGTCGGTGCCGTACGGAGCAGCCAGGTAGTCCATGATGCTCAGGATCTCGTGGACCCGCTCGGGAGAGTCCTGCTTGCTGATCGCGGCGTAGGCACCGTAGGCCGGATCCGACTGGTGTTTCTCGGCCGGGCCACCGCCGTCCCACTTCGGGATCTTGATCATGCCGAGGTCGAACTCGGGCTGGCGCTGGGTGAAGTACAGCCAGTTGGTGAAGCCCTGGATGTAGACCTGGGTCACGCCCCCCTGCCACCAGGTCGAGTTGCTGCCCGGCTCGGTGAAGGAGTTGGGGTGGAGCACACCTGCGTCCCAGAACTCCTTGGTGTGGACAATCGCCTCCTTGTACTGCTCGGTCTCGTAGGTCTGGGTGAACTTGCCACCCTCCTCCAACCACCCGTTCGGCGCACCGACCATCTCGAGGATGATGTTCATCAACCACGAGCTGGGCAGCGCGCCCATCGCAAACACACCGGCATCGCGATCGGTCAGTTCCTTCATCAGGTCGAGCAGTTCAGCGCCGTCGGCCGGGGCCTGGTCCTTGTCGATCCCCTTCGGGGTGAGCAGATCACCGCGGGTCGACATGATCGAGCCGGCCGGCGGACGGGCCTGCGGGATGCCCCACAACTTGCCGTTGAGCGTCGACACCGACCAGGCGGTGGTCGGGATGCTCGCCAGCCCGGGGTACTTCAGGATCTCATCGCCACCGAGGAACTCCGACAGGTCGGTGAACCGGCTCTCCAGGAGCTTGGGCAGCTCCGGAGCACCGGTCATCATCAACAACTCGGGAAGTTCTCCACCAGCGATGAGGGTCTGGAACTTCTGGGTGTACTCCGAGCTCAGGGTGATGTTGAGCGGGAGCTCGTTGCCCAGGTCCGCCTGCAACATCTTGTACCAGCTGCTGTCGCCGAGCGCAGTGTTCGCAACAATGCCCTGCGTCAGGATGTTGATCGGATCGGTCTGAGCGAGCGGATAGTCGGTGACCTTCGGCGGGTCCTCCGGGAACGCGAAGTAGCCATTGGGGATGCCGAGGTCGGCGTCGCCGGGCAGGTCGGGGGTGACACCTTCGAAGCCCTGGTAGGTCGGGGTGACGTCAGCCTGCGAGCCTCCGCCGGAGGGTTGCGAATTGGGCGGGTCCTCCTCACGATTGGTCCGGCAGCCAGCCAACCCGGCAGCGCCGAGAGCGGCAGCGGCTCCCAGCATGGTGCGACGATTGAACATCATTGATCCCTTCACGTGATCCCTACGGGCGACCCGAAACGTTTCGGATCGTCATCTCGACACTAGATCATGCCTGCCAGTAAATGAACCGGAAGACGCCCCAAATTAACCGAATCGTGTCATTTCTCGTAGGCGGCCCGCCGGCGCTGCACCCGTGCCACCCGCACCACGTCCAGCTTTTCGGAGCGATCGAAACGGTAGATCCCGTTCTCCTCCTGGAAGACGTCGGTCAGCTGGGTGTAGCAGTATCCGAACATCAGCGGATCATCGAGCAACACATCGGTCAGCCCGGCGAACCGGACCTGGAACTCCTCCTCGTCGCGGACCCGCTGGCCATATCCCCACGACTGACGGCGATCGGACCCCTCTGCCTCGACGGCGTCGGGATTCCACCAGATGCCACCGTACTCACTGACGAAATAGGGTTGGCCTGCGTACGGGATCGACCACGGCTCGCCCTGCGGACCGGTGTTGAGGTAGGGCTCTCCTGTTGACAGCCCACCCACGATCTCGGCGAAGCGTGCCGGGTCCTGTTCGTACTGATGGGAGTCGTACACGTCAGCACCGTGGACCCGATGGGCATAGCCGGAGGTGTCGAGGACCGGCCGGGTCGGGTCGATGCCCTTGGTCACGGTGTACATCGCCTGGGTGACGTCGTCGAGGTCGGTGATCTGGTCGCTGATCTGCTGCCAGGTCTCGTTGAGCGGGCACCAGCCGATGATCGAGGGATGCGACAGGTCACGACGGACGAGGTCGGCCCACTCGGTGAGGAAGCTGAGGTTCGGCTTCTGGTGGTCGTCGTGCGGGCCGGGGACCCGGATCCCCCAGTCGCCGTACTCGGCCCACAGCAGCACGCCCATCCGATCGGCATGGTAGAGCTGACGCTCCTCGGCAACCTTCTGATGGATCCGGGCGCCATTGAAGCCCGCCTTCAGCAGGAGCTCCAGATCGGTGACGATCGCCTCGTCGCTGGGCGGGGTGAGCAGCGACTGCGGCCACCACCCCTGGTCCAGGACGAGGCGTTGGAACACGGGCTTGCCATTGAGCAGGATCCGATGCCCATCAATGGCAATGGACCGCAACCCCGCATAGCCCTCCCACCGGTCGACCTGTGCACCGGTGGCGTCGACCAGAGCGACGTCGAGCCCGTACAGGTGGGGATCGTCGAGATCCCAGGCCCGCAACCGATCCTGGGGCACCTGCAGGACCAGGCGTGCTGAGAGACCGCCACTGGCACACTCGGCCTGCACGACATCGCCGGCAGAGTCGCGCAGGGTGGCGACCACGCGGTGGCCCGGACGCGCAGCGGTGACCGGCTGGACGACCGTGATGGTCGCGGTCTCGAGATCGGGGATGATCTGGGGACGCTGGAGATGGACCGCTGGCACGGGTTCGGCCCAGACGGTCTGCCAGATGCCGGTGGAGCGGGTGTAGTTGCAGGCGCGGTTGGCGTACTCGATGGACTGCTTGCCGCGAGCCTGTGGCCCCTTGGCAGCGTCACGAGCCCGCACCACGACACGGGCCCGCCCATCGGTCAGGGCATCGGTGATGTCGGCGGAGAAGCTGGACCAGCCACCGCGGTGACGCACGACCTCGGTCCCGTTCACCCACACGGTCGCGTCATGGTCGACCGCGCCGAAGTGAAGCAGCACCCGATCCTCGGCCCAGTCGGCGGGGAAGGTCACGTCACGGGCATACCAGACAGCATGGAGGAAGTCGGTGTCACCGATCCCGGAGAGCTCCGACTCCGGCACGAAGGGCACCAGGATCTGCTGGGCGAGGGAGCGGTCCCGCAGGCCGCGCTCCAGACCGGAGTCACCTCGGTCGATCTCGAACTCCCACCGACCGTTGAGATTGAGCCAGCGCTCCCGGACCATCTGGGGGCGGGGGTACTCGGAGCGCGGAATGTCGATGTCCATGGATCCAAAATACAACGTTGCATTCTGAAGGGGAAGAGAACGGCGGCCACCTTCTCAGATGGCCGCCGTCCACACGATCCCGTACGGGATCAGGTCACTTCTCGTCAGCCTCGTCAGCCTCGTCGGCCTTGGCGTCGTCGGCCTTGGCGTCATCAGCCTGGGTCTCCTCGACCTCAGTCTCGACGACCTCGGCCTCCTCAGCAGCCGGAGCAGCAGCCTTGGCCTTCTTCTCGACCGGCTCGGTGATGAGCTCGATGATCGCCATCGGAGCGTTGTCACCCTTGCGGGGCCCGATCTTGGTGATCCGGACGTAGCCTCCGTCACGCTCGGCCATGGCCGGGGCGATCTCGGTGAACAGCGAATGGACCACACCCTTGTCACGGATGGTGGTCATCACCTGACGACGGGCGTGCAGATCGCCACGCTTGGCCTTGGTGATCAACCGCTCGGCCAGCGGACGGACCCGCTTGGCCTTGGTCTCGGTGGTGGTGATGCGCCCGTGCTCGAAGAGCTGGCTGGCCAGGTTCGCCAGGATGATCCGCTGGTGAGCCGGGCTGCCGCCGAGGCGGTTCCCCTTGGTGGGAGTAGGCATTGCTAATCCTTCTGGATGTCAGTTCGGAGGCACTGGCCCCCGGAGTCGGTGGGTCAGTACTGCTCGGTCTCGGCGTAGTCGGCGTCGTCGTCGAGCTCATAGGAGCCTGCGGCGGCCAGCGCATCGAAGCCGGGGCTGCTGTCCTTGAGGGCCAGACCCATCTCGGCCAGCTTCTCCTTGACCTCGTCGATCGACTTGGAACCGAAGTTGCGGATGTCGAGCAGGTCCTCCTCCGAGCGCGAGACGAGCTCGCTCACGGTGTGGATGCCCTCCCGCTTGAGGCAGTTGTAGGACCGGACGGTGAGGTTGAGGTCCTCGACCGGCAGGGCCAGATCAGCCGCGAGCTGCTCGTCGACCGGCGACGGGCCGATCTCGATGCCCTCGGCCTCGACGTTGAGCTCACGGGCCAGGCCGAAGAGCTCGACCAGGGTCCGACCAGCGCTGGCCACCGCGTCGCGGGGACGGATCGCCGGCTTGGTCTCTACGTCGACGATGAGCTTGTCGAAGTCAGTGCGCTGCTCGACTCGAGTGGCCTCGACCTTGTAGCTCACCTTCAGCACCGGGGAGTAGATCGAGTCGACCGGGATCCGACCGATCTCGGCGTCCTCGTCCTTGTTCTGCTGCGACGAGACGTAGCCGCGGCCGCGCTCGACGACCAGCTCCATCTCCAGACGACCGGAGTCGTTCAGGGTGGCGATGTGCAGATCAGGGTTGTGGATCTCCACACCAGCCGGCGGAGCGATGTCAGCTGCGGTGACGGCGCCGGCCCCGGCCTTGCGCAGGTACATCGTGACCGGCTCGTCCTCCTCCGAGGAGAGAACCAGTTCCTTGATGTTGAGGATGATCTCGGTGACATCCTCCACGACACCCTCGATGGTCGAGAACTCGTGGTTGTTGCCCTCGATCTTGATGCTCGTCACTGCGGCGCCCGGGATGGACGACAGCAGGGTGCGACGCAACGAGTTGCCCAAGGTGTAGCCGAAGCCCGGCTCGAGGGGCTCCAGGACGAACCGCGAACGGAAGTCGCCCAGGACTTCTTCG
This sequence comes from uncultured Propionibacteriaceae bacterium, assembly GCA_945911015.1. Taxonomy (GTDB): domain Bacteria; phylum Actinomycetota; class Actinomycetes; order Propionibacteriales; family Propionibacteriaceae; genus Avipropionibacterium. The sequence goes on from CAMDZW010000001.1 coordinate 210,492, forward strand.
CTCAGTGCGGGGCGCTGTGCAATCAGCATGTTTCTCCCTTTCCGCCTCGACCGCTATATGAAGAGGCGAACTGTGGTCCCCCGACCGCCGAACTGCGGGCGGGGATGGTGGTGAGGTGAGCCTCGACGTTGCGTCCGGTGTGGGCGCAACGCCGAGGATCGAGGATCACTTCGAGTAGAGCTCGACGATCAGCTGTTCCTGGACGTCGATGGTGATCTGCTCCCGGGTCGGAAGCTGGTGCACCAGGATGCGTCCCTTGTCCGGCACAGCCTGCAGCCAGGCCGGGACCTCGCGCTCGTGATGGACCTCGCGGGCCACGACGAGCGGGTGCAGGTTCATCGACTTCTCACGCACATCGATGATGTCGTGCTGCGAGACGCGGTACGACGGGATGTCAACCTTCTTGCCGTTGACCAGGAAGTGGCCGTGGACGACCAGCTGGCGGGCCTGACGGCGGGTGTTGGCAAACCCCGCACGGTAGATGACATTGTCGAGCCGCGACTCGAGGATCTGCAGCAGGATGGCACCCGTCTTGCCGGGGGTGGCATTGGCCTCGACGTAGTAGCGGGAGAACTGCTTCTCCAGCACTCCGTACGAGAAACGGGCCTTCTGCTTCTCCCGCAGCTGCAGGGCGTATTCGGTGTCCTTGGTCCGTCCGCGACCGTGCTGGCCGGGAGGATAGGGACGGCGCTCGAAGGAGCTGTCGCCACCGACCAGGTCTGTACCCAGTCGGCGGGACTTCTTGGTCATGGGACCGGTGTAGCGTGCCATGAATTTCTCAGTCCTTGGGTGTTCTCGTGATCGGGTGGGTCAGACGCGGCGGCGCTTGGGCGGCCGGCATCCGTTGTGCGGGACGGGCGTGACGTCGCTGATCGGGCCGATTTCCAGCCCGAGCGCGCCAAGGGAACGGATCGCGGTCTCGCGGCCCGAACCCGGGCCCTTCACGAAGATGTCGACCCGCTTCATACCGTGGTCCATCGCGCGACGTCCGGCGGCCTCGGCTGCCATCTGCGCTGCGTACGGGGTCGACTTGCGTGACCCCTTGAAACCCACCGTTCCGGCCGAGGCCCAGGCGATGACGCCGCCGGTCGGGTCGGTGATGGTGATGATCGTGTTGTTGAAGGTGGACTTGATGTGGGCCTGTCCAACGGGGACGGACCGCTTGTCCTTGCGGCGCACCTTCTTCGCGCCAGTGCTTCGGCCAGCTGTAGCCATGCTCAATTACTCCTGAAGTCTCTCGTCGATTCGCGCGCGGTCCGCGTCACTTCTTCTTGCCGGCGACCGGCTTGCGCTTGCCCTTACGGGTGCGTGCGTTGGTCTTGGTGCGCTGACCACGAACCGGAAGGTTGCTGCGGTGACGGCGACCCTGGTAGCTACCGATTTCGACCTTGCGGCGGATGTCGGCGGCGACCTCACGGCGGAGGTCACCTTCGGTCTGGTAGTTCGCTTCGATGTGGTCGCGCAGTGCGACCAGCTGCTCTTCGGTGAGCTCGTGGACCCGCAGGTCCGCACTGACACCGGTGGCGGCGAGAGTCTCCAGGGCGCGGGTACGTCCGATCCCGAAGATGTAGGTGAGTGCGATCTCCACGCGCTTGTCGCGTGGCAGGTCAACACCAATGAGGCGTGCCATGGGTGGTTACCCTTCATTCATGTCGTCGGTGTTGGGGCGTGCAGCGTCCCCGCCTGGCGGGCTGGGGCTCCGGCCAACGATCCGGAGGTGGATCCTCTCCCCCGTGTCCGGGAGACAGGTGTGCTGTCACACTGTGGTCACCTCGTCCGAGGTGTGTTCAGTTGTTGTGGCCGTGGTGCCGGCTGCGGCGACCGTACGGGCCGGTGATGCTCAGCCCTGACGCTGCTTGTGGCGCGGGTTGTCGCAAATCACCAGAACCCGACCGTGTCGACGAACAACCTTGCACTTGTCACAGATCTTCTTGACGCTCGGCTGGACCTTCATCGAGGGTCTTTCTGGTTTGTCAGCACTGGGCCACGATGGCTTCGCGCTGAGTTGGGCGGGTTTCCACACGGGACCGACAGGCCCCGTACGAGGTGGTGCGGATCGAGTTGCCTCGAACCTCACCGGTGCCGGAACACGATGCGTCCGCGAGTGAGGTCGTACGGCGAGAGCTCCACGACAACCCGGTCGGACGGGAGGATGCGGATGTAGTGCTGACGCATCTTCCCGCTGATGGTCGCGAGCACCTTGTGACCGTTCGTCAGCTCAACGCGAAACATCGCGTTGGGCAGAGCCTCGACCACGGTGCCCTCCATCTCGAGAGCGCCCTCTTTCTTCGCCATGAACTCACATTCTTTGGTGTCATGTGGACATACGTCACCCGGCACAGGTGACCGACAGGCCACTCTACTCCACTGGTCCCAGCTGGTCCAATCCAAGCCCGCTGCCTGCGCTACCACCTCCGGTCCCAGGCCAGCACACCCATGTTCGGGCCAGCACACCCACGTGTGGCCCAGCACCCCTGCGGGTCCGTGCTGGCCCACACCGGGAGCTGCTCGCCCACACCGGGATGTGCTGGCCTCGGCTGCCGCACGCGCGACACCATCGGCTCCGGCAAGGTTGTCCACAGCCAGAGATCCAGCTGGCCGGTTGTCCACAGATCCGGCGAAGTACGAACAATCCTGCCGAGAACCTTCGATGGTGTGGACATGACTGTGACATCACGTTCTGATCTGCTGGCCGAAGGCTGGTCGCTCGCCGAGATCCGCGCCAAGCTGTCTCGGCGCGACTGGACCGCGATGGCTCCAGGTCGCTATCTGCTCGGACCGAGACCCCAGTTTCGCAGCGACGAATTCCTGCTGAGGACCCACGCGATGATGATGCGCTTCTCCAGCCCCGAAATCGTCGCCAGCCACAGCAGCGCCGCCGCCGTGCACGGGCTCCCGCTCCACACTGTGCCCACGAAGGTCGAAATCACCAGAGTGGGCAACAGCGGTTCCCGGTCGACCCGGGGCGCCAGGATCCGCGGCCTGCTGCTGGGCCAGCGCGATCGGACGGTGATCAACGGCATTGCCGTCACCACTGTCGCCCGGACGCTGGTTGACCTGGCCCGCCATGCGTCGGCCGAGCAGGCGATCGTCGCTGCCGACCATGCCCTCCATCACCAGCTGGTGACCAGTGATGAGGTCATTGAAGCGTTCCTCCGCCTGTCAACGGCGGCCCGTCGGCCCACGGTACGACGGGTTCTCGCCCGGGCCGACGGACGAGCCGAGAGCGCCAAGGAGACCATCCAACGCCTCATCCTTGCCGATGGTGGGATTGCCGACCTCGAACTCCAGGTGGAGATCCATGACGAGGACGGCAAGTTCGTCGCCCGGGTGGACGGGGCTCTGCTCGAGCACGGCATCGCCACCGAATACGACGGCGAGCAGAAGTACCTCAAGTTCCTCAAACCCGGTCAAGATGCTGCGAGCGCAGTGATGGAGGAGAAACGGAGAGAGGACGCTGTCCGGGCACTGCGTTGGTCGATGGTGCGCCACACCAAGTACGACCTCGCCCGCCCTCGCGACATGGTCGAACAGGTGAAGCGCACCATCCGGTCCCGTCGGGGGCTCCCTCCGGTGCTCGGTTCGGTCCGGGTGCGACCGCCGATCACGATCGACTTTGCCGCCCTGGATGACCAGTGACCCGGCCAAACCACCGAGGCCAGCACAACCCCGGACCGGGCCTATCCGACTTCCCAGGAAGCCAGCACATGTAGCGGTGGCCCAGCACGTCCCCGGGTGCATGCTGGCCGACATCACGATGCGCTGGCTCGCCCCGGGGTGTGCTGGCCTGGCACCATTAGGGGAATGGTCAGGAGGTGCTGGGCTCGGCGGACCTCAGCCGACCAAGGAGCGCAACTCCACCCAGTCGGTGCCAAGCACATTGGCCTCGGCGGCGGTGACCTTCTGCCAGCCGGTCACCACGTACCGGCCAGCATCGGAGTCAACCACCGACGGTTCCGCATTGGTCAACAGCAGTCCCTGCGGCCAGGTCCCCGCCGATGGCGGCGCGACTGCAGTCCGCTCCCCTGCCAACCGGCCCGACCCCGCCGACACCGTCGCCGACCCCTCGTCGATGGTCTGGATCGAGAAGGAACGGATTTTCAACGGCGCAGAACCGTGCCACAGGATGACCCGGATCGCCTTGACCTCCTCGGTGGCGATGAACATGAAGTCCTCACGGCCGTTGTTGCGGATCGAGTCCTTCGGCGTCCGGTACGCCCCGCCGAAGAGGGACTCCATCGGGTCGATGGTCTGCCATCGTTTCGTACGGATCAGGCCCGGCTCGTCGCGCGGTGGCGTCTCCAGTGGTTGTCCGTCGGCGCCGAGGGCGAGCAGGTAGATCCGGCCGTAGTGGCCCACCTCGCAGTCCCGCTTCAGCACGAATCTCTTGCTCACTGAGGAGTCGACGGTCACGGTGAGCGCGTGGGTGGCATTGGTGTCGCTGACGATGAAGTCATCCTCGAGCAGCACCCGACCGTGATCGGACACCGTGGTCGCATTGGACTCCATGAACCCGATCCCGGGGATCTGCACGGTCGTGGCGCCGTCGTAGTAGCAGGCGTTCTCCACCAACGAACCCGAGGAGAACACCGTGACGGGTTCGTCGATCATGTTGCCTCGGTTGGAGTGCGCGTCGGTGGTCGGGCACAGCGACCGGTCGTCGATCGGAGCCAATCCGAAACCGGCATTGATCGTGTTGTCGGCAGATTCGTTCTCGACCCGCGCCAACCAGGTGGCTCCGCTCTCGTTGCGGATCGACTCGAAGTGGTTGTACTGGCCGTGCTCGATCAGGATCGGGATCGTGTCCTGCTCGCCGGCCTCGGCGGCCAGCAGTTCGATCGACGGCTTGAGGAAGTAGTTGTTGTTGTTCGCGGTGTAGGTGCCGTCGATCGAGGTGATCCGGATGCCGGCCCGCTCCATGCCCTTGGTCTGGGTCGTCGACTTGAAGCAGGACAGCCGCCCGTTGAGGAAGAGGTTCTCATTGCACCACCCTCTGACCTCGCCCTTGGACTGGTTGGTCAGGTCGAGCTGGACCTGGTTGTCGACGAAGTAGCCGAGATGGATCTGGTTGTAGCAGAACCCGGCCCCCAGGGCGAGGCACTGGGCACCGATGGTGAATCCCATGACGCGCTCGAGATGGATGATCGACTCCTGGGTGTTGTGGAGGCGGATCCCGATGAACTCCTGCGACCCCCAGGCCGCGTAGTTGGCGTCGGTCGTCCGGACAATCACACTCAACCGCAGGACGACCTCGCCATTCGAACCACCACCGGTGCCGACGTCCAGAGCCACCCGATCGGCCGGCCCGTCATAGGCAATCTCGCTGGCCATCTCGATCGAGATGCCCTTCGGCACATCGATGGTGTCGGTGGTCCGGTAGCCGGACCTGTGGGGGAAGTAGAGCAGCGGCCTCGAGCGACCGGTGGTCGCGGTGAACCGGGCTGCAGCTTCGGCCACGGCGGCGCGGATGGCCGCGGTGTCGTCGGCGATGCCGTCACCGACTGCCCCGAACCAAGTGACGTCGATGATCCCGGCATCGTCTTCGCGGACATAGCGGTTCCCGGCCGTGGTGACCAGCACCGTCGCCCCGTCGTCGGCCGCGTCGCTGTCGGGGGCCAGCGAGAACAGACCCTGTCGTCCGGCATCGGTCACGTAGTAGGTCGAACCCGGCCGGGCCGAACCCTGCGAACGGACCTCGTCGAGGGTGGCCGGTGTGACGAAGCGGGGCGATGAGACCGGTGCTGCCTCGGCCTTGCGCGCGGTCATGGCGCCGACCGCACCGGCGGCCAGCGCGGGCCCGGCGAACCGCAGCAACCCGCGGCGACCGATCCCGGCCCGTTCGACCTGGACCGAACCCTCGCCCGAAGCATCGGGAGTGGACATGATTGACCTCCTTGTCTGCCCGGCCGTAGCCGGGCACGGCGGACTGGAGCCGCGAGGGCGCGCTCCAGCAACCGTCGGCGACCTTCGCCGACGTTGATCTGTGGTTGTCTCGTACGGCCGCCTCGCTCGGGTGGCGACGTCAACTCAGGCGACCTGGGGGATCAGCCCCCATGTCTTGGCATCGACCGCCCACGACGGGTGTGAACTCATCCGGGTCAACACGGTCATGTCGACCAACTCTTCGCGAGGCGGCCCGTGGTGGCGGCCGGTCGCACGGTCATGGAGCAGCCGAGACGCCTGGAGGCCGACCAGTTCGCGGTCGGGGCACACCGAGGTCCAGACGTGCTGGGCCACATCTGGCAAGGTCTCGAAGCTGACCAGCACGGGCCAGTCCTGCGCCTCGATCCGGTCGGCCTGCAGCCGGTCGACGATCCCTCCGGCGACGATGTCATCAGCCGCAACGAGTGCGTCGAATTCTGCCAGCGCCGGCACCACCTGGGCGGCCACACAGGCGGCCGACTCGGCTGCGGTCTGTCGACTGGACACGGTCGGCACCAGGAAGGTCCGGCCACCGGGCAACACCTCGGCCCACCCCTGCTCCCGCTCGCGTGACCAGATCCGTTTCAAGCCGATGTCGCTGTCCCGGTGGAACCCGACGAACGCAGAACGGGACAGGCCCCGCCGCAGCAGGTGCATGGCGGCCTTGCGGCCACCGTCGACATCGTGAAAACCGATCAGGTCATGCGGCACCGCCGGATCACGTTCGGCATAGCGGCTCAGCACGGCCGGGACCGCCTGCTCGGCCAACATCGCCGACAGCGACGGATCGATCCGACCCCAACTGAACACGCCGTCACAACGCAGCCCGGCACCGCTGTCCCGTACGTGAGGGTCCAGCACCGCGAGCAGCTGGGTGGGGGCCATCACCAGACAGGTCGCACCGAGTTCGGCGCACCCACGCTCGAACCCGAACCTCGCCCGTACCTCCTGGTCACTGCTGGCCGACTCGGTGCGCAGGAAGACGAAGGTCAGGTCGGTCGAGTCCAGTTCGGCCAGGACCAGGCCCTGGCCGCGGATGGACCGGACCACATGTTGGTCGACCAGGGGCTGCAGGACCTTGGACACGATGGGCATCGACAGATCGAATTCGGCCGAGAGTTGGCGCAGACTCGGCAACCTTCCACCGGGCCGCACGGAGCCGTCGGTGGTGATCCGCTTCAGGTGATCGGAGAGTTCTTGCCGCCGCCGTGCGGTTTCCTGCCTCGACGCCATCGCCCAGCCTCCTTTGCCGAGCACAAAGTTAGCGCAAGTTGGCACTCATGGCAATGGTGTGGTGGCGTCGAGTTCGCCGATCCGGTCAGCCGGTCGTCGCATCCGGTGGGATGAGCCCCCGTTCGGCGAGCCGCAGGGCGAGCTCCCGCCCGTCGTGACCGGCAATCACCTCGGATCCGTTGGCCCCGAACCACTCGGCTTCGAAGCCGCCGTGCGACCAGAACTGCTCACCCGGGCTGAGCCGCCGCAGCACGATCGCGCAGACGTGGTCCGGGTGCTCGCGCGCCAACCGGGCATAGATGGAGGGGTCGTGCTGTCCGTCATCGCCGACCAGCAGCCACCTGATGTTGGGGAAGGCATCGATCAGGTCGCGCAGGTTGGAGTGCTTGTGGGCCTGCCCGGACCGGAAGATCCCGGTGTTGGTCGGGCTCCAGTCGGTGAGCAACAGCGGACCGGCCGGGAATCGGTGGGCGGCCAGGAATCGTCGCAACGCGGGCGCCACATTCCAAGCACCGGTCGACAGGTAGACCACCGGTGCACCTGGGTGGGCCGCGACCAGATCGTGGTAGAGCACCGGCATCCCCGGCACCACCCGGCGTGCGGACTCGTGGAGCATGAACGCATTCCAGGCCGCCAGCAACGGGCGCGGCAGTGCGGTCACCATGACGGTGTCGTCGATGTCGGAGACGATGCCGAAGGTGGTGGACTCCGACACGCACAGCACCCGGGTCACCACCTTCTCCGCACCGTCCAGGGTGAGCAGCGCGTCATGCCAGCCCGGCGTCAACGAGGTGTCCACCACCGCGTCCACCACACCGGCTCGGTCCGACACCAAGGAGTGCACATGTCCGCCGACCTCGACGGTGACCGGGGTGTGGGGAGCCACCACGACAGCAAAGTTGCGCCATCCCCGTACGGACCTCATGTATTCGTGGCGAGGACGTTGCCTCCCCGGCCGCACCGGCCGGGAGGTGAACACCGTACGGGCGAGGATGCGCACCTTGTGCTCGGTGGCATAGCTGGTGTACGGCTCGACCCGGGCCCGCCAGCCCCGAGCGGCGAGCCAACCACCGACCCGACGGTTGAAACGGTCCTCGACCCGGGCGGCCCAATAGGGACGCGACGATGGCGGCGCCCCTGTGTCGGCATCGTTGAGTGCGGCAGATCCTGTCGTCACGGCGCCCAGTCTGTCACGGTCAACCGCTCAGGCCACGCGCTTCTTGGGGGCGGTCCAGGTGTTGCACAGCCCGAAGTCCCCCTTGCCGATCGCCCGGTTGAACCAGTACAGGTAGGACGCCGACTTGCCATGGGCCTCGTTCTGGTCGACGGAGAACCACTGCTTGAACTGGTTGACGTCCGAGCTGCCCCACGCCGGATCGGTGAGCTGGCCGATCTGGAGGAAAGTGAAACACTCGGCCTGGAGTTCGAGCCGCCGCGAGGCCTGCATGTCGTCCTCGACGTCAGCGACCCGACCGTCGAAGATGCCGAGCCGCCACTGAACGTGGTGGGCGAACTCATGGAAGATCAGGTGCAGCGCAGCGAAGCGGGTCCCGGTGGCGGAGTACTTGCGCACCACATCCGGGTTCATGTAGATCGCCTCATCGCCGCTGCAGTAGAACGGAACCGTGTCAGAGTTGCGACCGCACGGGGTGTCGATCGACCCGGAGTGGTAGATGATCTTCGGTTCGGAGAGCGTCTCCCCGGCAGCCTTCACGACCGGGCCGTACCGCTTCATCATGCAGGCCATGGCTTCCTTGACCCACTTCTTGATGGCATCGCCCTGCGGGGCCTCTGCCTGCCCAATGCCCGAGCATTTCCACGACCCGACCTTCTGGTCATAGACCGGATTGTCCGAGGCGTTCGGGTAGTCGCCATAGGGACCGTCGACATCGGGCTTGACCCGCTCGGTCTTGACCTCGGGCGGAGTGAACGGCTGGGTCGGGTCGAGGCTCGGCTTCGGTTTCGGAGTCGGTGTCGGCTTCGGCGTCTGCGGCTGCGTCGTCGACGGCGGCAGCGGCACACCGACCGGGAGATCGGGCGCCGTGATCAGGCCGTGCACCACAAACACGCAGACAACCAGCAGCGCGACACCGAGACCGGTGAGGCCGATCATGGCCGGGTTGGCCCGCCGCTTCGGCGGATCCAGCTTGGGCGGCGGCACCTGGGGTGGAGTTGCTTGGGGTGCGCTCGACTGGCTCGCGGGCCCGGAGGCGGACTGCGCACCCTGGAAGGCGCTCTGTTGCCTGCCGAACGGATTCGATGTGCCACCCGCCGAAGGCTGGCTGCCGGCCGAGCCCTGCGCAGGGCCACCCGAGGCACCGCTGCCGAAGCCGGTGCCGCCGAACGCACTCTGACGCGGTCCGTGGTTATGTTCGCTCACGATCTTCTCCCTTGCCGGCAACACTGTACGGTGCAGCGGGTCCGTTGTGTTCGGGTCAGCCCGACGCCGGTGGGTGGGACAGCGGCGGCACCGCGATAGCGTGACCGAATGCACCAGTGGGAGCTGATCACCGATCCACGTGAGTTCGCCGAACGGGCCGCGCCTCTGCTCCGGGCTCAGCCTGTGGTCAGCACGATCCTGGCCACCACCGTTGCCCGCAAGATCCGTGCCGTGGAACGGGGTGAGGAACTCGACCCGCGCGACTGGTGGCTGCTGGTCAACGACGGTTCCGAGGTGGTCGGCGCCGGGATGGCACAGCCACCGGACGAGACGCGACGACTCTTCCTGCTGGATCTTCCCAGCGACATCATCACCGGGCTCGCCGAACATCTGGCGCGCCGCGGAGACCGGATCGACTGGGTGAATGGCGCCCGGCCGACCGTGGATGAGTTCGCGCGCGCTTGGCAACACTGCACGCCGACCCGGGCCACCATCGGGGTCCACACCCGACTGTTCGAGTTGGACACCCTGGTCCCACCACCGGTTGCACCCGGCAAGCTCCGTGAACCGACACCGTCCGAACATGCACTGCTCGCTGATTGGTTGGCTGATTTCCGGGCAGAGGCCGAGCTGCAGGCCGGTCGCGTCCCCAGGCCCGATCCGTTGCAGCAGTCCGAGGAAGCGGCGGTCGCTGACGTCGCCGAGCGGGTGGCTGACCATCGGCTGTGGGTCTGGGACGACGGCGGTCAACCGGTCCATCTGACCGGGTTCCAACCGGCGACCTTCGGTGTGGCCAGGATCGGCCCGGTCTACACCCCGCCGCAGTATCGCGGGCACGGCTACGCGGGATCCGCGGTGGCCGAGGTGTCACGACGTCTGCAGGCTGAGGCCCGGGTGTGCCTGTTCACCGACCAGGCGAATCCGGTGTCGAATGCGTTGTACGAGCGGCTCGGCTATCGGCCGGTGGTGGACATGGCCAACTTCACCGTGGCGCCGCTGTGAACCTGTCCCTGCGTTTCGTCACGCCCGCCGAACTTGATCAATGGCTCGCCACCGGCATCCAGCCCGGCGTCGTCTGGCATCACGAGTACCCGATGACCGACTCGCTGGTCGGTGTCCGCATGCTGCGGCTCGCCGACGCCGGTGACCACCCGTGGGGCTTCTGGGAAATCCTTGTGACAGAGGGATCTGAGGCCATCGTGATCGGCGACATCGGATTCCACGGTCCACCCGGAGCAGCCGGAACTGTCGAGATCGGGTACGAGATCGTGCCGACATGGCGTCGGCGTGGGGTCGCGACCTGGGCCGTACGGGAAATCCTCCAGATCGCTGCCCAGCATGGAGCTTCAGCCGTCGAAGCTGAGGTGTACGGGGACAATCCCGGCTCGTCGGCGGTCCTTCGTGCCGCCTGCTTCACCCAGGTCGACGAGGCCTCTGACCGTACGGTGTGGCGACACCAGTTCTGATCAAGCCGATAGAGGCGGTCCTGCAACGCCGCAGAGCCGTTGTCAGTTGTCCAAACCTCCGTACGGCACACCTCGCGAGATGAGCTCAGCCTCGCCACCGTCCTCGGCAGTGAGCACCCAGAGTCCCTTGCTGGTGACGGCAACCGTGTGTTCCCAGTGGCAGGCGACGGATCGGTCGCGGGTGACCTCGGTCCATTCGTCATCGAGGGTGACCACGGACGGGTCCCCGAGGGTGAGCATGGGTTCGATCGCCAGACACAGGCCGGGGACCAGCTTGGGCCCACGTCCCGGACGGCCATGGTTGTGGACATCGGGTTCCTGGTGCATGTCCGAACCGATCCCATGGCCGGTGAAGTCCGTCACCAACCCGTACGACCCACCACCGGCGACGGCCTGGGATCGGGCGTAGGACTCGATGGCGTGGCCGATGTCGGACAGCCGACCACCCACCGCGACGGCAGAGATCCCCTGCCACAGGGATTCGCGGGTCACCTCATCCAGGCCCGCAACGTCCGGGGACACCTCGCCCACCCTGACCGAGACCGCCGCGTCGCCGTGCCAGCCCTCGACGATGGCACCACAGTCGATGGAGACCAAGTCACCGGCCATCAGTTCACGAGGACCGGGGATGCCGTGCACGACTTCCTCGTTGACCGAGATGCATGCCACGGCAGGAAATCCTGGTTGTCCCGCGACCTGCCCGTAGTCGAGAAAGGAGGGCAGCGCACCAGCCGCTCGGATCACTTCGGCAGCAATCGCATCGAGCTCGGCGGTGGTGATGCCGGGTCGGACCTCGGCCGCGACCGCGGACAACGCCGCATGGACCACCAGACCCGCCTGACGCATGAGACGGATCTGATCGTCAGTCTTGAGCTCGATCTTGCGCCGAAACATCAAGGAACAGGATCAGGCGAGTGCGGCGGAGATGCGGTCCGCGACCTCGGAGATCTCACCCAGACCGTCGACCTGCACCAGCAGGCCGCGCTCGGCGTAGACATCGATGAGCGGCTGGGTCTGCTCGGCATAGACCTGCTGGCGGACCCGGATCGCCTCTTCGGTGTCATCGCTGCGGCCCTGTTCCTGGCCACGCTTGAGCAACCGGGCGACGACCTCTTCGGTGTCGGCAACCAGCGCAATCACCGCATCCAGCTTCTGGTCACCGAGCATCTCGTCGAGTGCGGTGACCTGGGCCAGCGTGCGCGGGTAGCCATCCAGCAGGAAACCATTGCGGGCATCGGCCTGCTCCAGACGATCCTTGACGATGGCGTTGGTCAGCTCGTCGCTGATGTAGCCCCCGGCGTCCATGACCGCCTTGGCCTGCAGGCCGAGCGGTGTGCCCTGGGCCACGTTCGCGCGGAACATGTCACCGGTGGAGATGGCAGGGATCCCGTAGCGCTCCGAGATGGTTGCGGCCTGGGTGCCCTTGCCAGCCCCGGGCGGGCCCATGATCAACAGTCGCATGTGTACTTTCTTTCTCCTACTTCAGGAAGCCTTCATAGTTGCGCTGCTGCAACTGACTCTCGATCTGCTTGACGGTGTCGAGACCGACGCCCACGACGATCAGGATCGAGGTGCCACCGAGTGGGAAGCTCTGCGTAGCACCAACCAGCACGATCGCAATCGACGGTATCAGCGCCACCACACCCAGATACATCGAGCCGGGCAGCGTCAGGCGGGACAACACTCGCCCCAGATAGGTCTCGGTCGGTTTGCCCGCACGGATGCCGGGGATGAAGCCGCCATACTTCTTCATGTTCTCGGCGACCTCGTTCGGGTTGAACGTGATTGCGACGTAGAAGTAGCAGAAGAACACGATCAACACGAACATGGTGACCATGTAGATCGGGTGGGATCCGGTGACGAAGTAGCGCTCGACCCAACGGGCGAACTCCGACTCGGGTCGGAACTGCGCGACCAACACCGGGATGTACATCAGGCTCGAGGCGAAGATCACCGGGATGACACCGGACTGGTTGATCTTCATCGGGATGTACGTCGTCGAGCCACCGAAGACGCGGGAGCCGACCATCCGCTTGGCGTACTGCACCGGGATCCGGCGCTGCGCCTGCTCGATGAAGATGACTGCCAGCATCACCAGCAGGCCGATGCCAATGACGCCCAGGAAGAGGATCCAGCCCTGCGGCCCGGGGTGCTTGATCCGAATGTCCCACAGACCGGTCGGGAAGGTGGCCGCGATCTGGGTGAAGATCAGCAGCGACATGCCGTTGCCTACGCCGCGGTCGGTGATCAGCTCGCCCAGCCACATCACCACGGTGGTGCCGGCCGTCATGGTCAGCACCATGACCACGATCGGGAACACGCTGTCGTTGTAGAGCATGTTGGGACAGTTCATCAGCTGCCCGCCGCGAGCCATGGTGACGAATGCGGTCGACTGGATCAGGGCCAGGACCAGCGTCAGGTAACGGGTGTACTGGGTGATCTTCTGCTGACCGGAGCCACCCTCCTTCTTGAGGGCCTCCAGCCGCGGAATCACCACCGTGAGCAGCTGCAGGATGATGCTCGCGGTGATGTACGGCATGATGCCCAGCGCAAAGACCGACAGCTGCAGCAGAGCGCCACCTGAGAACAGGTTGATCAGCGAGTAGATCCCGGCACCGGCAGAACTGGGGTCGAGAGCGTCGGTACGGCAGATCTCGAGGGCAGCGACGTTGACGTTGGGCGTCGGGAGCACCGAGCCCATCCGGAACACCACCATGATCCCGAGCGTGAACAGCAGCTTCTTGCGGAGGTCCGGGGTCCGGAACGCGTTGGCGAATGCGCCAAGCAAAAGACACGCCCTCTCGTCTGGCCCCATCCCGGGGCTACGGTCACCGACCCTCGCGCCGCCCACGCCGGGCGCACACCAAGGAGCCCCACTTCAGGGGCCGCGTGGCAGCCTATCAAGCCAAACCGCCGTTTCACGACCGCGACCGGAATGCCCGACGACATCCTCCATCGTCGGTGGTTGCCATGGAGTTGCGTCCATGCCCGAGACGCGCCTGCCGCGCCGCCGCTGGCCCCGTGTCCTCCTCGCGATCGGCGCCTCCTGATCAACCTGATCCTGGTGACCGTGATCGCCTTCACCATCAGCCCGTGGCCGAGCGTCCATGCCACGACTATGCCCTGGACCTGACCACGCCCGAGGCCCGCCAGGCCATGAAGCACACCATCGCCTTCTTGCGCGCGACGGCCAAGCCCGACCATCGTGAAGGTGTCAGCGACTCCTGGTGACGTCCATCACCCCGGCACCGGCAGCTGGCGGACGTTGCACAATTCCAGCTGTCAGGACGCTGCGATGGTCACCTTGTCCAACATCAGACGGTCGTCCACATCGCGGGCAACTCCGTTCACAGTCGGCTTGTGGGCGATCAGGGTGACATTCGAGCAGATGGGGATCGCGAATGCCTCCCGCGACAGCACCTCGTTCAGTGCGTCGTAGGCCTGTTTGGCCTCCTCGTCTGATCCGGCGGATTCTGCCCTCGCCACCGCGTCGACATAGTCCTGGGGGACCTTGTCCTTCAGGACTGGGTTGTCGACCGTGCGATAGATCGAGTTGGTACCCACCCGGGTCGGGCTCTTCGACGAGTTCCCTAGGCCGCCGAACAACATCCCGAAATCACCGGCGAGCATGCGCTGGCGGAAGGCCTGCGCCTCCAACGTGGTGATCTTGAGGTCGAACCCGATCTCACTGAGGCTCTGTTGGATGATCTGCAGCATCTGCAGGGCCCCGGAGTTCGACCCATCGGCCAGGGCTTCTGCGGTCATCGGAGCCCCCGACTGCTGGAGCAGCTGACTCGCCGCCTCGAGATCGTACGAGTTGATCTCAGCATAGGCAGGATCGTTGGCCGGTGAGTTCGGACCCCAAGGCAGGAACAGCGGCTGACCGTAGCCGAAGTAGACCTCATCGACGATGCGCTGACGGTCGACGGCTCGTGCAATCGCCTGCCGTAGTTCGAGGTGGTCGTACGGCGCGATGTTGGTGTTGAACCGGATGCAGTCCACCAGTGCGCCGGGGTAGCCCTCCAGGATCTCGAACTGTCCTTCGAGCTGGGCGGCATGGCGCGCCGGGAATCCGTAGATGAGATCCATCTCGCCGGCCTGCAAGGCTGACACCATCGAATCCTCGTTGTCGAAGACCCGGAACGTCGCCTTGTCGAGAGTCACGTTCTCGGCATCCCAGAACTCCGGCCACTTGGTGATCACGACGTCCGTGCCCGGGCTGCGGGACTCGACCTGGAAGGGCCCCCCGCTGGCAGCCTGGGTCGCGAGAAACTCCTCATCATTGTGGTCGGCATCCACGATCGGGAAGCTCTGCAGCAGATCGGTGACCAGTGACTCATTCACCGCATTCATGAAGGTCAGCTCAACCTGGTCATCGGCGACCTTCTCAAAATTCTCCACGATCGCCATCGGACTGCTGAGTTGCTGACCCCGTGCTGGATCGGCGGCACGCTCCAGACCGTAGACCAGGTCGTCAGCGGTCCAGACCTTCCCGGTCTGCAATTGAACATCTGGACGCAGTGTGAGCACAACGGAAGTGAGATCGTCACTGAACTCCCACTCAGTCAGCGCGGCCGGCAAGGGATTCAACTCGTCGTCGTAGTCAATCAGGAACTCATTGATGTTCTGCATCAGGATGAAGTTCACGGTGCCGTTGTAGTACGGATCGAAGCTGGCGATGTCAGTCACCACGCCGACGGTCAACTCCTGTGGCGGCACCTCCCCACTTCCGCCGCCTTCTCCACCACATGCGGCCAGTGCCGGCGCCGAGGCAGCGACCGCGCCCGCGGCCAAGGACCATGACAGGACCCGGCGGCGAGACATGGCCGTCCGGCCGGGCTTTCGCTGGCCATTCAGTTCTGGATGATGGTGCATGGTCTTCTCCTTACGATCCCCTCGGGCTGGGGATGGGTCTGCTTTGTTGGTTGTCGGGTACGGTCACTCGAGCCTGACTCGGGGATCGAGGAGCGCGTAGAGCACGTCAACGATCAGATTGATCAGGAGGAAGGCGATGACGATGAACAGCACCGCCGCCTGGATGATCGGGTAGTCACGTCCGGTGACAGCGGTGTAGATGAGTCGGCCCAGCCCGGGATAGGAGAAGACGACCTCGGTCACCACAGTCCCACCCAGGAACTCCCCGATCTGGAGGCCGACCACGGTCACGGTGGGCAACAGGGCGTTGCGGAGGGCATGTTTACTGATCACCGCACCCTCAGGCACGCCCTTGGCGCGCGCCGTCCGTACGTAGTCCTGCGCCAACGAGTCCTTCAGAGAGGCCGACACGAAGCGGGCAATGATCCCCGAGATGTAGATCCCCAGGCACAGCGCCGGCAGGAAGGTGTTGCGGAAGGCGCCGACCGGATCCACCCACAACGGCACGAAGTTGGACACCGACGGGAACACGTTGCGTTTCACCGCGAGGCCAATGATCAACAGGATTCCTACCCAGAACGTTGGGATCGCCAGAGCAGCCGCTTGGTAGACGTTGATCACCTTGGTGAGCACCGAACGGGGTTTCAGGGCTGAGACGATGCCCAGCGGTAGCGCGAGCAGCAGTCCGATCGTCAGCGAGAACAAGGCCAACTGCAACGATGCGGGGATTCGCTCGGCCAGCTGGCCGAGCACGGGTGCGCCGTTGATCGCCGAATCACCGAAGTCCCCGACAACGGCACCGGACACCCATTGCAGATACTGCAGAGGCACGGGCTTGTCGAGACCGAGGCGTTCTTCGGCAGCGGCCAGCGCCTCGGGAGTGGCGTCGGTGCCGACCAAGGCAGTGGCGGGACTCCCTGGCACTGCGTAGATGATGGCCCAGACCGCGATGGAGGCAAGGAACAACACCGGAATGAACTGCAACAGCCTTCGTACGACGTAGCTCACCATCAGCCCATACCTCCAACCTTGGCCCGCCCAGCGGTTCGGGTCCCGAGCGCGACCTGCATGCCCCGCCCGATGGCATCCAGAGCGGCAATGGTGACAGCCAGGACGACGCCTGGGAGCACCGCGTACCAGACCTGCTGGAACAGATACGCCCGCGAGCTCTGCAACATCCCTCCCCAGCTGGGCGCCGGCGGCGGTGTCCCCAGACCGACAAAGCTCAAGGCTGCCGCGACCAGGATGGCGACCGAGGCGGTCACGATGATCTGGACGATGATCGGACCCATGATGTTCGGCGTGATGGTGCGAGCCATGATGTCGAACGGCGAGGCGCCCATGCTTCGTGCCGCCAGGACGTACTCCTGCTCCCGAAGGCTGAGCGTCGAGGCCCGTGCCAGTCGAATGAAAGTCGGTGTGGCACCGATGCCGATGGCAAGCGTCAGGTTCCACACACCCGATCCGAGGACGGCCACCACGACCAGGGCGAACAAGATCCCCGGGACGGCCAGCACAAAGTCAGTGATCCTCATCAGAATCGCGTCGGTCGCGCCCCCCACATAACCGGCCAGCACCCCCAGCGGCAGGCCGACGACACCAGCGAATGCCGCCGCGCCGACCGCGGTCTGGAGCGACAATCGGGTGCCGTGGACCACACGCGAGAAGATGTCGCGTCCCAGCTCATCGGTGCCGAACCAGAACTCGCCACCGGGCTGCTGCAGTGCGGCGCCAGCCCGTGCCAGCGGATCGTAGGGAGCGATCAAGTCCGCACCGAGTGCCACGAGAAGCAGTATCCCCATGACGCCCGCTCCGATCGGCCCGGTGGTTGATCGCAGGAACTTGCCGACCACACCGGCACGAGCAACCCGTGGCTGCGTCGGAGGAGCGACAGCCGTGTCCGTGGTGGTCATCGCGATTCCCCTTCGACTGCGTTGTCATCGGCGAAGTGACAGGCGACGGCCTGCCCACCAGCCGATCTGACCACCAGTTCGGGGTTGGTGTCGATGCAGACTTGCTGAACCTTCGGGCAGCGTCCCTGGAACCGGCATCCGGCCGGTGGATCGACCGGATTGGGCAGGTCCCCGCCAAGGATGATCCGCTCCCGCTCCACGGTCGGGTCCGGGATCGGTACGGCCGACAGCAACGCCTGGGTGTAGGGATGTCGGGGATCCTGATAGATCTGTTCTCTGCTGCCGATCTCGACGATGGTGCCCAAATACATCACCGCCACCTGGTCACAGACGTGGCGGACGACTGACAGGTCATGGCTGATGAATAGGAAGGCGACCCCAAGTTCTTCCTGCAATCGTCCCAGCAGGTTCAACACCTGGGCCTGGACGGACACGTCCAACGCCGAAACCGGCTCATCGAGCACAATCACCTGTGGCGACAGGGCGAGTGCACGAGCGATGCCGATCCGCTGTCGCTGTCCGCCGGAGAACTCCGCGGGGACCCTCTCGGCGAGGTCGGCGCGGAGCCCGACCTGTTCCAACAGTTCGACAGCTCGCTGGCGACGTGACCGAGGGTCACCGATGCGGTGGATCCGCAGCGGCTCAGCGACGTTGGCCGCGGCGCTGAGTCGAGGGTTCAATGATCCCATTGGGTCTTGGAAGACCATGGCAATCCTGCGCGCCAGGGTGCGCCTACCGGTGGCTGCGGTGACGGGTTCGCCGGCAATCCGCACGTCACCCGATGTCGGTTCGATCAGTCTCATGGCGGCACGTCCGGCGGTGGTCTTGCCTGATCCGGACTCCCCGACCAGCCCCAGGGATCGTCCCGGCCACAACGTGAAACTCACTCCGTCGACGGCGTGGACCCGACCGACCTCACGACCGAAGACCCCCTTGCGGATCGGGTAGTGCTTGACGAGGTTGTCGACCTCGAGCACCGGGGAGCTCTCAGCCATGTTGTCCTCCGTTCTCGTCTGGGTCGGCAGTCGTCCCTTCCTGCGCCCACGCTGCGACCTCGTCATGGAAATGGCAGGCACTCGCCACGGCCGGTTCGCCGTTCTCGGCGACCGCGAGCAGCGGCGGCCTCTGCTCCTGACACTGCTCACGTCCTCGCGAAAGCGTGCACCTTGGATGGAAGGCACACCCATCGGGCAGGTGCCGCAGGTCCGGTGGAGCACCCGGGATCGGCGTGAGTTCAGCGATGTCCTGGTCCAGCCGCGGCAGGCAGGCCAGCAGGCCGACGGTGTAGGGATGGCGTGGTTCAGCAAAGATCTCGCGGACTGGGCCGGACTCGACGATCCGCCCGGCGTACATCACTGCAACCCGGTCGGCGACCTCGGCCACCACCCCCAGGTCGTGGGTGATCATCACCACTGCTGCCCCGGTCTCCTCCCGCGCCACTCTGAGCAGGTCGAGCAACTGCGCCTGGACGGTCACGTCAACGGCCGTGGTGGGTTCGTCGGCGATGATCACCTTCGGGTCGTTCGCGACCGCCATGGCGATCACGACGCGCTGCAACATTCCTCCGGAGAACTGGTGGGGGTACTGGTCATGACGAATCTCCGCCTGGGGGACCCCGACCCGCTCGAGCAGTTCGATGGAACGTCGGCGTGCCGCTGCCTTGTTGAGCGATCGGTCGTGGACCCTCAGTACCTCGGCGATCTGGTGGCCGATGCGTACGACCGGGTTCAGCGCCGACATCGGATTCTGGAAGACCATGGTCAGAGCGGAACCAAGCAGCCTTCGGCGACGACGGTCCGGCATCCTCAGCAGGTCTTGCCCGTCAAAGGTCACCGTGCCCGAGACGATGCGGCCACCGTCGAGCAAGCCCAACGCCGCCAGGACAGTGACCGACTTGCCCGATCCGGTCTCGCCCACCACCGCCAAGGTCTCGCCCGGAGAGACCTGGTAACCGCTTCCGTCGACCGCCCGCACCACTCCCTCAGGGGTGTCGAACTCGACGATCAGGTCGTCGATGGCAAAGATCAACTCGGGGTCGGTGGCCATGGCTTCTCCAATGCGGGGTCGAACGGCCACAGGGGCCGAGCCGGTCTGGTGAAGGGCAATCGGTCCAGTCGTGAGTCACATGGCCCGGTGGTGTCGACATCGATGCAGGTGACGGCGAGTGGCCCGTAATGGGCCTTGTAGCCACCTGCTGACTTGGCCACGACCGCACGGGCTTGCCGGATGTCCCAACCGACGTGGCGGTACACCTCGTGGTCCAACTGGCTTGCCGGCCGAGTGGTCACCACGAGATGGATCCGATCGTCGATCACCAGGACAGCAGTCGGCCCGACGTCGGCGCGCGCTGGCGGATACAGCGACTGGTAGCGGCCGTCGGTGACGATGCTCACCCGTCCGGTGACTTCGACCGGCTCATGGAACCGGGGCGCCAGTCTTGCACCGACGGTCACGGTCCGGGTGGCACCGACCCCGGCCGCGGTCAGCTCTGCAGCCACTGCGGCGTCAGTGACCACCATCAGGAACGGGCCCGGCACCGGCTCGGCTTCGGCCAGCAGGGCGCGCAGGATCTGCACACCATCACCGGTACCACCTCCGGAGACGCTGTCGGCCCCGTCCGACAGGATGACCGGACCGCCGATTGCCGAGCGGACCGCAGCAAAGGCTTCCGCCGCCGAGGTCTTGGGTGCAGTGATCTGCTCCCGACGTTCCCAGACCATGTGGCCGAGTTCATCGGCATGGCGCTGTGCCCACCTGCTCGCTCGGGCCTGACCACTTTCCCCGTCCACGATGACCACGCTCGACCAGCCGAGTTCGGTGACGTCCAGCCAGGGTTGAGTGGCGAACACACAGGAATCGAGGACGATCGGATCGGAGTCAAGCTCGACGACTCGCGCCATCACCTCCGACATCGGGGCCACCGTCGTGTCCTGGCCCTCGGCTGAGGTCATCATGGCCACCTTGCGCCAGCCGATCACGGGTCGGGCCCCATCCAAGGTCGCCACCAGCAGTCGCATGGCGCGCTCACCGGTCTCGCGGATGTCGACATGGGGCAAGGTCCGGTAGCCGGCAACCAAGGGGGTCGCTGCAGCCATGGCCGCTGTGAAATGGGCATGCAGGTCAGCGGAGTAGGCGATCGGCATCTCGGGGCCGACGAGTTCTCGTACCCGGGTCAGCAACAATCCCTCGACGTCCTCGCAGTCTTCAGCCACCATTGCGCCGTGCAGGGAGAGATAGACCCCGTCGATGTCTGCAAGGACCTCGCTCAGCGCATCGACCACACGTGCGATCAACACCTCGGTCGCGCCCGACTCGACGACCGGACCGGAGAGCCCGTACGACCCCAGCAGAGGGACCAGTTCCACCCCGGCATCTGCGGCAACTGCGGCCGCTCCGGCAACCGAGTCCAACCCGCCGCCGACGCGGAACAACTCGGCACCGCGCACGGTACCCCGGTCAAAATCAGCCAAGGTCGTACGGCCCGGGGCGAAACTGTTCGTCTCGAACATCAGTGCAGCGACAGCGACCCGGCGTCGTGAGGTCGAAGTCATTGACCCTCCAAGGCTGATTGCATTCAATGAAATACCTGTGCCGTTCAGACGAACGTAGTTGGCCGTGACAAGAGGCGTCAACCAGACAACTCCACCCCTGGACACCGCTGAAGCGCCGCGACACCTGTTCACCGAGGACGCGACTCAGCCATGAACGATGGATGAACTGTTGTTACCTGAATCCGCGAATCCATTGACGGTTGTTTCACAGCGGCTCTAGTGTCAAGGCATGATCACCGCCTCCAGCCGGGCCACCGGTTGCCCCGGCCCCGTGGTCGTCCTCGACTTCGACGGCACGGTGGCGCTCGGCGACGGCCCCGCACAGGCCTATGCCGACGCCGCATTCGCCCTCCTTGACCCGAGCGAGATCCCGACGGCACAGGACACCTTCTCCCGCGTGCTCGCCGGCGAGGACCTGCGCTGGCCCGACCCGTACGCGGCCGTCGCATCGCTCTGCTCAGCAGTCCCGGCAGATGATCTCCAAGGGGCCTACCTGGCCAGTCGTGAGGCCCTGGCCGCGACCGGGCTCGGGGTGCGAGCACCGGACGGGCTGGCCGAGGCACTCACCCGGTGGCACCAGAAGTGTTCGCGAGTCCTGCTCACCAACTCACCGGCCACCGGCACTGTCGACGTCCTGCGACACCTCGGGCTGGCCGAGCTGTTCGACCAGGTCATCGTCGAGGGCGGCAAGCCTGCCCGCCTTCAGGATCTGCTCACCACATTGCTCGACGGCCAGCCGCCCCACCGACTGGTCAGCGTCGGCGACCACTGGCCCAACGACATCGCCCCGGCTCTCGAGCTGGGATGCGTCGGCTTCCAGATCACGGCAGCCCAGCACGCGGACCGACCCGCCCATGCCCACGGCGCCTCGGTGACCGCGCTGATCCCCATGATCGACCAGTGGCTCACCGACCCGGATCGATTCGAGGCCGAGACCCGGTACGGCGGAGGCGCCGCATGAACCAACCCCATCTCCCCGGCCGGACCCGCGCCCAGGTCCAGAGCCTGCTGCCGTCATTGCTGCCCGCCGAGGCTGCCGTGGCCCGTGTCCTGCTGGACCGTGCCGACATCGCCGAGCTGTCCAGCCAACAGGTTGCCGATCTCGCCGGCTGCTCTCGCGCCACCGTGGTCCGCGCCAGCCAGAGTCTCGGTTACAGCGGCTGGCAACAGCTGCGGGTCCTGCTCGCCCGAGACGCAGCAGTGCTGCAGCCTCCCCGCACACACACCGTGGCAGGCCCAGCCGGAGTCGTGCTGAACCAGTTCGCACGACTCGCCGAAACCGCCACCGCCATGGCGGCCCTGCTCGACCCGGCCGAACTCGAGGCAGCCGTCGAGCTCCTGGCCAGCGCACCTCGGACCATGGTCGTGGCCAACGGACTCACCGCACCGCTGGCCGTTGATCTGCAGGCCAGGCTGTTGCGGCTGGGGATCGACGCCGGACACCACCACGACGTCCTGCAACAACACATCGCTGCCGCGAACCTGCCAGCAGGTGCGGTGCTGGTCGTGATCAGCGGCTCCGGCGCGAACAACCACACCCTCACCGTCGCCCGCTCCGCCCGCCAGGCCGGAGCCAAACTGGTCGTCATCACCGCCTTCGCCCGCTCCCCGATCGCCGGCCTGGCCGATGTCCTGCTGTTGGTCGGGGCCCCCGGCACCACCTTCGGCGCCGAACTCACCGAAACCTCACGCATCCCGCAGGCGGTCCTCATCGAGGGCCTCGGCGCTGCACTGCGCGAACGGCTCGGTGATCGAGCCTCGACCAGCTCGGCGCGCACCCTCGATGCCGTCAGCTCACATCTGGCGGAGTGAGCCATGACCTCGACCGCCGCATCCCGTCGACATCGGCGTCGCCCGCTCAACTCGGCCTGGGGGTACGTATTGGTGGCCCCGGCGATGCTGGTGTTCGCGGTCTTCAGCATCGGCCCGACGGTCTTCGCCTTCGGCATCTCCCTGTTCGACTGGAACTACCTCAACGCCGCCAAGAGCACGTTCGTCGGTCTGGAGAACTACCTGCGTCTGGCCGACCTCGACCGTGATCCCAGCTTCCTCCAGACAATGGGGGTCAGCCTGTACTTCGTCGGTGCCATGGTGATCGGCGGCACCGTGATGTCACTGGCGCTGGCGATGCTGATGCGCCGGGCGACCAAGCTCATGCTTGCGGCCCGTGCCTCGGTCTTCCTCGCCCACGTGACCCCGATCGTGGCCACCTCACTGGTGTGGATCTGGATCTACAACCCACGGTTCGGGCTGGCCAACGGGGTGCTGCACCTGTTCGGGATGGACTCGCTGGACTGGCTGGGCAGTCGGTCGACAGCGATGATCTCGATCATCGTCTACACGTTGTGGCATGAAGTCGGTTTCACCATGATCATCTTCGTCGGCGGACTCGCCACGATCAGTGGCGAGCTCAGCGAGGCGGCCCGCGTCGACGGCGCCACTGGGCTCAAGGAGTTCTGGTACATCACGCTGCCGCAGCTGACCGGCTATGTCATTTTCGTCGTGGTGATCGGCTCCATCGCTTCTCTCCACGCCTTCACCCAGTTCTTCATGTTGACCGGTGGCGGCCCCGACCACGCCACTGCCACCTTGGGCTACCAGCTCTACCAACAGGCCTTCGTCTTCCGCAAGACCGGATACGGCGCGGCACTGGCCGTGGTGCTCTTCACGATCTGTGCCGTCCTGTCCCTCAGCCAACTCCGACTGTCCCGCCGTCTCAACCGCACCGACTGACCCGCTCGAAAGGCTCCACCATGTCCACATTTCCACGCCGCAAGGTCCTCACCGCCGCCGGCACCCTGGGCGCCCTCGCCGTCACCGCCCCCACCCTGGCCAGTTGTGCCGGCGAGGACACCCCGCCCGCACCACCGGCCGGTGACACCACCACCCCGGTGACCATCACCTTCATGCACTCGATGGCCTCCGGCGCACTCAAACCCGCACTCGAGGCCATCGTCGAAGCCTTCCGGGACGAACAGCCCCACATCACCGTCGAGCTCATCGAGCAGCCCAACTACGGCCAGCTCAGGGCACAGATCGAGGCACAAACCGCGGCCGGGGAGCCGCCGACCATCGCTCAGGTGTACGGGGACTGGGCCGCGAGCTACGCCGATGCCGGCGTTCTGGTCAACCTCGACCAGTACGCCGCCGAGTCGGACCAGTGGGACAAGTTCTTCACCGGAGTGCAGAACGACCTCAAGCTCACCGACGGCAGCATCTGGATGTGGCCGTTCAACAAGTCGGTGATGGTGCAGTACTACAACACCGAGATGGTCACCGAAGCGCCGACCACCTGGGAAGAGTTCGCCACGATCGCCGAAGAGGTCTCCGACGACACGGTCATCGCCTTGTCGATCGATCCCGGCGACGCCTCCGGTCCGGCCGGTGGCACCCAGCTCTTCGAAGCATTGGCCGAGGCCTTCGGCGACGGTGTCTTCGCCGAGGACGGCTCACCGGACTTCACCGGCGAGGGCTCGGTCCGTGCCTTGGAGTACCTGGTGGATCTGAAGAACAAGGGCGCCCTTGCCCTGGGCAAGGACTACCCCGGCCAGCAGGCCCTCGGTTCGCAGACCGGCGCCCTCGACGTGTCGACGGTCGCCTCCTACCAGTACAACCTGCAGGCCGTCGACGGAAAGTTTGAGCTGGGCGTGGCCACCATGCCGAAGGGGCCGGCCAAGGTCGGCAACATCATGGCCGGCACCAACATCGCCCTGTTCGACAACGACGACGACAACGTCGTGGCGGCCGCCTGGACCTTCATGCAGTTCCTCGCCTCCGCCGAACAGCAGGCCCAGTGGTCGGCCGCAACCGGCTACCTCCCGGTCCACTCCGATGCGCTCAACGAGCCGGCCTTCACCGACTACGTCGCCGACACCCCGTGGGTGGCCGACGCCACCGAACAACTCAACGAGTCCCAGTCACTGCCCCCGGTCGCCTGGGCCCAGGAGTGCAGTGGCAAGCTCGCCGCAGCGATCACCGAGGCCGTCAACGGCGGCGATGTCATGGCAGCACTGACCAAGGCTCAGGAGGCTGCCCTCAAGGTCCAGCAGGAAAGCGCCTGATGCACCCCCGTACCGTCACCCCGACCGCCGCCGCTCGTACTCGTCGTCGGGTGCGGCCCGGCGGTGTGCTGCGCCACGGTCTCGCCGTGGTGGTGGCGCTGGCCTTTCTGGCTCCGCTGTTGTGGTCGGTACGGGTGAGCTTGGCCACGCCGGGAGACGTGTACCAGTTCCCGCCGAAGATCTTTGGTGCCTGGGACTTCTCGCACTACCCCAGAGCCTGGGCCGCCCGGCCCTGGCTGCGCTACTTCGGCAACACCGTGTTCATCGCCGGATGCGTGGTGGCATTGACGATCACCACTTCACTGATGGCCGGTTTCGCCTTTGCCCTCATGAAGTTCCGCGGCCGCGGGATCCTGTTCGGGTTGTGCATGGCAGTGATGATGGTGCCGCAGACGGTGTTGCTGGTCCCGAACTTCGTGATCGCCCAGACGCTCGGGCTCTACGACACCTATCTGATCCAGATCCTGCCGTGGGCGGCATCGGTCTTCGGCATCTTCTTGATGCGCCAGTTCTTCGTGACCCTGCCTGGTGAGCTCTTCGAGGCTGCCGAGCTCGACGGTGCCGGGGTCTGGCGGATGCTGTTCAGTGTGGCCGCTCCACTGGCCCGTCCCCCGATGATCCTGGTGGCGCTGAACTCCTTCATGGGGTCGTGGAACTCGTTCGTCTGGCCGTACCTCATGACACGCCGCGAGGAGATCCGGCCGATCGAGGTCGGCCTGCAGACCTTCTACGGCGCCGAGGGCACTGACTGGAACGGACTGACTGCCGCGATCACCTTCACCACCCTGCCGGTGATCGTCATCTTCCTTTTCCTGCAACGCTATTTCGTCCATGGGGTGTACGGAGTGGAAGGAGGCGTCCGTGGTTGACCACGGCACGCGCATCGAGTTCTTCGGCGGTCTCGGGGTGATCGGTGGATCCAAGGTGTGTGTTTCCACCCCGAGGGCCCGGGTGGTCTTCGACTGCGGATCCGACATCGCCGCAGCGCCGGATCTGTTCCGGCCACCGGTCGTCCCCCGGGCCGGACGTGAACTCCACGATCTGGTGGCGACCGGCCAGACCCGGTGGATCCCAGGCGTCTTCGACCCCGTCCAGCGCCCCGGGTCGGTTCCAGATGACCCCGACGCCCCCCACCGACCCGACAAGCCCGACCACAAGGAGTTGGCGCTCTTCGTCTCCCACGCCCATGTCGACCACGACGGGCTCCTGGGTCACCTCCGTGACGGACTGGCGGTCCACGCCAGCCCGGAGACGGTCGAGCTCCACCGAGCTCTCGCCCTGGCCGGCCGCGGCCCGACGGGCCGAGCAGTCCGATGGGAGTCGGTGACCGGGCCAGTCACCGTCGGTGACCTCACGGTCGAGCTGGTCCCGGTCGACCACGATGTGCCCGGCGCCTGCGCAATCCTGGTCCACACCCCGGACGGGCTCGTCGCCTACACCGGCGACATCAACTTCCACCGAGGCGGTGGACTGGCCTCTCGACAGTTCGTCGACCGCGCCCGCCGGGCGGACGTGCTGCTCAGCGAGGCCACCACCCTCAGCAGCGACCATGAGACCCAGATCCCCACCGAGGCAGAGATCCTGGGCCGCTTCACCGAAGTCTGCACCCGCCCTGGACTGCAGCTGGTCAGTCTGTACGAACGCGACCTCGATCGGGTACGGCGATGGCTGGCCGCCGCCCGGGACCACGGTCGGAGGGTGGTGTGGCCCGGCGCGATCGCCACGGTGCTCGCCGCCAGCGGGCTCGACGACATCCTCACCTGGGACCGGACCCGCCCACAGTCGTCGACCCACCACACGGCGGTGGCACAGGCCGTACGGGCCGGTCTCGACCTGCGGCAGGTCTCGCTGACCGAGGTCAAAGGATCACCGGACCGTTTCGTGGTCCAGCCCGATCCGGACGATCCCGCCGCGATGCTGGACCTGCCGATCGGGGCGACAACGGTGTGGGTCCATTCCCAAGGCGAACCCTTGGGGCCCTTCATGCCCAACTGGGGGCCCTTCACCGACTGGCTTGAGCATCTGCAGATCGCCACCGTCCAAGCCGGTTCCTCAGGTCATGCCAGCCCAGCCGACCTGCAGGAGATGGTGGAGCGGATCGACCCGCAGGTGTTGTTCCCGTTCCACGGATTCCGCCCCGAGCGGCTGGTCGGCCCCAGGACCACCGTGCTCGCTTCGTACGGGGTGCAGTACCACCTGGACGGCAGCAGCGACAAGCCGCTCACCCGGTGATCCACGGCGCGAGGCTGGCCACCAGCACGACCGACACGGGCAGGGTGATGTTGTCCCAGCCGTGACGCCCCACGGCCTCGGCGAACGCCGCCACCACGGCCACCGCCACCGCCAGCCACCACGGCCCGGACAGCACCACCACCGCCACCAGCCCCGCCGCCACTGCGCAGCCGAGCATCCCGCCCAGCGACACTCCCTGCCACAGGGCCCGGATCGGCCACCGGGTGCCGACCAGCTGGGCGGCTGGATCGCCCAGTCCGAGCACCAGGACGGCACAGCAGAACGCATCGGGGGACGGAGCGAGCGCGACCGCAGCGATCCCGACGCCGTACAACAGTTCCCCGGCCGAGTGCCGCCCCTGCCGGGCCAGGCTGCGCAGCCGCAGCCATCGCCGTACGCACCACACCACGGCCACGAAACCCAGACCGAGCACCACCCACCAGCGATGGTCGAGGGAGGTGGTCCCAGTGATGCCGGCCACCACCACGGCCACCGCGACATGGGCGAGTTTGCGGCTCACCTCGTGGGGAATGCGACTGTGGCGCGCGAGGATCTCGTTGATCACCCCGATCACGGCCAGGCCGGCCAGCCAGACACCGACGGCCACCGCCGTGGTCAGATCCATCAGCTCCGGCATGGGCCCATCCTGCCCCACCGACACCCACGCACGAGCTCCCCGACACCGACGCCGCAGGTCTAGGGTGAGGCCATGTCGGTACTGCTGCCCCTGGTCATCGGGTTCGCCCTGGTGATGGTGCCTGCCCTCGTCCTGCTGATCCGCAGTGCACGAGCCCTGTCACGGGCGCGGGAGTCACTGGTCGGCGGCGGCGTCCCGGTCGATGAATCCTCGGCATGGGTCAGGCGATGCGCGCCGGACGTCGCCGAGGCACATGGATCACCGTCATTGTCCTCGCCGTGATCCTGCTCGGCGCCGTGCTGGCCGTCGTGGTCACCGGCGTGGTCGAACCGGATGCGGTCGGGATGCTCGTCTCCGGCCCCGGACTTGTCGTCGCCGGGCCCTTCCTCCTGGTGCTCGGACTACTCATCCCCTGTTGGGTGTTGGGCTCCATGGTTGCGGCCGGCCACCGCCTGCTGACCTCCGCCCCGTGGGCTGAGCCACACGCCGATGCCGTGACCACCGCAGTCGGGCAGCTGCGTGGGGTCACCTGGTCCCAGACCGGGGTCACCGGGGTCGGCGTGATCGCCGGTGTGCTCTCGGTGATCTTCGGTGCAGGACTGATCGCCGCCCTGTTCGTGGTGGCGACCACGGCGATCGCCTGCGCTCGCGATCCGAAATGCATCTGACCATGACCGCTCGCCCCGTCCTGTGGCAGGTGTTGCGACCGATGACGACGGCCCTGGTGCTGCTCCATGCGGTCCTCGGTTGGCTGCTGGTCACCCCGGGACCTGCTGCGCCGCCACTGCCGGTGGCCGCCGCGATCCTCCTGATCGGCGCCTGGTATGCCCATGCGGCTGCCGTCAACGACCTCAG
The DNA here is from genome assembly GCA_945911015.1 of uncultured Propionibacteriaceae bacterium. Lineage (GTDB taxonomy): Bacteria > Actinomycetota > Actinomycetes > Propionibacteriales > Propionibacteriaceae > Avipropionibacterium. The sequence continues at coordinate 239,617 of CAMDZW010000001.1, forward strand.
TGACGTGGCGGCCTCAACCTGATCACCACCCAACAACGCAGCCAACGCCCGCTGGTCAACGGGTCCACTTCCCGGAGTCGGATGTGGTGGGTCGTCGTCGGCCTCACTGCGGCACAGGTGGTTCTGGCTGCCCTGATCAGCGGCTGGCTGCTGGTCGTCGCGGTGGTGATGATCGGGCTGAATCTGGCCTATTCACTGCCGCCGATCCGACTGTCGGCACGAGGCGGGCTGGCCCAGGTTGCGCTCCCGCTCGGCTATGTCGGCTATCCCGCCGCGATCGGTGCCGGTGTCGCCTCCACCCACGGTGTGGTCAGGATCGATGGAAACATCCCGCTCGTTCTGGTCGGGATGGCGATCCTGTTCGGCGGTCGGCTCCTGCTCAAGGACGTTCGCGACGAGGTCGGGGACCGTACGACGGGCAAACGCACCTTCCTGGTCCGCCACGGTCTTCGGCTGACGGTGATGTGGTCGGGTGCTGCCCTCGGCATCAGACTGGCCACCAGCGCGGTCGGCCATGGCCTCTGGCTGAGCCGATGGTCGCCGGTCCTGCTGTTGACCGCAGTGGGAGTTGCGGTTGCGGTCCCGGCCGCGCTGCGCCGGGTGTTGACCGAATCACCCCTTGACCGTCAGCTGCTGGCGATCGGTCTGGTCGGCAGACTCGCCACCACCTGGCTGTTCTGCTGTCTGCTGGTGGGCACTGCGACCGTGCTCGACCTGCCGGTGTGGCAGGCCGAGGTACTGGCCGGGCTCGGTTTGGCCACCTTCGCGTTGGGGTGTCTGCGCTTCGCCGAGGAACTGCGGCACCCGGCGACGAGCAGGTCCGCGGCGCGCGCGGAAACAACGGTGGCCCTCAGGTCTCATCGGGAGTAGCGTCATGCGGGTGCACCTGCGACGTCAGTTCCCCGCCCTGTTGATCACCTTGCTCGTGCTCGCCGCATCCGGCTGCAGCAACACCGCCGAGGAACCGCCCCCCGAGCCCCCGGCCACATCCCAGACGCCGACCCCCACTCCGACGCCGACGCCGACCCCCACCCCGGAGCCGGAACCAGACCCCACCAATGCGCTCAACGGTGGCAAGGTGTCCAAGAACGGTGTCTTTGCGGTCAAAATCGACAACGTCGGCCAGGCCCGACCCCAGATCGGCATCAGCTCGGCCGACATCATCGTGGTCGAGGAGGTCGAGGCCAGATTGACCCGGTTGGTGGCGGTCTTCCACAGCTCCTATCCGAAGGCCGTCGGACCGGTGCGCAGTGCCCGCAACACCGACGTGGAGTTCCTGCCCCTCTTCGGCCGGCCCGGGCTGGTCTACAGCGGCGCCAACCGGTTGGTGCAGGCCAATGTCCACGGCTCGAAGAACCTGGTGCCGTTGGAACGCAACGACCGGGACTCCAGTCGCGTGGCACCCCACAATGTCGTGGTGAACCTCAACGCCCTGGCCAAGAAGACCAAGGTTGGCAAGGCCCCCGAATCGATCGGGTGGATCTTCGATGGCGGTGACGGTGCCTGGCAGGACGCCAAGAAGACCGGCAAGCGAACGGTGAAGATCGGTGGCGACACCTTCACCTTCACCCGCAAGGGCGAGCGCTACCAGATCGCGGTCAACGGCGATGTCTACGACGACGCCGCGACCGGAAAGGACCTGCGGGCCGACAACATCGTCGTGCTGTCGGTGAAGAACCGCCGCGACACCGACACCACCTCGAAGCTGTCGATCGTCTCGGAGACCACCGGTAAGGGCACGGTGAGCATCACCCGCAACGGGCGGACCATGACAGGCACCTGGCAACGGAAGAAAGTCGGTTCCCCGATGACCTTCACTGACGACAAGGGCAAACCCATCGAGCTCAAACCGGGCAAGACCTGGCTGCTGCTCCAGGGCTGAGCCCATCAGATCTGGGCGAGCAACTCCGCCCAGTTGGTCAGAGCGGTCACTCCCGGCCCTGAGGCACCGACTGTGGCCACCAACAACTCATCGCCATGGACCAGCAGTTGGCTGACCAGTTGCCGGGTCGGCCCTGCCAGCCCAACGGCCGACCAGTCCGCACCGTCCGTGGACAACCACACCACCGGATCGGCCAGGCCTTGTCCGTGCCGCTCACCACCGGCCAGAAACCCGCCCTCCACCGCGATCACCGTGCCGATCCGATCGTGGGATGCCCCGGGACTGGCCTCATCAAAGCTGACGCCATCAGTCGAACGCCACAGGCGGCTGGCGGCACCGCTGCTGCGGACCAGCAAGGTGTCGCGATCGGCTGCGCAGTCAGTCAGCCGGGTGACCGTCCCGTCGAGACCGGTCGGCTCCACCACGGCCCACTTCTCACCCTGACCACGAATCATCAGCGGTACTTCGACACCGTCGCTCTGTCTGCCCCAGCCGACGATGACCACTCCTGCCTCGCCGCTCGTGCAGGCGGTCGCGGGCCTCATCTGCTCAAGTCCTTCAACCATCTGAGGCCCGTCGACCCGCTGCCAGTCCTGCCCGTCGGGCGACCGCCACACCACGATCTGCTCGGCCCTGCGGCTCGAGCTGAGCCCGTCGCTCTCGAAGCCGATCGCGAGCCAACCGTCCTCGACCGCGAGCAGTGCGCTCAGCTGTTGCGACCGGGGCTCGGCCAACCCGGTGGCCTCCTGCCATTCGCCACCCGGTGGGCGCACCCATCCCCGTAGATCGGTCCAGCCACGTTTCTCCCCGACCTCAACCACACCCAGCAACACAGTGGTGCCGTCCGGCCCGGTCTGCATCGACCTCTGCCCGAGATCCTTGCTCTGCTCGGGATCCCATGGCATCGGAACCAGGGAACCGGAGTCGAGGCCGTACCGGGACTCGTCGGGTCCGCTGGACCAGCCGGTGTCAGTGAGCTGCACCCGCTGTCGGGTTCCGAACAGCACCGGTTCCTCTCCGTCGAGCGCCACCAGCGACCAGTCCTCCACCGGGGTCACGGTTTCGTCGGAGCGGGCCAGCTCGACCCAGTCCAGATCGTTGAGGTCGAACCGGCCGACCCCGGTCCGGCCCCACCCGGAACGAAGGACGCGGACCCGCTCACCGTCCTGTTCCAGCAAGACATCGGGGTCCGGCTCGACCCACCTCGGCAGAAGGACCGGCGGATACCACTGCGGGCCGGAGCCCCACCACGACCAGATCATGATCGGGGTACGGGTGGTGGCGCCACCGAGCACGGGGATCACGATGTCGTCGTCGACCCTGACCGGAGCCCCGAAGGCAGCATCCCGATCCGGCAGCAGGTCGAGGTCGTCGATGTCGGCAGCTTCCCAGCCGAACCCGTCCAACCATCGCCAGACGGCCGGTTGGTCAATGCCGTCGACCCGGAGCGAGCCAGTCGCCACGGCCCCGTACCGGGCCAGCGTGGCTCCGTTGACCTCGGTGTCCTCACCGGGCAGCGGACTCGACACGGCCCATGCAGAGCCGTCCTTGACCGACTGGTAGGCGACCACGGCGGTCGTGCCGTCCTGCGTCGTCATCCGGACCAGGGCCAGCATCCGCTCATCGACCCGCACCACTGCCCGTACGGCTTCAGGCAACATCCCGGAGTGCCGCGGCAGATCGACGATGCGCTGGTCAGCCAGGTTGACGGCGATGGCCCTGTCCCGGTCGCGATCGACCCCCAGCGCAATCGCCACTCCGGTTTCGGTCACGGCCACCCGCTGCAGGGCGATCGACCGCTCGGCCAGATCCAGCGTGATCGGCACCGGGGTCCACGAGCGTCGGTCCTTCGAGGTCATCGCGAACGGGGTTTCGCGCCCGTCCTGCCACTGGTGCCCCACCACGACGGTGGTGGTGTCGTTGGTCCCCACTCCCTCCACCCGCGAGTCGCCGGGCAGATCCAGCAGGACGGGACTGCCAGGCGTCCTCTTCTTGTCGGGCAGCCACACGGTCGCCTGCTCCGGCTCACCGGGCTCGGTCGTGCTGCCGACGTACAGCACCGGTTGGTTCTCGGTCCCGGGGACCGATCCGGTCACCCGGTGTGCGGTTGCACTCGGCAGCGCCTCCGCTGCAGTTTCATGGGTCTTCCACTGCGGTGAGGCCGGCTCGGTCGGTGCCTCAACGGGCCGGCACGAAGCGAGCAGGAGTAGACCGAGCAGAGCGGCGAGGACGCGGCAACGAGTCATGTGAGACACCTCTGGAATCGGGGGTGGTGTCACAGTAACCAGCTGGCACGCCTCGTGGAGGGCCTCGAAGAAATCTGTGGAAAACTTCGTCAGCCGGCGTCACCGGGGTGCCCGTCACCGCTGAGGCGAGGGCCGGGCCGTTGGCTGGTGCCCTGCGCAGGAATGCCACGAGGGCGGCCCCCGAATGGGGAGCCGCCCTCATGTGGCGTGGATTCAGGTCACACCTGGGTGACCGAACCGCCTGCCTTCTCGATCTTTTCCTTGGCGCTGGCGGAGAACTTGTGCGCGGTGATTTGCACCGCGACGGTGATCTCGCCCTCGCCGAGGACCTTGACCAGGTGGTCGCCACGGACCGCACCCTTGGCGACGAGGTCCTCGACGCCGATCTCTCCACCCTCGGGGAAGAGCGATCCGATGCGGTCTAGGTTCACGACCTGGTACTCGGTGCGGAACGGGTTGTTGAAGCCCCTCAGCTTCGGCAGACGACGCTGCAGCGGCATCTGACCGCCCTCGAACCCGACGGGCACGTTCTTGCGTGCGCCGGTGCCCTTGGTGCCGCGACCGGCGGTCTTGCCCTTGGACGCCTCGCCGCGACCCACACGGGTCTTCGCGGTCTTGGCTCCGGGGGCAGGACGCAGGTCATGGACCTTCAGGATCCCGGCCGATTCCTCAGAACTGGCCATGGTCAGTCGACCTCCTCAACGGTGACCAGGTGCGGCACCGTGTTGATCATCCCGCGGATCTCGGGGCGATCCTCCTGCACCACGGTGTCACCCATGCGCTTGAGGCCCAGCGACCGCAGGGTCTGCTTCTGGTTCTCCTTGTAGCCAATGCCGGACTTGACCTGGCTGATCTTGAGACGTGCCATCAGCCGGCCACTCCTTCCTTGGCCGCCTTGAGCAGCGCCGCCGGAGCGACATCCTCGATGGGCAGGCCGCGTCGGCGTGCCACTTCCTCGGGCTGCTCAAGGGAACGCAGGGCCTCCACGGTGGCGTGGAGGACGTTGATCGCGTTGGCCGAGCCGAGCGACTTCGACAGCACATCGGTGATACCGGCGCACTCGAGGACGGCTCGAGCCGAACCACCGGCAATCACACCGGTACCGGCCGAGGCCGGGCGCAGCATGACCACACCAGCGGCCTTTTCCCCCTGGACGGGGTGCGGGATCGTGCCTTGGATGCGGGGCACACGGAAGAAGTTCTTCTTGGCCTCCTCGACACCCTTGGCGATCGCCGCGGGCACCTCCTTGGCCTTTCCGTATCCAACGCCCACGGTGCCGTCGCCGTCGCCCACCACAACCAGCGCGGTGAAGCTGAACCGACGGCCACCCTTGACGACCTTGGCGACGCGGTTGATGGCCACGACGCGCTCGAGGAACTGGCTCTTCTCCTCGCGCTGACCACGACGGTCATCCCGGCCGCGACGTTCCCCGCCGCTGCGGCCACTGCCGCGCTGCTGGGTTCCACTCATCGCTTCTGTTTCCTTCCGTCGTTCACAGATTCAGTCCGGCTTCGCGGGCACCGTCTGCCAGTGCTGCGATCCGTCCGTGGTATTTGTTGCCGGCGCGGTCGAAGACGACCTTCTCGACACCTGCAGCCTTGGCGCGCTCGCCGAGCTTGAGCCCGACGTCCTTCGCCTTGGCGGTCTTGTCGCCGTCTCCGGCGCGGAGCTCGGCTTCCATGGTCGACGCCGAGGCCAGCGTGACTCCCGCGGTGTCGTCGATGACCTGTGCGAACACATGCCGCGACGAGCGGGTGACGACCAGACGAGGACGCTCTGCGCTGCCCTGGATCTTCTTGCGGCCGCGGATCTGGCGACGCGTGCGGGAGGCAGCCTTGACAGCCTGACCCTTGCGGTTCCCCAAAGAAATGGCCATGATCACTTACCAGCCTTTCCGGCCTTGCGGCGGATGTGCTCGCCAGCGTACTTGACGCCCTTGCCCTTGTAGGGCTCAGGCTTGCGCAGCTTGCGGATGTTGGCCGCGACTTCGCCGACGGCCTGCTTGTCGATACCCGTCACCGAGAGCTTGGTCGGCGACTCGACGTTGAAGGTGATCCCCTCGGGGGCATTCACCGTGATCGAGTGCGAGTAGCCGAGGTTGAACTCGAGCTGGGTCGGACCCTTCGAGAGCACGCGGTAACCGACACCGACGATCTCGAGGTCCTTGCTGTACCCCTCGGTGACGCCGATGACCATGTTGGACACCAGGGTCCGGGTCAGGCCGTGCAGCGAACGGTTGCGACGGTCGTCGTTGGGACGCGACACCTCGATGGTGTCACCCTCAGCGCGGGCGATCGTGATCGGCTCAGCGACGGTGTGCGACAACTGCCCCTTGGGGCCCTTGACGTTGACGAGCTGGCCGTCGAGTGTGATCTCAACCCCGCTGGGGATTGCGATCGGCATCTTGCCAATGCGAGACATAGTCAGTCCTCTCCTGTCCGCCGCGGCTCACCAGACGTAGGCGAGGACTTCCCCACCCACGCCCTGCCTGTGTGCTTCCTTGTCGGTCAGCAGACCCTTCGAGGTCGAGATGATCGCGACGCCGAGTCCGCCCAGAACCTTGGGCAGATTGGTCGACTTCGCGTACACCCGCAGACCGGGCTTGGAGATCCGACGGAGTCCGGCGATCGACCGCTCACGGGTCTGGCCGTACTTCAAGGTGATCGTCAGGGTCTTGCCCACTTCACCCTCTGCCGGCTCAACCACCTCGTACGAGCTGATGTAGCCCTGGGTGGTGAGGATCTCGGCGATCCCGGCCTTGATCTTGCTGTGAGGCATCGAGGTCGAGTCGTGGAACGCCTGATTGGCGTTGCGCAGACGCGTCAGCATGTCTGCGATCGGGTCAGTCATCGTCATGGCTGTTGCCAACTTCTTTCTCGTGCCGGTTTCTGCTCTGCAGACCTGTCACGTTCGGTGTGGGCCCTTGATGGGCCCGGAAAAGTGTGTTCTGTCACGAGGAGTCGAAGACGTCCGGTTCTCACCAGGACGACTTGGTGACACCCGGCAGCTCGCCGCGGTGCGCCAAGAGACGCACACACACGCGGCACAGACCGAACTTGCGGAAGACCGCCTTCGGCCGCCCGCACTTCTGGCAACGGGTGTAGCCGCGAACGGCGAACTTCGGCTTGCGGCTCTGCTTGACCTTCAGGGCTGTCTTGGCCATGGGTGCTCCTTGCTCAGTTCTGCTGGAAAGGCATGCCGAGGTGCTTCAGCAGCGCCCGGCCCTCGTCGTCGGTGGTGGCCGTGGTGACGAAGGTGATGTCCATTCCGCGCACCCGGTCAATCTTGTCCTGGTCGATCTCGTGGAACATGACCTGTTCATTGAGACCGAAGGTGTAGTTGCCATTGCCGTCGAACTGCTTCGGCGACAGACCGCGGAAGTCACGGATCCGAGGCAGGGCCAGGGTGATCAGCCGGTCGGCGAACTCCCACATGCGGGTCCCGCGCAGGGTCACGTGGCAGCCGATCGGCATGCCCTCACGCAGCTTGAACTGGGCGATGGACTTGCGGGCCCGGCTGACCTGCGGCTTCTGGCCGGTGATGGCGGTGAGGTCCTTGACCGCGCCGTCAATCAGCTTGGAGTCGCGAGCAGCCTCACCGACACCCATGTTGACCACGATCTTGACCAGACCGGGAATCTGCATCGGGTTCGCGTAGGAGAACTCCTCCTGCAGCTTCGCCACGACCTCTTCGCGGTACTGGGCCTTCAGGCGAGGCACCTCGATGGTGGGGGCCGACATCAGATTTCCTCTCCGGTCTTGCGTGCGATGCGTACCGAACGGGTCGCGGAGTATTCCGTACCGTCGGGACGCTTCTTGGTGACCTCGACCCGCTGGTAGCCGACGCGAGTGGGAACCTCTTCCCCGTCGACGGTCACCACGAGCTGCACGTTCGAGACGTGGATCGGGGCCTCGTAGGTCACGATGCCGCCCGTGGACGACGACCCCTGGCCCTGCTCGTCGCGCAGGTGGCGGGTGATGACATTGGCGCCCTGAACGGTCACCTTCTGCCGCTCGGGGTAGACCGCAATGATCTCACCGACAAGGCCCTTGTCCTTGCCAGCGATGACCTTGACCTTGTCACCCTTCTTCACGTGCAGCTTGTTCTGTCCGGGCTTCTTGGGGCCCAGGAACTTCTTGGACTTCGGTGCCATGCTCAGATCACCTCCGGGGCGAGCGAGACGATCCGCATGAACTTCTTCTCACGCAGCTCACGACCGACCGGACCGAAGATGCGGGTGCCGCGGGGCTCATTGCCCTCGGTCCGCAGGATCACGGCGGCGTTCTCGTCGAACTTGATGTAGGAACCGTCGGGACGACGGCGCTCCTTGACGGTACGGACCACGACGGCCTTGACGACATCGCCCTTCTTGACGTTTCCGCCCGGGATGGCGTCCTTGACGGTGGCCACAATCGTGTCACCGATGCCGGCGTAGCGACGCTGGGAACCACCGAGCACGCGGATGCAAAGGATCTCCTTGGCACCAGTGTTGTCGGCGACCCTCAGTCGCGACTCCTGCTGGATCATCTGTTATCTCCTGATTGTCTCACTGGTCCCTCACCCGTGGGTGAGGCCTGGTGGAACGGATGGGTTACTTGGCCTTCTCGACGATCTGCACGAGACGCCAGCGCTTGGTGGCCGACAACGGCCGGGTTTCCATCACCACGACACGGTCACCGATGCCGGCCTCGTTGGCCTCATCGTGTGCCTTCAGTCGCAGCGTGGTCCGCAGCACCTTGCCGTACAGCGCGTGCTTCTTGCGGTCCTCGACAGCGACGACGATGGTCTTGTCCATCTTGTCGCTGACGACGAGGCCCATACGGACCTTGCGGCGCCCGCGGCTGCTGTCGGAGTGGGTGATCGCGCTCAACGCCTCTTCGGCGTCGACGCCAACGTTCTTCTCGACCTGGGTTTCGCTCATGGTCACTTCTTCTTCGTGGTCTCGGGCTCGGTGACGTCCTCGGGTTCGGAGACGATGCCGATGGCACGCTCCGACAGCACGGTGTACACCCGGGCGATGTCCTTGCGGACCGCGCGCAGCCGACCGTGTGACTCGAGCTGGCCGGTGGCAGCCTGGAAGCGGAGCGTGAACAGCTCCTCCTTCAGCTCCACGACCTTGCTGTTGAGCTCTGCGCTGCTGAGATTGCGCAGTTCGTTGGCCTTCAAGATCGCCATCAGATGTCACCTCCCTCTCGCGTGATGAAACGTGCCTTCATGGGCAGCTTGTGGATCGCCAGGCGGATGGCTTCACGAGCCACCTCTTCCTCGACGCCGGCGAGCTCAAACAGCACCCGTCCGGGCTTGACGTTGGCCACCCACCATTCCGGGGAACCCTTGCCCGAACCCATCCGGGTCTCGGCAGGCTTCTTGGTGAGCGGTCGGTCCGGGAAGACGTTGATCCAGACCTTGCCGCCACGCTTCATGTGACGGGTCATGGCGATACGGGCCGACTCGATCTGACGGTTGGTCAGGTAGCCACCGGTGACGGCCTGGACGGCGTAGTCCCCGAAGGAGATCTGCGTTCCGCCCTTGGCGGCGCCGGTCCGCTTGGGGTGGTGCTGCTTGCGGTACTTGACCTTACGAGGGATCAGCATCGCGGTCATGCCCCCTGTTCGTTGCTGGCCGTCGCCTCAGCGGCAGCGGCTGCGGTCTTGTCGGTGCGCTCCTCGGCGCGGTCCTGCTCGCGACGACGGCCGCCACGCTCGGGGCGGTCACCACGGGCCGGACGACGTCCACCGGGACGCTGACGTCCGGTGGAGGCATTGCGAGCTGCCTTCTGGGCGGCACGCTCGGCGCGGCTGCCGGACACGTCACCCTTGTAGATCCAGACCTTGACGCCGATGTGGCCGTACACGGTCCGGGCCTCGAAGAGCCCGTAGTCGACGTCGGCACGCAGCGTGTGCAGCGGGACGCGACCTTCGCGGTAGAACTCCGAGCGGCTCATCTCAGCGCCGCCCAGTCGTCCCGAGCACTGGATCCGGATGCCCTGGGCACCGGCGCGCATGGCCGACTGCTGTGCCTTGCGCATCGCGCGGCGGAAGGCCACGCGGGCGCTGAGCTGCTCAGCGATTCCCTGGGCGACCAACTGGGCGTCGGTCTCCGGGTTCTTGACCTCGAGGATGTTCAGCTGGACCTGCTTGCCGGTCAGCTTCTCCAGGTCGCTGCGCAGCTTCTCGGCCTCGGCACCATTGCGTCCGATGACGATGCCCGGACGAGCGGTGTAGAGGTCGATGCGGACGCGGTCGCGGGTGCGCTCGATCTCGGTGGAGCTCAGGCCGGCGCGCACCAGGCGCTTCGACAGGAGCTCACGGATCTTGGAGTCCTCGCCCACGTACTCGGCGTAGTGCTTGTCGGCGTACCAACGGCTGGTGTGGTCGGTCGTGACGCCGAGCCGGAAGCCGTTCGGGTGGATCTTCTGACCCATGGCTCAGGCCCCCTTCTTGGTGTCGTTGTCACGTGGTTCGACCACAACGGTGATGTGGCTGCCACGCTTCAGGATGCGGGAGGCCGAGCCCTTGGCCCGAGCCCGGATGCGACGCATGGTCACACCCTCGTCGACGAATGCCTGGGACAGGTACAGGTCGTCGCCGCGCAGGTTCTCATTGTTCTCGGCATTGGCCACCGCGCTGGCGATGACCTTGTAGACCGGCTCGCTGGCTGCCTGCGGGGCAAACCGCAGGATGTCCAGTGCCTCGTTGACGCCCAGACCGCGGACCAGATCGATGACCCGGCGAACCTTGGTCGGCGACATCCGCACGTGGCGGGCCACGGCGAACGCGCCCGGCTTCTCACCCAGCAGGGCGAGTCGGCGGTGCGAGAGCTGTGCCTCTTCAGTGGTGCTCATGGTTGTTCAAATACCTCTTCGCGTTACGCCCCGCATCAGCGGCGACGGGCCTTGCGGTCGTCCTTGTCGTGACCCTTGAAGGTGCGGGTGGGAGCGAACTCCCCCAGCTTGTGGCCAATCATGGCCTCGGTCACGAACACCGGCACGTGCTTGCGCCCGTCGTGAACGGCAATGGTGTGGCCGAGCATGTCGGGGATGATCATGGAGCGACGCGACCAGGTCTTGATGACGGTCTTGGCGCCCTTGGCGTTGTGTGCTTCGACCTTCTTCGCGAGATGGTCGTCGACGAACGGGCCCTTCTTCAGGCTGCGTGGCATGGTTCAGGCTCCTCAGCGCTTCTTGCCGGTACGACGGCGGCGCACGATCATCTTGTCGCTCGCCTTGTTCTTCTTGCGGGTGCGGCCCTCGGGCTTGCCCCACGGCGACACCGGGTGACGACCACCCGAGGTCTTGCCCTCGCCACCACCGTGTGGGTGGTCAACCGGGTTCATCACGACACCGCGGACCGAAGGACGCTTGCCCTTCCAGCGGTTGCGACCGGCCTTGCCCCAGTGGATGTTGGCCTGCTCGGCGTTGCCGACCTCGCCGACCGTTGCGCGGCAACGGACATCCACCATCCGCGTCTCGCCCGAGGGCAGACGCAGGGTTGCGGTGGCACCCTCACGGGCGACCAACTGGATCGAGGCACCGGCCGAGCGGCCGAGCTTCGCGCCGCCGCCAGGACGCAGCTCCACCGCGTGCACCGTGGTGCCCACCGGGATGTTGCGCAGCGGGAGGTTGTTGCCGGGCTTGATGTCCGAGCCTTCGCCGGCCACGACCGTGACGCCCTGCTTCAACGCATCCGGCGCGATGATGTAGCGCTTCTCGCCGTCTGCGTAGTGCAGCAGGGCGATGCGGGCGGTGCGGTTCGGGTCGTACTCGATGTGAGCGACCTTCGCCGGGACCCCGTCCTTGTCGTACCGCTTGAAGTCGACGACGCGGTAGGCCTGCTTGTGTCCACCACCGATGTGGCGGGTGGTGATGCGGCCGGTGTTGTTACGACCACCAGTCTTGGTCTTCGGCGCCAGCAGCGACTTCTCCGGGGTGGACCGGGTTACTTCAACGAAGTCGGCAACCGAGGAGCCGCGACGACCTGGAGTGGTCGGCTTGTACTTGCGGATAGCCATGTCAGTTCCTTGGTGTGAAGTCGGTTCAGCTGTCGGCGCCGGAGAAGATGTCGATGCGATCGCCATCAGCGACAGTCACGATCGCGCGCTTGGTGTCGGGACGCTTGCCGGTCCCGTACCGCGTGCGACGCACCTTGCCACTCCGGTTGAGAGTGTTGACGCCGGTCACCTTCACGTTGAAGATCGCCTGGACAGCCAGCTTGATCTCGGTCTTGTTCGCGTCGGGCGCGACCAGGAAGGTGTACTTGTTCTCGTCGAGGAGGCCGTAGCTCTTCTCGCTCACCACAGGTGCAATCAGCACATCCTGGTGAGTCTTGACCTTGACGTTGCTCACTTGGTGTCCTCCTCGATCTCGGACTCTGCGGCGACGGCCTTGACCGACTTGCCGCGGGCCGGGCCGGCGTTGAACGCCTCGAGCGCAGCCTGGGTGAAGACGATGTCGTCATTGCACAACACGTCGTACGCGTTCAGCTGGTCGACCGCGATCGCATGGATCTCGACGACATTACGCAGGCTCAACCAGGCGAAGTCCTCGTCGCGGTGCAGGACCACCAGCACGCGGCGGTCGAGCTGCTCCGCCCCGATGGCAGCGTTGATCGTGGCGATCGCGCTGCGGGTCGACGGGTCGTCGCCCTCGATGACGCTGGTGATGACGTGGACGCGGCCACCGCGAGCCCGGTCCGACAGCGCGCCACGCAGAGCTGCGGCGACCATCTTCTTGGGGGTGCGCTGGGCGTAGTCACGCGGCTTCGGGCCGTGGACAACGCCACCGCCGGTCCACTGCGGGGCGCGACGCGAACCCTGACGGGCGCGACCGGTGCCCTTCTGACGCCACGGCTTGGCTCCACCACCGCGCACCTCGGCGCGGGTCTTGGTGGAGTGCGTGCCCTGACGAGCGGCCGCGAGCTGGGCCACCACGACCTGGTGGATCAGCGGCACATTGGCCTGGACGTCGAACAGGTCGCCCGGCAGGTCAGCCGTGCCCGACTTCTTGCCAGCGGTGTCGACGACATCAACGGTGCGGTCCTGGGACTCGAGCTCGGTGCTCATGCTGCGGATCCTTCCTTCTTCGCCGCGCTGCGGACGACCACCAGGCTGCCCTTGGGGCCCGGGATGGCGCCGCTGATCAGCAGCAGGCCACGCTCGACGTCAACGGCGTGGACGGTGAGGTTTTGTACGGTGACGCGCTCGTGACCCATGCGGCCAGCCATACGCTTTCCCTTGAAGACGCGACCCGGGGTGGCACAGCCACCGATCGAGCCCGGCGCACGGTGCTTGCGGTGGACACCGTGACCGGTGCCCAGCCCGGCGAAGCCGTGACGCTTCATGACACCCGCGGTGCCCTTGCCTTTGCTGATGCCGGTCACGTCGATCACGTCGTCGGCCGCGAAGATCTCCGCGGTCAACTCCTGACCGAGGGTGAACTCGTCGGCGTCTGCGGTGCGGATCTCCATCAGGTGCTTGCGCGGGGTGACCCCGGCAGCCTCGAAGTGACCCGCGGTCGGCTTGGTGACCTTCTTGGCCTTGATGGCGCCGAAGCCCAGCTGCACGGCGGAGTAGCCGTCCTTGTCCTGGGTGCGGACCTGGGTGACCACGTTCGGGCCGGCCTGAACGACCGTGACCGGAACGACACGGCTCTCCTCGTCCCACACCTGGGTCATGCCCAGCTTGGTGCCGAGGAGGCCCTTGACCTTACGTTCTGCAGAGTTACTCATCGTGACCGTCCTCAGAGCTTGATCTCGATGTCGACGCCAGCAGGCAGGTCGAGACGCATGAGCGAGTCCACAGTCTTGGGCGTCGGATCGATGATGTCGATCAGACGCTTGTGGGTGCGCATCTCGAAGTGCTCGCGGCTGTCCTTGTCCTTGTGGGGCGAACGGATCACACAGAACACGTTCTTCTCCGTCGGCAGCGGCACCGGGCCAGCAACCTTCGCACCAGTCCGAGTCACCGTGTCGACGATCTTGCGCGCCGAGGAGTCGATGACCTCGTGGTCGTAGGCCTTCAGCCTGATGCGGATCTTCTGTCCCGCCACAGTCAGTTCCTTCTTCTCGAGCTTCGTTTTCGAAACTGTCAATCTTGCCCGCCGCTCGCCCTGACACACCGACCTGGGCCATGACCCACGCGGTCGGGCGTGTCGCGCCTGCTGGACGCACCTCGACAGGGATCTCCCTGCCATGGATTCGTCCTGACCCCAAGGGGGGCCAGCGCGTGAGCGGAGGTCTTGATCTGATGCACCTCACTGTCGGCACATGACCGAGCAACATGACACATCGCGGCGACCCCGCCGAGCAACCCGTCAATACTGTCAGAGATCGGCCGTCATGCCAAATCCGGCCTCGCTGCCCCTCTGATCACGCTCCCGGGCGGCCTTCCGAGCACACTTTTCCGCTCAGACACCACACTTGCGCCAGCCCACCACAGCTGCAGGTGAGGTGTGCTGGCGCAAGTGTGGTGTTTACGTCTTGGAGGGGCACCGTGGGGCTGCTGCGCGCATGTGAAAGCCCCCGCACCTGGCGGTGCGGGGGCCCTCAGCGAAGTGGGTCAGAGACTCACTTGATGATCTTGGTCACGCGGCCGGCGCCGACAGTGCGTCCACCCTCACGGATGGCGAACTTCAGCTCCTCCTCCATGGCGATCGGCTGGATCAGCTTGACCGACATGTCGGTGTTGTCACCGGGCATGACCATCTCGGTGCCCTCCGGCAGCTCGACCACACCGGTCACATCGGTGGTGCGGAAGTAGAACTGCGGACGGTAGTTGTTGAAGAACGGGGTGTGACGGCCACCCTCTTCCTTCGACAGGATGTAGACGCGACCCTCGAACTCGGTGTGCGGGGTGGTGGTGCCGGGCTTGATGACACACATGCCACGCTCGACGTCCTCGCGCTTGGTGCCGCGGAGCAGCAGACCAACGTTCTCGCCAGCCTGACCCTCGTCGAGGATCTTGCGGAACATCTCGACACCGGTGATGGTGGTGGTCTGCTTGTCGTCGCGGATGCCCACGATGTCGACGGTCTCGCCGGTCTTGACGATGCCGCGCTCGATACGACCGGTGACGACGGTGCCGCGACCGGTGATGGTGAAGACATCCTCCACCGGCATCAGGAACGGCTTGTCGATCTCGCGCTCAGGCTGCGGGATGTACTCGTCCACAGCGTTCATGAGCTCGAGGATCGAGTTGGTCCACTTCTCCTCACCCTGCAGGGCAGGGAACGCGGCAACCTGGACGATCGGGGCGTTGTCGCCGTCGAACTCCTGGCTCGACAGCAGCTCACGGACCTCGAGCTCGACGAGCTCCAGGATCTCCTCGTCGTCGACCATGTCGCACTTGTTGAGCGCGACGACCATGGCCGGAACACCGACCTGACGCGCGAGCAGCACGTGCTCACGGGTCTGCGGCATCGGCCCGTCAGTGGCGGCGACCACCAGGATGGCACCGTCCATCTGGGCAGCGCCGGTGATCATGTTCTTGACGTAGTCGGCGTGCCCGGGGCAGTCGACGTGGGCGTAGTGACGGTTCTCGGTCTGGTACTCAATGTGCGAGATCGAGATCGTGATACCGCGCTGCCGCTCTTCGGGCGCCTTGTCGATCTGGTCGAACGGGGACGCATCGTTGAGGTCAGGGTAGGTGTCATGAAGCACCTTGGAAATCGCCGCGGTGAGCGTGGTCTTGCCGTGGTCGATGTGTCCAATGGTGCCGATGTTGACGTGCGGCTTGGTCCGCTCGAACTTGGCCTTTGCCACTGGGGCTCCTTCTTCGGTGACGCCTCGTCGGCGACGAGACGGGTCTGGGTTGTGCTGGCAGCTGCCCAATGACATCAGGTCCGACATTCACATGTCGGGGCAGACTGACCAATCTTGTAGCACGGGACCCGTTGGGGTCAAACCCAATGGCCGACGTGCGTTGGTGGCGGTGCCGCAATGAGGGTCACCTCGGCGACTCCGCCACCGTGCGGCTCACTCGCCGCGAGTCTTCTGGATGATCTCGTCAGCAACGCCCTTGGGCATTTCGGCGTAGGAGTCGAACTCCATCGAGTACGAAGCCTGGCCCGAGGTCTTCGACCGGAGGTCACCCACGTATCCGAACATCTCCGACAGCGGCACCAGTGCCAGGACGACCTGGTTGCCGTGCTCCTCGCGGGTGCCCTGAGGCAGGCCGCGACGCGAGTTGAGGTCGCCGATGACGGTCCCCAGGTAGTCGTTCGGGGTGGTCACCTCAACCTTCATCATCGGCTCCATCAGGGCCGGATCGGCGCGGCGGGCAGCCTCCTTGAAGACCTGGATGCCAGCGATCTTGAAGGCGAGCTCGGAGGAGTCGACGTCATGGTAGGCACCGTCGGTCAGGGTGACCTTGATGTCCTCGACCGGGTAGCCGGCGAGCACACCGAACTGCATGGCTTCCTGGATGCCCTCATCGACGGCCGGGATGTACTCCCGCGGGATGCGGCCACCGGTGACTCCGTTGACGAACTCGTACCCCGCACCGGCTTCCTGCGGCTCCAGATTGATGATCACACGGGCGTACTGACCCGAACCACCGGTCTGCTTCTTGTGCGTGTACTCGATCTTCTCGACCTTGCGACGCAGGGTTTCGCGGTAGGCCACCTGCGGCTTGCCGATGTTGGCCTCAACCTTGAACTCACGACGCATGCGGTCAATCAGAACGTCGAGGTGCAGCTCGCCCATGCCGGCGATGATGGTCTGACCGGTCTCGTCGTCGGTGTGGACGCGGAAGGTCGGATCCTCCTCGGCCAGACGCTGGATGGCCGCACCCAGCTTCTCCTGGTCGCTCTTGGTCTTCGGCTCGATCGCCTGCTCGATGACCGGTGCCGGGAAGTCCATGGACTCCAGGACGATCGGGTCGACCGAGTCACTCAGGGTCTCACCAGTGCTGGTCTGCTTCAGGCCCATCACGGCGACGATCTGACCGGAGCCGACCGAAGCGATCTCTTCACGCTTGTTGGCGTGCATCTGGTAGATCTTGCCGATCCGCTCCTTGCGGCCCTTGGTGGCGTTGAGCACCTGGGTGCCCGCCTCGAGACGGCCGGAGTAGATGCGGACGTAGGTCAGCTTGCCCAGGTGGGGATCAGCGGCGATCTTGAAGGCCAGCGCCGAGAAGGGCTCGTCATCGCTGGGCCTACGCTTCAGCTCCTGATCCTCGTGGCCGGGCTTGAAGCCGTCGATGGCCGGCACGTCGACCGGCGAAGGCAGGTAGTCGATGACGGCGTCCAGCAGGGGCTGCACGCCCTTGTTCTTGAACGCAGTGCCACAGAACACAGCGGTGATCTGGCTGGTCAGCACGGCGCGACGGATGGCGGCCTTGAGGGCTGCCGTCTCGTACTCGCCCTCGAGGAACTGCTCGGCGAACTCGTCGTCATGGTCGGCGATGATCTCGGCCAGCTCCTCGCGCGCGGCCTCGGCGGCGTCGACCATGTCGGACGGGATCTCCTCGACCTCGTAGTCCTCGCCGATCGCGGTCTCGCCGCGCCAGGTCAGGGCACGCATCTCGATCAGGTCGACCACGCCGATGAAATCGCCCTCGGCGCCGATCGGCAGCTGCATCACGGCAGCAGTGGCGTTGAGCCGCTCACGGATGGTGTCGACCACGAAGTTGAAGTTGGCTCCGGTGCGGTCCAACTTGTTGACGAAGCAGATGCGGGGGACGCCGTAGCGGGTGGCCTGACGCCACACGGTCTGCGACTGCGGCTCCACGCCGGCCACACCGTCAAAGACCGCGACGGCGCCATCGAGGACGCGCAGCGAACGCTCGACCTCGATGGTGAAGTCCACGTGGCCGGGGGTGTCGATGATGTTGATCTGGTGGTCGTGCCAGTGACAGGTGGTGGCAGCGGAGGTGATGGTGATGCCCCGCTCCTGCTCCTGCTCCATCCAGTCCATGGTGGCGGTGCCCTCGTGGGTGTCGCCGATCTTGTAGTTGATCCCGGTGTAGTACAGGATCCGCTCGGTGGTGGTGGTCTTACCAGCATCGATGTGAGCCATGATGCCAATGTTGCGGACCTTGGCCAGGTCAGTCAGGATGTCGACGGCCACGGGATCAAACCTCTCGAAAAAGTCGTGTGCGTTGCCTGCACCGCGACGCTTGTGTCAGGAACAGGGCGCGGGGCCGGAAGGGACCGGTCCCCTGTCGGTGAGCGGGGTGGGCTCGGTGAGTGAAATCGGAGAGCTCCCTGGACATGGGCCCGTCGGGAGCAGGTGCAGGGATGGCAATGCGCACGGGCCAAAGACAGGGTTCTGGACCGTGCGCACCGCAATCACCAGCGGTAGTGGGCGAAGGCGCGGTTGGCCTCGGCCATCTTGTGGGTGTCCTCGCGACGCTTGACCGCCGCACCCAGACCGTTCGAAGCGTCCAGGATCTCGTTCATGAGGCGCTCGGCCATGGACTTCTCACGGCGGTCGCGGGCAAAGCTGACCAGCCAACGCATCGACAGGGTGGTGGCACGGCCGGGCTTGACCTCGACCGGTACCTGGTAGGTGGCGCCACCGACGCGGCGCGACTTGACCTCAAGCGAGGGACGCACGTTGTCGAGCGCGCGCTTGAGGGTCTGCACGGGGTCAACACCGGTCTTGGTCCGGGTGCCTTCCAGTGCGGTGTAGACGATGTTCTGGGCGATCGACTTCTTGCCGTCCACCAGCACCTTGCTCACCAGCTGGGTGACCAACGGCGAGCCGTAGACGGGGTCGACCACGACCGGACGCTTCGGGGCGGGACCCTTGCGTGGCATTACTTCTCCTTCTTCGCGCCGTAGCGGCTGCGAGCCTGCTTGCGGTTCTTGACGCCCTGGGTGTCCAGCGTGCCTCGAACGATCTTGTAGCGGACACCGGGCAGATCGCGGACGCGACCACCGCGCACGAGCACCATGGAGTGCTCCTGCAGGTTGTGCCCGACACCGGGAATGTAGGCGGTGACCTCCATCGCACTGGACAGGCGGACGCGCGCCACCTTGCGGAGAGCCGAGTTCGGCTTCTTCGGAGTGGTGGTGTAGACGCGAGTGCACACACCGCGACGCTGGGGCGAACCCTTGAGCGCAGGCGTGTTCGACTTCTTTGCCTTGTCCTGGCGGCCCTTGCGGACCAGCTGCTGAATTGTGGGCACCGGCTGGTTCTCTTCCCTGTCGTGAATGCGCCTTCGTCAAATGACTCCGGCATGTCGTGTGGCGTGCTGCCGCCCCATCACCGAGGATGTGGTGGGTGGCAGGGCGTCTCCCGCTGAGCTCTCACTGCAGCACCGAGAGGTTGGGTCCACCCGGGCACGCACGTGAGCTCGGGCGAGCCCGAACACCCGCAGTAGACTACTGCCCCCTCCCGCTTCGGTCAAAAGCAGCCCTCAGCTTGACCGCGGCGACCAGGCCGACCACGGCACCGATGACCATGGCCAGGTGGATGCCGATCGACCACAGCCCGTTGTGTCGACCTGCCGGGACATCCTCCATCAGGACCACCGACTCCTCCCAGGCTGAGGCCCACATGTAGGTGAGATGGCGATGTTCGGCCACCGCCACGGTCCCCGTCCGTGGTTGGAGACCTTCGACCCGTACGGCTTCATCGACCGTCTCGTCGTCCCAGACCACTCGGGCCTGACAGACCTGGATCAGCCAGAGCCCGGTGCGGCAGTGGGTGACCTCAGCTGTTCCCGTACGGGAGATCTCGCCTGAGCGGTACCCACCGAGGTGAGCGGCGGCGGTCGTGGCCGCCCAGGTGCCCAGAAGGGCACCGAGCAGCAGCCCGGCGAACACCACCAGGACCGTCCACCGGCCGACCCGACGAGAGGGCAGGTCGTCCGGTTCGCTCATGCCAGGCCGTCCACGGTGCCGGCCGAGCCGACGCCTTCCTCCTGACCGTCTCCGGCCTTGTCGCCTGCGTTGGCGGCACTGTTGACCCGGCTGGGCCAGCGACGGCCATCACCGAGGTCGCGCTGCCACTGGCTGCGGTCGAAGTGTGTCGGGTCGACCTTGCTGCCGGCCTGACGATTCGCCGAAGCGGTCAGACCACCGGCGCGACCGAACTGGGAGCGGGAGTACGAGCGCAGCGCCTCAGCGGCCCGCTTGAATGCGGCCGAGAGCTTGCCCCACCGGCTGGTGACCTTGGCCATGTAGTCCATCAGCTCGGCGAGCTTGCGACCGATCTTGCCGGTCACCACCGCGAAGCGGGCCGAGAACCAGGTGCAGAAGGCGCCGATCGAGCCACCCAGGGTGACCAGGGCCGATGCTGCCGCCGCGATGGCGTTGCCGACTGCCGAGGTGACGAAACCCTTGACGATGCCCCAGATGAAGCTGCGTACACCGGCGCAGACCTGCCCGACGGTGGTGATCCCCCCAGCCAGACTGGCCGCCTGGTTGGCCGCCCCCTGGAAGGCAGCCAGCACCATCTCCTGGGTGGCGCGGTAGCCGTCCTGGGCGGTGCCCTGGTTCCAGCTGGGCAGGTCACTGCCGGTGGCGGCGTAGGCATTGCCCACCTCGACCAGCGAGTTGGAGACGTCCTGCCAGGCCTGAGCCTTGCCCATGATCGCGCCCTGGTCACCGGCCAGACGGTCCAGCGGCCACTTCAGCGGCGGGAAGTTGTTGGCCAGATAGTCCAGCAGTGGGCCCAGCACGGCACCGGCAAGTGCACCGAACGGGTCGGCCACCCAACCGAGCGCGTCGAGGGCAGCACCGGCGGGTGCGGTGATGTCACCGAGGTCGAACTCACCGTCGGTGAGCTGATTGAAGGCATTGGTGTACGTGCCGACCGTGCCGGAGAACGGAATCACACTCATCACAGGCTCCTTCCGACGTCATTGTTGGTGGTCTCGATGCTGTACTCGACCGAGGCGCTGAGGTCGGCATTGTTCTGCTCGGCCTCGTGGTTGATCTGTCGGGTCAGCGCAATGCCCTCTTGCGCCGACTCGAGGGCATCGCTCAGGCCGGAGAGGAGTTCGTCGAAGTCGTCGACCACACCGTTCATGATCGGGGTGGCGATCGGACCCACGAGCAGCCCGTAGATGTACAGATTTCCGCCGCCGATCCCGCTCGCGGTGCTCCGGGCGGCGTTGTACTCAGACGTGACCCGCTCGAGAGAACGTAGGTGTCCGTCGAACTCACTGAGGTCCCAGGAACTCATCGCTGCTGCTCCTGGTTGACCCGTTCGGCTCGTTCGCGCATGCCATGGGGGACGATGTCGCGCACATAGTCGGCCATGGCCGGGTCCTCGTCACCGTTGATGCTGCGGATGAACGACTCGGTCTGCCCGTTCACCGCCGTGATCGCCACGGAGTAGGCGTCCATGAAGCGGTCCGACAGCTCCTCGGCACCAATGCTGCGAATGTTGCTGGAAAAGGTGACCGACTGGATGACACCGCCGGAGTTCACCGTGAGGCGGACGTAGTCATTGCGTCCTTCCCCCTCGATCTCGGCGAACCGCTCCTGGGCCTCCTCGGCCTTGCGACCGAGGTCCTGCGACATGGCGATGTAGTCACGCACCCACAGCTCGGGGTCTTCCTGTTCGATCGGGTCCATGGAGGTGACAGTAGATCTCAACGAGCTCAAGCGGGGCCGGTGGGCCACGGGTTGGCCGATTTTTTGGCATCCCTCTGGTCGGACCACACCGAAAGCTCATCCCCCGGCCATGGAGTGTTCACCGATCCGCGGCACAATGGCACCCGTGGACGGTGATCGCAGGAACCAGGAGGGGAATCCGACCAACGGCTCCCTCGGCGGCACACCCCGGCACAGGGGGCGGGTGATCGTGATCACCGGTGCGATGGCCGCCGGCAAGTCGGCCGTGGCAGAGCGACTGGCCCTGCGGCTGCCCCGCTCGGCCCATGTCCGCGGCGATGCCTTCCGCCGGATGCTGGTCAATGGGCGGGTCGACATGACGCCCCGCCCCGACCCGGCAGCCAACGCCCAGCTCCGGCTGCGCTACACCCTGGCCGCGCACACCGCGCGCACCTACGCCGACCACGGTTTCGACGCGATCGTGCAGGACGTCATCATCGGCGCGGACCTGGCCTGGTTCGTCCAACAGCTGTCGCCGGAGAACCGGCACCTGGTGGTCCTGTCGCCGACGGTGTCCGCCCTGCAGTGGCGGGAGGAACAGCGCACCAAGGCCGGCTATGTGCATTTCTCCCCCGCGGTGATGGATGATGTGCTGCGCCGCGAGACCGCCCACATCGGTTACTGGCTTGATTCCTCGACCCAGACCCCGGATGAGACGGTTGACGACATCTTGGCCAATCTGGAGCGTGCGCG
The DNA here is from genome assembly GCA_945911015.1 of uncultured Propionibacteriaceae bacterium. GTDB lineage: Bacteria > Actinomycetota > Actinomycetes > Propionibacteriales > Propionibacteriaceae > Avipropionibacterium. The sequence goes on from CAMDZW010000001.1 coordinate 262,001, forward strand.
GGTGTGACTCACGGCCGGCCCAACAGTCTGCGTCGTGACGCCGACAGATGCATCCGTACGGCCGCGGCAGCGAGTTCGGGGTCCTGATCGGCCACGGCAGCGACGATCTGTCGATGCTCCTCGGTGACCAGGTCATGCCGCTCACGTGCACCATTCTCCCTGCCCTGCAAGCGATCTGGGGGCATCATGATCATCGCCGGACCGAGACTGTCCAGGGCGGTGACGAGACGGGTGTTGCAGCCGGCCGAGGCAAGCGCACGATGGAACCCTCGGTCGGCCTCGAGTGCTTCGACCGGCCGCTCAGCAGCCGCGAAGACGTCGAGCACCCTTTGGAGCCGATCGAGGTCGGCCCTGCTCCGTCGGCGTGCGGCCCAGGCCGCTGCCGACGTCTCGAGAGCCACGCGCAACTCCCACAGCTCGCGCACCTCATCGGCCGTACGGGGTGGTGCGGCCGCCGCAGTGAAGGTGTCAGCGGGTTGGGCGAGTACGAAACTTCCCTTGCCTCGTACGGATTCCACGAGCCCTGATGCCTGCAGGCGCGACATGGCCTCACGGACAACGGTCCGGCTGACCCCGTGTTCACGTCCGAGCTCGGTCTCGGTGGGCAACTTGTCACCGGGCTGGCGTTGTCCGCTGGCGATCTCCTCGGTGATCACTCGAACAATGCCGGCTGGCAGTGCACTCATCGTGGCCTCATCGTGGCGACCTCAGGGCCGGGTGCCGGTTTCGTGGCTGGCGACCGTCCAGGCACGAGCCTGGTCAGTGAGGGTGATGCCCAGCCCGGGCCGGTCGGGGACGAGCATGCGACCGTCGGCGGTCTCGAGTTCCTCGTGGAACAGCGGTGCGAGCCAGTCGAAGTGCTCGACCCACCCTTCCCGCGGGTAGGCGGCGGCGAGGTGGAGATGAATCTCCATGGCAAAATGCGGGGCCAGGTCGAGATGGGCCTGGTCAGCGAGCGTGGCCAGGGTGAGGAATCCGGTGATCCCGCCGATGCGGGGAGCGTCAGGCTGGATGATGTCGCAGGAGCCATGCTTGATCAGCTCGACATGTTCGGCGACGCTGGCCAACATCTCCCCGGTGGCGATCGGGGTGTCCAGAGCAGTGGCCAGCTGGGCGTGACCGACGTGGTCGTACGCGTCGAGCGGTTCCTCGATCCAGGTCAGTCCGTACGGTTCAAAGGCGCGTCCCATCCGCATGGCGGTGGCGCGATCCCACTGTTGGTTGGCGTCCACCATGAGCGGTACGTCGTCGCCGATGTGGGAACGGATGGCGTCGAGTCGGGACAGGTCGACCTTGCGGTCGGGATGTCCGACCTTGATCTTGATGCCGCCAATGCCGCCAGCGATCGAGGCCGAGGCATTGTCGAGCATCTCCTCGACCGGGGTGTGCAGGAAGCCGCCCGAGGTGTTGTAGCAGGGCACCGAGTCGCGATGGGCACCGATGAGCTTGGCCAGCGGGAGGCCGGCCCGTTTGGCCTTGAGGTCCCACAGGGCGACATCGATCGCCGCGATCGCCTGGGTCGACAGACCCGAGCGGCCGACCGAAGCGCCGGCCCAGGTCAGCTTGGTGACCAGACGAGGAATGTCATTGGGATCCTCCCCGATCAGGCTGTCCACGATCTCGACCGCGTGGGCGTACTGTCCCGGGCCACCGGCCCGTTTGGAGTAGCCGAAGCCAAGGCCCTCGTACCCACCTTCGGTGGCAACCTCCACGAAGAGGAAGACCACTTCGGTCATGGGCTTCTGTCGTCCGGTGAACACCTTGGCGTCACTGATCGCCGTCTTCAGCGGCAGGACAACCGAGGAGAGCTTGACCCAGGCGATGCGGTCGACCGGGTTGGGAGCGGCAGGAGCAATGGCCATGATCTTCCTTCGGTCTCGATGGCGCCGCGATTCGTCGCAGCAGTCATCATACTGCGCAACCAGTTGTATGACTACTTGTTCCACCGCAGGTCAACCCAGCGACGGAGCTGCGATTGAATGGTGCCCATGGCATCGACAGCTGACCGAGCATTCACTCCGGACTGGAGCCGAGCCCGCGATCGGGTTGCGACCCACAACTGGGCGGGAAAGATCTGGGAAGCACTCATCACTGAGACCGGGCGCTGGCGTGGACAGCTGGTGATCGCCGGACCCGACGAGGTCAGCGCGTGGACCCACCACTACTTCTGCGACGACGACGGCACCCGTCTCACCTTCGACCCGGCACTGCCCCACGAACACCGGTGCGCCACCTGTGGCCGGGTGTACGACGACGAGCTGCGGATTGGTGCTTGGCGAACCACCCACCACAACGCGGCAGCTGCCCAGACCCAGCGGAACGCCATCATCATGCGCGTCGCCACCGACGAGGAGCTGATCGCCGCTGCACGTACGGAGTTGCAGACGATCGTCACGACGTACGGCAACTCCTATGCCGCCTATCCCAAGCACGGATTCCATGCCGGCATCGGAAAGGTCACCCCGCAGTGTCTTGACGAAGCCATCTGGGCGATCTCGTTGCTCCGTTCGGTTCGTTGGACCGCAGACCTGCTCGACGAGGCGACACTGGAAGCTGCTGCAAAGATCGCCCACGGGGTGGTCGAGCTGCTACGTCCGCAGGTCACACAGATCCACAACATCCACAGCTGGATGCTCGGCGCGCTGGCCGAAGCCGCGCGACGACTTGGTGACGACGAGCTGCTGACCTGGACCGCAAACTCGGAGTTCGGCGCGATTGCTCAACTGGACAAGGGATTCCACCCAGAAGGACTCTGGTTCGAGGTCAACCCCCACTACCACTACTACACCGTTGATGCCCTGCTGGCGTGGGTCGAGGCGTACGGGCCGGCCTCCATCCCGACACAACAGATGGACATCCTTCGGCGTGCCGTGATGGCCCCACCCCAGCTGGCCTACACGGACGGTCGGATCCCTGCCTACGGTGACGGCTGGCCCGACACACCGGTGACCGCCTTTGCCCGACATGCAGAGAAAGCCCTTGGACTGTTGGGGGTTGAAGGGATCGACCTGTCCGTGTTCGTGCCACGTGGCGCGCGCCGCGAGGGCGAGGCCGCCCTGCTCTTCGGCCCCACTGAGGTCTCGACCGGCGACACCCGCACTCCTGGATCGCTGTATTGGAAGGGATCCGGCATCGCACTGCTACGTTCTCCCGCCGCTCGGATCGTGATTCGATGCGGCCCCCATGCCGGTGGCCACGACCACAATGACAAGCTCGCGGTGGATCTCGAGACCAGCGGCGGATGGTGCAGCATGGACCTGGGGACCAGCGGGTACGGCGCGGAGTTCACCACGTGGATGCGGTCCCCCGGCGCCCACAGCACGGTCTTCATCGGCGGTCAGCCGC
>CAMDZW010000002.1 GCA_945911015.1 uncultured Propionibacteriaceae bacterium
CGGGTGGCCATACTGCGCTCCTTGTCAGGTCGTCTGGTGCCCGGTTTCCCTGAGCGTGGGCGACCGCGCACCCCCAGTCTGTCACTCCTGTGTCGACGATGTGCACTCGGGCGGCCGCACCGTGGACAGTCGGTAGGGTGGAGACGTGCCGCAGCCGTCTCGCCCCACCACCGCCGCCAGACCCAACATTGTCGTGTTCATGACCGACCAGCAACGTGGGGCCACGGTGCTGCCGGGTGAACCGCTCAAAGCGATCACTCCCCATGTCGATGCGCTGGCGGCCGAAGGGGTCACCTTCAGCCGGGCCCACACGGTCTCACCCCATTGCTGTCCCTCGCGGACCTCCTTCTTCACCGGCCGGCACCCGACCGAACACGGCGTGTGGAACAACGTCCAGGTCGCCAATGCCCTGCGGCGCACCCCGTATGCGGGGACGCCCTTCTGGTCCCAGGACCTCCGGGCAGCCGGCCACGAGCTCGGATTTGCCGGCAAATGGCACGTGAGTGCCACGGTGAATCCGCGTGACCTCGGTTGGCAGGAAGGTCTGGTCACCGGCGGCGGCACAGCAGGCGAGGCCTCCGAGGAGGAGCTGCGGTCAGCCGCTCTGGAGCGCGACCGCGAGCGTGCAGCGGCCGCGATCGCCGCGGATGATCCCGACCGGAGCCGACGCCCGGGTGAGATCCTGCGCCCCGGCTACACCGAGTATGTCCACTACCGCACCAACCCGGACCCGTACGGCGACCGTGCCGTGGTCGAGTCCGCGATCGACTTCATCAGGTCCCGGGCGGGGGAGCCCGAGCCCTGGGTGAGTTATGTCGGCACGCTGGGACCGCACGATCCGTACCAGCCACCCCAGGAGTTCCTCGACCTGTACGACCCGGACCGGATCGAGCTGGAGGCCAGCTTCAACGATCCGATGCACGACAAACCAGCTCTGTACCACCGGATCCGTGACCGCTTCGACCAGCTCACCGAACCCGAGCACCGCGAGGCACTGCGCCACTACCTGGCGTTCTGCAGCTACGAGGATGCGTTGTTCGGTCAGGTCCGCGACGCCGTGGCGGCGACTGGTCAGCTGGAGGACACCATCTTCGTCTACCTCTCCGACCACGGTGACTATGCCGGTGACCACGGCCTGTGGTGCAAGGGGTTGCCCGCCTTCCTCTCGGCCTACCACGTGCCGCTGGTGGTGGGTGGGCGACCATTGCCCGACCGGGTGCAGGGCACCACGGTTGACCAGCTGGTCTCGATGGTGGATCTGGGCCCGACCCTGCTGGAGCTGAGTGGGGTCACACCCTCGACCGCCATGTCCGGCCACTCGCTTGCGCCCGCCCTGCGAGGGGAGCCGTTGAACCGGCCGGCGGAGATCCACTTCGCCAGCAACGGCAACGAGAGCTACGGCAACCAACGTGTGGTCGTGACCGAACAGTGGATGCTCGTGGTGAACTTCTTCGACGCTGACGAGTTGTACGACCTCGACCAGGATCCGGGGCAGCTGCACAACCTGCTCCACCGGGACAGGCCCGCACGTGAGCTCGGCGTCGGGGTGGATGTGGCGGTGCCGCCCCAGCTGCGCGAAGTCGTCGAGGACCTCTACCTGCGGATGTGGCGCTTCGGCCTGGCTCACGGCGACGACCTGACCTGCCACTACATCATGACCGCACTGGGCCACCGTGGCCCCGGAATTGCGCTTCGGTGACCGGAAACGCAGCCCCGGGCTTTCGTCCGTCGCGCAGGTCTGGCAGTCTGTCTGTCGTGAAGCTAGTCCATCGACGGAGGGTTGTGTGAACGCGGCTGCAGACCAGTCGGACATCGGGGCCAGGTTGGGATTCACTCCCGGCATGGTTGTCCAGGAACTGGGGTGGGACGAGGACACCGACAACGACCTGAGGATCGCGATCGAAGATGCGATCGACGCCGAGATGGTCGACGACGTGGTTGAAGCGGCCGACATCGTGGTGCTGTGGTGGCGCGATGACGACGGCGACCTCACCGATGCGCTCGTCGACTCGCTGACCGATCTGTCCATGACCGGGGCGGTGTGGTTGTTCACCCCCAAGGTTGGACGCGAAGGCTATGTCGACGAGCCCGACGTGATCGAAGCAGCCGCCACCGCAGGACTGGCCGCGACAGCGACCCAACAGGTGTGCGACGGGTGGTCGGCCCGCAAGCTGGTGCGCCCCAAGGTCGGCCGGCGATGACCGTGGGGGTCGGTGAGCCGGCCCCTGTCTTCGCCACGCGGAACCAGCACGGCGAATCGGTCGGCACCGCTGAACTGGGCGAGACACCATACCTGCTGGTCTTCTTTCCGTACGCCTTCACCGGCATCTGCTCCAGTGAGTTGACGGTCTTGCAGTCACAGCTGGCCGACTGGCGTGAGCTGGGGGTACGGGTGATGGCGATCTCCTGCGATGCCATGTTCACCCAACGGGTTTTCGCCGAGCGGGAGGGTTTTGGCTTCGACCTGCTCACCGATCATTGGCCCCATGGCGAGGTCTGCGGTGCCTTCGGCGTGTTCGACCGAACCCGGGGATGTGCGGTACGGGGAACGTTCCTGGTGGTGGCTGGTCACCTGGCGTGGTCGCAGGTCCGCGCGATCGGGGAACACCGTGACATGAGCACACCCCTCGAGGTGGCTCGGCGCACCGAGCTCACCCGAGGGGTGTGAGCTGTTCGTTCAGGCCAACAGACTCGTTCAGGCCAACAGGGCGAGTGCGTTGGGCTTGGGCACGTCGAAGCGGAACCGCTCGATGGTCGGATCGGCCAGATCCAGACCCACCACCACGTCGCCGTCACGGGAGGCGACCAGCAGCACACCGTCCACCTCGACCAGATCCATCGGCCAAGCCGGGACCTCGACCTCGCTGACCTGGGCGAAGCCGCTGTCGGCCACCTCGACGACGCACAGCCGCTGGCTGCCACGGTTGAGGACCAGAGCACGGCCGAGGCTGTCCAGGATGATCTGGCTCGGATGGGTGGCGTCGGGATCACCGCTGAAGTTGTGCCGGGCGACCTGACGTCCACCAATGATGCTGCCGGCCTCGTCCCGCTCCACCTCGACCAGTGCCACCGCATTGCCGACCTCGAGCGCAACCACCAGCAGATCACCGATCAGCACGGCATCACGCGGGCCGGCATCAGCGTCGAGATCGATGCGGCCGGTGACAGTGGTCGGGTCGGCTCGGTCGAGCAGGTGGAGACAGTTGAGTCCGAGGTCGCTGACGACCAGACGGTTGCCTGCGGTCAGAACCTGGTGGGGGTGCGACTCGCCACCGAAATCGACGGTGCCGGTCAAGGTGGCGGTGTCGGCCGAGACGGCGACCACACCGACATTGCCGCCGGTGTAGTTCGCGACGGCGATCGTGCGGGCGTTGCCGTCGGCGGCCACGATCCCGCTGTGGCAGGGGACCGCGCCACCGGTCGGCGATGTCAGGCCGATGACCGGACCGTCAGCGCCGGTCCGGACTGCGGCGAGCTGGCCGTCACCATCCAAACTGACCGACCAGACCGTGTCGGCGTCACGGGTCAGCGAGAGACAGGTGTTGGCCGGAAGCGGCTGCCCGATCGTTTCAGTGGTACCGGTGGTCAGATCGACCGTCACCTGACTGATGTGGCTGGCAGTTCCGATGAGGAGATTCGCAGAAGTCACGGGCTCCATACTGTCGGACCGGCCGACCATGTGCCACTGGCCAGCATCAGGTGTCCACTGACTGGATCAGAGGAGTCAGTGCCACAGGGTGGCGACCAGCACGTTGATCAGCGCCGTGCCGCCGACGGCGTGAGCCAGTCCCGTGCTGACCTCCTCGCCCTTGCCCGCCTTGCGGGCACCGATGATCGCAGCGACCATCACGGCCAACGCCAACACGAGCTTGACGCCGATCTTGATGTGGTTGAGCGATCCGTCGCCCATCTCGGCCAGCCCCACCAGGAGCAGTCCGGTGACCAGGGATCCGATCGAGCCGATCAGCTGCACCTTGGACACCGAGGGTGCCTTGAAGCTCGCGAACCAGCCGCCGACGATCGCCGCCATGCTCAGCAGGTGTACGGCCACGAAGAGATACGTCACGATGTCCATGGCCCTCAGCCTATCGGTCCGGGGCAACCCGCCGAGCCGCCGGTGTCGCCAGGGCGAGCATGGCCAGCCCGACAACCGGTGTGACGATGCTGAACGCGACCTGCCACCACAGATAGGTGGTCTCGCGCAGATCGGCACTGGGCAGAAAGTTGAACGGGGACCGGGCCACCCAACCGACCCACAACCATGCCGGCACCACGACCCAGGCCGGCCATCGTCGACTCACCAACAGCGCCGCCAGCGGTGCGATCCACACGAAGTGGTGGAACCAGGAAACCGGTGAGGCGAGCAGGGTGGCGATCCCGACCAGAATGACCGCTGCCGCCTCGTCGCCGCGCCGGTGCCAGGCCACTGCGGCCACCAGGCCGAGCGCTGTTGTGGCTGCCGCCAGGGCCAGACCGATCCCGATCCCGAGGCCGCTGTAACCGAGGATGCGGGCCGCGGCACCAACCAGGGACTGGTTGTACAAATAGAGTAGCCCCGGCCCGACCCCGGTGTCCCCTCCGGCCAGTCCGGTCCAGAACTGCCACGACGGTCCCGGTGCCACGATCGCCCCCACCACGGTCGCGACGAGGAAGGTCGCGAAGGCCACCAGCATCGAGCGCCATCGTCCGGTGACCAGCAGATACACCGCGAACAGCCCCGGGGTCAGCTTGATGGCCGCAGCGATCCCAATCCCGACACCGATCGACCAGGATGACCGCTTCGGTGCCTTCCCGTCACGGCCCAGCAGATCGGCCACCACGAGCCCGGCGAGCAGGACCCCGACCTGACCGAACTCGACATTGCCCCGTACCGGATCGAAGACCAACAGCATGCCGGTCGAGATCAAGCTCAACCGCCACCCCGACAGGCCGAACCGGGACAGGATCGCGGTGAACGCAGCCGCGACCCCGACCGTCCAGATTGCGCTGGCCCACCCCCACGGCAGCCAGGTCAGCGGGATCGCCAAGATCGCGGCGAAGGGCGGATAGATGAACGGCAGATCCGAACCGATCGCATAGGGGTCGCCGCTGGTCAGCAGGGCAGCAGCAGCATCGACATAGACCCTGAGGTCGGCCAACGCCGGCTGCCAGGGGAACAGTCCGGCCTCCCAACTCGATCCAGCAAGGAAGAGTGCGGTCAGGCACGGCAGTACGAACCCTGCACCGGTCCGGGCAGCACTGGTTTGGGCAACACCGGTCCGGGCAGTGGCAGTCATGGCACCCCATGGTGGCACGGTCCCGACCGGATGAGCGGTACGCCTTGCCCAGTGGCAAGGTGGGGACATGTCCCGTACCAGTGCCGGTGTCCTGCTCCATCGACAACGAGACGGCAACCGTGAGGTCCTGCTCGGTCATCTCGGCGGTCCGCTGTGGTCCCGGAGGGCGCACAGCTGGGGGATCGTCAAGGGAGAGCTCCGGTCGGGTGAGGACCCGCAGGATGCGGCCGCTCGGGAATTCGCCGAGGAGCTCGGTCTGCCCGTGCCGCCCGGCGAATGGCATGATCTCGGCCAGTTGCAGCAGTCCCGCAAGACGGTGCGGGTGTGGGCAGTCGAAGCTGATCTCGATCCGGCCTCGATCACGCCGGGGACCTTCGACATGGAGTGGCCACCACGCTCGGGGCGTCGGCAGAGTTTCCCCGAGGTCGACCGGGTCGACTGGTTCGGCCTGGCGCGGGCTCGCGAGGAGATCATCGCCAGTCAGGAGCCGGTGATCGATCGTCTCGAGGAGCTCGCCGGGACCGGTTTCTCGGGTTTGCAGCAAAAGTCATAGACTTGTGGGATGACCACGCTGAAGGATGTCGCCCGCCTCCCAACCGCTGAGGACAATGCCGCGGTGACCTTTGTCGAGCTCGAGCCCGGCACGCAGATCGCACTGCCGGACGGGAGCTCGATCGTGATGGCGCACCGGGTGCCGGTCGGGCACCGGTTCGTCGTCCGGCCGGTCGCCAAGGACGAGGCTGTCCTGTCATGGGGGACCTCCTTCGGTCGGGCCGAGGCCGACCTGCCGGCCGGGTCCTACATCTGCACCGCCAAGAGCCTGGCCGCCTTGCAGGAACGTGGTATCGCGGACCTGCCGGAGTCTCCGACGGTCCGCAACGAACCTTGGCGTCGCTACACCAAGGAGGACGGGTGGAGGGTTGGTGAGCAGTTGCCACTGGCGACCAATCCCCGTACATTCCGCGGTTTTGCCCGCGATGGCGGCCGGTACGGCACCCGCAACTACATTGCCGTGGTCGGACTGACCTCGCGAGAGGGCGCCTTTGCCGAGGAGGTCGCGCGCCGCTGCCAGCACTTGGTCGGTGAGGCCGGCGCTGACGGTCTCGACGGTGTCGTCCCTGTCGCGCACACCGAGGGCGATGCCGGCGTCACCCCGAACAACCTCGATCTGCTGCTGCGCACCTTGGTCGGCATGATCGACAACCCCAATCTGGGTGGGGTCGTCCTCGTCGAGCACCCCACCTCGACGATCACGGTCGACCAGCTCCGCAGGTATGCCGAGGACCACGACTTGGCGTGGGTGCGGGTCCCGTACGAGGTCGTCACCCGACATCAGTCCTTCGCCAAGGATGCGGCAGATGCGGTGGCCGCGGTCGAGCGACTGGCGCCGGGCGTGCGAGCCCAGCAGCGAGTCGACGCGCCGATGTCGGCGCTCGCGATCGGATTGCAGTGTGGTGGCTCGGATGCGTTCTCCGGGGTCAGCGCCAACCCGCTGTCCGGTGCGGCCGCTCGCGAGGTGGTCCGCCACGGCGGCACCGCGGTGCTGGCCGAGACCGACGAACTGATCGGCTCCGAGGGCTACATCCTGTCCAATGTCGCCAGTGACGAGGTTGCCGAGAAGTTCATGACCGCGGTAGAGACCTTCGCCGAACGGGTCGGCTGGCACGGTCACTCCGCCGAGGGCAATCCGTCGGGTGGCAACATCCTGCGCGGCCTGCACAACATCGTGCTCAAGTCGCTCGGCGCGGCCCGCAAGAAGGACCCGGCGCTGCGGTTGGACAATGTGATCCAGTACGGCGAGCCGGTCAACCCCACCGGTTTCTTGTTCATGGACAGCCCCGGCAACGACCTTGAATCGGTGGCGGGCCAGATCGGCTCTGGCTGCAACCTGATCTACTTCACCACCGGCAACGGCTCGATCACCAACTTTCCCTTCGTCCCGACGATCAAGTTCGTCACCACCACCGAGCGGTACGAACTGCTCGAGGAGGACATGGATGTCAACACCGGCAGATACCTGGACGGTGAGGACTTCGACGACCTGTCGATGGAGATCTTCGATCTGACCATTGATGTGGCCTCCGGTCAGCAGACCGCCGGTGAACGTGCCGGCCACTCGCAGGTCCAGATCTGGCGGGACTGGGCCCAGACCGGCCCGGTCACCAGCCTTGAGAGCCACGGCCTGACGCGCAGCTCCGGTGCGGTCGGGCTCGGGCTGCCGTCGATCGGGGCCGCGGATCCGCTGGTGCACCTGGCCGACCACCTGCTGCCCGGCGAGCCCCTTCCGGTGCCGGCGGGCGTGGCGGACGCGGAGCCATTGCCACAGCTGACCCGCGTCCGTCGCGCCGACGGCCGGACCGCATCACAGGCGGTCGCCCTGGTGCTGCCGACGAGCTTGTGCTCGGGGCAGGTGGCGGTCAGCATTGCCGACCGAGCCGGCAAGGAGAACTGGCACGGCGGACGGGCCGACCGTACGGTCGCGCTGCCTCACACCGAGGGCTGTGGCTCCTCCAGCGGTGACTCCGAGGAGATCTTCACCCGCACCATGATCAATCACCTGCGCCACCCCAACACCGGGTGGGCGTTGTTGCTCGAACATGGCTGCGAGAAGACCCACAACACCCACTTCAAGACCTTGATGGCCGAGGCCGGGGTCGATCCGTCATCGGTTGGCTATGCCTCGATCCAGGCCGACGGCGGCATCACCGCAGCCACCGAACGGGTCAAGGAGTGGTTCGACGAGTTCGTGGTCGAGTCGCAGCGACCGGAGCGGACCGTGGCCGACTGGCACGGTGTGGTCGTCGGCCTGTGCGGTGTCGGCACCGACGAGGTGGCACCTGAGCTCGCCCAGGCCACGGCGGACCTGACCGTACGGGTGTTGGCCTCCGGTGGGTCGGTGGTGCTGTCCACCGACGACCCGCTGCTGAAGTCTGCGGCGTTCACCGCCCTGGTCGAGCCGACCGCGGTGGCGACACTGGGGCACGGCCAGCTGATCGAGAAGGCCGGTCTGCACCTGATGAACGGTGCCGGCTCGGACCGGTTGGAGACGATGACCGGTCTGGGAGGGACGGGTGCCGAGGTCATCGTCGCCGTCACTCCCGGGCCCGGTCAGCGGTACACCCCGGTGCTGCGAGTTGCGGTGCCCGCCGCCGAAGGTGCCGAGGACGCCGATCTGGTGCTGGGCGGTGGCGGCGACTCCGCAGAGCTGGCCGAGGAGGTCATCGAGATCCTGCAGGGGGAGCGGGCTGTGACCGCTCACCGCAACGGCGACGAGGGCTTCCAGTTCACCCGAGGTCTGCTCGGGGTCTCGCTCTGACGGTCGACCGTGACCGAGGTCAGGGTCGGAAGATCTGCTCGATCTTCAACTCGAACAGATCGGCGATCCGGAAGGCGAGCGGCAGACTCGGGTCGTACTTCCCCGATTCCAGGGCGTTGACGGTCTGACGGGAGACGTCGAGCCGTGCGGCGAGGTCCTTCTGGGTCCAGCCCCGGTCGGTGCGGAGCTGGCGGATGTCGTTGTCCATGGCGCCGGCACTCACCTGTTGTGGAGGTGCTGTACGAGTCGGGCGATGAGCCAGCAAGCCGCGTACACCGGCCACACCCACACCCAGGAGATTGCGGGGGCACCGGCGACCTGGAGCAGACCGTAGGTGAAGGTCAGGATCGAGCCCAGACCGAAGGCGAGAGCGATGCTGACCAGCTGGTCGCGGCGGACCATCTCGTCGGAGTCGAGCAGGTAACGCCACAGCGCCCATGCCACGACCAGGATGGCCGGCAGCGGCAGCAGCATGACCAGCATCCGGGCCGTGCCCTCGAGTTGTGGCGCTGCCAGGACGGCGGCCACCAGCAGCAGTGCATACAGCGCGATGCCGATGACGAACCGTACGGCGTAGCGCTTGGCGTGTCGGGTGGGATCAGCCATGATCATGCCGCCGTGAGGGAGGCGAGGAGGACCGGCAGCCCGAGCCCGATGACATCAAGGACCCAGTGGCCGATGATCAACGGCCACAGCCGCTTCATCCACAGCGCGAGCAGGCCGAACATGATGCCGCCCACGAAAGTGGTGATGAACCGGGCGATCCAGGCCTGCGGGTCAAAGGGGGTCAGCGCCAGGTGTTGCAGGCCGAAGAAGGCGGCCATCACGATCAGGCCGACGACCTTGCCCCACCGGGCGCTGAGAACGTGCTGCAGGTAACCGCGGTAGAGCACTTCCTCGGCGACCGCGATCGTGGCGGGCATGACCAGGATGCACCACAGCCCGAGCCACAGTGGCGGGGCGAAGGTGCCCTCAGGAGTCGGGGGAGCGCCCTGATAGGCGACGAGGTTGCCGATGACGTTGGTGACCAGGTACCCGACGTAGACGATGACCACCATCAGCAGGCCCCAGGCGATGTCACGGCCGGGAGTACGGGTGCGCAGCAGGGAGCCGAGACCGCTGCCGGACTGCTTCAGGGCGACTGCGACCAGCGCGATCGTGATGACGTCGACCACCACGACCGTGACATTGCTCCAGATGAGCACCTGGTCCCAGGTCGTTGCTGGGTCGATGGTGCGGCCGATTGCGAAGAGGATCGCGTCCCCGGCGAAGAGCAGCGCGGTGCGCAGGAGCAGCAGACCGAACAGGACCAGGACGGTGGGCTGTCGTAGTCCGGCCAGGGCGGGCATGACGCCGTTGTGTGGTTCGGGAATGGGGGGATCTGTGTGGGAGACCATGTGTCAAGTAAAGGCTCCTTGACACCCGTGTGTCAAGGTCGTTTGACATTTGGTGGGGGTGGTGAGTCCGGATCGTGGACCACAGGGAATAGGAATCCTTCCATCGGACGTTCCTCACCATGCGGGCCGGAGAGTGTCCGTTGTCGCCAGTGGCGGCACATGAGAAACGACAACAACGGAGGGGACCTGTGCCCATCTACAACGATGTGACCGAGCTGATCGGCAACACGCCACTGGTCAAGATCAACCGGATCATTGAGTCCGAGGCCACCGTGGCCGCCAAGCTGGAGTTCTACAATCCGGCCAGCTCGGTCAAGGACCGCATCGGTGTGTCGATCATCGACGCCGCCGAGCAGTCCGGTGAGCTCAAGCCCGGCGGCACCATCGTCGAGGCCACCAGCGGCAACACCGGTATCGCCCTGGCCATGGTCGGTGCGGCCCGCGGGTACACCGTCGTCCTGGCCATGCCCGAGACCATGTCGAAGGAGCGTCGTGCACTGCTGCGCGGCTACGGTGCCGAGCTGGTGCTGACTCCCGGTTCCGAGGGCATGAAGGGGGCGGTCAACAAGGCCGAGGAGATCGCGGCCGAGCGTGGCGCAGTTCTGGCCCGTCAGTTCGCCAACCCGGCCAACCCAGCCGTCCACAAGGCCACCACCGGCCCCGAGATCTGGCGCGACACCGACGGCAAGGTGGACATCCTGATCTCCGGCATCGGCACTGGCGGCACCGCAAATGGTGCCGGCAACTACCTCAAGGAGCAGAACCCTGAGGTCAAGGTCATCGCCGTCGAGCCGGAAGAGTCGGCCATCCTCAACGGTGGTGCCCCCGGTCCCCACAAGATCCAGGGTCTGGGTGCGAACTTCGTCCCGGAGAACTACGACGGATCGGTCGTCGACGAGGTCATCGACATCAATGCCGAGACCTCCATCGAGTGGGCCCGCAAGGCAGCCACCCAGGAGGGCCTGCTGGTGGGAATCTCCTCCGGCGCCGCGCTGGCCGCCGCTGACCAGGTCGCTCGCCGCCCGGAGAATGCCGGCAAGACGATCGTGGTCATCATCCCCTCGTACGGTGAGCGCTACCTGTCCACCGTGCTCTTCGAGGGTCTGGTCGACTGAATCCGTGACAAAGTCGCTGTGGGACCGCGCCCGTCTCCGAATCCGTGAGGATCTCGAGGCCGCGGTCGCCAAGGATCCTGCCGCGACCTCGCGGCTGCAGATGGCACTGGTGTCGCCAGGGCTTCACGCTGTGTGGCTGTACCGGTTGACCCATCACCTGTGGCAGCGCAGCGTGTTGCTGCGTCTGCCGGCCCGTCTGCTGTCGAACCTTGCCCGTGCCGTCACCGGGGTGGAGATCCACCCCGGGGCGGTCATCGGGCGCCGCTTCTTCATCGACCACGGCATGGGGGTCGTGATCGGTGAGACCTCCGAGGTCGGTGACGACGTGATGATCTACCACGGAGTCACCCTCGGTGGTCGTTCGCTCAGCCAGGGCAAGCGTCATCCGACCGTCGAGAACGGTGTCACCATCGGCACCGGAGCCCGGATCATCGGGCCGGTCCGGATCGGTGAGGGGGTCCAGATCGGCGCCAATGCCGTCGTCGTCAAGGATGTCCCGGCCCACCACGTCGCCGTCGGCGTCCCGGCGCACTACCGCCCGATGCGACCTGCTGACGCATTCGCAGCTGGTGCCCTCGATGACGTCGATCCAGCCATCTGGATCTGACCCGTCATCTGGATCTGATTCGCCGAACGCGGCAAGCCCTGCCAGAATTGGGCCTCGTGGTGCAGCCATGGCTGCACACGGGCGCATAGCTCAGTTGGTTAGAGCACCTGCCTTACAAGCAGGGGGTCGGCGGTTCGAGTCCGTCTGCGCCCACCAGAAGGTCGTTGTTCAAACCAACGACATCACCGGTTTGAGTTCCAGACTCCGCCTTCCGTCCTTGGTGGCGGAGGGCGAGGGTCTGGACGTCCGGGTTGAGGAACACGTTGAACGGCACGCCGGGTTCGCTGTGGATGGTGTCGTCGTCGGTGACGATGAGCTTGTCGAAGAAGGCTTGGTTGGCGATCCGGCGTAGTGAGTCGTCGATGTTCATGTAGATGGCGTGCATGTCGCCTGCGAGGGCGAGGCAGTCGTCCAGGTGGGCTTTGGCCTGTTCGTATTCGATGTCGCCGGCGTTGATCTGTGCGTCGAGGAACGCGAGCCTACGGGCGATGCGCTCTTGCTCCGCGGCGAGGAGGTCGAGGGGGACGGCGCCAGCGTAGTGGGCCTGCATGAGCTTGGTGCGTTCACCGCAGAGCGCGTCGCGTTCGGCCTTGTACCCCTGGCTCTCCTGCTTGGCGACCCGGTGGAGCCGGTCGAACTCGCTGGTGACCAGCTCGCGGAGCGCAGGTAGGACGTGTTCGGGTATCTGCACGCGCCGGTAGTAGTCCTCGACGGCGGCTTCGATGTCGGGCACGAACATGGACTTGCGTTCGCAGTTGGTGCGCTTGGCATGCCGCCCGGTGCACATGAAGTACGGATAGATCACGCCGCGGCGGCTCTTGGCGTTGGTCAACGTCAAGCGTGATCCGCACTGCCCGCAGTAGAGGCTGCCTTTGAGGTAGTGGTCGTGGGATTGGGTCTTCTCTCCGGAGGTCTGGTGGGCGGTGAGCACTGCCTGGACCCGGTACCAGACCTCGGGGGCGACGAGGGGTTCGTGCAGGCCGTCGTAGCTGGCGCCGCGGAAGCGGACGCTGCCCTTGTAGTAGGGGTTGGTGAGCATCTTGTGGATCGTGGACAGCACCGGCGGCTTCGACGGCCGCTTCGGGGTCGGGACGGTGGTCAGGCCACGGTCGATCAGTTCCTCGCGCAGGCTGATGGTGGAGTGGTTGCCGGTGGCGTACGCCTCGAACGCCCACTTGACCAGCGGTGCCCGGTCGGGGTCGAGTTCGACGGTGCGGACCTCGCGGCCGAGTTCGTCACGGCGGGTGACGTTGAGGTAGCCCATCGGGGCCTTGCCGTTCGTGCCGCCGCCTTGGGCCTTCTGGTTCATGCCCTTGGAGACCTCGCTGGCGAGGTTGCGGGAGTAGAACTCCGCGATGGTGGACATGATGCCGTGCAGCAGCATCCCCGACGGGGTCTCGTCGATGTTCTCGGTCGCGGAAACGAGCATGACCCCGGCCTCTTTGAGGGCGAGGTGGATGGTCACGTCGTCGGCGCGGTTGCGGGCGAGCCGGTCCACCTTGTGGACGATGCAGTAGGCGACCTGGTGGGTCTTGACGTACTCGATCATCCGCATCAGCTCGGGACGGTCGGCCTTGCGGGCAGACTCGCCGGCGTCGACGAACTCCTCGGTGATGATCGCGTTCAGCTCGCGGGCCTTGCGCAGGTTCGCCTCGCGCTGCGCGGGGATCGAGAAGCCCTCGTCCCGGCCGCCCTTAGAGGCCTGCTCCTTGGTGGAGACGCGAAGATAGGAGACTGCGAGGGTGGTGGTCTCGCCGATGCGGTCGAGCGCGGTGGCGGCGGGTGGCTGCTGGGCATTGGTCGTGGTGGTCATGGGTCGTGTTTCCTTCCCCAGTGAGTTGGGCCAGCACGAGCGGCCGCGGGACCGCTGGTGCGGTGCGACTCGTAACGGGGAAACACGACCCGGCGGCTCCGAGGGAGCGAGCCGGGTAAGCCACGAAGGCCAAACAGGACTGCGCACCACGACCGAACCGCGCGGGTTCAGCCGTTGGCTTCTTGCTGCTCCGATTCTACCCCGGCACTCCGACAGGTGCCGGAATCTGGCGGCGTGCGGTTTGGCGTGGGGTGGGTGCGGTCCTGTTCGGCGCGGGCGCGGGCCATGGCGATGAACAGGTGGGCGAGCTTGTGCAGGTCGGGGCTCTGGCGCGGCTCGGCAGCGATGCGGTAGTCGCGCATCCTCTCTGGCAGCCGCTCGTCCCTGTCGGATCGGTTCGGGCTGGTCACGTAACTTCTCCTGTCTGCTCATCGAGGGAGCGGAAGAATGCCTCCTCGGCCTCGCGGCGGGCCTCGACCTGCTCGAACACGAACTGCACGAAGTCCTCCGCACGGTCGGCGATCACGACGTCCTCGACCGCGGATGCGGGGTCTTCGCCGGGCCACGTGGTCTGCCTGGTGGGTCGGTCGCGGTCCAGGCGGGTGCCGGAGGCGGCGACCCATTCGCGGAGCCGGCTCCGGGCGTCGGCGAAGTCCCGATGCCAGCCGAACGGAGCAGAACCGGCCTGCTCGGGGTCGTAGGCGCCCAGCCAGTGCAGATGCAGGGCCGACAGCTCCCAGACGAGTTCTGGGTGGCGGTGCCAGAACGGCGGCACCACACTGGCGGGCAGCCCGTAAGTGCGGCGCAGCCACGCCACCCAGTCGTTCAGTGCCAACCACTCGACTTCCAGATCGTCGGCGGACAGCAGATTCCAGTTCACCGGGTGCGGCGGCTCGGCCACATCGTCCGCCGCGGTATCGGGCTCATCATCCGGGTCGAAGTGGTCGGGCTCGTCAGGCTCGGGCGTGTACTCATCCATCGTCGTCAGCGCTTCCGGTCACATGCTCACGGCCGGAGCCGACTGGGCGGTGGCGCGCGCGGGCGCGGCGAATGCGGCCGCGTCACGCTCAGGCGCGGTGCGTCGGGGGGTGCGGTCGACGTCGTAGCGGGTGCGGGCCATGTCGTGGCCGAGCCGGCGGGCGACGAACTCCTCACCCTCGACGTTCTGCCCGTCGCGCTGGTAGCTGTACTCGCGGACATAGCCTTCGGCGATGATCTTGTCGCCCTTCGGCAGGCGTTCGTGGCCCTGCTCAGCGGCGGCCTTGAACGCGACCAGGTTGTGGAAGGTGGTCTCCAACTGCGTGAACGACCCGTCCTGCTCCTGCCGGTAGTGCTCCTTGCCGACCTTCATGAACAGCCGGGCATCACCGTTCTCGGTTCGGGTGAGCTGCGGGTCGGACGCGACGAACCCCGAGAACGACTGCTGAGTCTGGATGGCCATCGGACTCTCCTCCTGACATGTACGCGACCCCGCCGATCAGGGCCGCTCATGTCAGGCAGGTGCACGACCGTTCCCTGCGTCAGGTGGCCGTCGGGCGCCGCAGCAGGGCCTCGATGGCCGAGCGGTCCGTGCCGAGCTGGGCGGCGTCGGGGCGGGTGGGCCAGGCGCGCAGGTCGGTCACGATCGGTGGCGCGGAGCGCAGCAGGGTGACCCCGGTGCCGAAGGGCAAGGTCCTGATCCGGTCGGGCGGCAGGATTGGCACCCGCCGCACGGAGCGTTGGTTCGATCTGGTGCCGTGATCGCCGAGGGTCACCGAGTCGGTGTACTCGTCGCGTTCGCCGATCAGGGAGGAGAGGTCTTGGAGGTCCCGGGAGTTGGAGGCGCCGCCGAGGATGATCTTGACGATGCTGGCGTCCCAGATGGCGCCGGCGGCGTTGTCGCCCCACTTCTCCCGTGCTTGGGCGAGGGACTGGAGCACGGGCAGGCAGGTGATGCCGGTGCCGCCGCCTTCGGCCATCAGTGTCGGCAGCGACGGCAACGGGCTGAGGTTGCCGATCTCATCGAGCGCGAGCAGCAGGGGTGGGTCGAGGCGGGCGCCGGCCGAGCGGGCGGCGAGGCGGCGGGCGGCTTCGACGAGGTCTTCCACGAACGCCGCCACCAACGAGGACGACGCACCGGCCCCAGCACCCGTGGCGAGCAAATAGAGGGTGCCGCGCTGGGTGAGGAAGGCTTCGGGGTCGAAGTGTTCGCCGTCGCGTGGAGTGACGGCGTCGAGGACGCGGGGGTCGGCGAGGGCGGAGAGTGCGAGGGAGACGCCTTGCCAGATGGAGTCGCGGGTCTTGGGGTCGGAGTCGATCATCGCCCCGAGTGAGTCGGCCCATCCCACCGCGGCGTGGGGGTGGTTGGTGAGGACGGCGACGGCTTCGGCGGCGATGGAGGGGTCGAGGGTCCACCGGAACAGCTCGGCTGGTGGCCGGCCGTCGAGGGCGGCGGCGTGCAGCAGGGCTTGGAGCGCGGTGCGGGTCTTGCCTTCCCAGAACCCGCCGGACTCGACCCCGCCGGAGGAGAGGTCGGTGGCGGAGGCGAGGCCGGTGGCGCGGATCATGGCCGTCAGGGGGTCTTCGCAGCCGCGGACCGGGGACCAGCGCAGTCCGGCGGGGACGCCTTCGGCGAGGTGCTGGGGATCGAACACCCCCACGGGCCGTCCGTCGCGTTGCCGGGCGCGGAGGGTGGCGGTGAGGTTGTCCGGCCGTGTCGAGGTGGTGACGACCGCGCCCGGCGCGTCGAGGATGGCGTTGATGACGACATGGAGCCCTTTGCCGGAGCGGGGTGGGCCGAGAAGCAGGATCGAGTCTTCGACCGATGCCCAGACCTGTTTGCCGTGGCTGGCGCCGAGCAGGTAGCCCACATCCGCCGGTGCGGGCGTCTCCAGGGAGGGGCGCAGTGTGCCGGCACGGCGCAGTAGTGCCTTGCTGGAGGCGGTCTGGCTGACTTCGTGGCCGGTGGCGGTGCCGGCGAGGCGGCGGGGGTCGGTCTCGGTCTTGCGGGTGTGGCGGCGAAGCCGCATCCACACCCACCCGCTGCCCACGGCCAGTGCGGTGAGCAGGAGGGCGGTGACGATCCAGTAGACGACCGGGTTCAGCCCGGCGGCGTCGAGAGCGGCGGCCGGGTCGCCGGGGTTGAACAGCACCCCGAGTCCGGAGGCCGGTCCGGCGGCGGGTTGGGTGGTTCCGGTGAGGAACGCGGCCACGCTGCCGGATGCGCGCAGGGTGAGCGCGACGCCGAACATGCCGACCAGGGCGATGAGGGCGGCGTTGGTCAGCTCGTCCCCGAAGGAGCCGGTCTGCCGCTCCTGTGGGCTGTTCACGGCACCCGCCTGACCACGGTGGTGCCGGAGATGCGCCCGTACAGCACCACCTCACTCGCACCGTCGGTCTCGGGCAGCACGGCGTCGAGGTGGCGCCTGTCGAGCAGGGCGCGCGCCGCACCGGTGCCGGTGGCGTCGGTGTGGGAGACGATGACGGCGACGGCGATGTCCTCACCGGGCACGAACCCGTCCCCGGTGACCTCGACCAGCACCGGCGGCTCGTGCTGCTTGGTGTGCTTGGCGCGGCGTGCGCGCCGCGTGCCCGGCGCGGCCGCGTCTTCGTCGTCGGGCGGTGGGGGTGGGGTGGGTTTGCGGGCGCGGATGAGGTCGGTGAACACGGTTCCGCCGACCTCGCGGACCTCGATCCGCACGGCGATGGTGCGGTCCTTGGTCACCGCGTCCAGTAGCGGCCCGAAGGTGCCGCGTGTCCACTCCGAGCCCGCGGGAGGTGGCGGGAACGGCGTGCCGTCGACGGTGACGTCCAGGGCGCCGTTCTCGGTGACGGTGATGAGGACGTGGGGCAGCACCACCGGTGTCTCGTCGGGCTGCTGGGACGTGGTGCGGTGCAGCGGGTTGCGGCCCCTCATGACTGACCGCCCAGGTAGCGGGCGTCAGTCCGGAACAGTTCCAGCTCGACCGGATGGAGTTGGTGCTGCGAGATGAAGCTTCTGGACTTGATCTTCCACAGCCCCTGCCCGACCCCCAGGGTCGGGAGGAGCTTCTGCTCGGTCCCGGTCAGCCCGAGCGCGGCGGCGGTGGTGCCGAGCTGGTCGGACTCCTGCCGGTAGACGATGCGGGTCTCCGCGTTCGCCAGGAGGGAGTTGGCGAGCGAGCGCATCGCGGAGCCCTGGTCGCCGACGTTGTCGAGGTCGGTGAGCTTGTGGAAGATCAGCATGTTCGCGATCCCGTAATGCCGCGCCAGGCGCCAGTGCGCGTCCATGCGCCTGAGCAGGGCGGGGTGGGACATCAGGCGCCAGGCTTCGTCGTAGATCACCCACCGTTGCCCGCCTGCCGGGTCGAGCAGCGCGGACTCCATCCACGCGCTGGAGCACGTCATCAGGACACTGATGAGGGTCGAGTTCTCCGTCACCCGCGACAGGTCGAGGCTGATCATCGGCAGCGACGGATCGAACGCGACGGTCGAGGGGCCGTCGAAGAGCCCGCCGAGGTCCCCGGCCACCAGGCGGCGCAGGGCGTGGCCGACGAGGCGGCCATCCTCCGCCAGGCGACCGTCCGGAACATCGGTCGGGCTGAGGATGTGGTCGACGACCATCGGCAGGATCGGCACCGTGTTCTCGGCAACGGTGGCGGTCAGGGCGAGGTCGATCGCGGTGTGCTCCAACGGCGTCAACCCCCGCGCGAGCACGGTCTCAGCCAGCGCGCCGATCAGGTCACGCCGCCGGGACGCGACCGTGGCGGCCCACTGCTCATCCGAGAGACCACTCGGGCGGTGGCCTTCATCCAGCGGATTCAGCCTTGTGTGAAGTCCGTGGCCCAAGACGATCGCCCGCCCGCCGACTGCTTCGGCGACCGCGGTGTGCTCGCCCTTCGGGTCACCGGGGACGTAGACGCGGCGGCCAAACGGCAGGGACCGGGTGTAGAGCGACTTCGCCAGGCTGGACTTGCCGGAGCCGACGATGCCGGCCAGGACGATGTTGGGTGCGGTGATGATCCCGCGGGCGTAGAGGACCCAGGGGTCGTAGACGAAGCTGCCGCCGGAGTAGAGGTCTTGTCCGACGAACACCCCATCGGAGCCGAGGCCGCCTTCGGCGACGAACGGATACGCCCCCGCCAATGTCGCGCTGGTGTCTTGATGGCGGGGCAGCCGGAACCGGCCGGGCGATCTGAGCGCGGCCGGTCCGGGTTCGCCGGCGGCTGGCAGGAACGTGGTTGCGCGGTGTTCGGCCTTCTCGGCTTCGGCCTTCGCCTGCGCCGCTTGCTTCTCGACCTGGCGCTGTTCGGCTTGGAGGCGGGCGGCGGCCTGTCGGCGTTGCTTGCGCAGCCGGCGGCGCTCGGCCGCGGGGGCGATCAGGACGGAGGTGTGCAACTGCTCCGGCTCGCTGCCAGTCATAGCGAGAGTCCTCGGGACTGCTTGACCGTGGCGACGCCGCGGTGCTCGAACCAGGCTGGATCGGGCGCCCGCCGCGATCGCTCTGTCGTTGCCTGCTTGAGTGCCGGTTCCGGCTCGTGCTTGGGCGCGCCGATCCCGGCGATCGCCTCGCGCGCCTGCACCACGGCGGCGTCTTCGAGGACGTCGGCTGGCGGCGTGTACTCCCGGAGGAGGCTGACGTGTCCGGCGAACGGGTTGTAGGTCAGGGTGTAGCCGTCCTCGCCGGTGACCACCCGGTCCAACGCGCCGGTCGGGGGCTCGTCGTAGACGTAGCCGTTCTCGAGCGCGGCCTGGGTGGTCTCCTCCCCATAGTCATAGCCAGCCAGGTGTTCGATCGCCGCAGGCGTGCCGTCCCGGTCGATCACGTCGAGAACCTGGTCGGCTTCCTCGCCTTGGAGGAACACAACGCTGACCCACCGCCTGCCCGGCCCGGACGCTCGGACTGGCTCCGTCTGCTGCTCGGCGGGCTCGGTGAGTTCGGTGAGGGCGTCGGCGTTGGTGCGGGCGGCCTCGCCCACCCACTCCGGGAATAGCCCCGCGTACTCGGGAGTGCTGTCGGGGTGGTCGAGGGCGTATTGGCGGGCCTCACCGGCGGCGCCAAGGAAGGTGGCGAGGTCGCGGATCGCGTGGTCGGGATCGACGGGCTGGCCGGCGCCGGTGAACAGGTCCCGGCCCTCCAGATCCCGTCCGCTGGTGGTGTCGGTGATCCGGTAGGCGTAGCGCTGGTGCTCACCCATCGGGGTGTCGGGCCAGACCGTCAGTCTCAGCGTCCCCGCCGTCGCGGTGGACGTGGCAGGGTCGTGGTCGAGGCCGGCGACGGGTGCAGGGTGCCAGGCGATCCGCCCGGAGTGGGAGAACGCCGCGTTGAGGTGGTCGTGGGCCTGGTCGAGCAGGGTGCCGGCCCGGTGCAGCTCGTCCGCGGCGGCGAGCGCGGAGCGGTCACCGGCGAGGTGGTCGCCGTCGTCGTGGTGTGCCCGGTCCCGGTGGGCGAGGTGGGTGGCGGCGAGCTGGTCGAGTACCTGCCGCAGCGACCGCATGGTCGCGGTCAGGTCGCCGAACACGGTGTAGGTGTCGGCCGGGTCATCGAACACGCGGGATGCGTGGGCGAGACCCCGCATCGCCTCGGATGCTTCGGCGGCATCGGCGAGCGGGTCGTGGAACGTGGGCATGACGGCCTCCCAGGACGCGGGCGAGCACCCCCGCGATTCGGGGGCCACCGGTCAGGTGCACCACAACTCCCACGCGCCGGGAACAGCCCGCGGCGAACGGGTCAGATGCGGCGGCAGAGCGGGAGCGCGGCGGCGGTGAACGCCGCAGCTTGCTGGCCGACCAGGAGGCGGGTCTCGCAGGAGGCTTGGATGGCGGCCTGTTCGATCGCCGCCACCCCGGCGTCCAGCTCCTCGATGGTGGCGGCGGAGACGGAGATGAGGCCGGTGTAGCGCAGCACGCCGTGGCCGGCGGTCAGGTCGGCTTCCTGTTGGAGCACGTCTTGATACTCAGCGGTCTGGGAGGCGTCTTCGATCTGCCCGATCTTGGCCCGCTGCGCCTGATCGCTGATGTGCTCGACCTTCTTCTTGCGGATGTCTCTGGCGGCGGCGTCGGAGCGCAGTGGCGTGCACAGCAATGAGAACGACCGCTGAATCCCCGTCGAGAGGAGCACCGGGGACAGGAACCCCGGATACACCAGCGACCGCGGCCATTCGGAGACCCACAGCACGGCATGGTGGGCGGAGTCGGTGCGCAGCCGGGTCCAAGACTCGTTGACCGCGACCGGGCCGGCGGTGGCGAGGGACTGGCCGAGTTCGCCGTGCCGTTCCAGGGTGGCGGCGATCGCCGGGTCATACGCGCTGCGGAGGATGACGGCGATCTCCCCCGGTGACAGCCAGCCCGAGGGGGTGAGGTCGGCTGAGCGGAGCGCGGCGACGAGAGTGGACATCTCTTGGCGGAGCACGGCGGCGGCACCGCGGATACCGCCGCCAGCCGTTCTGATCTGCCGCGCGGCGTTCTTCATGTCCAGCGACAGGCTCAGGGTGGTGGCGTGGCGTTCCCCGGCGGGGCCGGCGCGCTCGATCAGCTCGGCGTAGATGGTCGCGGCCCAGGTGTCGTCGGCGGTGCCGTGGGAGGCCCACCACTCGGCCAGTCCGGTCCCGGAGTCGGGCAGGGTGCGTTCGAGGACTTGGAGGGTGGCGATCCGGCCGGAGCGGCAAACCGTGGCCAGGACGCGTCCCCAGGAGGTGACCCGTCGTTCCTGCTCGCCGGGGTCGAGGAGCACGAACGCCGGATGGGACACGTCGCAGACCACGGTGAGGGTCTGGGCGTGGGGGTCGTGGATCATCCCCGCGTTCGTTTCGGGGTCGGTGTACTCCCGCAGTCGCGCCATGTCGCCGGGCAGCGCGAGGGTGCCCACAGGGCGGGGTGTGACGACCCGCCGGCGATACAGGAGTTGCCCGCCGGTCGAACGCCAGAGCCACCAGAACGCGACCGGCAGCCATTCGACCGCGGGCCGGCCGGCGATGGGTATCCACGTCAGCGCGGCGGCGATCACCCAGATGGGAGCGGTGTAGGCGAGCAGGACGCCGCCCCCGGCGAAGAGAGCTCCGACGATGGACAGGACGCCGGTGGCGAGGGTGATGAGCTGCGACAGGGACAGCCCCAGCAACACCCCGCGGCGGGTGAGGCGGGAGAACTTCACCGGCACCAGCTCCGCCGAGGCGACAGCACTCTCGTTCTGTTTGGTAGGCACGGCGGTTCACTCCTTCCCGGTGGGCTTGGGGGCAGGCGGCGGAGGCTGTTTCGGGGGACGCACCTCCGGCGCAGATGGACCAGGCGAGGGTGTCTTCGGTGCCGGCGTTGACGGCGGGGGCGCCTGCGCGGCCGGTGGTGGGGTGCTGCCGGTCTGGCCGGCGGAGTCGGCCGCGGCCTCGCCCTGCCCACCGAGGGCCGTGCCGGCCTTGGGGCCGGTGGTCGCGGCGTCCTTGGCGACCTTCGCCGCGACCACGGCCGCAGCGGCGGGACCCGCCGCCGCAACACCGGCGCCGGCGCCTGCTCCACCGCTTGCCCCGGCGCCGGCGCCGCTGGTCGCGGCGGCCTTCCCACCACCGGCCCCGGCCGAGCCGGCAGTGCCGCTGGATGCCTGCGGCTTGGGGTTCTTCGGCTCCGGTGGCTTCTTCCCACCACCGCCACCGTCTCCGCTTCCTCCGCCGGACTTGCCGCCGCCTTCATCGAGAACCTTTTTCGGGTCGTTGCCTTGCGGCTTGGTCGGAGTCGGCATGGGGCGGTTGAGGGCGCTCTTGGCGTCCTGTTCGGAGCCGATGGCGTGGTACATGTCGAACCCGACGAAGCTGAGGAACTTGTAGGTCAGGTACGGGGCGAAGGCGGCCATCGCCATCAGCACGATCCCGGCGATCGGGTCCGCCACAGAGGACAGGTCGCCGTCGATCGGTGCCGACACCTGGGTGATAGCGACCAGGAACATCACGACCAGGACGAGCTTGGAGACGATCAGGGCGATGACGAACATCGCCCATTTGCTGATCCACCCCTTCGTCGCATCCCACGACGCCCCGGAGAACGCCAGCGGGGCGAGCACGATCGCGACCAGCAGCAGCGCCTTGCGGACCAGCAGGGAGAGCCAGACGATGGCGGCTGCGCTGATGGCCAGGCCGGCGAGGAAGATCGTGATGATCGCGCCGACCCCGGGTGCGGCGATGTTGATGCCGACCAGCCCTGCGGCGAGCAGGGTGATCTTGTCGCCCATCGACTCGGTGGTCTCCCCGGCGGCCTGGATGATCCCGATGCAGAGCTGGTCGACTATCTCCAACAGCAGCGCGGTCAGCGTGATGACCACGAACGATCCCAGCACCGACTTCGCCAACCCGAGTGCTGCGCGGGATAGTGCGGTGGGGTCGCGGCGGATGAGTCCGGTGATGAGTTGGAGGCAGAAGAACAGCAGCATCACGAACACCGCGATGCCGAACAGGATGTTGTAGACCGCCACGTACTCGTCGCTGGTGACGTCGACGAGGGTGGTGGTGTCGAAGACGGACCAGACGGCTTCGAACAACCAGCCGGCGGCGGCGCCCATCGCGCCGGCGAGCCAGTCGAACGGGGCGGAGACCAGCGAGGCGGCGGCTTCGCCGGCGGTGTCGCAGACGGTCGAGACGAGGGGGATATCGCACACACCCACCGCAGATCACTCCCTAACGCAGAGTCGAGGGTTGGCGGGTGGACTCAGACCTGCTGGCCGACGTCCCAGAAAAAGTTGATAAGCGTCACCGACGCGCCGCAGATGACGGCGGCGCCGCAGCTCACGAGGACGCCGATCTTGCCCCTGCCCGCCAGGTGCGGGTTGGAGGAGTTGGCGCCGAAGCCCCACACGATCGCCGAGATGATCAGCGCCAAGACGCTCAGGATGAGGCCGATCGTCATCACGGCGCCGACGATGGTGCGGAGCTGGCTGATGCCGGGCAGTCCGGTGTCGTTGGGGTCGATGTTGATGTCCATCGGCAGCACGGCCGGCCACGTGGTGGCGGCAGCGGTGGTGGTTTCGGTGAGCAGGCTCAGGACGGTCATAGCGGGGTACTCCTTCGGGGCGTCGGCGAGATGAGGGTTCTCGTCGATCAGGTGCACCGCCCGCCCCACACGGTCGGAGCCGATGACGGGGCCGCTGGTGGGGCGTGTTCAGAGTTGCTGGCCGAGGTCGAGCAGCCAGTTCAGCCAGGCCACGCCTCCGCCGGCCAAGACCGCCGTGCCCAGTGCGGTCCAAGCACCGATGCGGGCTTTGGTGGCGGCACCGTGGTGGCCGTTCGCGGTCGACAGCGCCCAGGCGATGGCGCAGACGATCAGCATCAGCACGGCGATGATGAGCACGAAGGTCAGCAGCGCGCCGATGACCTCGCGCAGGTCACCGATCCCTTCCAGGCCCTCGAAGTCGGGGAACACGTCCATGCCGATCAGCTCCCGGCCCGGACGGTGATGTGGAGATGGTCTACGTGCGATCCCGCGATGCTGTCGGGGTCGTGCATGCCGCCACCGTCGTAGGGCCGCCACCCCTCGGCGTCGCGGGCCAGCGACCAGATCAGGCCGTCCCAGATCAGATACTCCACCCCGAGGGTTTCGGCGTGGTCCTGCATCCAGTTCGTGACCTCCCAGCCGAGTTCGCGCTGCTCCGGGGTCGGGTGCTCGCCGATGGCGTTGCCGAACGTTCCGTCACAGGCGCGTCCGAGGGGGTGTTCGGAGACGGTGCCGGGCCGCGGTGAGTAACAGACCCAGGAGGTGTCGGGGAAGACAGCGATGCTCTGGGTGTAGAGGTGCAGCATCCGCGCGGTGATCTGCCCATCCGAGGTCGGATCGTCCACGGGACGGTCGGGGTCGCCGTCGAAGGGGTCCGGCTCACCACCTGGTGTGCCGTTGCTGGTGTCGCAGTCGCCGCCTGGTGGGCCGGTCTCGGGCTCGGGCAGGTCGGCGGCGTTGTGGGCATTCAGCCAGTCGGCGGGGTCGGTGTGCTCCCCGTTCGTGCCGCCGAGGCGGACCTCGAAATGCAGATGCGGACCGGTGCTGTTGCCGGAGCTGCCGGTGTCGCCGATGTGCTGACCGGCCGCCACGGTGTCGCCGGCC
This sequence comes from uncultured Propionibacteriaceae bacterium, assembly GCA_945911015.1. GTDB lineage: Bacteria > Actinomycetota > Actinomycetes > Propionibacteriales > Propionibacteriaceae > Avipropionibacterium. The sequence continues at coordinate 24,559 of CAMDZW010000002.1, forward strand.
TGGACGTGGATGCCGTGCTCCCACATGTGCGCATACGCCGTCGCCACCGTGGCGCCATCGATCTGATGATCGATGACGATGAGGCCGCCGTAGCCGCCGGAGAACTCCGCGACCGTCACCGTGCCGTCCGCAGCGGCCACGAGGGGTGTGCCGTCGGGGGCGGCGAAGTCGGTGCCGGTGTGGAAGGAGTCCTCGCCAGTTATGGGGTGCACCCGTGGTCCGTACTCGCTGGTGAGCACCCAGGTGCCCTCGGGCATCGGGAACACCACCCGCGACGACCCCACCGCCGCCACTTGCTGCGCGGCCGGGACCACGGCATCGCCGGCCGAGGCGCCCGCCCCGGCGTTCGTTGTTGTGGTCGACGTGAGTGCGGTGAGGATGGTTTCGGCGACGGGCTCGTAGTTGCGGTACCGGTCCGGATACGCGGACACTTCGACGGCTTGGGCGGCCTCGCCCTTGTCCATCTCCTCCCACCCGGGAATGTCCAAGAGTCCCCGTGGTGAGGGGTGGTTGGGTCCGGTGGGTCCGCCGAAGAACGCCTCAGCTTGGTAGACGGGGTCCATCAGCTCAGCGACCGTGCCCCAGCCCGATTGGGGGCGCATCTGAAACAGGCCCAGGGAGTCGTGGTCGGAGCCGTCGCCGTCGTTGGGGTAGTCCGCGGACTCCGGGTAGGCGCTGGTGTTGGACAGCATCCGCAGCGTGGACTCGGTCAGTGCCGCCATGAGCGCGATCTGAAGGCCGTCGCGGGTGATCCCGTCGATGCTGTTGCCGGTCTCGATGATCGTCGCGGCATGGGTGAGCTGGGTTCGGTTGAGCGTGAACGTCTCCCCGTTCGCGGTGGTGACCTCCAGCTCGTCAGGGACCTCGCCGACGGTGACGTTCGAGCCGCCGCCGATGGTGCAGGAGCCGGTGGCGCTCAGAGCCGGGTTCATCACCACCCCGATCCCGATCAACACCAGCGAGGGTGCGAGGAAGACCAGGGCGATGGCGGCGATGGCGAGCTTCTTCAACACGACGCGTCACCGACCTATCGGAGGGGGTTGTCGAGCTGGGACAGCCGCAGCAGATGACAGGTCTCGTAGGTCGGGCCGCAGACCACGAACACGGTGAACGCCACCGAGTGTTCGGAGGTCACCGGTTCGTCGTTCCACAGGCCCTCACGGTGGCGGGTGCCCTCGATCGTGACCGCGACCGTGCCCTCGGCGAGCTGACCGGGGTGGGCCTGCTCGACTGCGGTCGCCCACGCGTCGGGGACGAACGTGTTGTCGATGGTGAGGTGCTGGGCGGTGGCGTACTGCCGCAGCTCCAGCCAGGCATCCCGAGACGGGAGGTAGGCGGCGATGTCGGAGGCGAGCCCCGCCTGCTCCGTACCGATGGGATCGCCGACGTCAAGGACCACGCTGGTGTAGTCCAGCGGCGTGAACCCGCTGGCGGTGTCCCACTCGAACAACACGGTGGCGACGTTGCGGGCGAAGGTCTCCGGATCATCCGACGCCTGCACGACCGGCAACCGCGGCGTGGTCGTGGGCACCGGATCGGCTTGTGCGGTGACACTTGGCCCAGGGCGGCCACCGTCATCGTCCCGGTCCGGGCCGGGTGGTCCGGTCAGGAGGCCGTAGACGCCCACACCGGCGAGCACGAGGACGACGATCGCCGCGGCGAGGGCGGCGATGAGTCGGCGGCGGGTCCGGGGTTCGGAGAGGTCGGGAGTCTTCATGCCCACCAGGTACGCGACCGGCACCAACCCAGACAAGGGCAGGGCGGAGGTGGCCGTCAGGGGGCGTGCAAGTGGCCGCGCGCGGCCGCCGGCTCATCGCCGGAAGTGTCGCGGTCGCGCAGGGTGCGCAGTTCCTCGGCGAATCGACTGGTGCCCTCGGCGGTGGCAAGGAAGGACTCAATCTGCTCATCGCTCAGCTCGGCGGCGAGGTGTTCGGCGTCGTAGTGGGTCCACCACTGGTCCAGCTCGCCCCAGGTGAGCACGAACGCCCTCACCGGATACCGCGCCGGTTCGCCGTCGTCGTCGGTCACCGGTCGGGGGCGTGGTGTGCGGGTCTTCTTGGCGTCCTTGGCGCGGGCGAGGGCGTCGGCGGCGAGGTGATGCAGGTCGGTCTCACGTTCGGCCTGCGCGCTCTGGGCGGCGGCGCGGATCGCCTCAAAGATCGGATGCACCGGAGCCCCGGCGTCGATGCGCTCCAGCTCAGCGATGACTCGTGTTCTTAGTTCGGCGGGTTGGGCGGGGTCCTCGGCGATCCTCTGGAGCCAGCCGATCTTCTCCAACGTCGTGTGTGAGGCGCCACCGGGGATCATCGCGGCCGCCTGCTCGCGTGTCCTGCCAGCAGGTCCGAGCGACGGGGGTGCAAATTTTGCACGCCCGTCAGCACCCGGCTGGTTCTCCGAGCTGAACTGGGTCGCGGCCCTCCTGCGCTCAGCGTCCTCGGCCATCAGCATCTTCAGCTCCCGGTACAGGGCGGCGGCCTCGGTCTGGGTAAGCGGCTTGTGGAGCACGTTGTCGTCCTGCTCGGCCAGCAGGTGGCCGAGGCGGTCGGAGATGCCGGAGCGGACCCAGACGTTGACCTTGCGCCAGCCGAGCTGTTTGATCGCCGCCAACCTCCTGGCCCCGCACACCAGCACTCCGTCGGGGGTGATGGTGATGGGCTGCAACAGCCCGTCCCGTCCGATCGAGGCAGCGAGTTCGTCGATGTTGCCGAACGTGGTCCGGTGCCGGCGTCCGACCCGGATGGAGTCGACGGTGCGCTCCAGCTCGATGTAGCCCGCCGGTGCGGTCACGACCGATCACCACCAGGCTCGTCGTGGTGGCCGGGAACGGCCAGCGAGATGGTCAGGATGAGGTCGTCATCGCGCAGCAGCACCGGCAGGGTCTCGCCGATCAGCAGCCGCAACAGCACACCCCGCCCGGTGCTGGTAGCTGCGTAGGCGGGGTGCGGGTTGCCCAACAAGGCGCGCAGCAGCGCCGTCCAGGAGGAAGGCGGGATGTCCAGCAGCGCGCGGGCGTGCTTGTCCCGCCGCAACGCCTCGTAGGCGGCCTGCCGGGTACCGGTCTTGGTCAGCGCCCCGCAGATATGCTCCACTCCGGCGCGGGCGGTGGCCGGGTCCCAGCCCAACAGCGTGAACAAGGCGATGGCATCCTCAGCCGCCGACCCAGCCGACATGCACGCCCGATCCGAACCGCGCCCACCACCATCATCATGTCCCGCCCCGGCAGCGTCCGTCTCCACGCCTGTGTCGTCGTGGTTGCGGGAGTCGGTGATGTGGAAGGCCGGGTGATAGTCGCTCAGCGGGTTCTCCCGGTCAGAGAACCGCTCCGGATCGTGGAACGCCGAGACGTGCGGGCGCCTTGCCTGGTGGACCGAGCACAACAGTCCTTGGGCGCGTTCTTCGAAGATGCAGGTGATCCGCACCGCGTGCGTGATGACCGCCCAGGGGTCGCGTGCCTCGCGGGCGGCGCGGGTGATCATCACCTTGAACGCCGCCGACGCTGCCTCCCACGGGTCCAGGCCGTGCTTCCTGGCGAGGGGTTCGTACTTCTCGGCGGTGTGGGCCATCAGCTCCGCCGCCGTCGGATCATGGCTCCACGAGCCTGGTCCCGCGGCGTGGAGCCGGTGCAGCAGGGCGCGCAGCCCGTCGCTGGTGGTGAAGTCCTCAGCACCCTCGCCGTCAGCGGCGTGTGACTGGGTGGGTGTTGTCGTGGTCATGGTCTGGCACCTCCTGACAGGTAGGTGCACGCGCGTCCCCACACCGGCTGGTCCGCCGATGGCGAGGGCGACGTGATGGTGGGGGTGCGCATCTGTGGTCACCCCAGCCCGATCCCCGAACGGCTCACCCACGACTGGTGCCGGCTGCCGCGGCCGAACTCCGAGACATCGGGCAGCCGCCGCGCCCGCTCACTGACGGCCTGCGCGGCCTTGCCGAGACCGCGGCCGCTGGCACGGGTGACGTGGCCGGTGAGCTGGCGGGTGCGGCGGGCGAGTTCGACCTCGAAGTCGATACCCCGCCCCGCGACCGTCGCGGACTGCCGGGCGAGCAGATCGGCGGGCCGCACCCACTCCACACCCCGCGCCCGCCGCGCGCTATCCGCGATCGTGGCCTTGCCGGGACGGTTGCGGTGGGCGACCTTGGCGGCCTGCACCGCCTCCGGCGTCCCCGTCCTCTCCGGGGCTTTCGGGACCGAGTTGTCCTTGGTCGGCTCGGGTGCGTTCTGCCGGCGCTCGTGCTGGTGGCGGGCAGGGTCTGTGGTGTTCATGGGGTCTTCGCCTCCTCGACGGTCTGCTTGTCGGGAAGGTGCGCGGGCGTGAACCAGCGGCCCACGGTGGACGGGTGCACGCCGAGTTCGCGGGCGATGCGCTTGTTCGACCACCCCTGCTCACGCAACCTCGCGGCGCGCTCACGCCGATCCGAGCTTGTGGCGCCGGCCCGCGGGCGTGGGGCGACCCTCCGCGGTGACGGTGGCTCATCTGAGGCGCTGTCCCCACCTGCGGTGCTCTCCGCCGGCGCTGGCGGCGCCGGGAACAGACTCGGTTCCGGCACTTCGACGGGCACGGACGGCCGCCTCGGATGCTCCACCGGCGCGACCCGGTCACGGTCGACTACGCCCATGTCGGGGTCGGTCGCGGTTGGGAGGGGGCGGGTAAGGATGACGGTCAGGTGGGTGATCGCCAGCAGGACCACCGGTGGCACCGCCGCCACACTCGCGGCGAGCACGCCGGGCACATCGGCATCGGCGGCGACCACGGCGTGGATCGCGTTGGCGGTCACCGACACCGCAGCGCCGCCGATAAGCAGCACCCACGGATACCAGGCCGATTTGTGGCCGGCGAGGGCGACGACGGCGACCGTGGCGACAACGATGATGCCGTCGACGATCAGAGGCCACGCCCACGACTGCCCGGCCCCAATCCCGGACCTGGCGGCGAGGTCAGCCAGCGCGGTGAAGGACAGCCAGAAGGCGCCGGCGGCGATGAACACCGTCCCCGACACCGCCGTCACCACCGCCCACCGACGCCCCGCAGTCCTGCTCGCGACCCTGCTGCTGATGATTGGGGTGGTCATCACAGCCCTCGCACCCTCGACGACATCGGCGGGCGGGTGCTGGTGTCGCGGTCGAACCAGCCGTCCGCGGCCACCGGCGGCTCACGCCGCCCCGGCGACGAGGTTCCGCGCCGGGCAGGCTCGGCGCGGACGGTCCGGTAGGCGGAGCGGACCGTGGCGGTGATCTCGCGCTCAGCGAGCCCGGCGTGACCAGCGGCCGCGGTGAGCACGTCGAGCGCATCCGACGCAGGCAGCCCGTTCTCCGCGAGCCGGCACGCCGCCCAGAACAGAACCCGGTTCCGCTCACCCTCGCCACGGGCAGCGACCCACGCCGCCAGCCGTGACACATCGACATCCCGACCCATACCGACAGACGCGGGCCGGGGTGTGGGACGGGGGTCGAGGAAGTCCCGCAACCGTCCCGCATCCAACAGGCTCGCGGGGCCGGCGTTGACCTCCTCGACCTGATAGCCGACCGTGGTGCCCTCGATGGAGCGGGCCGAGGGCGGGACGATGATGTAGCCGCCGTCGCCTCGGAAGTCGATCCCCGCACGTGCCGCCTGCCAGGACCGCTGCTCCGTGCCCGGTGTGGCCGGGTAGTAGGCGTGCATCCCGCCGGTGGGTGTGCGCACCAACAGCTCCCACCCCTCCACCAGACCGGCGCGGACGGCGCGGTCGAAACTGGCGCGCCCATCGACGGGGCCGTGCACGTCCACGTCCACGACGACCGCGCCCGAGGCGGCCCCGGTCGGGACACCGATGTTCGCCCCCGGCGACTGCCGCCACCACGCCTCGACCTGATCCAGGTCCGTGGTGGCGTCGTGGAACCCGTGCTCGGTGGCCGGACGCTTCCCCCACGGTGTGCAGGGGAAGACCGGCACCCCCGCTACTGCGAACTCTCGTGCGGCGGCCGACAGCGGCCACGCCGCGTGCATCCGAAGCAATACCGAGGAGACGACTCCGTGCTCGGCCATCACAGCCCCCGCCCCACGACCGCCGGCACCGGTACGGGTCTGGCGGCCGGTTCAAGCGACGGAGTCGCCTGCCGCGGCGATGCCGGCTCCGCTGTCGGCGACGCTTGCGCTTGTGCGGGTGCCTTGCGCTGGGCGGCGTCCCGGTCCAAGCCTGGCGGGGTGCCGTCATCGAGCTGGGGCGTGTCGAGCTGGTCCAGGATCGCCAGAGCGGTCTTGCGGACCCGCTCCCCGGTGGCCTTGACCACTTCCACCGGCTCTTTCCCGTCGACGCGGGCCGCCCAGGTGGAGACGTACGGGATCGTGTACCCGGAGGTGTCCAACCCGTGAGCGGCGCCGACCATCAGGGCCACGGACTCGGCTTCGACCTCGCCGATGCCGCGATGCTGACGGGCCTCGTCGGCGTCGGGTCCGTGCAGGAGGACGTGTCCGAGTTCGTGGGCGAGGGTCTTGACCTGCGCGGCGGGGTCCATGTTCTCGCGCACCGCCACGGTGTTCGCGGTGTAGTCGGTCATCCCGTTCGCACCGTGGATCATCCCCTCGTGCGGCACCCGCACCACCGAGAAACCCGCCGTCTCGACCTGCGCGGCCAGGCCGTCCCACAGCCCAGCCGGGGCCTGGCCCTCCAGCAGCTTCGGCGCGGGCGGTTCGGGGATCGGGTCGCCGGCGGTCTGCGAGGCGTCCCACACGTAAGCCGGACGGACGCCGATCATCTTGGAACGTACGACCTCACCGGCACGGGGCTTCTCGCCCTTGCTCAGGCGCCGCCACGACTCCGCATCGGCCGGGGTGGCGGTGGCGAAGCGGCCGGTGACCGGGGCGAGAATCTGATACCCCGGCTGACCCTTCTGCACCTGCCGACCGAGACCCTGCCACTGTCGGTAACCGGCCACATACGACGGGAACGGCTCCGGTACGTGACCGGACTCGAACGCCGCCTGGTGCTGCTCCCAGATCAGCAGGGTGTTGGAGAATGATCTGGTCCTGAACCGAGCCGCGAACGCGAGCGCCCGCGCCCAGTCCTCACCGGAGACGAGCTGTTCGACTGCGCCGGTCAGGCGCTCGTGCAGCTCGTCGAGCTTCGCCTCCCGCGCGGCTTTGGCTTGCTCCCGTGTCGTGGCCATCGTCGTGTCCTCCCGATACCCTGAGCACCGGGCCGAACTGGGCCTCGGTGACCATCAGGTGCGCCGAGATCACCAGCAAGACGAGACGGACAACGGACGATGTGACCGTCAGGTGTGTGGTGAACCCGACGAGTCCGTACCGGACTATCAGCCCCTCAGCAGTCCCGGGCGCCGAGGCCGGCGATGATGCGGATACCTGTATCGGCGTTGCGGCGATCTGTATCGCCGCCGCCCTGGCCCTGCTCAGGCGGCAGTCTTCTGTCGGCTCAGTTCCCGGTAGCGCGTCGGGGTGACACCCACGGCTTGGCGGAACATCCGAGCAGCGTGACCTCGGCTGTACCAGCCGACACGTCGCATCGCCTCCTCGATCGGCAGGTCGGTCTCACGCAACAACCGAGCGAGCTGCTCCGCGCGGACGGTCACCAGGTAGGTCATCGGTGTCTTGCCGTAGGCATGGACGAAGACCCGGCCGAGCTGTGAGGGCGATAGATGCACAGCATCGGCGATGCTCTGGAGCGTCCATCGCTCAGCGGGCTCACGACGCAAGAGTTCGATGGCCTGTCGCGCTTCAACTCGCAACGGCGCGAACTCACGATGGCGCGGAGGACTCGGATGCACTGCCCGGCGCTGCGTCACTGATCGACGTACCGCGGTCGTCTTCACGTAGGGCGTGATCACATCGACGACTGCGAACAACAGCGCTTGCATCCGGTAGAACCGCTCCGGTGTGGGCCCGTCCAGGCTCAGAGCCACCAGCTCGTCGAGCCAGGGCATGAGCATCCCGGCACGATCCTCACCGAGGTGGAGCACTTGCGCGGGCTCGGAGTACAGCTCCTCGGCAAAGTCTTGGGCGTGCAGCCGGTCGGCGAGGAACGCAGCGTGCTGCCAGAACACCTGATCGATCACATAGTCACGGTCCAAGTAGAGGGTCGTGACCGTGATCGACCCCTCGGGCTCGCTCCCACACAGCGTGTTCGCCCCGAGCGCCACGACGTCACCGACCGTGACCGGCTTCTCGCCGAACTCGCTCAGCAGAATCGCCGAACCGTTGCGGACGAAGATGAGTCTCACGCAGTCATAGGCGACCGGCGCAGTTGGGGTGTGGATTGTGCGGCTGCGCGCGAGGATTGGATGGAAGTCGTGCCGCGATGCCGGTTGTTGTCGAGTTGGTGCTCGCGTTTTGGAGGGCATGATGCCGGACCCGGTCCGAGGCCGTGGGAGACTCGGCCTGGACGTGACGCGGCGACGACCCCGTCGTCTTGGTGGGGCCGTCGCCGCGATCTGTGGGGTGGTCAGCGCTGCATCGTCTGCGGCGTCAGGACCTGACGGCCCCGATATTGGCCGCAGTTAGAGCACGCCCGGTGTGGCAGCGTGGGCTTTCCGCACGCAGGGTTGGGGCAGGTCGTGGTCTGCGGCGGGGTTGCCTTCCACTGCGAGCGGCGTGATCTGGTGCGCGAGCGTGACTTCCGCCGGAATCCCGATGATGCCATGGCGGTTCTCCTTTCAAATACGTTGATGTGGGCGTGGGAACGAGCCCGCATACCGGCGGGTCTCTGCCGACCAGTGGCATCACGGTGTGTCACCTCCCGTCGCTGCTGTGCGTGGGGTCGGTGGGGTGTGTGGAGCGTCGCGGGCGTTGAGATAGTCGGCGTGGAGTTGCCCGCACGCGGCGTCGATGCCCGTGCCGAACTGCTGACGCCGGCTGACCGCCACGCCGGCCGACCTCAGACGCGCGACGAACTCTTGGACGGTCCGGGTAGCTGGACGCCGGTACGGTGCGGTCACGCCTGCGGCTTCGTTGTAGGCGATGACGCTGATCTTGAAAAGGTCCGGTCGTGATCGGTGCTTCACCAGGCGCGCGAGGTGTTCTGCGTGTTCGGCGCTGTCGTTGACGCCATCGATCAGCAGATAGGCCAAGAACACACGTCGGCGGGTCGCAGCCACGTGGCGGTCCAGGATGTCCACGCTGGCTTCGAGCGGGAATCGCTTCTGTAACGGGATCAGGACGGAGCGCTGGTCCGGGAACGGTGAATGGACCGAGAGAGTGATGGTGACGTGCGGGTGCTGGGCGACTAGTTGGGCCAATCGTGGCGCGAACCCGACCGTGGACACTGTGATCCGTCGCGGGGACCAGCCGCCGACCTGCGGGTCGGTCAGCATGTCCAGTGCCGTGAAGATGCGGGGATTGGCGAGGGGTTCGCCCATGCCCATGAAGGCGATGCTCTTCACGGGAAACGCACGGTCGCGCTGCCAAGGGGCGTAGAGCGCCTGCGCCAGGATCTCCTCGGCGTCCAGGTTCCTGACGAGCCCGACCGCGCCGGTGGCGCAGAACGTGCAGGCCAGGCCGCAACCGGACTGCGAGGACAGGCAGATCGATGACCAGCCGTCGCGGAAGCGTGAGCGCACTGCCTCGAAATAGCCGGGCTTGTCGCCGGAGAAGAGGACCTTCTCTACGGATGTGTCTTCGCCGCTGCTCACTACCGTCGCGGGCAGGATCATCGGTCCTAGCCGTGCTTCGAGGTCGTCGCGTACGAGCCGTGGAAGGTGGCGGGCGTCGCCGAAGCGTGCGGTCCGGCCTGCGCGGAGGCCTTGGAGCAGCGCGGTGAACTGATAATCGGGCTGACCATGCTCATCGAGCACGCGGCGAATGCGCTCTAGATGGCTGTTGGGCGGAGGAATCGGCAGTGCCGGGCTTCCCGGTCGCCGTGCAGGGATGCCGGCAGCGAGATTGGTGGGATAGCTGGGAGTGACCACGAGGGAGAACCTTCCGGGTAGTGAGGTAGATCGCGCGGTGGACGCGATCGACTCAGCGGAAGGACAAAGCAGCGTGGCAGCAGCCGATGAAATTCAGTTCAAGAGCGGAATTGGACCACGGGAAGAGCGTCCAGAATGTTCCGTCGAACTGGCACGATGTGCCTGCGGAAGACCCGTTCGCGCCGAAGACGTGGCGGTCAGCGAGGTCTAGCCACCGAATCCTTCCGGTGGCTAGGCTCTGTCTGCGATCGGGGTCGACATGACGTCCACGTTAGCACGCGACGCCCGGCCGGTGCTACCGCATAGGTGCTTGCCGCCCGCGGACACGCGTCGTCCACGACAGCGACGAGCTGGCCCCGGCGGTGGGTCCGAGCCTTGTCAGACCCACCGCCGGATGCACATTTCAGGTCGGGCCGCAACCAGCGTGTCCGCTCAGGCCACGGGTACTGTCGTCCGCGGCCGATCTGCACGGGCGCGTCTCGTGGCCCACCCGAGGCCGACGGTGCCAAGCACCAGGAGCGCGCTGACCGCGAGCGGACCGCGCACGCCGACCAGCTCGATCGCCACCCCGCCGGCGATCGGCCCGATGACCGCGCCGAGGTTCATCGCGACCGTGGCGAAGGAGCCGCTCATGGACGGCGCCTCGCCCGCGGTTGCCATGATCCGACCGATCAGCGTGCTGCCCAGCGCGAAGGAGAGCGCCCCGAGGAGCAGCGCCAGCACCCACACCACCGGCTGGCTATCGACCATCACCGTCAGCAGCGCCCAGCCGAGCACCAGCAGCGGTCCGGTCACCAGGATCACCTCGCGCCAGCTCCGGTCCGCGAGCCGACCCGCCGCGGTCACACCGCAGAACGCGCCGAGACCGAACACCCCCAGCAACAGAGGCACCAGGGTTTCGCTGACCCCGGCTCGTGTGCCGGCGATGACGGCGAGGTAGGTGAAGGAGCAGAACGTGGCCGCGTTGACCAGGACCCCCATGACGATGTTCAGCTGGACCGGCCGCAGCCGCAACGTCCGCAACTCACCGGTCAGAGACCGTCGTGCGACAGCGTGGTCCGTCTGCACGGCACGTGTCGGGGTGGCGATGAGCACCGCGATCAGCGCGGGCACCGAGACGAGGGCGATCGCCCACAAGGTGGCCCGCCAGCCGAGGGCGTTCCCGACGAACGCTCCCGCCGGGACACCGGCGATCAGGGCCAGCGTTGTGCCGCCGAGGATGACCGCCAGTGCGCGGGCGCGGGAGTGAGCCGGGACGAGGTGCGTAACCGTGGACAGGGCGACCGCGAGGAAGCCCGCGTTCGCCAGCGCCGCCACGACCCGGGTGGCGAACAGGAGCCCGAAGCTCTCCGCCGCGGCGCCGACGACGTGCGCGAGGATGAACAGGGCAAGGAACCCGCTCATGGTCCAGCGAGGCGAGAGCCCACGACCGACCGCGGCCATGACAGGTGCTCCCAGCGCCATGCCGACCGCGAAGGCTGAGGTCAGCAGACCGGCCTGCGCGAGCGAGATATCGAGGTCGCCGGCGATGCCGTGCAGCAGACCGGCCAGGACGAACTCAGAGGTGCCCTGCGCGAACACGGCGAGGGCAAGGATGTACAACACAATGGGCATGAAAATGCCTTCCGAAGCAAGAGATGACGAAAGTGAACGACGCGGTCGGCACCGCAGGCGCTTCGTATGCGTGAGGATTCACAAAGACAGCGCCGCCCGACAGGGCGTGCGCTGGGAATCAGGAAGGAACTACAGCATCTCGGGCTACCGGCGGACCGATAGCCCCACTCTGCTTGCTTCGGGAGAACTCACGAAGCAAGCGTACCAGGCCACAGACGGCGGATTTTGCATCGCAACCAATCGCCAACCTCTGTGCGGGCGGCTACCTACCGGTGGTGACGGCCGACTGGCAGCACCGTTCGCCAGGAGTGTCACCTGCTAGAGGTGAGCGCCGCCGCTGCCTGCAACGGCAGCACTCCATTGCCGAGCGCCGCGATCTGCTGATTCGGGGCGAGCCTGTGTCCAGAGTCGGTGACCCAGCCTGCGGGGAGGCCCATGAGCCACTCCGCGAACTCCGATGCTGGCCGTGGTCCAATGTCGTCGTTCAGGAGGACTGGTGCCGGGGCTGTTCGGCCGGTGATGTGTTCCCATCGGGCGATGGCGTCGGCGTAGCGTCCCCATTGTCGAAGCTGTGCTCGATCAGCGACCACAGCGTCTCTGACTCGTCGTTCTTGTTCGGTAAGCCATCGGGTCCGTGCAGAGCCAGGTCGATGACCTGGTGTGACAGCGCGATCGTGCCCCGTCTGGCACGCACCCGGTCCAGGGCCTCCCCACCGCGGGAGGAGTCCGGGGCCAACGGAGTGCGGAACAGGGTCTTGGGGATGGGCGAGGATGAAGATGCGAAACCGGTGGTGAGAAGCGCCGACAAGCGAAGCCGGTAGGCCGACCCATCGTGCGTCTCGCCGCAGGTCGACCAGATCGCCGAGAACGGCGCCAAGAGCCCTCAGAGGTCGGGTTGCATCGTCTCCCAGATGCCGCGGGTCGGGTTCCAGATAGCGAAGGGTTGCGGCCGCATCCTGCTCGGGGGTTGCGTTACCAGAGTTGCGTTGTTCATGGTCGGTGCCTTCCGAGGTGATGCGCTGGGCTGGGGTGGACAGCAACCCGCGGACGTTCTCGATCACCACGAGCCGGGGTTGCAATGCCTCGATCGCGGCGGCCATGTGGGACCGGAGCCCAGCGGCCGCGCCAGGAGTGAGACCGGCGCGCTTGCCGACCGTCGATACGGACTGGCAGGGGAACCCGCCGCAGAGGATGTCCACCGGCTTGACCGCATGCCAGTCGATGGTGGTGATGTCCCCGAGGTTCGGAGGCTCGGGCCAGTGGTCGGCGAAGACGCGGGCGACGGGTTCATTGAGTTCCGAGAACCAGACGGTCTCGGCGTTGAAGACGTGCTCGACGGCGAGGTCGAGCCCGCCGTGCCCGGAGAACAGCGACCGACCCGCAGACGATGCCCATCAGAAGGGTTGTGGTCGTGCATGTGGGCTCCGGCAGCTCGGTGACCCCGGACCCGAACCCCTCACGGAGCCCTTCGCCGGGCTGATCACCTGGCAGGTGCACGACTCCGCTCAACCGCCGCCGACGCCTCGCTGACGACACGACAAGGCACGCCCACTCCCGGCCGTCGGGCCGAGACCGATCCGCCTCGCGTTCCGCCCGTCGTCGGAGCTGCCACGCCTCTTGCAGGTCGAGGTTTGTCAACCAACGTTGACGGGCTTTCGCGTGGTTGTCGCCCGCTCACCTGGCCGTCGAAAGGCGGTGGCGCGGGTGACGGTCTCGATGCGTGTGATGAGCGCGGGCGATGGCTACAAGTACCTGCTGCGCACCGTCGCGGCCGCGGACGGCGACCGCGAGCTGTCAACGCCTTTGACGAGGTATTACATGGAGGCGGGTACGCCGCAGGGGAGCAAAAGTAGTCCGGTCTTGATCGGCTTCTTTCCGCGGATTCAGCGTACGCCGAGCACGGTCTACCAGGTCAGCGGATCGAGTCGGAGGTAGAAGTCCAGGCGGTCGGGGTCGAGGATGATGCCGTACCGGGAGGCGAAGTCGTGATCCGCTCGTTGGGCGGTGTCTTCGTTGGCCCAGGTCTCGCGGGCGTTCGCAAGCAGGAGCGCTATGTCGGCGTACGGGTCTGCCTGTCCGAGCCGACCGAGATCGATGAGCCCGGCCACGAGCGAAGTATCGGGGTCGATGAGGATGTTGGGAAGGCAGAAGTCTCCGTGGCAGACCACCGCGTCGGCGTCCTCTTGTTCCTGGCGGGACGGGAGGTCGCGTTCCAAGCTTTCGAGGATCACCGCGGGCGGGGTCTCGATGAGGTGCTGGGGAAGGAACTCGGGGTGCACCCGGTTCTCGGCGACGGTCGCGCGGGCCAGCGCCATCATCTCGTCCAGCGTCCTGCCGTACGGACACGTACTGACGGGGATGCTGTGCAGCCGGACCAGCGTGTCGGTGATCGACGGCCATACCTGCGCGAGCTGGGCCGGGTCGAGCCGGTCCGCCGGGACGCCTGCGACTGCGCTGGTGATGAGGCAGGCCCCGTGCTCGGTGGTGCGCCAGTCGAGCACGCTGGGGCCAGGGATTCCGGTGGTCGACAGCCACTCGATTCGATCGCGCTCATCTTCTAGCGTGCTCGCATCAGCAACGGAGACGACCTTGGCGAACCGTTCCTCGGACACGTGACGCAGCACAATCGCGCCTGACTCGCCGTCAGTGACGCGCGTCCACACCGAGCTACCGGAAAGCAATCCGGTCAGTGGCACCGAGGGAGACGACATGCCTCTATCATCTCGCGTCGGCCGTCCTTCACGTGCCCTGCAGGTCGCTGTCGACGCCTCTGACGCGGTACTACGCGGAGGAAGGTACCCCGTAGGGAAGCAAACATAACTGCGTCTTCGTGCGGTCAGCCTATGACTGCCGGGGCCAGTGCGCGTAGGTGGCGGGCGTCCCTTGGTCGGCTTCCGGTTAGCCCTCGGCAGGCGCAGGCTGCGTCAGTGCCGCTCGCATGACTGGATGCTCGCTGTGGGTGAACCCGGCCTCGCGATATATTGCCGCTCCCGCCGAAGTTGCCAACAACTCCGCCCGGCCGACACCGGAAGCTCGGGCCCAGTTCATCACTGCGGTGAACGCAGCTCGGCCGTAGCCGTTGCCGCGTGCGGACGGAAGCACGCAGACGTTGCTGATCAGCACGTCGCGGCCGGCTGGAACTGCGGGCGATGGCGCGGCGTCTCTGATGGCGCCCATGGCGCAGGCCACAACGGCTCCTGTGACCTCGATGACCACGATGCAGTAGGACGGGTTCTCTAGCCGCTCGATGAACCACAGCCGAGCTTGTTCGCGCCACGACGGGTCCTGCTCGGTGATGCCCATGGCCGTGAACATCTCGCCGCGCAGCTCCACCAGGGCAGGGACGTCCCGATCGTGCGCGCTGCGGACTACCACGTCAGCCATGGTTCGCGGCGTGGGCTGTCTCGGCTCGGGGGTAACCCCGCTGTGCCTCCCCTGTGGTCATGACTCCTGGCTCCCTGCGTCGGTGAGTGCCTGGGGCGAGGCGGGTTCGGGCGTCGAAGCTGGGGGTTTGGTGTAGATGACGAGCGCTGCCCCGGTGAGGATGAGAGCACAGCCGAGCAGTTGCAGGCTGGTGATCTGTTCATCGAGCCAGATGATGCCGGCGAGCAGGGCCACGATCGGTGCGGCGTGGGTGATGAGCGCGGCCTTGGTGGCTCCTGCGTGCTTGATGAGGGCGAAGAACGCGGCGAAGCCGCCTGCGGTGCAGGCGACTCCGAGGATGAGCAAGGCGGCGATCGCTGGCGGCGTCGGGATGGCGAGGGGTTCGGCGATGAGCGCGATCACGACCAGCAGCGGGGTTGCGGTGAGGATCATGGCGCTTGTGGCGGTGATGGAGGCGGTTTCGGCGAACCACTTGTCCATCAGCATCGCGCCGATGCCGTAACTCAGTGCGGCCGCGACGATGAGCACGATGCCGGTGCCGTGCAGATCGATGCCGAGCAAGGTGCCCACCCCTGCCAAGCCGAGCAGCAGGCCACCCCATCCGGTGACCCGCAGGCGTTTGCTGCCCAGGACCAGGGGCGCGAGCAGGGCAATGAACAGTGGTTCGAGGGCGATCAACACCCCGGTCGTTCCCGAGGGAACGGTCTGCTGGCCCGCCGCGATGAGGCTGAACGGAATGACGACCTCGATGACCGCGACCAAGAGCAGTTTCGGCCCGTGCGTGGTGAACACGCGCCAGCGACCACGCACCAACAACACCGGGGCCAGGATCAGGCCGGCGACCACCACACGCGCGGCAGCGATCTGGAGGGGACCGAGGTCTTCGAGCGCGATGCTGTTGAACAGATACGGCACACCCCACAGGACCGAGACGGCTGCGAACAACCCCCACCCGCGAACCCCCACGTGGCACCTCCTCCTTCGCCGTCCTCGCCAGCACTGAGTCGATTCTAGTGAAGCGATCAGTAACCTGACCCACAGTTCAGCAAGTAGATGCGTGCCTATACTTTTCGTTCTGCTGTTCTGTGCGGCAGAATAGGAGCATGGCCGACTTGGACGAGATCGACTGGCATCTGCTAGAGCTACTGCAAACTGACGCCCGGATGGGGTTTCGAGAACTCGGCAGGCAGGTGGGACTGACCCCACCGGCGGTGGCGAGCCGAGTACGTCGCCTGGAAAGCGCCGGTGTCATCGTCGGCTACAGCGCTAGACTCGACCCGGCCATGGTGGGGTATCCGGTCGAGGCGTTCATCCATGTCGCGAGCACCGGGCGCCGACAGTCCTACGCCATCGCCAACGAGGCCTCTCACGAACACCGCGTACTCGAAGATCACCGGGTCGCAGGACAGAGCGACCATGTCATCCGCATGGTCGCCGAATCGCTGAGCGCCCTCGAACCGTTCATCGACACCATCAACGAGAGCGGCCGCCCCACGACCTCGCTTGTCTTCTCTTCGCCGAAACGATGGGCACCGATCCGCCGCCCCGACCCTCAGGCCTGACGCACGCGGACGTACCACTCCTCTCAGCGCTCCTTCACGCTCGTTGCAATTGTGCTTGCCTTCACAACGCGTAAGCGGCAACCCGTGCACCTGACCGCCATGACAGTCTCGATGCGGGTCATGAGCGCCGGAGAGGGCTACAAGTACCTGTTGCGCTCGGTCGCTGCCGCGGACGGGGATCGCTCGCTGTCGACACCACTCACGCGCTACTACGTGGAGGAAGGTACACCACTGGGCCAGTGGCTCGGCTCTGGCGTCGCCGCGCTCGGCAAGGGTCAGCTCGCGGTGGGTGATCGGGTGTCGGAGGCCCAGCTCCAGCTCTTGATGGGCATGGGCCGTGATCCGATCACCGGCGACCCGCTAGGGCACGCGTTCCCCGCCTACAAGTCCGTGCCGGAGCGGATCGAGGCCCGGATCGCTGACCTCGATCCCGAACTGGGCCCCGGTGCCAAGGGTGAGGCGGTCGCGCGGATCGAGGCCGAGGAGACCGAACGCGGCAGACGGCGGGCGGTGGCCGGGTTCGACTTCACCTTCTCGATCCCGAAGTCCGCATCGGCTCTGTGGGCTGTCGCGGATGCCGGGACGCAGGCGTTGATTGGTGAGGCGCATCATGCGGCGGTTGCGGAGGTGGTTGCGTTCATGGAGCGCGAGGTTGCAGCCACTCGCACCGGTGCAACCGCCGGCGACGGAGCCGTTGCACAGGTCGATGTCACCGGGCTGGTCGCGACGGCATTCGATCACTTCGACTCCCGCGCCGGCGACCCCCACTTGCACACGCACGTCGTCATCTCCAACAAGGTCCAGACCGCCCTCGATGGCAAGTGGCGATCACTGGATGGTCGGCCGATGCACGCCTCCGTGGTCGCGCTGTCGGAGCTGCACGAGGCGGTGTTCGCCGACCATATGACCCGCACCTTTGGCGTCGAGTGGGAGGCCCGCGACATGGGCCGAGACCGCAACCCCGCATGGGCGATCAGCAGCGTGCCGGAGGAGCTGGTGGCCGAGTTCTCCACCCGTGCGAGGCACATCGATGCCGAGACCGACCGCCTCATCGCGGACTACGTGAGCAAGCACGGTAGGCGGCCGTCCCCGGCGACGATCATGAAGCTACGTGCACAAGCCACCTTGTCCACGCGGCCGGAGAAGGAGGTCCGGTCGCTGGCCGACCTCACCGCCGAGTGGCGCACCCGCGCGACCGGGGTGCTCGGCCAGGACGCCACCGGCTGGGCACACATAATCACCGACAACGACAAGCCGCTGCTGCTGCGGGCCGATGACGTGCCGCTGGATGTCATCGCCGACCTCGGGCAGTCGGTGGTCGAGGTGGTGGGTGAGAAGCGGTCCACCTGGCGGCGGTGGAACCTCATGGCCGAGGCGTCCCGGCAGACGATGGGCTGGCGCTTCGCCACCATGCAAGACCGCGAAGCCGTCGTGGCGATGATCGCCGACGCCGCCGAGCAAGCATCGCTGCGGCTGACGCCGCCCGACCTCGCCACGTCGCCGGCCGCATTCCGGCGGGTGGACGGCACCAGCGTGTTCCGGCCCAAGCACTCGACCGTGTTCTCCTCCGAGCTGCTGCTCGCGGCCGAGGACCGGCTGCTCGACCGCTCCCGCATTCTCACTGCGCCCACCGTCCCGCTCCGAACAGTGGAGAAGGTCACCGCCCGTCCCGATGCCGAGGGGCGGATGCTCGGGGAGGATCAGGCCGACGTGCTCATGAAGATCGCCATCTCGGGACGCGTTCTCGATGTGCTCGTCGGCCCGGCGGGCGCCGGAAAGACGACGGCGATGTCGGCGCTGCGGCGTGCGTGGGAGAAGGAGCACGGCGAGGGCTCTGTGGTCGGGCTGGCACCATCCGCGGTCGCGGCGCAGGTCCTTGCTGACGACCTCGGGATCGCGACGGAGAACACGGCGAAGTGGTGGCAGAACCACCTCGTCCACGGCACCGACTTCCAGGCGGGTCAGCTCGTCATCATCGACGAAGCCTCCCTCGCCGGCACTCTCTCGTTGGATCGCATCACCCACCTGGCCGAACGGGTGGGGGCGAAGGTTCTGCTTGTGGGCGACTACGGCCAGCTCCAGTCCGTGGACGCCGGCGGCGCCTTCGGGCTCCTCGTCGGTGACCGGGATGATGCGCCCGAGCTGGTCGACGTCCACCGGTTCACCAACGCCTGGGAGAAGACCGCATCCCTCGCCCTCCGTCACGGTCGTACGCAGGTGATCGACACCTACTTCGACCATGACCGCATCCGCGATGGCGAGGCCGAGGCGATGACCGACGCCGCCTACACCGCGTGGCGCGCTGACCGGGAGCATGGGTTGGTGTCGGTGCTGGTCGCCGAGACCCGCGACCACGTGAGCGCCCTCAACCAGCGCGCTCGTGCCGATCTGATTCTCGACGGCACCTTGAAGCCCGGCCGGGAGGTCGAGCTGAACGACGGGACCGCTGCTGGGGTCGGGGACACGATCATCACCCGCCGCAACGATCGCCGCCTACGCAACGGCAAGACCTGGGTGCGCAACGGTGACACCTGGACCGTCACCGGCGTCCGCGACGACGGCTCGGTCACGATCCGCAAGACCGGCCGCCGGTTCGGCGGCTCCATCATCCTCCCCGCCTCGTACGTGGCCGACCATGTTGATCTGGGCTATGCGATCACTGCCCACAGGGCGCAAGGCGTCACCGTCGATACCGCGCACGTGCTGGTGGAGCCGACCACCACGCGGGAGAACTTCTATGTCGCGATGACCCGAGGCAAGCACACCAATGTCGCGTACGTGATCCTCGTCCGGGCCGACGAGCACGCCCACCCGCATCCCAGCGACAACGCCGATGCCACCGGCCGGTCCGTGCTCTACGGCGTCCTACAACACGTGGGCGCTGAGCTGTCCGCGCACGAGACCATCACCGCCGAGCAAGAGCACTGGGGGTCGATCGCCCAGCTCGCGGCGGAGTACGAGACCATCGCCGCCGCGGCGCAACGAGACCGGTGGGCCACCCTGATCCGTGCCTCTGGCCTGACTGCCGACCAGGCGGACGCCGCTCTCGAGTCGGAGGCCTTCGGCGCGCTCACCGCCGAGCTGCGACGCGCCGAAGCCAACCACCACGACGTCGATCGCCTGTTCCCCCGATTGGTCGCCGCTCGCGGGTTCGCCGACGCTGACGACATCGCGTCGGTGCTGCACTACCGGGTCGCGCACGCCACCGCACGCCCGGCAGGGTCGGGTCGCACCCGCAAGGCGCCTCGACTCATCGCCGGCCTGATCCCCGCCGCCGATGGCCCGATGACCCACGACATGCGGCAGGCACTTGATGAGCGGCGCGAACTGATCGAAACCCGCGCCGAGGCCGTGCTCGATACAGCTCGCGATTCCGGAGGAGTTTGGACGCGGCTACTCGGTGAGCCACCGCGCGACCCGCGCAAGACAGCGGCGTGGCGACGCAACGCCCGCACTATCGCTGCCTATCGCGACCGCTACGGCATCACCGAGGACACACCGCTCGGTATGGCGCCGGAGAGCGCGGCGCAGAAGATCGACCACGCCAGGGCCGAGGGCGCACTTCGCCAGCTCGCTGGCCGGCCTGAGCCACCCCGGCAGCGCCGACCACCTGCCCCGGCCCGGCAAGGGCCGAGCCTGTAGAAGGCGTGCTGGGGTCGCGCAGCGTGTCAGGTCTCGCGTCGACCGCCGAAGTGCGATCATGGTCACATGCTGTTCCTCTGACACGGGCGTCTCCCTCCGCGCGCCCCAGGCGGAAGGAGAGAAGGACATGCGTCGACCGTGCAGGCAAGCCGCCGCCATGAGCGGTGGTGTTTTCGATGACTGAGGCCCACGATCTACGGGGCCGTCTCTGGTCCGATGAGCCTTCGACGACTGACTTCCTGGCGGCCAAGGCGATCGCCGAGACTGTCTCCGACGCCGTCCTCGATGACGACCTCGATCCTCTCGCCATCGGCCTGTCGGGTCCGTGGGGCAGCGGCAAGACCACAGTGCTTGAACTCATCAAGGCAGACCTTGATGAGCGTAGTGATGCTGAGACGGCCAAGATCATCACAGTCCGCACCGATCCATGGCGCTACGACCCTGCCGTTGGAGCGAAAGAGAGCCTGATCGACGAGGTTCTGGAAGCTCTAGCGACGGAACTCGCCGGACAGGTGGCAAAGAAGAAGGCCGCCGAGAGCAAGACGGACAAGGCGAAGGCCCTCCTGAAAAAGCTATCGGACAGGGTCGATTGGTCCAAGGCGGTCCGTCTCGCAGCCAAGTCGTCCCTGACTCTCCAGATTCCGAAGATTGATGATGTTCTCGGCCTGATCCGTGAAAAGAGCGGGACTGGGGAGGACGAGACGCATGAAGCGCGCGGGCTCGCGGGATTCAAGAGCGAGTTCGCCGAACTGATGGGCACCGACGAGTTGAGCCACGTCAAGCGCGTCGCGGTGCTCGTGGATGATCTTGATCGGTGTCTGGTCGACACCGTGGTCGAGACGCTGGAGACAATCCGCTTGTTCCTCAGCGTGGACGGAATAGCTTTCGTCATCGCAGCAGACGAGGAGCGCGTTGCCGAAGCGATTCGGACCAAGTTGCCCGAGTGGACCATGCCCACTGAGCGGGCCGAGACTGATGAGAGCCTCCCCGCCGAGCCGCCCTCGAAGCTCTACCTGCACAAGATCGTTCAGACCACGGTCCCCCTGCCGGCCCTCGGCGCATTCGACACCGAGGCCTATGTCCTGTTGCTCCAACTCCAGAACAGAGTCGAAGCAACCCTCGACGCTGAACAGCTCCAGCACGTCATCGACGAGTGCCAGCGTCTACGCGCCGTTGGAACCCTCGACGACCTGAAGCCACCCAAGGACTTCAACTTCGAGGCTGAGCTGGCCTTCGCGCGACGACTCACCACCATCTTGTACGAGAAGTTGCGTGGAAACCCGAGGAGAATCAAGCGCTTCCTCAACGACCTCAATATTCGACGATCTATCGCTGCGCGACGGGGGATCGATCTGAAGTTCGACGTCGTTGCGAAACTGATGGTGCTGGAAGTCCTGCTCCCAGAACAGTTTCAAGCAGTCCTGTCATGGCTTCGCACGGGAGAACTCCGCGACCGCCTCGAAGCACTGGAAGCCCTGGCGAACAAGCCCAAAGAAGCTGAAAGCGCGCCGACCTCAGATGACGAGTCGGTCGAAGCGACGGATGACGACCAAGAACCAGCGGGCGTCGACACGAGCGCCATCGAGTCGGCTGAGGAGACACCGGAGACGAAGACGAGCGTTGCCATCCACTTCTCCGATGACCTGATTCGCTGGGCAAAGCTCCCACCCGACCTGCACGGCGAGGACCTGAGCCCGTACCTGCATCTCGCGGCTTCCTTCCGCGGCGACCTTCTCGTCAGCGCGGAACTTCCCAAGCATCTCCGTGACCTCGCCGCGCAGCTTGCCTCCACACGCACAGTCGACCGCCACCAAGTCTCCGGCGACAAGCTAGCGGCGCTGCCGCCCGAAGACGCCGACCAACTCGTGCGCCACCTGTCATTGCGGGCGCGCGACAGGGTTCAGGAGCAACGGGGCGCTGTGACCGGCATCGCCCGGCTTGCAGGGGCCCATCCTTCGTTGCAGCCAGCCGCACTCGACGCTTTCCGCCGTCTTCCTCTCGATGACCTCCAAGTGGGCACGGCCATTCACTTGGCGGGACTCGACATCCCCGGCATGAAGGACGTAATCGACGGCCTTGCTGGCCGTCTGCCAGACGGAAAACTCAAGAACGCACTGACGACTCCGCTGCCGGGCGGGAAAGGCCGATCCTGATGGGACACAAAGGTTCATACTCCGGAGGCAGCGGCGCAATCGGGAACGACATCCGTGATGGTCTGGACGACTGGCTGGACTCGCTACCTGGGGCCACGGGCGCCACCGACGTCGGTCCCAATGACAACGCACAACAACCGCCCCCGACAATATCGCGACCTTCTCCCTCCTCCCCGGCGAGCCGGATGCTCCCCACCGCCGCCCTGTTTCGCTCGTCACGGACCGGAGGTGGAGCGAGCAAGTCGCAGCGCAGCAAGACCGCCGCGCTCACTCGGTCTACTGCTACCTCGGCACGCTCGGCAGGTCGCGGCGCCGCAGCCGCCTACGCGTACCGCACCGGCGATGCGCAGACCCTCCGGGGCCTCGGTCTCGACTACGACGCACTGCGCGCGAACCCAAACATCTTCGATGTCGCTCACCAGATCGCACAGAAGGTCTGCGAAGACCTCCCTGATGGAACGATCGAGACTTCAGAGCAACTACAGGTTGTAGGAAACCTCGCCGAATGGTTGATGCAGAGCGACGCAGCCGGGGTCCAGGTCTCACTTGGGCAGATCGCAGAGGAGGCTGTCGCCCTCATACTCGCCGAGGCATACCTGGTGGAGACGGCATCCACACTCAACGGCAAGGACATGACTGGCTCTCAGCGCGCGGAGTTCGAGAATGACGTGCGCCAGGCTGCCGAGGAACTTGCCGCGCATGCGAACCTCTCGCCAACTGGTCCCACAGCAGGGGAGTTCACGACAGCCATCGAGAACGGCCTGGAGTATCTCCGTGCCCTACATGAGGAGCCGTGATGGCCGAGTTCGATCTCAGGTTTCAGGTCCCGAAGAACATCACCGATGACGCCGCGTCGAGCACGCTCTACTGGCCCGTCAACGGAACCGGCAGCTTCAACACCCCGCTCGGCCCACGCCTTGGACGTCTCGGAGCGGTCCGACCAGCAAACGCGGACTTGTTCCGCCTGGCAGCAATGGTGTATGCAGCCGATCGTTCCGTGCGTCGACAGTCTGGGCGCGTGAACTGGACTCGACGCTCCTTCGACATGACAGTGCCGGTAGCGGACGCCGACGCTTGGAACGCGATCGCCGGCGAGTTCGGCGCATTGTTGGAGTTCCTATCAGGCGACGAATGGCACCTGACCTTCCGACGAACCCGGTTGCCCAAAGAGACAGTCCAGACCAACCCCTATCCCGAGGCCCAGCGGGTGGTGCTGCTGAGCGGAGGTGCAGACTCAGGAACGGGAGCGTTTCTCGCCCGCACACGATCCGAGCCACATGTCCTGGTGTCCCACATCGGCGCCACATCGATATCTCCAGTACAGCAAGAGGTCGCAGAGCGGATACGCGACCTTCTCCCCGACGGCTCGGCGCAAGACCACTGCCAAGTCACCTTCACACGCAGCCAAGTCCAGCCCGGCGGCTACCGCTTCAAGAACGAGACAAGCACTCGAACACGCTCGTTCCTCTTTCTCGCCCTCGGCCTGTCAGTCGCATCCGTCAACGACGTGCCGCTATGGATTCCCGAAAACGGCTTCGCCTCGCTGAACCCACCACTCGGACCTGACCAGCTAGGCAGCCTGTCCACTCGAACGACCCACCCGTGGTTCCTCACCGAGCTGTCCAGACTTGCCCAAGAAGCCGGTGCCGTCGCCGCGATCCACAACCCCTTCGCGACACAGACCAAGGGTGAGATGTTCCGATGGCTTGCCGACGAGGTCGGCGACGACAAGGTAGCCGGAGCCTTCCTCAGCGCCACCAACTCGTGCGCCCACACAAACAGACGTTGGCTCGGAGTCAAGGCCAAAGACCACTGCGGCACCTGCTTCGGATGCCTCGTACGTCGAGCCTCCTTCGCAGCAGCCGGGCTGCCTGACACGAGCACATACGTGGCCGATAAGTGGCCGAGCGAACAAGTAAAGGAGCGACTGACAAACGCCTCCATCCTGCCCAGCATCCAAGGCTTCGTCGCCCGGGGAATCCGGGTCAGCGATATCGCTGCCATGCGCCTTCCAGACGGCTACTCAGCGAGCCAAGCACGTGACCTCTGCCTCCGGGGAGCCAGCGAGCTGGCGGCCCTCACATGAGCGCAACCTGGCCACCACTCGACGCTCACGCACACATCGACACCACGATCGATCCCAGAGAACTCCTCGGGTTGCGAGCAGTGATTCTTGCCGCAAGCCGAAGCCTCGAAGAATCTACACGCGCGCTGAGCCGACAGAGCGGAGACCTCCTCACGGTGTGGGGAGTCGGCGTGCATCCAGCCGTTAGAGCATCCCTGGAAGCGTACGACGAGAAGGAGTTCAGCGACCTAGTCAAGAGGACGGCGTACGTCGGAGAGATCGGCCTCGACGGAAAGGTCAGATCACGACTGCCCCGGCAGCGAGAGGTGCTGGCCTCCGTCCTTGGCTGCCTGCAACGAAATCCTCGCCTGACATCCATCCACAGTTACGGGGCGACGGCAGAGGTAGTTGATGAGCTGGAGCGAACACCGATCAGGGGCGCCATCCTGCACTGGTGGCTCGGCGAACCCACCCTCACCGACAAGGCGGTGAAGCTCGGCGCCTACTTCTCCGTCAACGCCGCATCCGTGCGCCGCACCGAGACCATCGAGGCAATACCACTCGACCGCCTCCTGATCGAGACAGACCACCCCGACGGCAACCGTGTAGGCCCCCGTCCATACCAGCCGGGAAACGTTGCTGCCGTCGAGAGCACGCTCGCGCGGACCCACGCCATGAGTCCAACTGAACTGCGAGCCAGGACGTGGAAGAACCTAGCGACCCTGGTTGAAGCAACCGACACCAGCGGCCTGCTGCCCCCACGAGTACGTGCGATCGTCTCCGAAGCCATGTGAGTGGACAGCGACGGCGCTATCCAAAGTCAGGCATCGAGCGTAGACTGCGCAACGAGGCGGATTTCTCCTCTGCAATGCGCCGGTCTCGGCAGACCCTCGGGTCACTCTTCAACGCACTGCCTCACCAGGTGCACTGTGCGATGGAGAGGAACAAGACCATGATCCGTCTGATCTGGGCCGGCAGCGTCCACACCCGCTACTTTCTACGGCGCTACATGCCCACCAACATCCTGCTGGATGCAATCCGCACCCGCCGTGGTTTGAAGTGGGGTATCCCCGCGATGCTGCTCGCGATCCCGTACGTTCTGATCGCGAACGTCTGTGTCCAACTCATCGAGCACGACGCTCCCGGATGGCTCCACCTCATAGTGCTGTGGGCGATCTGGAACACGCTCAAGATGCTCTGGATCGGGCCGGTCAGCGCTGTGCTCCTGATCCGTGCCTGCATCCGCGAGTCCTTCACCGCCCGTCGTCAGCGCGCCAGCTTGCCTTCCGAAGCAGACGACGCAGAAGAGCGGGTCGAGGTGGACGCGATAGGTGTCCGATGAGGTGTGAGAATTCAGGCACCGGCCCGGCGACGACCGCCAGCACGGATCGTCCCACCGCTTGCGATCACCGCCGACCGCACGGCCTCGTTGCTGACTGCGAGCCGCGCGGCGACCTGAGCGAGCGTCAGCCCACCTGCATAGAGCTTGGCGGCGTCCTGTCGGATCGCATCGGACAGTTCCGGTCGGCGCGCTGCCAAGCCCGCCGACCGAGCTATCTCTCGGACGGTGCCGCGGTGCACGTTGAATCGCCTCGCCAGCTCCCGCACGGGCACCCCCTCGGCGTACTCAGCGGCCAGTTCGGCTCGATTGGAGACGCTCAAACGGGTTTGAGACTGACGCGAATTCTGACGCACCGGGCCGCGCTCATCGATCATCCGAGCCCCCCGAGCGCGCGGCCGACGAGCGCGAGAACCCCGTAGAACACGGGAAATCAGCGATCCGAGCGGCTTCCGGGGGTTTGAGAAGCTGCTACGGAGGTCCACCCATGGTTGTCGCCGAGCCGGACCCGGGCTGTTCGGTCCACCTACAGGCGGCGGGCATCCCCTGCTGACCACACCTGGTCGGCTGACGCCACAGCCACGCGGCACTACCGCAGGATGCCCATGTCGCGGGCGCTGGCGACGGCGGCGGTGCGGGAGGACACTCCGAGCTTGGTGTAGATGTGCACCAGGTGCGACTTCACGGTGGCATCGCTGATGTGAAGGCGTGAGGCGATCTCGTTGTTCGTGGAGCCGTCGGCGACCAGCTGGAGCACTTCGGTTTCGCGTGAGCTGAGGCTGGGGTGAGGGGAGCGCAGCCTGGCCAGCAGGCGGCCGGCGATGGCCGGGGCAAGGGCGGTCTGACCGGCTGCGGCAGCACGGATCGAGGTGATGAGTTCGTCGGGTGGGGCGTCCTTGAGGAGGTATCCGCTCGCACCGGCTTCGACGGCGCCAAGGATGTCGCTGTCGGTGTCGTAGTTCGTCAGGACCAGGACCGCCGGTGGCGTTGGCAGGGAACGGATCTGGCGGGTGGCGTCGGCTCCGGTCCGGTCGGTGCCGAACTGCAGGTCCATCAACACGACATCCGGGTTCAGCTCCCGGGCCAGTGCAACGGCCTCATCGGGAGTCTCACCTTCTCCGATCACCTGGAGGTCCGCAGCGTCGGCAAGCATCGCGCGCAGACCGGTCCGCACGACCGGATGGTCATCGGCCAACAGGATCCGGATCATGTCGGCGTCCTCGATCCCGGATCGTGGGGGAGTCGAGCCTCGACCGTCGTGCCCCGACCGGCAGTTGAGGTGATCTCGAGGGTGCCGTCCAGCTGCTCGACGCGCTCCCGCATGGCCTGGAGGCCGAATGAGTCCGTCCCGTGGGAATCAGCGACCGCGGTCGCCACGTCAAAGCCACGCCCGTCGTCGCGCACCGTCAGGGTCACCGTTGCCTCGGCTGCTGACAGTCCGATCGTGATCTGGGTGGCGGCTGCGTGCCGGGTCGCGTTGGACAGCGCGCCTTGGGCGATACGCAGCAAGGCGGTCTGGGCGGCCATCGGAAGATCGAGATCGTCAGCGGTCACCTCGATCGGGACCGAGGTGCGGTTGGCCTGTTCCTGGCCGAGTCTGCGCAGAGCGGCGGCAAGACCGTCGCCGAGGCGAGTCGGAGTCAGTTCGCCGATGATCTGGCGGGTGTCGGCCAAGCTGTCGGCCGCCGTTTCTCGAGCCAGTGCCAGATAGCCCGCTCCGGGCTCAGGGGTGTCGCGCTCGGCGGCCCGCAGTAGCATCTGGATGCTCGACAGTCCCTGGGCGACCGTGTCATGGATCTCGCGGGCCAATCTGGCACGCTCAGCCAGCGCGCCCTGCTCCCGTTCGGTGTCAGCCAGTTGCTGGCGGGTGCGCACCAACTCGGCGAGGAGCCGGTCGCGTTCCTCGGCCTCCTTGGTGAGCGCTCGATGGGCGAGCCCGATCAGCAATGCCACTCCCGCACCGATGAGTGGGCCGATCACCCCACCGATGCTGAATCCCAGATGCAGACCCAGTGTGAAGATCGCAAACGTCGTGGTTGCCAGCACGGTCAGCAGACCGCCGACGCCAGGCATCAGATGCAGGAACAGGAAGAACAAGGGAAAGACGAGGTAGGTCCCTTCGGGGGTCAGCCAGGACAGCACCGCCCACAGCACGGTCAGGACCGCGACCCAACTGATCGCAACTCCTCGCCGTGAGGCTGCTGGACGCGCGAGGTCTGGGCCAGTGCCAGATCGTGCGGCCCAGGCGCCGGTGAGATGGACGGCGACGAAGGCGATGCCGACCACCAATGTGCAGATCGCGACCGGCGACGCGACGACGAAGGCGCGCACGACCGCAAAGGCAGTCAGCCCGATCAGCAGGGTGTGCAGACCGACCCGTAGGCCGGTGAACACGGGAGCGAGAGTGGAGTGCGGCATGGCGCCCCCCAGCGTATGCGAGCGTTCTGCGACGAGGATGACCTCACCAGTCGGAGAGGCCGACCAGCGTGGGCGACATTGCCGCTCAATGGTCTGGTGGCGCTGTGGTCCCACGCAGGGCCAACTCCGGCAGCAGCGAGATCCGCTGCGAGGGCCGTACGTCATGGGTTCGCTGGCCGCGACTGCGCAGCCGGTCGGCCAGCACCTCGCAGGAGAGTCGGCCGACCCACTCCCGTTGTGGCGACACGGCGCTGATCGGCACGACCTGGTCCCCGGCCCGCAGATCGTCATAGGTCAGCAGCGAAACGTCATCGGGCACCCTGAGGCCCGTCTCGGCAAGCCGCCGCTGCACGGCCATGCCGAGGTAGTCGGTGTGCAGGAACAGAGCGGTCTCCTCGCTGTTGGCGACCCGGGCAACCAGCTCGGTCACGATGTCGGGGACGTCGACGTACTCCCGTACGTCCATGGTGGTCATCGACACCGAACCCCAGTGGGGGAGGTGGTTGCCGGCTTCCACATCACCGATGGCTCGTACCAGACCACGAGAGGTCGGTGTCCGTTCGAATGCACAGTGCACCCGGCGATGTCCCAACGAGAACAGGTGATCCAGTCCCAGCATTGTGCCGGCGACATGGTCGGAATGGACATGGTCGACCCGGTTCAGCGCCGGTGGCTGCACTGAGGCCATGCCACCGAGCTGGTGGAAGGGGCGTTCGACCAACACGGTCGGCACGTCGAGCTCGGCCAGTCCCAGGTAGCTGTCGGAGTCATAGGCCAAGGTGGCCAGCAGGCCATCGATCTGCAGCCCTGACAACTGCCGCAGCCGAGCTGCTTCCACAGCATCGGAATAGTCGTACTCGCCGGTGATCAACTGCAGGTTGAGTGCAGCAGCGGCCACCTCGACCCCTCGGCGGACCAGCTCGTAGTAGGAGGTGCGCGTGGGAAACACCACACCCACCCGCAGCAGGGGGTCAGTACGTGAGGTCCGGACCGTCCGAGGGGCAACGGCACCACCGTGGACCCGTACGGCTTCGCCCAACTCGGCCAGTTGGTCCAGATCGCGCTGGACGGTCTTGATGGTGACCCCGAGTTCTTTGGCGAGGGCCGAACAGGTGACGTCGCCCCATTGCTCGAGGCGGCGGCGGATCAGGGTACGGCGGGTATGTCCGGCGGGCACTGGTTCACCCTACTGCTGGCGCGTACCTGCTAGTGTGCAAACGATTGCGCACGAAAGGATCAGCAGTGACCGACAACGCCGTACTCAGCTCCACCGTCGACCGCATGGAAGTGGTGGTCCTGCCGGACCGTCCGGCCATGGGCCGACGAGCCGCCGACGATGCCATCGCCCACCTGAAGCAACTGCTCGCCAGCCAGGACACCGTACGGATGGTCTTCGCTGCCGCGCCGAGCCAGTCGGAGTTCCTCGAAGCGCTTGCCTCCGCTGAGGGGATTGACTGGTCCCGGGTCATCGCCTTCCACATGGACGAGTACGTCGGCCTGCCGGTCGGTGCCTCGGAACGCTTCGGTCAGTGGCTGCGTCGGTTCGTCTTCGACAAGATCGGATTCGCCGAGGTCCATCTGCTCGGCGCCGAGGACGTCACCCAGGCCGATGCCGCCGAGGTTGCGGCCGCCTACGCCGCGAAGCTTGCTGAGGCCCCGATCGACATCGTCTGTGCCGGGATTGGGGTCAACGGCCACATCGCGTTCAACGATCCGCCCGTCGCCGACTTCGACGACGCCCTCGCGGTCAAGGTGGTCGAGCTCGACGACGTCTGTCGCCAGCAGCAGGTCGACGATGAGTGCTTCGCGACCTTCGACGACGTGCCGACCCATGCCCTCACCCTGACCGTGCCGCGTCTGATGGATTCGGCACGGATCTTCTGCATCGTCCCGGCCGCGGGCAAGGCAGCTGCGGTCGCCCAGACCTTGGCCGGTCCGATCGAGGAGGCCTGCCCGGCCAGCATCCTGCGGCGTCACCCGGCGGTGACGCTCTACCTGGATCGCGACTCGGCTTCGGCTGCGATCGCTGCCGGCACACTCTCCTGACCCCTGCCGCCTGCGAGCCACCAGCCTGAATGGGGGGTGTGGATCCGGTTGTCGCCGGTCCCACACCCCCATTGGCTGGTGAACATTCGACCGGCTGACAACGGTCAGACACGAACAGCAGCGGCGAATTGCTACCGGGAGCTCGTCTCGGCCTGGGACGGGGCCGCGGCTGGTGCCGCCTGGGGCCTGGCCCGTTGCAAGGTGGTGCGTAGGGGCAACGACTTGAGCAGTGCCGCAGCCACGAGGGCCACCGCGAGCACGGGGAAGGCCGACAGGAAGACGACATGGAGTGAGTCCGCCAGGCCCATCCGGATCGCTTCGGCGATCGGCCCCGGCAGCTGGTCCAGCTGGCTCGGGTCGAGGACCGCGCCCAGTCCGGCACCGACTCCGCCCTCGGGGAGCTCGACGCCCTCGGGGACGTGACGAGCCACAGCACCGGGCAACTGGGACCCCATGATCGATCCGAAGACGGTCACGCCGATGGTGGAGCCCATGTTGCGGAAGAACTGGGTCGAGGCGGTCGCGATACCCATGTTGGTCGGGCCAGCCGTGTTCTGCACCACAAGCAGGAAGTTCTGGTTGCACGAGCCGAGGCCGATGCCGATCACCAACATGGCGATGGTGATCCGCCACTCGGGATCGCCGTACTCCAACAAGGACAGCAAGAAGTAGCCGGCCGTGATCAGCACGACGCCGGTCAGGATGATCGGCTTGTACTTGCCGGTGCGGGTGACCAGCAGGCCGGACAACATCCCGGTCAGCACCATGGCCAACATCAGCGGCATCGTGATCAGGCCGGACTCGGCGGCGCTGACGCCGTCGACGCCCTGGGCATAGACCGGGATGTAGAAGATGGCGCCGAACATGGCGATCGCCACGGCGAACGAGGCGAGATTGGCAAAGGTGAAGGTCCGGATCCGGAAGAGCTTCAGCGGCAGCAGCGGCTCGACCGCTCGGGTCTCCACGACGATGAACAGAGCCAGCATCGCCGCGCCGCCCACGTACATGGCGATGATCACCGGCGACGACCACGGATAGGTCGCGCCACCCCAGCTGGTCGCCAGCAGCAGCGTCACCAGCGCGATCGTGAGGGTGATGATGCCAAGGATGTCGATCTTCGCGCGCCGCTGCTGGTGGGGCAAGTGCAGGAAGCGGGCAACCACGAAGAAGGCAGCGACACCGAGCGGGATCGGGATGAAGAAGAGCATGCGCCAGCCGAGGTTGTCGGTGATCACGCCGCCGGCCAGTGGCCCGGCCACTGACGACATCCCGAAGACGGCACCCATCAGGCCCTGGTACTTGCCGCGCTGGCGCGGCGGGATGATGTCGCCGATGATCGTCTGGGACAAGGGCATCAGGGTGCCCATTCCCATGCCCTGGACAGCGCGCCCGGCGACCAGGACCCAGAACTCCTGGGCCGAGCCGGAGATGATCGAGCCGATCATGAAGATGACGATCCCGGCCAGATAGAAGCCGCGCCGCCCGTACAGGTCGGACAGTTTGCCCACGACCGGGGTGACGACCGCCGACACCAGCATGGCTGCAGTGGCGATCCACGCATAGTGGTCCATCCCGCCGAGTTCGGCCACGATCCGCGGCATCGCGGGGGAGACCAGGGTCTGCGAGATCGATGCGACGAACATCCCCAGCATCAAGCCGATGAAGACCCGCCGGCCCTCACGCCCCAGCCCGGTGTAGGCAACCTCTTCGATCACCTCACCTCCGCCGGCGGTGGGCTCGGCGGGCACGGGCGAGGATGGAGTTGACGTCACAACTGTCAGCATAGGCAAAACTTTCAGCGACTGCACATACGCAGTAACTGCAATTTTGCAGACTGATCGCTATCATTGTGGACCATGACCACCGAGGTGGCGGACCCTCCTGCGGGTCTTCGCGAACGCAAGAAGCAGCAGACCCGTGCGGCACTGCACCGAGCAGCCCTCGAGTTGGTGGCTGACCGTGGGGCCTGTCAGGTCACCACCGAACAGATCGCCGACCATGCCGGGGTCTCGGCCCGCACGTTCTTCAACTACTTCCCGACCAAGGAGTCGGCAGTCCTGGGCATGGGGCCGGACCAGGCCGAGCGGGTCGCGCAGTGGCTGCGGGAGACGCCTGCTGGCACGACGGCGGGTGAAGCCGTACGGGAATGTCTGACCCGCTATGCGCTGGAACTGGCCTCGGACCAGGATCTGCGCCAGCTGCGCCTCGCCGTCCTGCGCGCCGACCCGGCGATGAACCAGGCGATGGCTGCCATCTCCAGTGCGGTCGAGCGGTCCGTGGCCGACACCCTCGCCGAACGGATGGGCCTCGAGCCCGGCAGCGACATTGGTCCGCAGCTGCTCACCGCCGTGACCTGGGCGACGGTGCGGACCGGGTTGGCGCACTCGCGCGAACATGATGTCGAGGTGCGGGTCGCGATCGACGAGACCTTTGCCCTGGCCGACAACTGGCCCGTCCTGGCTGGGACCGTTCTCGCCCCAAATTGACCTGCAATCGTGTGCAGGCCACGATGTGGCCATGGCCAGCTACCTTTCCCAGCTCACTGACGACATCCTGCCGTTCTGGATCGGCAACGGTCCCGACTGGGACCGCGGAGGGGTGCGGACCTGCTGGGACAACCTCGGTGAGCACCTGGTCAGCGACGACAAGTACACCTGGTCCCAGGGCCGGTGGGCCTGGCTCGCTTCGGCGGTGGCACTGGCCGCCCGCGACGGCTGGCTGCCGGTCGACCCTGACCCATGGATCCGTACGGCAGTGGCCACGGCCCACCATGTGGCCGATCACGCCATCCTGCCCGACGGCACCGCTGCCTATGTCACCACCGGCGCCGGTGAGGCCTACGAGCCGACACCCGGTGACGGTCTGCACACCAGCATCTTCGTCGACTTCTTCGTCGCCATGGGGTGGGCCGGGGTGGCACGCCTTGGCGCCGACCCACAGACCGACTGGGCCGGTCGGGCCACCGCGCTCTACCTGTCGGCCGTCGATCGGATCGCGGCCGGTCCGGTGCGGACTGACCCCTACCCGGTCCCTGCCGGATACGGCTCCTGGGCGCTGCCGATGATCACCATCGGGGTCGGCAACGAACTGTTTGCCGCCACCGGTGACCCGGTGGTCGCCGAGCGGGTCCGGGCGGCGATGGACGACCTGGCTGAGCACTACCTTCGCGGCGACGACGGGATCGAGATGCCGGTCCTCGACCCGGAGTTGGCCGATCCGGACTCGCTGCACGCTCGGCACCGCACTCCCGGCCATGTGCTGGAGTGTCTGTGGTTCCTTGACGATGCCCGTGCGGTGGTCGGTGACCATCCGCTGACCGACCCCAAACGGCTGACCGCGATCGCACTGCGCTCGCTCGAGATCGGTTGGGACCCCCAGTACGGGGGGCTGTTGCGTTATGTGGATGCCTCAGGCGGTGAGCCCAGTGGCGTGGTCCCGGTCGGTGACAACAACGAGCTCGACCCGTACGCACAGCTGGTGGCCCAGACCTGGGGGACCAAACTGTGGTGGATCCACTCCGAGGCCGTCTGGACCTGCGAGCTGTTGGCGGCGCGGACTGGTGACCCGGAGATCGTCGTCTGGCGGGACCGGGTGCGCGACTGGACCCTGAACACCTTCCCGGCCGGACCGGGCATGGAATGGATCCAGAACCGGGACCGCTCCGGTCAACCGATCACCCAGACCGTGGCGCTGCCAGTGAAAGACCCGATGCACATCGCTCGGGCCTGGCTGCGGCTGGCCGAGTCCGAACAGCGCGGCGAGCTACGCCCCTGACCGGGCCCGCAACACACCCCGCCCACTGAGCGACAGGGCGAGACTGGCCGCACCGAGCAGCCCGGCATTGGGCAGCTCGGCGGGGCGCAGCTCAAGGTCACGGACGTAGTCGAGAACGGCGAAATCGCCCAGATGGCGACGCAACGGAGCGAAAATCACCTCGCCTGCCTTCGCCAGGCCACCGCCGACGACCACCCGGCGGATGTCGAGCTCGGTTGCGGTCGCCGCGATCCCGGCAGCGGCGGCCCGCATTCCGTCCTCGATCGTCTCGACCGCGACCCGGTCACCGGCTGCCGCTGCCGCGGTCAGCTCGATCCCGTCGTTTCCGGTCCAGCCCCGGGCCTGCGCGGCGGCGACCATGGCCGGGCCACGGGCGTACATCTCGACACAGCCGTGTCCGCCGCAGACGCAGCGGTTTCCCCAGGCGTTGACACTGATGTGGCCCAGGTGGACCGCGTTGCCGGTCGAGCCAGCCACGAGTCGATCGTCGAGGATGGCCCCGCCGCCGACGCCGGTCGACAGCACCACCCCGATCATCGAGGCGACATCGCGTCCGGCACCCAACCAGTGTTCGCCCAGCGCAATGCAGTGGCCGTCGCCGGCCAAGGCCGTGCGGGGTGCATGACCGGTCGCCGCGGTGAGTGCTGCCCGTACCCGATCGACCAGAGGAAAGGCGCGCCAGGCGCCGATGTTGACCGGAGACACGGTCCCCGGACCGGCGGCCACAGGCCCGGCCGAGCCGATCCCGACATCCCAGGACCGGGCCTCGAGGCCGAGGTCGACGATCCCCGCCGCGATCGGCGCCCAGACCTCCTCAGCGGCAGGGGAGGAGGCGGTCGGGACGACCAGTTCGCGCACGATGTCGCCCGAGGGGGCGACCACGGCGAGCGCCACCTTGGTGCCACCGATGTCGAGGGCCAGAACGTCAGTCACGACCGACACGGTAGAACGCGGCGAGACTCACACTGGTCGAGGGCCGTAGTATGACCGGTTGTGGCTGACTTCTCTTCTGCGCTTCCCGAGCTCGAACACGCCCTCGCCCAGATCGAGGCGGTGGTCGATCTCGATGCCAAGCGCGCCGAGATCGCCGACCTCGGGGAGAAGGTGACCGCCCCCGACCTGTGGGACGACCCGGACAATGCCCAGAAGCTGACCTCGCGACTGTCCGGGCTGCAGGGCGAGGTTGACCGCATCACCGGATTGCGTGACCGACTCGACGACCTGGTCGTGCTGGTTGAACTCGCCGAGGAGGAGGGCGACCAGGACAGCATCGACGAAGCCACCTCCGAGCTGGGCAAATTGCGCTCCTCGATCGCGGCACTGGAGGTCCGGACTCTGTTGGCGGGCGAGTACGACGAACGCGACGCCATGATC
Organism: uncultured Propionibacteriaceae bacterium; assembly: GCA_945911015.1. GTDB lineage: Bacteria > Actinomycetota > Actinomycetes > Propionibacteriales > Propionibacteriaceae > Avipropionibacterium. The sequence goes on from CAMDZW010000002.1 coordinate 59,825, forward strand.
ACCATCCGCGCCGAGGCCGGCGGTGTCGATGCAGCTGACTTCGCTGCCATGTTGTTGCGGATGTACCTGCGCTGGGCCGAGCGGCACGGCTACGGCACCGAGGTTTACGACACCTCCTACGCCGAGGAGGCCGGGATCAAGTCGGCCACCTTCCAGGTGAAGGCTCCGTTCGCCTACGGCAGCCTCTCGGTGGAGCAGGGCACCCACCGGCTGGTCCGGATCTCGCCCTTCGACAACCAAGGCCGTCGACAGACCTCCTTCGCCGGGGTCGAGGTGCTGCCGGTGACCGAGGAAGCCGACCACATCGACATCCCCGAGGCCGACATGCGGATCGATGTGTTCCGTTCATCGGGGCCGGGCGGGCAGAGCGTCAACACCACCGACTCCGCAGTTCGGATCACCCACCTGCCGACCGGCATCGTGGTCTCCTGCCAGAACGAGAAGTCCCAGATCCAGAACCGAGCCGCAGCGCTGCGGGTGCTGCAGTCGCGGCTGCTGGACCGGGCCCGTCAGGAGCGTGAGGCCGAGCTCAATGCACTCAAGGGCGACGGCGGCAACTCCTGGGGCTCACAGATGCGTTCCTATGTCCTCCATCCGTACCAGATGGTCAAGGACCTGCGGACCGAGCACGAAGTGGGCAATCCGGACTCGGTCTTCGACGGCGAGATCGACGGCTTCATCGACGCCGGGATCCGCTGGCGGCGCACCGAGGACGCCGACGCCTGATCCCGGCGTTCGGCGCGTCGAGTCGGTCGGGGTGGATCTGGTGTCTAGACTGCCAGAGGCCGTAGGCCGCTGACGCGGCACACCACTTCCCAACACCGGCCACCTGGCGTGTCCCATGATCACATTCGAACAAGTCTCCAAAACCTACGACGGGCAGCAGCGTGCCGCCCTGCGTGACATCGACCTGGAGATCGCCAAGGGGGAGTTCGCCTTCCTGGTCGGCGCCTCCGGCTCAGGCAAGTCAACCTTCCTGCGGCTCATCCTGCGCGAGTACCGTCCCAGCCGCGGGCGGATCTTTGTCGCCGGTCGCGAGTTGAACAAGCTCCCCAGCTGGCGGGTGCCGAGTCTGCGCCGCGAGATCGGGACCGTCTTCCAGGACTTCCGGCTGCTGCCCGGCAAGACCGTCCACGAGAACGTTGCTTTCGCCATGCAGGTGATCGGGCGCTCGGCCAAGGACATCAAGACCCAGATCCCGCAGACCCTCGAGCTCGTCGGGCTCGAAGGCAAGGAAAAGCGACTTCCCGAAGAGCTCTCCGGTGGCGAGCAACAGCGCGTGGCGATCGCCCGCGCCGTGGTCAACGATCCGAAGCTGCTGATCGCCGACGAACCGACCGGCAACCTCGACCCCGCCACCTCGGTCGGCATCATGAAGTTGCTCGATCGGATCAACCGCAACGGCACAACCGTGGTGATGGCCACCCACGACTCCACGATCGTCGACCAGATGCGCAAGCGAGTCATGGAGCTCAACAAGGGCCGGCTGATCCGGGACCAGAGCAAGGGGGTGTACGGCTACCAGTGAGCACCGTTCAGCACATCACCGTCCAGCCCTGGTCCCTCGTCCCGCACCCTGCCCGCCCGGGAGGCAACTGATGCGTCATCGTCACATCCTTTCCGAAACCTGGTCGGGTCTGCGTCGCAACCTGACCATGACCTTGGCCGTGATCGTCACCATGTGGGTGTCGCTGGCCCTGTTCGGCGCCGGACTGCTGGCCTACCAGCAGGTCGACCTGATGAAGGGCAAGTGGTACGACAAGGTCGAGATCTCGGTCTTCCTCTGCGGGACCGTGTCCGCGCCGAGTGAGACCTGCGAGGGCGGCGCCGACGCGACCGAGGCCCAGAAGGAGGTCATCCTCGCCACCTTGGAGAACAACCCTGAGGTGGAGGAGGTCCTGTTCGAGTCCAAGGAGGAGGCCTTTGCCGAATTCTCCAAGGCCTACGAGGACAGTCCGATCCTCGACACCCTCACCGTCGACCAGATGCAGGAGTCGTACCGAGTGAAACTGGTCGACCCCGAGCGCTACCAGAGCGTGGTCGGTCAGGTGGCCGGCCTGCCGGGGGTCCAGGCGATCCAGGACCTACGGGAGTATCTCGATCCGCTGTTCAGCTGGATGAACCTGATCCAGATCGGGACGATCGTGGCCAGTGCCTTGCTGTTGGGGGCAGCGGCACTGCAGATTGGCAACACGATCCGGCTGACCGCTTTTGCCCGACGGCGGGAGATCGGGATCATGCGACTTGTCGGTGCGAGCAACTTCTACATCATGTTGCCGTTCCTCTTCGAAGCAGTGATCGGAGCGGCCATCGGGGTGCTTCTGGCGTGCGGCACGCTGGCCTCCGGTGTTTATTTCATAATCATCCAAAAAGCTAAAGTCTCACTCAAGGCTTTCGAGTGGATTGGGTGGTCCCACGCGGGTCTTGCCATGGCAGGGGTTGCGGTGGTCGGGTTGGCTCTGGCCATAATCCCAACGCTCATCACGACGAGGAAGTACCTCAGGGTTTGATCAGGTAAAGGCCCCGAGAGACCTGAGGGACTTCCCCCTTCGACAGATTGGGGTAAGGCAATGCATCGGGATCTTCCCCGGCCGATGCGGCACCCATCCGACCATGCTCGGATCGGGCGGGCCATCTGTGCCGTCCTGGCACTGGTGTTGGCAGCGACGATGTCCATCGGACTCGCCGCGCCGACCGCCCACGCCGACGACCTTGACGACCAGAAGAAGCGCATCCAGAAAAAGCTCGAGCAGACCAAGAGGGACCTCAACGAGTCCTCCAAGGAGCTGAACGAGAAGGCTGCAGCACTTGAGGAGTCGCGGATCCGTCTTGCCGATGCCCGCGCCAAGCTGGAGCAGACACAGAAGGACCTGGCTGCGGCCAAGAAGCGAGACGCCGAGCTGGCCAAGAAGCTCAAGACCGAGCAGCAGCGGCTTGCCGACGCCAAGCAGGCCGTCGCTGACGGCATCGCCAGGCTCGACCAGCAGCGGGCCAAGGTCGGTGAGATCGTCCAGGTCCAGTGGCAGCAGCGCACGAACCTGCTGCCTGTGGCCGTGTTGGCCAAGGCGGGCTCGACCCGCGACTTCCAGACCCGCATCCAGTGGTCGACCACCATGTTCGACGCCGCCGAGGCCAAGATCGCCGAGCTGGAGCGGCTGCAGGCCGAGCTCAACGCCAAGCGTGCCGAGCAGAGCGCCATCGAGCGGGAGGTCGCCGCCCAGCGGGCCGAGGCAGCTGAGAATCTCAAGCTGCAGAAGAAGCTCGAGGCCGAGGCACGTGACCACGCCGCCCAGGTCGAGGCTCTGGTCAAGGCCAACCAGAAGGCCGAGGCCGCAGCCAAGAAGGCCGTGGCCGACGACGAGGCGCACTACGCCGAGCTGCAGTCCGAACGGGAAAAGGTCGAGCAGCGCATCAAGAAGCGCATTGAGGCCGAGAAGAAGCGTCAGGCCGAGCTCGAGCGCAAGCGCAAGGAACGCGAACGGGCGGCCTCCCGCAACAACTCCGGAGGCGGGAAGAGCTCCGGTGGCGGTGGCGGTGGCGGTGGCAACTCCAGCGGAGGCGGGGGTTCTGGCTTCATCCACCCAGTGAACGGGCCGATCACCTCCCCGTACGGGATGCGGCTCCATCCGGTGACCGGGATCTACAAGCTGCACGACGGCACTGACTTCGGTGTCGGCTGTGGCACCCCGATCCGAGCCGCCCACAGTGGCGTGGTCGCCGAGAAGTACTTCAACAAGGCCTGGGGCAACCGGCTGGTGGTCGACCACGGCAAGGTCAACGGCAAATACATCAGCACTGCCTACAACCACGCCACCGGCTACACCGTGGGCGTCGGGCAGCACGTCTCCCAGGGCCAGATCATCGGCTATGTCGGCACCACCGGGTGGTCGACCGGTTGCCACCTGCACCTGAACCTGTACGTCAACGGTTCGGTCACCAACCCGATGAACTACCTGTGATGGCCTGACTCAACCTCGGCGCAACACGACTGCGGTGATCCCGCAATCGTGTTGCGCCGTGTCATGCTCTGGCGAAAGGATGGGCAGCATGGCCAAGAACAACGGTGGATCCGGCAAGAAGGACACGGGCGGTCGCAAGCTGATCGCGCAGAACCGCAAGGCTCGCCACGACTACAACATCGGTGACACCGTCGAGGCCGGCATCGTGCTGCAGGGGACCGAGGTCAAGGCACTACGGGAGGGCAAGGCCAACCTGGTCGATGCCTTCGTCACCGTCGACGACGGCGAGGTGTGGCTGCGGCAGGCCCACATCCCCGAGTACTCGATGGGCACCTGGACCAATCACTCGGCTCGTCGCACACGCAAACTGTTGCTGCACCGCAAGGAGATCGCCAAGCTGGAACGCCAGCTCGGCAACCAGGACCGGTCCACGCTGATCCCGCTGTCGCTGTACTTCGTGGACGGCTATGCCAAGGTCGAGGTTGCAGTCGCCACGGGCAAGAAGGAGTACGACAAGCGCGAGGCCGTCCGGGAACGGGACGCAAAACGCGAGGCGGCGCGAGCACTGGCGGCCCGCAACCGCCTCGCGGTGCGTTGAAGCTGACCCGCAACCGCCTCGCGGTGCGTTGAAGCTGACCCGCAACCGCCTCGCGGTGCGTTGAGGTCGGATCAGTTGACCGCGACCAGGTCGCAGACGAAGATCAGGGCCTCGTTCGGGCCGATGGCGCCACCGGCACCCCGCTCGCCGTAGGCCAGGTGCGACGGGATGGTCAGCTTGCGGCGGCCACCGACCTTCATCCCCTGCACGCCGGTGTCCCAGCCCTGGATGACCATGCCGACACCGAGCCGGAAACGCAGCGGCTCGCCACGGTTCCAACTCGAGTCGAACTCCTCGCCACCGGAGTGGGTGACGCCGACGTAATGGACCGACACGGTCGAGCCGGCCACCGCCTCGGCCCCGTCACCGACGGTGATGTCGTCGATCTGGAGTTCGGTGGGCGCCGGGCCCTCGGGAAAATCAACTTCTGGCTTTTCAGACATGGGCTCGACCCTACGCGGTGATGAGCCCTATGCGCTGATCGGTGCCGCTGCACGTACGAGCAGCGGTCGTGAAGCGGTCAGCGCCAGGACAGTCAGTGCAGCCGAGCCGAGGATGGCGATCCCGAAACGGGGCAGGGCCAGCGGCATCTCCAGGCTGAGGGGCAGCAGGAGCAGCGCAGCGAAACCGCCGGCGGTCAGCGCGGTCGCTGCCAGCGGCCACACGATCTCGCGGATCCGGGTCGCATTGAGCACCGAGACCTCGGTACCGGCCAGCGAGAGCGACCGGTAGACCGGTGCCTGGTCGATGACCCGGCTGGCGTGGACCACCCCCGAGGATGTTGCTGCCACCACGGACACGATCACCATCGTGATGACTGCCCCGGTCGACAGGTCTGTGGCGAGCATCGCCTGATCGGGGTCGATCCGGCCGAGATAGGCGCTGTACGAGGACAGGGTCGCCAACATGATCACCAGGGCAAAGGCACTGCACGAGCGCCAGGCCGTCCGGGGATCGTCGAGGATCCGACGGGCCGCCAACAGGGTCGGGGCAGAACGGGCGGCACGGGCCATGATGCTGCCGACGACCATCACCAGCCAGGGGCCGATCAGATTGATCGTCATCACGATGCCGAGGGCAAGAGCCACCAAAGCGGCGACGTCGAGCAGGCCGAACAGCACGGGCCAGGAGAACAACAGCCCGACTGCGACGACCACGCGCAGGACGGTGAGGCTTTGTGGAGCAACCCGGTTGGCCACTCCCAACGGGGTGATCGCGACCCGGGCCAGGGACACCGTCCCCGACACCAGGGCAAGCGCCAAGACAGCGAACACCCCTCCGAGCAGCCACCACGGACCGAACCACAGCTCACTGATCTCGAGCCGCAACCCCTGAAAACTGATCAGACTGAGCAGCGGGAGCATCACCGCGTACAGACCGATGCCGATGCCAGCGCCCACCACCGCCTGACTGAGCGTCTCGCACAGGGTGATGATCGAGGTCTGGCCCGTCGTCGCTCCGCACAACCGCAGCGCCGCCAGCCGTTCGTTTCGTCGGGCGAGGGTGAGCCGAGCCGCTTGACCACCGAGGGTGAGGATTGGGATGACCATCAGGCCGCAGGCGACCACGGTGAGGATCAGGTACATCTGGGCCAGGTCGTCACCGATCCCGGCCTCGAACCGGCCGAGCATGGCGTGGAGCCCCCCGAGCACGACCAGCATGGAGCCGGAGGCGATCGCAAAAGCCAGGATCGCCAAGAACTCCGGTAGACGAGAGGTGGCCGATGCGCCGCGGCGCACCATGGTCCACAAACGCAGGCTGGTCATCGCGCACCTGCCAGCCGAGCAGTGTCGGAGACCAGTTGTCCGTCGCGCAGGGCGATGATTCGCGAGCAGTGGTCAGCGACCTGACGGTCATGGGTGACCACCACCAGAGTCGCACCATGGGCCTGGGCGGCCGCGACCAGCTGGCCCATCACATCCTGACCGGTGGCACTGTCGAGGGCGCCGGTCGGCTCATCGGCGAAGATGATGCCCGGCGAACCGGCCAGGGCACGAGCGATCGCCACTCGCTGCGCCTGGCCGCCGGACAGTTCCCCGGGGCGGCGGTGCAGCATCGAGCCGAGGCCGAGTCGGTCCAGGATCGGGGACACCGTGGCCACCGCCGCGGCACGCTTCATGCCGCCGAGAATGAGGGGAAGTGCAGCATTCTCGACGGCAGGCAGTTCAGCCAGGAGTTGCCCGGACTGGAAGACGAAACCGAAATCGCTACGGCGCAGCCGGGTCCGGGCGCGGTCCGGCCACCGAGTGAGGTCCTGGCCGCGCCAAATCACCTGACCGGACGTGGGACGGATCACGGCGGCCAGCACGTGCAGCAGCGTCGTCTTGCCCGAACCGGACGGGCCCATGACCGACACGCTTTCGCCGGCCGGGATGGTCAGGTCGAGACCGGCCAGTGCGGGCGGATCACCGCCACCGGGCTTGCCGTAGTGGTGGGTGAGCTGGGAGACAACGAGATCAGCAGAGGTGTTCACGGACTCGACTCTGCCGCGAGGTGGCCGGTGCGCACATCGGTCGAGAGTCCCGTACGGAGTTGGTCACGATCGCAGCTGGGTCGTCCGCCGGTCCCACGAGGGTCCGACCGTGGGCTGACTGCTTGTAGGCTCGGGGGTCGGTGGGGGAGTTTCCGGGTTGTCCGCCGCCGCATTGACGACGAGGATGGAGCGCATGACTGCAGGTGAAGGCGAGAGCATGCCGTCCGGAGTTGACGAGGCTGCCCGGCAGCAGGTCGAGAACCAGCTTCTCGATGCCTATGCCGCGGGGCGGCTGAGCGACGACGAGTTCGATCGACGGATCAAGTTGGCTGTCGGTGCCACTGCACAGGCCGGGCTGGACGAGGCGATGAAGGACATCCCCGAGGCTACGGTGGCGACTCCCGACCCCTCTGCGGCCCCTGATCCGACACCGGCCACCGATCCGGGATCGGCTTCCTCGGCGCCGGCGAGCGCACCATCGGCCTCGGCGCCGCCGAGCGCACCGAGTGCTGCCGAACCACCGGCCACCGGAGTCGCCTCCCGTCTCGCCTCGACTCTGTCTCCGGCGAGCCCGACGAAGCCTGCCACGGCGGCGAACCCGCTCGCGCTCGACACTGAGGCGCCGGAGTTCCCGGAGTATCCACATCGCGACACCGCACCTCAGGCGAGCACCTCCCCGTACGGGCACCGAGCCCCGGTCGAGACCCCCAACCCGTACCAGAGCCCGTACGGGCCGCCCCCGGCCAATCCCTATGCGGCGCAGGCGGGCGCAGAGCTCAGCCCGTACGGCCAACAGCGACCCGGCACCGGTCGCGTCGTGATGCCCGGTGAAGGTGCTGCCGGCAACAACAAGGCCACCGGCGCGTTGGCGCACTTCCTCGGCCTGTTCACCTGGCTGGTCGGTCCGGGCATCGTCTATGCCGTCAGCCCGGAGGGGAGCACCGCCAAGAAGGAGGCGGCCAAGTCGTTCAACTTCCAGGCCATTGCGATGCTGACACTGATCGTCGCTGGCATCGCGACGGTGATCCTGCCCAGCTTCATCGAGTCGATCCTGTTCCCGCTGCTGTGGTTGGGCTGGTTGCTCGGCACCGTCATCGGTGGAGCGAAGGCGGCACAGGGCGAGGACTGGCAGAACCCGGTCACCAAGGTGATCAAGCTGAAAATCCTGCCGGAGAAGTGAGGCGACTGCGCTACACTGGGTGACGACAATTCAACAGGGGGGTGATCGGTTTCGACTTGGGACGTCTGTTCCAGGGGAAGCGGGTCGAGAATCCAGGGTCAACTCGTGATGCTCCCTGGAAACATCAAGTGCCAACGCTAAGCGCACTGACTTCGCTCTCGCTGCCTGAGCAGTGACCGAAGGGTCAGCCCGGGGTTGTCTCCGACCCGGTTCCTGGCCTCGTCTAGGAGACTTGCTGATGTCGCTGCGTCACAGGACGCCATCGGGACTTCACTGTGACTGAGCCCGTCTCACACCTTGTCAGCGTGAGTGTGGGGGCTGAGAAAATCTACTAGCTGTCTGCACCCGGAGAAGCCCTGGTTCGTCGCTCGAGGACGCGGGTTCGATTCCCGCCACCTCCACCCTGAGATCCCTCGACTCCTGCATGGAGTCGGGGGATTTGTCATGTCCGCGTCGGGGTCTCACTTTCTGGGAGGTAGCGGGGACGGCGTTGACCCGAAGGTGTGGGCGGGACACCGTGTACGGGACCATCGCCCAGCATGAGGGAGCCCATGACCGTGAGCACTGACCTGACGACGATCGATCGGATCGAGGTGAGTGTGGGCCGTGCGGTTGACTGGCTGCGCACCATGTTGCCGGCGGCCGACGGCAGCCGTGGCGTGTGGGAGCGGATCAGGATCGACGTTGACGAGATCGTCGCCAAGGTGCGCCCCGACTCCACCGCAGAAACTCGTGAACTGTTCGCCGCCGCTGCGCCCGTTCTCGATCGTCCGGAGCTCGGCACGATCGCCGAAGGGCTGGGCCGTTGGTTGCTCGCCAGTCAGGGCCAGGACGGCAGCTTTCCCTTCTACATCGTCGAGGCGACCGAGGCGACACCCAATGCACTCGGTGAAACCGGTGAGACGCGCTATCCCAACGACAACGGCAAGGTGCTCGAACTGCTCGCCCTCTGGGCCGCCGCGGACGACGACCCCGCGGTGCATGCCGCAGCCGACCGTCTCGGGGCATGGCTGGCGAGCACCCAGACCGAGCAGGGATGGTTCCTGATGCAGGACGCCCACCGCCCCGGACCGTGTTTCGTCGCCTGGTCGGTCGCCGGTCTGGCACGGCACGCGGCGGGTGGGGGAGCGACGGCTGCTGGCTCGCGGGTGGCCCTGGAGCGGGCTCTTGACCACCTGCTGTCCCTGCAACTGCCGGACGGCCGGATGCAGACGACCTACGAAGTGCAGCGGAGGGAGGACTGGCGACCGGTGTCGTCGGAGACGGCCGAAACCCTGCGCGCCTTTGCCTTGTCGCAACGACTGTTGGGCATCGATCTCACCGCGCCGATCGCCGGCGCGACGGGCTACCTGGCTGGGCTGACCGCCGACAACGGTGCGATCCGCAACTGTGACGATGCGTCCACCGACGCCTCCCTGCAAAACGATGACTCGCTGACCGATCTGGTCTACACCTGTGGCTATGCCTTGCATGCCTGGCTCGATGCTTGGCGTCTGACAGCAGATCCTGCCCATCTCGATGCGGCCACTCGACTCGGCGAGTTCTTGATGTCGATCCAGGTCGACGACCCCACCGTGGCGTGGCACGGTGCGTGGCGGGGATCGTACGACATCGATCGCCAGCTGTGGCGGGGCCGGGCCAACCAGAACAACCCGATCGACGAGGGCGGTGAGTTCTCGGTCTACACCGGGTGGACCGCGTCGACCATCGCCAACGGCCTGTTGCGGCTCAGGGCAGCGTTGGCCGCAGCATGAGCCACGACGCCGCGTCGGTCAGCGGCGTCGTGCGATGATCAGCCCGTCCCAGCCCTTGACCCCGACGGTCTGGATGGCGGTGGCGTCAAGATCGGGGTGGGCGGAGATCAGGTCGGCGACCGCACGGACACCGTCCACGCGAGGGTCTCCACTGTCGGGCCGGGTGACTGCACCGTCGCGTACGACATTGTCGATGACGATGGTCGCGCCGGATGCGGTCAGTGCCAGCGCCGCCTCGAGATAGGTCGGATTGTTCGGCTTGTCCGCGTCGATGAAGACAAGATCGAACGGCGGTGTCTGGGCATCGATGAGGTGCTGCGCCGACTGGGCGGCTGGCCCGACCAGGACCTCGATGCGGTCTGCCAGTCCGGCGCGTTCGAAATTCGCCCGCGCAACCCGGGCATTGCTGTCCTGCAGCTCGAGGGTCACGACCCGTCCGCCGACTCCGACGGCCCGAGCGAGCCAGATCGTCGAATAACCAGCCAGAGTGCCGAACTCCAGGACTCGGCGGGCTCCGGCGTTCTGGGTGAGCAGGCCCAGGAACGCCCCCTGGTTCGCGGCGACCTCGGCGTTGGGCATCGTCGTGTCCGCACCGGACTCCCGCGCAGCGACCAAGGCCGGATCTTCCGGCGTCAACAGTTCCGTGAAGTAGTCGTCGACCTCCCGCCAGGCCGAGGTGGACGAGTACCGATTGGCCGGAGTTTGGTCGGCTGGCGTCGGATCGGCAGGAGTCGGGGCCATGCCGTCCATCCTGTCAGTCAGGTCCGGGCACGCCGGACCGGGTGTCGGTTGCTCACGCTGAGCTCCTGCCCATGGTGTATCAATGGGCTGGTGACCCCACCCTCATCCGTGAACCCGAGTCCGATCGTTCTGCCTCGGTTCGTTGCGGCAGGTCAGCAGATCGGGCGCCGCAGCTTCGACTTCGACCGTCAGGCCGTGGTGATGGCGGTGGTCAACCGGACTCCGGACTCGTTCTTCGACCAGGGCCGCACCTTCGCGCTGGACTCTGCGGTGGAAGCAGCGCTCGAGGCGGCAGATCTGGGGGCGGACTGGGTCGATATCGGCGGAGTGCCGTTCTCGCCGGACACGCCGGAGGTGGCACCGGCCGATGAACTCGCCCGTGTGCTGCCCGTGATTGAACGGGTTGCCGCCAGCTCCGATGTGGTGATCTCGGTCGACACCACGTCGTCGGTGGTGGCCCGACGCTGTGTCGAGGCCGGAGCCGCGGTCGTCAACGACACCTCCGGTTTTCACGATCCGGCGATGGTCGACGTGGTCGCCGACACCGGTGCGAGCGTGATCATCACCCATTCCCTCGCCGAGCCGCATGTCCACTGGCCCCGGCCCCGTTATGACGACATCGCCGGCGAGATCACGCATCATCTGCTCGTACGGGTGGAGCGCGCCCTTGCGCGTGGGGTCCGTCCCGAGCAGATCATCGTCGACCCCGGCCACGACCTGAACAAGAACACCCGCCACACCCTGGAACTGACCCGCCGGATGGCGGAGCTGACCACGGCCCTGCCGTACCCGATGCTGGCGGCGGTCTCGCGCAAGGACTTCATCGGCGAAACCCTCGACCGAGCCAAGGACGAACGCCTCGCCGGCGGGCTCGCCGCGGCAACCCTCTGCCTGGCCGCTGGTGCCAGGATTCTGCGGATGCACGATGTGGCCGCCTCGGTCGACACCGTACGGATGTTCGCTGCTGTGATGGGCTGGCGGGAACCGGCATGGGAGAAGCACAACCTCTGAGTGCGGTGTGGGTCCCGCCGCTGCCGTCCGAACCATGCAAAAATGCCAGTTGTGACCAACGCGCCCTCTGTCTCGTACTCGATCACCGTCCGTCTCGAAGTGCCGGCCGGAGCTGCGGTGAGCCGTCTCACCACGGCGGTGGAGCAGGCCGGGGGTCTGGTCACCGCACTCGATGTGACGGCATCGGACAACCACCGGCTGCGGATCGACGTCACCTGTGCCGCCCACGACGGCGACCATGCCCAACAGATCGTCGACGAGATGGCGGCTGTCGACGGTGTGGTGCTCGGCAAGGTCTCCGACCGTACGTTCCTGATGCACCTCGGCGGCAAGATCTCGATGGACACCAAACATCCGATCCGCAACCGTGACGACTTGTCGATGATCTACACCCCGGGAGTGGCTCGGGTCTGTGAGGCGATCGCCAAGAATCCCGAGGATGCGACCCGGTTGACCGTCAAGCGCAACTCGGTGGCGGTCATCACTGACGGCTCAGCGGTGCTTGGGCTGGGCAACATCGGCCCCAAGGCAGCTCTCCCGGTGATGGAGGGCAAGGCCGCACTGTTCAAGCGGTTCGCCGGGATTGATGCCTGGCCGCTGTGTCTGGACACCCAGGACATGGAGGAGATCATCGCGGTCTGCAAGGCCGTCGCTCCCGGTTTCGCCGGTATCAACCTCGAGGACATCTCCGCCCCACGTTGCTTCGAGATCGAGGCTCGACTGCGTGAGGCTCTCGACATCCCGGTCTTCCACGACGACCAGCACGGCACGGCGATCGTCGTGCTCGCGGCGCTCTACAACGCCTTGCGTGTGGTCGGCAAGGACATCACCGGCATCCGGGTCGTCATGTCGGGTGCCGGCGCGGCCGGGACGGCGATCATGAAGCTGTTGTTGGCCGCCGGAGTGTCCCATCTGGTCGCCACCGACATCGGGGGTGTGGTGCGTCGTGACCGGGTGGGCATGGACCCGACCCTGACCTGGATCGCTGACCACACCAATCCCGACAACATCTCCGGTACGGTCCACGAGGCCCTGGTCGGTGCGGACGTCTTCATCGGGGTCTCCGCCCCTCGGCTCATCGACGCCACCGACCTCCAGGCCATGGCGGCCGATCCGATCGTCTTCGCCCTGGCCAACCCGGAGCCGGAGATCGACCCGGCCGAGGCCGCCGATCATGCTGCTGTCGTGGCCACCGGTCGCTCGGACTTCCCGAACCAGATCAACAATGTGCTGGCCTTCCCCGGGGTGTTCCGCGGACTCATCGATGCCCGTACGCCCCAGGTCACCACGGACATGTTGATTGCGGCAGCAAAGGCACTCGCGTCAGTGGTCGGCGAGGACGAATTGAATGCCGCCTACATCATGCCCAGCGTTTTCCACCCCGAGCTGCACGACACCGTCGCCCTGGCCGTACAGGAGGCTGCAGGCGGCCGCCGCGACCCGGTGAGCCAACCCGGTGAGGTCTGATCGGAGCTCCATGGCACGACCGTCTGCCCAGATGATCGGACCCGGCGACCTGTTGATCGCTGCGGTCGGGCTCGAAGCCGGTTGGTTCCACCAGTCGGTGGTCTATGTGGTCGACCACGACGAGAGTGGCACCCTCGGCGTCGTGCTGAACCGGTATGCCGAGCCGAGGCTGGGTTCGGTGCTGCCGCAATGGGCCGACCTGGTCTGCGAACCTCAGGTCCTGTTCAACGGCGGCCCGGTTTCTCCGGACGGGGCGATCTGTCTGGCAGCCACAGTGGGTGATGAACGACCCGACGGGTTCCGCCCGGTGAGCGGATCGATCGGACTGCTGCACCTGGACACCTCAGTGGAGGCTGCGGTCGGCACCTACTCCGATCTGCGGATCTTTGCCGGATATGCCGGTTGGGAGGCGGGACAGCTCGCGACTGAACTCGCCAGCGACATGTGGTGGGTCGCCCGGGCCGAGTATCGCGATGTGTTCACCGACAGCCCCGAGGACCTGTGGCGACGGTGTCTGCGCCGCCAGCCACCCGAGATCGCCTGGTACTCGACCTGGACCGACGACCCGGACCAGAACTGACCTCAGCGATGAATAGTGTGGGGCCGTCCCCGCACCGAGACTGACCCGCACCGAGACTGACCCAGGACGTGGCATGACCCCTTGGCCCGATGACAACGGCGAAGACATCTATGAGTTCTACGATCCGGCCGATCCGGTTGCTGCCGGCGATCCCACCGGCCCTCCGGCCGAGGCTCGTACCGATGACACGACCGCTGCCGACCTCGCCGATGGAGCCGCCGACGGTGCAGTGAGTGATCCCAGTGGTGCGGTTCACCTGTGGTTCGACGATGACCACCGGCTGGCCGACGTACGGATCTCCAACCGTTGGCGCGAGCGGCTGCGCAAGGAGGGCAAGGAACTGTCCGAGGTTGCGGTGTCGCTGCTGCGGCTCCACCAGGCCAGACCAGCGGTGCCGCTGCCCGAGCCGGAGGTGAGTTCGACCACCACGACCGAACGCCTGAACGATGTCACCCTCGACCGACTGATGGAACGGTCGAAGGAACTCGACCGTCTGGGTGATGCCCTGCGGGCCCGCGACGACGTCCGCCGGACCCGGCTGGTGGGTGAACGCGTCACCGGAACGAGTTCCAATCGGATGGTGCAGGTGACGATCGATCCCCGTGGGCACACCGGAGAGATCACCCTCGACGAGTCCTGGCTGGAGACGGCCACTGCCGCATCCCTGGGGGAGGCCATCCTCCAGGCGCACCAGGACGCGTACTCGCGTTGGACCCCACCCCAGGTCGAGTACGGCGAGTGGGACCTGCTCAATGTCGAGCGTCGTGCTGTGACTGCTGAACTGGCCGCACTGATGAGCAACGGGCTCTGAGAGGAACTGTCCCCATGAGTGAATCCGACTACCAGGACCGGGTCAGCCTGGCCCAGACTGGCGGTATCGGCAACGATGACGACTCGCTCGACGGTGTCGACATCTATGAGGCATTGATCGACCCGTCCGGGCAGGGCAGTGGCGGCGGCAGAGGCGCGGGAGGCTCACCGATGATGATGCCCCCGATGATGGGGCGTGGCGGCGCCGGCAGCGGTGGGAACGGTGCCACCGGTGGTGGCGCGGCGGTGGCGCCGGGCAGTGGTCCCGGGGGAGCCGGCACGACCCCGGCCGGCCTCGGTGGCGGCTCCGCCGGTCTGGCCGGTGGTTCGGGCGGACTGGGCGGTGGCGTCGGAGGTGGTGTCGGAGGCGGCATCGGCGGTGGTGGCGGCATTCCCGGTGGCGGTGGCGGCGGGATCACCGTGCCGGCAGGAGCCGGGGGCGGCGGCACCGGCGCGGCAGGTCTGGATCGCGACTCCGACGGCGACGGCATCCCGGATGCGGAGGACCCCAACCCTTACGTCCCGGACGAGCCAGGTGGTGGTGGGGGCGCCGATCTGCCCGGGGGCAGTCTGCCGGGTGGTCCAGCTTGGCCCGGTGACCCCGACGTCCCCGGCCCCGATGTTCCCGGCCCCGATGTTCCCGGCCCGAATGTTCCCGGCCCCAATGTTCCCGGGCCGAACACTCCTGGGCCTGACATCCCCGGTCCGAACACTCCCGGCCCTGGCATCGGAGGCCCCGGTGGCGGCGGTGGTGGCGGTGTGCCCGGCGGTATCGGTGACATTCCCGGTGGCGGTGGGGGCATTCCTGGCGGTGGTGGCATTCCTGGTGGCGGCGGGGGTGGCTTTCCCGGTGGCGGTGGCAGTGGTGTCCCTGGGGCCGGTGGCACCGAAGTCCCCGGTGGCGGCGAGGTCGAGGCGGTCGATCTGGCCGTCGCGGTCGGCGACCTGCGCGACGAGGCCGAGCGTTGGGAAGAGGTGAAGTCGAACTTCACCCCGCCGGTCCGCACGATCACCAGCGCGACCATGACAGGCACGTCGACGGGCATGATGGCCGATTTCTACCCTGCCTACGAAGACATGCGCGCCCAGCTGGAGACCTGGGGGGATGCGGCCAAGAAGGAGTTCCAGTCGATCGCTGACACCTTGCATGCCGCAGCCGAGCACTACGAGGCCGGCGAGTCCACCAACGAGACCTCGGCTGCCAATGCCAACGATGCGTGAGGAATGACACGATGCCGACAACAGACTTTGACACCCTGGGCACCGAGATCGTCCAGCTCTTCGGTTCGACCGTCCACGCCGGCTCGGTGTGGCAGGCCTGGCAGCACGCCAAGGACACCGACTGGAGCGAGTGGTCCGACTGGTCGTGGAGCTGGTTCGGCGACAACAAGCGGGAGATGGAGTCCTACTACAACGACCAGGTCGAGAATGCCGAGCGTGCCTGGACCAACCTGCACGCCATCTGGTTGACCACCTTCAATCCGTCGGTCCACCATGTGCCGATCCTGCGCGACAAGACCGAGAGCTGGCTCGACGAGATCAACTCACCGCTGCGCAACGAAGGTTTCCAACTCCAGACCGGCAGCCGCGTACGAGAGTCGTGGTACGGCGAGAGCGCCCAGAAGTACGAGCAGGCGCTCAGCACCCAGGTGGCGGCGGTTGAGGAGTTCTTCACCCTCACCGGCACGGTCGCGACCGAGACCAACAACGCCAACACCGTGCTCAAGGGGGTGCTGTTGATGCTGCGTGAGTCCGTGACCCCGATCAAGGACAAGCTGAACGGGGCCTCGAAGGAGGGCGGCTTCTTCGGCACGATGTTCAATCCGACCTACTTCGAGAACGTCGCCTACGGCCGCGCCCAGTTCGAGGGGCTGGAACAGTGGCTGCGCAACGAGGCCAACAACGGTTCGTGGCAACGGAACCTGACCGGCGTCAAGCGGAACCTCGAGGACGCCCGCATCCGGGTCACCTCGTTGTCCAGTGGGTGGCCGGCATCGACGACCGGAAACATGCAGGACATGGAGAACGGTCATGTCGAAGGTGCCAATCCGGCCACCAACACCCCGTACCAGCCGGGTCAGACCCCCGAGGTCGATCCGAACGCGGAGCCGGGGGAAACCGGCGGTGGCTACGAGCAGCAGGAGTACGAGGGCGGCATGAACAACAAGACCGAGGTCAACCAGACCGTCGATCCGACTGTGCCCGATCAGAGCTGACCGGACTTCTTCAGACCGAGGTAGTGGTCGGCCAGCCCCGGGGCGAAGGACTCCGGCGGGGCCTGCATCACCGAGACACCCATCCGGCTCAGCCGGGCGGTGGTACGGGCCCGTCGCTCGTGGTCGGCTTCTGCGGCCGCAGCGGCATAGGCGCCGCTGGCGTCGGACACTTCCGAGACCAGCTCGCCCAGACGCGGATCGCTGACCGAGGCGAAGACCACACGGTGCCGTCGCAACAGCGGCGCCATCACCGGCAACCAGCCGTCGTGGATCGTGGCATGGTCCAAACCGGTGAGGAACACCACCAAGGAGCGTTGTGACACGCGCAGCAAGGTCTCGTTGACCACCAACCGATGATCGGTCTCCATGAGCTCGGCCTCCACCGGTGCCATGGCATTCACCAGTCGTGAGATCAACTCGCCGGGGGTGGCCCGCTCAACACTGGCCCGAACCTCGCGGTCGGCGATCAACAGGTCGACCCGATCACCGGCCTTCGACGCCAACGCCGCCAACAACAAGGCGGCATCCATGTGATGGTCCAACCGCGGTTGGTCGCCGACGCGACCTGCCCCCGTACGGCCGGAGTCGAGCACAATGAGCACATGGCGGTCGCGCTCGGGGCGCCAGGTCTTGACCACCACCGTCGATGAGCGAGCCGTCGCGCGCCATTCGATCGAACGCACGTCGTCGCCGGGGACATACTCGCGCAACGAGTCGAACTCGGTGCCCTGCCCGCGCTGCAACAACACCGACCTGCCGTCGAGCTCGCGGAGCCGGGCCACCCGCGAGGGCAGATGGCGGCGGCTGGTGAACGGAGGCAGGACCCGTACGGTGGCGTGCACGTCATGGTTCTTCTGACGGCCGGCGAACCGCAGCGGACCCAGAGTGCGGATTGTCACCGGCCCGGCATGCCGGTCGCCGCGTCGGGTCGGGTCGAGCCGGGTCGCCAACTGTCGACGTTCGCCACCGGGCACATCGATGCGCCGTACCCCGCCGGTGGCCCCTGCCGAGGGCACCCAGGCATTGCGGATCCGGCCGACGAGCCGACGGCGACCCAGATTGGTGACGCGGAGCCACACATCCGCCTGCTGGCCGAGCCGGATGGAGCGGTCCCCGCCGCGTTCCAGGGCGACCGCAGCCGGGCTGGGGCAGACGACGAGGTCGATCACGACGAGCAGGACCAGCACTCCGAGCACCGCCCATCCCCAGCTTCCCCAGACCAGGGCGATCGGGACCGCGGCCAGTGCGAGCACCCCGGCCCGCCAGGTGAGCACCATCAGTTCACCGTGGGACCGGAACGGTGGCCAAGATCGACTCGATCACTGAGTCGGTGGTGATGCCCTCCATCTCGGCCTCCGGTCGCAGGGTCACTCGGTGTCGCAGGGTCGGGAAGGCGAGGGTCTTGATGTCATCAGGCGAGACATAGGTCCGACCCGACAACCACGCCCACGCCTTGGCAGTGTTCAGCAGAGCGGTCGACCCACGCGGTGAGACACCGATCTGAAGGGACGGCGACATCCGGGTGGCACGGACCACGTCGACGACGTAGGCCATCACCTGCGGTTGGACCAGCGTTGTCGCCAGTTCAGCCTGGGCCGCAGCCAGGTCGTCAGGGGAGGCGACCGGCCTGATCCCGGCCGCCGCCAGGTCCCTGGGGTTGAAACCGAGTGAGTGACGTCGCAGCACCTCGATCTCGTCATCCCGCTCCGGAAGGTCGATCCGGACCTTCATCAAGAAGCGGTCCAGCTGTGCCTCCGGCAGGGGATAGGTGCCCTCGAACTCGACCGGGTTCTGGGTCGCGGCGACCAGGAATGGCGTCGGCAGGGCCCGGGTCTCGCCGTCCACCGAGACCTGACGTTCCTCCATCGCCTCCAGCAGGGCAGCCTGTGACTTCGGCGGGGTCCGGTTGATCTCGTCGGCCAGCAGCAGGTTGGTGAACACCGGCCCTTCCCGGAAGTGGAACTCACCGGTGCGCGCGTCATAGATCTGCGAACCGGTGATGTCGCCGGGCATCAGGTCCGGGGTGAACTGGATCCGTTTGGTGCCCAGCTGCAGTGCCGCACAGAAGCTGCGGACCAGCAGGGTCTTCGCCGTGCCGGGCACCCCTTCGAACAGGATGTGGCCTCGGCACAGCAGGGCAATGATCATCGACGTGACGGCTGAGGACTGTCCCACGACCGCCTTGCCGACCTCGTCACGGAGTCGGTTCAACCCGTCGCGGGCAGCCGACGGTGGGGCGTCGGGCTGGGGCCGGTCCATCGGCACCTGCTGGGATGGCGGCTGGTCCAGCGGGGGGTGCGGTTGACCCTGCGCCGGGCCGTACTGCGGCTGACTCATGGGCGTCGTGCCTCCTTCTCAAGTGCATCCAGGGTCTGTTTCAACGTCACCAGGTCCTCGTCAGTCGCCGGGGCGGGCCCGGCGAGCGCGGTACGGATCTGCTCGTACGACTGATCGGTCCGCTCCGCCAACGCCTGTGCGAGCACCTCGGTGTCGTCGGTCCGGCCGATCAGACGAGACAGCCGAGCGATCGCGGCCCGTCGCAGGTGGGCGGCGGCGGTGTCGCGGGCCCGCATCTGCTCATAGAGCCGACCATGCCCTTCGACGGTCTCTGCGGCCGGCACCACCGAGGGGAGTTCCTCGGTCAGCACCGGACCGAGGCGGCGACCACGCCACAGACCGGCCACAGCCACCGCGACCACGGCCAGCGCGACGGCATGGGGCCAGCCAGGCGGCAGAAGGGTCACCCGATCCGATTGCTGCCCCGGATCAGCGGTGCTCTTTCCCGGCAGCTGCGGATCGGACCAGTCCGAATGGTAGAAGATGACCCTCGGATGGCGGCCGAGCACCTGCATTGCCAGCGCAGCATTGCCGGCCTCGGCCAGCGAAGCATTGTCGCCGACACCCGGCAGGATGGTCACCGGGACACCATCGGTCTCGGTCTGCACCATCAGCTGCCCCTCACCGATGCGATAGCACCCCGCACCTCCCGTGTAGGTGTAGGAGCGGCTGGTGAGTCGGATTGTCCCGGACCGCTGGGCCACCGGATCGGTGCAGTCAGGCTCGACCGCCTGCAGATTGGCCGGGTCGGCAGTCTCGATGCCGAGCTCGAGTCGGTCGACAGCCCTGCCCGGATCGATCAGCACGATCTGCGCGGGCCGCAACGCCACCATCGCCTGCAGGACCGCTCGGCTCAGGTAGCCCTGGTCGGTCACCACCAGGGTGGTCCTGTTGTCGACCTCGGCGCTGACCCCGGCCCATCGGGTCTGGTCGGACACCTCAATCTCCTCGTCGGCCAGCAGCCTGGCCAGCGCCGCGTGACCGGAGCTGCCGGTGTCGCGCATCCCGCCCTCGGGTGCTCCCGGCCTGGCGAACGCCACGATCAGCAGCGCGACAAGGGGCACCAGCACCGCGGCGATCACGAGCCCGATCCGGGCGGGTCCGGGTGTGCGTGCTGGTGCCGTAGTGGGCATCGCCGTTGGGGTGGTCATCGCCGTCGGGGTGCCCACCGGGGTGTCCCGGAGCGCTCAGGTGGGGACGGATCGGTGTGGCGGTACTGGCGGGCCGCGGCGAGCACCGATTCCTCGGCCGCCACCATGGCCTGGTAACGATCGCGGTCGGCTCGGATCTGGCCATACATCACATCATTGAAGCCAAGGGCAGCCCGGTGCAGGTCCGGCTCGACCGACGGCATCATGGCGGCTGCCCGACCGGCGGCCTCGAGTGCCGTGCGGCCCGGTCGCGGCTCCAGGATCGTGCGGTGTTCGAGCTCGCGGACCAGGGCCCGGAACCGATGTCGGATCGCCTCGGTCCAGTCCTGTGCCGCAGCCGCCCGTTCGGCCGCCGCACGGTAGTCGGCAGGCTCGACGTCCGGATCGGTCTCGACCTCGGCATCGACGGTCTTCGGGCGCCAGCGGGGCAGCCCGACCTTCCACACGATCACCACCAGCGCAGCAAGGATCACCACCACCACGATCAGGAGGACCCAGTTGGACCCACCGAGACCGGACGGCCCGGCCGGACCCCGGGCCAGTCCCTCGAGCAGGTCCTGCAGGCGTTGCAGCAGATCGGCCAGCCAGTCCGGCATGTCCTGGTACTTCGCCTTGGCGAGTTCCTCCTCGGCGCGTCGCCGGGCCTCGTCGCTGCCGATCTCGATCGGGGCGCCCATCACACGCTCCCGTGCGGTACGAAGGGTGGCGGCACCGGCTGCGGGACCGCCACGACATCGAAGCGGAGCGCCAGGTCGAGGCCTTCACGCCGCATGCGCAGGTCGAGGTACATCACGGACTGGACGGCCGCCAGATAGGCGATGGACAGACACAGACCGCCCACCTGGGCCGCGAGGATCAACAGGATCAGCACACCCGAGGACAGCATGGCGTAGAACAGCGCAGGGGAGAGGTTGAACGCGATCGCGAAGGCGAGCACGATCACGCCCTGACTGGTGAGATAGCTCAGCACGCCGCAGATCAGGCTGGTGCCGGCAAGCACCAACGCCGGTCGTTGCGACCCGCGAAAACCCACCAGACTGAAGGAGCGCGACATTGCCGCACCGACCCCGGTCGGTCGGTGTGGCTTGCCGATCCAGGCCGGAGTGCGGATGTTCTCGGCCATGTAGGCCGGCACAGCCAGCGCCACATGGGCGTAGAGCCAACAGATGATCACGGTCATCAGCGACGCGATCATGATGATGGCGATCTGCTGCAGCATTGGATCGGGGATCGCGACCGCCGGAATCATCAGGAACGACAACATCCCCACGCCCGACTGCAACACGGCCACGGCGAGATACTGCAAGACGCTGAGCCCGACGATGCCCGGCAACATGCGCAGCATCAGTCGCAGGTCGATGCGACGTCGTGCCGGGGCAAATCCGGGTCCGACCAGAACCTCGAGGCTCACCCGGGTCAGCACCGCGCTCACCCACACCAAGGACACGACCACGACGACCGAGGCACCGATCGTGCCGCCGATCGCGATCAGCACCTGGGCCAGCGAGGAGGTGAACTCGCCCAACAGTGCGGTCATGAGAACCACACCGACCGACAGCAGGACCATCGCTGCCGCCACCGCGACGGGAAGTCCCAACATGGCCTGCGGCCGGCGCCGCAGCACCACGAACCCGGCGTCGAGGATCTCGACCAGAGTCAGCGGACGCAACGGGACCGCAGCCGTGCGGGCCGCATCGAGCACGGCGGGGCGGTTTCGTCGTTGTCGTCGGCCCATCTCGGTGGGCAGCACCTGCGCAGCTCGACCACCACTGGGCGGTGCGAACGGCTGCGCAGGAGGAACTGACACGCGGACAGTCTGTCATGGCGAGGGTTGCAGTGGGCAGACCCATTACCATGGCAGCAGCAGTAGTACGGGTGCCGTGTCGGAGCCCGACGGAGTCGAAGGGGAGAGCGGTGGCGGAGAGCCCGAAGAGTCGCGTCCTGGTGGTCGACGACGACAGCTCGGTGGCGGAGATGCTGTCGATCGTCTTGCGCTCGGAAGGCTTCGAGCCGGTCTGGTGCGCCCACGGCGATCGGGCCGTCCACACCTTCCGCGAGTCGAAGCCTGATCTGGTGTTGCTCGACCTGATGCTGCCCGGCAAGGACGGGGTGGAGATCTGTCGCGAGATCCGGCAGGAGTCGGGGGTCCCGATCATCATGCTCACCGCGAAGTCCGACACCATCGATGTGGTCGCCGGCCTCGAGGCCGGGGCCGATGACTACGTACCCAAGCCGTTCAAGTCGAAGGAGCTCGTGGCGCGGATCCGCACCCGGCTGCGTCGCTCCACCCCGGCCGAGACCGAGCGTCAGAACCTGCGGATCGGTGACCTGGAGATCAATGTCGACGGTCACTCGGTCAAACGCG
The DNA here is from genome assembly GCA_945911015.1 of uncultured Propionibacteriaceae bacterium. Taxonomy (GTDB): domain Bacteria; phylum Actinomycetota; class Actinomycetes; order Propionibacteriales; family Propionibacteriaceae; genus Avipropionibacterium. The sequence continues at coordinate 82,467 of CAMDZW010000002.1, forward strand.
ACGGGGTCCCGATCTCACTCACCCCACTCGAATTCGATCTGCTGCTCGCCCTCGCCCGCCGCCCATGGCAGGTCTTCAGCCGCGGACAGCTGCTGGAGCAGGTGTGGGGCTACCGTCATGCGGCCGACACCCGACTGGTCAACGTGCACGTCCAGCGGTTGCGTTCCAAGATCGAGCGCGACCCGGAGCGTCCCCAGATCGTGGTGACGGTGCGGGGGATCGGATACAAGGCCGGTGAACCGGCCGATCAGTGAGCCATCCTCGCTCCTGCCCGCCAGTGGTTCGCCCGAGGCCGGAGCAGCCGAGCCTGCGCTGAACCCGCGACGCACCCGCTCGCCGCGGACCGTGCTGCGCAAGATCGGCATGCCGGTCCAGTGGTGGCGTCGTTCGCTGCCCCTGCGGGTGGTGTCGACGACCTTCCTCGCCTCGGTGCTGGTGCTCCTGCTCGGTGGCGTGCTGTTGATGGAACAGGCCAGTGCCGGGGTCCGCAATGCCAAGGAACAGTCCGCCATCCTCGAGGCGCAGGCCGCGATCAACAACGCCCAGGGACAGCTCTATGCCAGTGGCACCACCACCGGCAATGTCAGCCTCGTGCTGAGCCAACTGGCCAGCGAGGCCGACCAACGCGGCACCACGACCCGCCAGTTCCACGTGCTGGTGCGCAGCCCGGTGCAGGACATCAGCTCACCGGGGTTGCTCGCCACCTCGGTGCCCCAGACGCTCCAGGACGAGGTCGAGGACAGTGAGCAGACCTGGATCGTGGAGACGATGGTCCACTATGACCCTGCCGACGGTCGCGTCGACGTCCCCGGCCTGGTGGTCGGCTCGACACTGTTCATCCCCGGCACCGGCCGCTATCCGATCTACTTGATCTTCCCGCTCGGCGAGGAGGTCCGGACCCTCGAGGTGCTGCAGCAGGCGGTGATCACCACCGGAGCACTTCTGGTGGTGCTGTTGACCGGCATCTCGGCGATGGTCTCACGACAGGTCGTGGGCCCGGTGCGTGAAGCCCGGCTCGCGGCAGAACGCCTGGCCGAAGGACAGCTCGACGACCGGATGGTCGTACGGGGACAGGACGACTTCGCCCGCCTGGCGGTCTCCATGAACCACATGGCCTCGGAGCTGCAGAAGCAGATCCAACAGTTGGAGGAACTGTCCCGGGTCCAGCACCAGTTCGTCTCCGATGTCTCCCATGAGCTGCGGACGCCGCTGACCACCGTACGGATGGCGGCCGAGGTGCTGCACGACTCCCGTGACGACTTCGACCCGTTGGCACGCCGGTCGGCTGAACTGTTGGAGACCGAGCTGGACCGGTTCGAGGCATTGCTGGCCGATCTGCTGGAGATCAGCCGTTTCGATGCCGGTGCGGCGGTGTTGCAGTTGGAGAAGATCGACCTGCGTCGCCTCGTCGAGGACGTGGTCGCGGCCAATGCCTCCCATGCGGTCCGTGCCGGCACCCCGATCCTGCTCCATGCCCGCCATGCCTGCACCGCCGAAGCCGACCGACGCCGAGTGGAACGCGTGCTGCGCAACCTGGTGGTCAATGCGATCGAACACGGCGAACGCCAGCCCATCGACATCTACATCGAATGCGATGACGAGGCGGTGGCGATCGCCGTACGGGACCACGGCATCGGATTCGAGTCGGGGCACTCCCGTCAGGTCTTCCACCGGTTCTGGCGGGCCGACCCGTCACGGGCCCGCACGATGGGCGGCACCGGGCTGGGCCTGGCGATCTCGATGGAGGATGCGAATCTCCACGGGGGCTGGCTCAACGCCTGGGGCCGTCCCGGCCGAGGTGCGCAGTTCCGACTGACCCTGCCCCGCAAGGCTGGCACCATCTTGCAGGTGTCGCCGTTGCCGGTGGTGCCGCGGGACCTGGTCGGTGTCCACGGCGCCCAGCGTGAGCTGAGTCGTACCTTGGTGTCGGTGGAGGAGACCGGTACGTCGGGGGACATTGGTACGTCTGAGGAGACTGGTACGTCGGAGCAAACCGGGGGACAGGAGGACACGCCATGGCCACCAGGCGACAGGTGACCGCGATGCTGGTCGCCCTGGCCGTCTCGGGCGGGCTGTCGGGATGTGTGAACATCCCAAGCACCGGCACACCACACGCTGTCGATCCGTCAGCGCGCCCCAGTGCGCCGCCGTTGAACCGTGAGGTCCAGCCACCGCCCGACGATGCCTCGATCCGAGAGATTCTCGACGGCTTCATGGCCGCGATGGCCAACTACCAGCCCAACTACGAGGTGGCCCGGAAGTACCTTGCCCCCGATGTCGGCGACAACTGGCGTCCCGAGACCGGGGTGCGGATCATCGCCAACAATGTCTTCCCGACCGCTTCGGACGACTCTGCCTCGCTCAGCGCCCCGTTGGTCGGTCGGGTCGACGCCCAGAATGCGTACGAAGGAGCTGGCGGCACGATCCGCCACGACTTCAAGATGGTCCGTGACGCCAACGGCCAGTGGCGGATCGGTGCCCCACCCGAGGGGCTGGTGATGACCGAGTACGACTTCGACCGGACCTACCGACCGATCAATCTGTACTACCTCGAGCCGGAACTGGGCTTCCTCGTGCCCGATCCGATCTACCTCCCCGGGGACGGGCTGACCCCGAGCGCGCTGGCCCGGCGACTGGCCATCGGGCCCACCGAGTGGCTACGGCCCGGTGTGGTGTCGATGTTCAACGACAAGGTCACCATCGTCTCGGTCACCATCGGCCAGGACGGAGTCACTCAGGTGGCGCTCGGTGACCAGGCACTGGCCCTGTCGGAGCAGCAGCGACCGCTGATGGCTGCACAGGTTGCCTGGACCCTGGCCCAGCTCGGCCGGGTCAATGCGATCCGGTTCACCGTCAACGACACCCCATTCGTGGTCGCGCCGGGTCAGAACGACCAGACGGTGCGGGTCGACGCCATGGGCGGCTTCTCCCCGGTCGCCGACAAGATCAGCCTGCAGCTGTTCGGCGCACGCCCCGACGGTCTGGTCCGTCTCGACGACACCCAGGACCAGCCTCCGGTGCCGGTTGACGGACCCCTGGGCCAGATGCAGTGGATCGAGGACCTGGCCATCTCTCCGGACGGCAACCGTGCCGCCGTCATCACCGGGACCGGCACCCAACTCTTCGTCGGCCCGATCGGTGACCAACCTCCGGTGCAGGTCCAGGCCGGTGCCAGTCAGCTCAGCCGACCACAGTTCACCCGGTTCGGCGACCTGGTCGTCCAAGGCCGCCAGGAAGGGGGGACCCAACTGTGGGCGATCCGCGAGGATGCCGCGGAGGTCGTGCCGATCGAACTGCCCAAGTCGCGCAGTCTCGTCGCCGCCCGGATCTCACCCGACGGCATGCGCGCAGCAGTGATCATCACCGACGACAACGGTGTGGACCATCTCGGGCTGATGGTGGTCTCCCGGTCCGGGTCCCCCCGGCTGATCGGCTTCCGCGAAATCGTCCTCAAGCCCTCCCGTACGGTGACGCTCCAGTCCTTTGCCGATGTGGTGTGGACCTCGGCCACCGACCTGGCCGTGCTGGCCGCTCCCACCGCCGAGGACCAGGTCCGGGCCTACACCCTCGGCCAGGACGGCAGTGAGCTGCTGGCCCTGGGCAGTGCTTTCGACGGCGGGCAACCGATCCGGATCGCCTCCACCCAACGCCGCGGTGTCCAGATCGGCAACAGCCAGCTCAAGGTCGCCATGGTCGGCGACCAGGGCAGCGCCTGGCGGTACGCCGACGTCCTCAGCTGGGTCCGGATCGCCGGCGACATCACTTTGGTCGCCTATCCCGGTTGAGGGTCCTCCGAGTGTGGGGCGAGTTGTCCACAGATATCGCCATCGGGGCTGCACGACCGGGCCCGGACGGGCACACTCGGACGGGTGCACCTGGGTGATGCCTTTCTCGACCTGCTGCTCGGCGGCAGCTGCGCCGGCTGCGGTCGGCCCGGCCGCCGGTTGTGCGTGCGCTGTGCCGAGACCGTGGCTGAGGGACAGACCCAGGACCACTGGCCGGATCCGGTGCCCGAAGGGCTGCCCAGGCTGGCGGTGACCGGCAGCTATGAAGGGTTGTGGCCCACAGTGTTGGCCGAGTACAAGGAACACCGAGCCTGGGGTCTGGCCCGGCCGTTGGCCACCAGACTGTGGCCGGCGGTGGCCCGAATCGGTGCTGAGGCCGAGGCCGACTGCTGTGTCCTGGTGCCGATGCCGTCCCGAGCGGCCGCGGTCCGCGAACGCGGCCATGACACCACCGCAGTTTTGGCCCGGGCAGTCTCTCGGATCGCGTACGGCTTCGGCTGGTCCCTGCCGGTGGTCAGGGCACTGCGGGTGGCCAGGCCGGTCGCTGACTCCGCAGGGCTCGGGGCCACCCAACGGATGGAAAATCTGCACCATGCGATCGCGGTCCGGTCCGGAGCACTCGCCCGGCTGCGGCGCTGCGGTGCCGCGGTCGTGCTGTGTGATGACCTGGTCACCACCGGCGCATCGATGACCGAGGCCACCCGCGCCCTGACCTCGGCAGGGATAGAGGTCGCCGGGGGAGCCGCGATCGTGGCGACCCGACGACACCGCGAAGGCAGCCCTACGCAGGCACATTGAGACGCGGGTTTCACCGTACGGACGCCGATTAGAGTGCTCCCTGGCGGACCACGGGGTCTGCACATCACTCAGTCTGACGAAGGAGACGATCGATGGAACTGCAGCGCAGGGGACCGGCCGGCCAGGAGATTCCGGTGGTGCTGGTGGACGGAAGGGCCCACGACCTGCGTGGCCTGACCGCCGACATCGACGGCGCCTTCCTCGCTGCCGACGGCATCGACCGAGTCCGTACGGCGCTGGCCGCCGGCGAGTTGCCCGAGATCGACGTGGCCGACACCCGGATCGGCGCGCCCGTCGCCCGTCCCTCGGCGGTGGTCTGCATCGGCATGAACTACGCCGCCCACGCAGCCGAGTCGGGGGCGAACCCCCCCGAGGTGCCGATCATCTTCTTCAAGCATCCGGCGACCGTGGTCGGCCCCGATGACGACGTGCACCTGCCCCCGGCCAGTGAAAAGACCGACTGGGAGGTCGAGCTTGGGGTGATCATCGCCAAGCCGGCCCGCTACCTGCCCAACAAGGAGGCCGCCGCGGACGTGATCGCCGGCTACGTCGTGTCCAACGACATCTCCGAGCGTGCTTACCAGATCGAGATCTCCGGTGGCCAGTGGTCCAAGGGCAAGTGCTGTGAGACCTTCAACCCGCTCGGCCCGTCGTTGGTCCCGGCCGATGAGGTCGACGCGGCCAACCTGCGTCTGGCCAGCTGGGTGAACGGCGAACCGCGCCAGGACTCGAACACCTCCGATCTGATCTTCGACGTGCCGCAGATCATCTACGAGCTCAGCCAGTTCATGCCGCTCGAACCGGGGGACCTGGTCAACACCGGCACCCCGCAGGGTGTGGCGCTGTCGGGACGATTCCCGTACCTGGGCGTCGGTGACTCCATGAAGCTGGTCATCGAAGGCCTCGGAGAGCAGAACCAGCGTGTGATTGCTGCCCCCGATGTGCCGCCCACGGCCGGGGTCGCCAACATCACCCGGTGAGGATCGGCTGATCGGGTCAGGACACCGACCGGACCGGATCGGGGAAATGGTGGAAATCCGCCCGGACTCGGACTAACGTCTGGTCATGGCGCCACATTCCTCGATCCGGTTCACCGGACAGGGATGTGCGTCCTCCCAGGTCCCGCCCACCAGCACAGCTGAATGCGTGCTGAGGGCTGGGGCGTTCCATCCCAATGGATCCGCCCCGGGGGCTCTCGGGGCGGTGGCACACACCTGTCCCGGTCGAAGCCGGGACACCCGACAGGAGGTCCACCATGGACGTTGTTGTTAAGGGTCATCACCTCTCCGTGACCGACGCATTCCGGTCCTATGTCGAGGAACGGATTGCTCGGCTGGAGAAACTTGACGATCGCGCCATCCGGGTCGAGGTGAAGGTGTCAGCCGACAACAACAAGGGAACACCTTCCGATGACTGCCGTGCCGAGATCACCCTGATCGGGCGCGGTCCGGCGGTCCGTGCCGAAGCCCATGCCGAGGACAAGCAGGTGGCCTTCGAGAAGGCCATGGAGAAGCTCGTGGGCCGGCTCCGCAAGGCAGCGGACCGCAAGCGGGTCCACCGGGGCAAGCGCACCCCCAAGTCGGTCCAGGCCGCGACCGCATCCCTCAACGGTGCGATCCAGACCGCCGCTGAGGAAGAAGTGTCCGACATCCAGGTCGTGGCCGGGATGAAGGTCGAAGGCGATGGACCGCTGGTGGTCCGGGAGAAGGTCCACAAGTCCATCCCGATGACCCTGGACCAGGCGTTGTACGAGATGGAGCTGGTCGGACACGACTTCTTCCTGTTCCTCGAGGCCGAAACCCTGCGGCCCAGCGTGGTCTACCGCCGCAAGGGCTATGACTATGGCGTGATCCATCTGGACAGCGCCGATGCGGTGGAGATGGTCAGCTGAGCACCAGCACGTCAGGCACCGGCGCCATCCGGCTCAGGCCCGCAGCGGCCCGCCGGGTGGCGCTGGCTGCTCAGGGCTTTGGACCCGATCGCTGCGCCACCGTCACTGCTCGCCAGCTCCAGCAGGTGATCGACCAGGTCGCTCAGTTCCAGATCGACTCGATCAATGTGGTGACCCGCGCCCATCACATGCCGCTGTATTCGCGGCGAGGTCCCTACGATCTGGCCGTGCTGGAGCGGGCCTCCGCGCGCGCCCCTCGACGACTCTTCGAGTACTGGGGCCATGCCGCGAGCCTGATCGACGTACGGCTCCAGCCTGCCCTGCGTTGGCGGATGGCCCGAGCTCGCGAGGAGGCGTGGGGATCGATGGTCCGGGTCGCCGACGAACATCCCGGTCTGGTCGAGCAGGTGTTGGCCGAGGTCTCCACCCATGGTCCGATCACCGCCCGCGGCATCGAGTACGAGGAAGAACGTCGTCGCGACCACTGGGGCTGGAACTGGTCCGCGGTCAAGACCGTCTGCGAATGGCTGCTGTGGTCGGGTCAGATCTCATCGGCCGGTCGCAACGCCCAGTTCGAACGCCGCTATGCGCTGCCGGAGAAGGTGTTCCCGGCCGACATCTTGGCTGTGCCCACCCCGGACCGGGCCGAGGCAATCGCCCAACTCGTCGCCCACAGTGCCCGGGCCCTGGGCATCGCCAGCCTCGGCTGCCTGGCCGACTACTTCCGGCTGCCGAAGGCCGACACCGCCGCTGCGATCGCACGGCTCACCGACAGCGGCGAACTGATCCCGGCGACGGTCGACGGCTGGTCCCAGCCGGTGTGGTTGTGGCACCGAGCGCGCCGGCCACGTTCGGTGACCACGACGGTGCTGATCAGCCCGTTCGACTCCTTGATCTTCGAACGCAACCGCCTCAAGGCCCTGTTCGGTGTCGACTACAAAATTGAGATCTACGTGCCGGAGGCGAAACGCCAGTACGGCTACTACTCGTACTGCCTGCTCCACGAGGAGGCCATCGTGGCCCGGGTCGATCTCAAGGCCGACCGGGCAACGGGCACCCTGCTGGTCCAGTCGGCTTGGCGGGAACCGGCCGCTCCGTCGGCGATGGACGACCGCCACATCGCCGCCGCGCTGGCCGGCGAACTCCTCACCCTGGCCCAGTGGCAAGGCCTGACCGAAGTCACCGTACGGGAGAAGGGCACCCTGGCCGCATCGCTGGCCCCACTTCTGTGACCCCTCTCCTGTGACCCCTCTCCTATGACCCCTCTCCTGTGACCCACCACTGGGACACTCCTGCCTCCGGTGGTCCTGCCCTCCGGTTTGTCTTGTGCGGGTTGTCCGGTATGGGGACCACAATGGGCCGGATCGTTTGTACCGTTGATCCATGAGCCAGTGGTAGCCCTATGAGGGTGAGTCTGAGATCGCGCCGCAATACGAGCCGAGCGGGCCTGCCGTCGCGCCGACTCCGGCCCGGGTCGGGTGGGCCTGGTTGCCGCTGCTGTCGGCGGTGACGAGCATCGTCGGAGTGTTCGGACCGCGGCCGGCCGGCATTGGGAAGGTCGAACTCGGCTGGGTCCTGGTGGTCCTGATGCTGGTCCCAGCGGTGCTGTGGGGGACCGCGGCGATCACCGGCATCCGGTTGATGGGTCTGCACCAAGGAGAAGTCGTGGTTCACCGACCCGGACCAGCCCCTGGTCGCCACTGCCCGGATGACCTGGGTGGTGGGCATCGGTGCCCTGGCCCTGACCGGACTGTTCTGGCTGATCGCCGACTCCGGGACCGGATGGGGGCTGTGGGCAGTGACGATCGGCGTCGTGGGGTGATCCTCACCGGCGGCATCCTCGGACACCGACTGGGTGCGCGGGCCGACCTGGCCTTCCTCGAGGCCCAGCAGTCCCACCTGTCCCAGCAGATCAGAACCCGCGACCTGCGGTGATCGCTCAGCCGAGCGCGGCGGCAGCCTGCTCGAAGGCCATACTGATCCGGGCATCGACCCCCGGCAGCAACGGGCCGAGATGGCCGAACGAGACCGCTGAGCTCACCTCGTAGCCCCCCTCGGCGATCATGCGGTCACTGACCACGTAGATCGTCGAATCGGTGTAGCCGACGAAGACCACCGGGCCCGGGACCGCTGCCCGTACGAGCTCCTTGATGTCATGGCAGGGTTCGCCCGACATCGTGGCCAGCCAGAGCGGTTCGGCACTGGCCAGCTTCACCAACGTGCAGGTCAGGGTGGCCACATCCGGACGGGAGGCGTGGTCGTCGATCCGCAACCTCGCGTTGGCCGCAGTCGGATTGCCCGGACGGCCGGAGGACGCGAGCTCGGCGTAGTCCGAGACCGCAAGCCTGGTCACCGGCAGTTCGACGGTGAACTCCACTCCGACCGGGTCGAGCTCCACCGGCGTCCCGGGAGTCTGGAGCAGATCCCGTACGGCACCGACCACGTCCTGGGCGAAACGGTCGATGACGTCGAAACCCTGTCGGGCGAAGGCACCGTCGACGACGGTCGCGCGGGGGCGGGCATCGCCGGCAGCACCCTGGAAGAACAGGGGAGTGCACCCGTAGCGTTCGGTCTGCAACAGCTGCGCCACACGAGCCGGGAACTCGCCGGTGAGAGTGGTCAGTTCGGGGTAGAAGACCGGATGGCAGGCCCAGACGACGACACAGGCGGCCAGGACGTCGCTCTGGTCGATGACGGTCAGCACCACCAGTTCGGTGTCTCGCGGTGCACCTTCATTGGGCCCTGCCGAGGCCACACCATCGACGACCACACGACGCTGGATGTTGAGATCGATGTCGCTGCGGCGCAGCTCGAGGCGCCCCGGACGCATCTGGGCCAGGGCGCGATCGATGGCGGCGATCCCACGGTCGACCAGCAGAGCGTCGTAGTCGTCGCTCGCCGCGCCCGGGTTGTAGCCGCAGGTGGCGCCGGCATTGTGGTTGTGCACCGCGGCGACCGTCACCAGAGTCGGATCGACGCCGTGGACCCGGGCGGCATGGTCGGCCAGCGCACGGTTCAGCCCCCGATCAAAGAAGAGCAACTCGTAGCTGACCCACAGCATCACCACACCATCGCCGGAGCGGACGGCCAACACCCGTACGTGCTGGTCGTCGTGCACTGCGGTGTTGATCGAGGCGAAATCGCCGGTGCAGGCCAGCCGCATGGGGCGGGGCGGAGTGATGACCTCGGTGGCCGTGCCGAAGGAAACCGCGCCGGGGATGGATGTGGACGGGGCAGACATGGTGACAACTGTGTCACGACTCGGCGCGGGCGATGAGGACGGGTGGTTGGCCGACCGATTAGGATGGGACCCGCCTGACGTACGGCCGTACGTCAGGACCCCAGGTAGGAGAACGCATCCGTGGCGATCATGGACAGGCTGATGCGAGCGGGCAGTGGTCGCACCCTCCGTCAGCTCAAGAGCATTGCAGAGCAGGTCAACTCCATCGAACCCGACTTCGAGGAGATGAGCGACGAGGAGCTGCAGGGCCAGACCGCCGAGTTCAAGAAGCGACTCGAGGAGGGGGAGTCCCTCGACGACCTCCTGCCCGAAGCGTTCGCGACAGTACGTGAGGCGAGCCGACGGGTGCTGGACAAGCGCCACTTCGACGTCCAGGTGATGGGTGGTGCCGCCCTGCACCGCGGCAACATCGCCGAGATGAAGACCGGTGAGGGCAAGACCCTGGTCGCGACCATGCCGAGCTATCTCAACGCGCTGACGGGCAAGGGCGTCCACATCATCACCACCAACGACTACCTGGCCACCTTCCAGTCCGAGCAGATGGGCCGGATCCACCACTTCCTGGGGCTCACTGTCGGTGTGATCAGCCCCAACATGACCCCGTCGCAACGCCGCGAGGCCTATGCCAAGGACATCACCTACGGCACCAACAACGAGTTCGGCTTCGACTACCTGCGCGACAACATGGCGCTGTCGGTCGAGGACTGCGTGCAGCGTGGACACCACTTCGCCATCGTCGACGAGGTTGACTCGATCCTGATCGACGAGGCACGTACTCCGCTGATCATCTCCGGCCCGGCCGAGGACGACCACCAGTGGTACCCGGTCTTCGCCAAGCTGGTGCTGCGGTTGACCAAGGACCGTCACTACGAGGTCGACGAGAAGAAGCGCACCGTCTCGATCAACGAGGAGGGCATCGAGGTCGTTGAGGACCGACTCGGGATCGACAACCTGTACGAGTCGGCCAACACCCCGCTGATCTCCTACCTGCAGAACGCATTGCGGGCCAAGGAACTGTTCCGCAAGGACCGCGACTACGTCGTCATGAACGGCGAGGTCCTGATCGTGGACGAGCACACCGGCCGCAGTCTGAGCGGGCGTCGCTACAACGAAGGTCTGCACCAGGCGATCGAGGCGAAGGAGAACGTGCAGATCCGTGACGAGTACCAGACACTCGCCACGATCACCTTGCAGAATTTCTTCCGGATGTACGACAAGCTCGCCGGCATGACCGGTACGGCGCTGACCGAGGAGACCGAGTTCCAGAAGATCTACGGACTCGGTGTGGTCGAGATGCCGACCAATGAGCCGATGATCCGCAAGGACCGCAAGGACCTGATCTTCCGGACCGAGGAAGCCAAGTTCAACGCGATCATCGACGATGTCGCCGACCGCAACGAGGCCGGGCAGCCGATTCTGATCGGCACCGCCTCGGTGGCCAAGTCGGAGATCCTCAGCCGGATGCTGAAGCAGACCGGGATCGCGCACAATGTGTTGAACGCCAAGGCCCATGATCGTGAGGCATCGGTCGTGGCCGAGGCCGGCCGCAAGGGCGCAGTGACCGTGTCGACCAACATGGCCGGCCGTGGTACTGACATCATGCTCGGCGGCAACCCCGAGTTCCTTGCCCAGACCCAGCTCCACGACGAGGGAATTGACCCGGTCGAGCAGCCGGAGGAGTACCAGGAGCGGTTTGCCGAACTGCTCGCCGAGTACGAGGCATCGACCGCCGTCGAACATGACGAGGTCAGTGCCCTGGGTGGGCTCTATGTGATCGGTTCGGAGCGGCACGAGTCCCGACGTATCGACAACCAGCTGCGTGGTCGCTCGGGCCGTCAGGGTGACCCCGGTGAGAGCCGGTTCTACCTGTCGCTGGGCGACGACCTGATGCAGCGGTTCAAGTCCGACATCGTCGAGTGGGTGCTCAACGCCCTCAAGGTGCCCGACGACCAGCCGATCGAGGACCGCCGGGTCAGCAAGGCCATCGAAGGCGCCCAGCGCCAGATGGAGGAGCAGAACTTCGAGATCCGCAAGAACGTCCTCAAGTACGACGACGTGATGAACCGGCAGCGCCATGCCATCTACGCCGACCGGCGCCGGCTCCTCGAAGGGGCCGACGTCCGCAAGCAGTTGCGTCGCACGATCTCCCAGGTCGTCGAGCGGATGGTTCGCAATGCCACCCAGGGCTTCCCGGAGGACTGGGACCTGGAGCAGCTGTGGACCGATCTGGGCACTGTCTACCCAGTGTCGTTGAAGTTGGAGTCGTACGACACCGACGAGGTCGAGGCCGACGCCCTGGTCGAGGCTGTGGTACGGGATGCCCAGAAGGCGTACCTGCGGCGCGAGAAGGCACTCGGCAAGGAGGTGATGCGCGAGCTGGAACGCCAGGTCATGTTGACCGTGCTGGACCGCAAGTGGCGCGAACACCTCTACGAGATGGACTATCTCCGCGAAGGCATCGGGCTGCGTTCCATGGCGCAGCGCGACCCGCTGGTCGAGTACCAGCGCGAGGGCGGCGACATGTTCAACGCCATGATGGAAGCCTTCATGGAAGAGGTGGTCGGCTTCCTGTTCAACATCGAGGTCACGCTGCCCGAGACTCCCGAGGTCGGTCTCGCCCAGGCCAATGGCAAGCCGGTCAGCATCACCAAGAGCGGATCGAGCGACGAGTCCGCCACGGCCGCAGGGGCCGGGGCCGGGGCCGGGACAGGATCCGGGGCCAACGGACGCGTCGCAGGGAAGGCAACCGCCACCAAGACCAAGGCTGCGGCCAGCCGTCGAGCACCGGCCAAGAAGTCGGCGTCCACGCTGCGCTACACCTCGGCCGAGGCCGACGGCGATCCCGACGCAGAGAAAAAGGGCCAGCAGACTGTCGTCAAGAGCAAGGACGACTGGGCCAACACCCCGCGCAACGCGCCCTGCCCGTGTGGTAGCGGCAAGAAGTACAAGATGTGCCATGGCCGTGCCTGAGCCGCTGGAGTTCTTCACCTCGAAGGTGTACGGCAGGGTCCCGGCCAACGCTGGGGTCAGCCTTGACTGGACCATCCTCGAGAACGGTCCGGCGACCGACGGCGGGGTACGGCGACAGCTCCGCCTGGATCTGACCGGACCCACCGGCGCCGTGGTGCGGTTGACCCTGCTGGTGCACCTGCCCGACCGGGCCTCGGCCCAGTCACCGGTGGGTGCCTTCTGCGGGATGAACTTCCGCGGCAACCACTGCACCACGGCCGACCCGGCCGTCCTGGACGTGTCCGAGGGGGGCGAGGCAGGCGACCGGCTGCATCACCGTCCCACGACCGACCGGCCCCTGCCGGTGCGCGGCGATCAGCCGGACCGCTGGTCCTTCGACCAGATCACCGACCGGGGCTGGGCCAGTGTCACCTGGTGCTATCTGCAGCTCGGCCCGGACTTGCCGACCCATTTCGCTCACGGTCCGCAGCAACTGTTCTCGGGCCACCTGATCGATGAGCGTGACCCGGACGAATGGGGTGCCATCGCCATCTGGGCCTGGACGATGTCGAGGGTGCTGGATGCCCTCGCCGCTCAGATGGTGCCCGAGATCGACCCGACTCGCGTGATCGCGCACGGTCACTCTCGTCTCGGCAAGACCGCCATCTGGGCCGGCGTCAACGATCCACGGTTCGCCGCCGTGATCAGCAACAACTCCGGTTGTCTGGGTGCCACCCTGACCCGCGACATCGGCGAGACACCGAGCCGACTGGCGACGACGTTCCCACATTGGGTCACGCCGAACCATGCCCCGGTCGCGGCCCATTGGGACGCCGTCTTCGCCGGAGCCGAGGAGGCTGCGGTGCCCGACCAACCGGACCTGCTGGCGCTGGTCGCACCCCGTCCGCTCTATGTCGCCTCGGCCTCCGAAGACGCCTGGGCCGACCCCGAGGGGGAGTTCGCCTCATGGCAGCGGGCCTCTACCGCCTGGGACCGCGGTGTCGAGGCGACCGCGGGGGAGTTCCCGGCCCCGGACGAGGCCCGGGCGCCTGGGACTGCGCCACTGGGCTACCACCTGCGCCGTGGCCGACATGACGTCCAACCGTTCGACTGGACTCACTGGCTGAACTTCGCCGACCGCTGGGTGTGAGGTTCCCGCGGGAACGTGGACCAGGGCTGATGGGCACGGCTGCCGTACACACCGTTCACGCCGCGGCCCCGGTCACCTCGGAACCGGGCACCTCGGAACCGGGCACCAGCTGTTGTGCGACGACATGGCGTTGGTGGGCGATCAGTTGTCGCCGTCTGGCGAGCGCCGCCTCCCGTGCTGGGCCGGTCAACGGCTTGCCGAAGGGGTCGCCGAGCGGCGGTAGAGCCTGCCTCAGCTCCTGACCGATGACTTCGGGGACGATGATTGAGTCAGCGGTACGGAAGAGCCACCTCGGGTGCGGCAGCCCTGTTCCGGCCTTTCGGCTCTGGTTGACAGCGATGGAGATGCCGCCCTCATGGACGACCGTGTGGTGGTGCTGACAGAGCAGCATCAGGTTGTCGAGGTCGGTCGGGCCGCCGTCGAGCCAAGACACAATGTGGTGCACCTTGAGTCGGCGGGTGCGCCCGCAGCCGGGAAACCCACAGTGCCCGTCGCGGAGCATCAGCGCCCGCCGCTGCGCTCGGGTGCCGTATCGCTTCGACCGTCCGACATGCAATGGCTCCCCGTCGAGCCCGGTGATGATCGCCTGGACGTCCGCCTCACAGCACAGACGACGGGCCGTGGCCGGTTCGATACCGCTGAAACCGCGGACGGAGCAGCGATTTTCGCGCATCGCAGTCGCTCCGGAGATGGCAGTGGAATGCCCTGACGGCCCGGCCGGTGCCCCCTCGGTCTCGGTCTCGGCCTCGGTTTCGGTCTCGGTCTCGGTCTGTGCAGCATCTCCTGGGCGCTCCACCAACTGACCGGCATTGATCTCGACCACCACGGCCGTACGGTCTTCGCCGGATCGGTCCGCGGGATGACTGTTCGACCAGTGGTTCGCGATCGCCACCAACGCCTCGACCCGACTGCGGCGGTCCGCCTCCTCGACGAATTCGGCGTGTGGCCGGGGCACCGTGACTGGAGGATCGCCATCACCGGACTCGCCATCCTCGCCGTGACGATGCCGTTGCTCGTCGGTTGCCGCCTCGAGAGCCGCAACGACGGCGGCACCCTGCTCGGGAGTGAGCACGGCACTGAGACGCACCAGGCCGTCATCATTGGTCGTCCAAGAGAGGCGAGTGCGCATTTCCCGCTGTTGATGAGTGCCGGAGTGGGCGCGATGGGCACGTACGGTCCGAGCCAGTTGGGACGCGGTGGCGTGCCGGGCGAAATCGAGCAGGGTCAGCTCGTCGTGGTCATCGACCAGACGGGTGAGTTCGCGTACTTTCGAGAATGACAGATCCCCGGCCCGAAAGGCTGCCGCCGTCTTCGGCATGCGGCGCAGAGCCCGCGCCACCCGGACATGCTCACGGGCCGTGCCGGGTTGCAGGGCACACATCCGAGACACCCAAGCTGCCAGTGAACGATCTTCGTACCACCAGGTAAGCGCCCCACTGGCTTCGAACTCACCCAGCAAGCCGAGGAACGCAGCCTCCTGACCGGTGATGTCAGCGGCTGCCGCCATGAGCCTGGCGGCCAGCGCCTCCGCCCCGGCCCGGTTGATCGGCCCAGCGCTGGGCTCGTCGGTGTGTGCCTCGGTGGGCAGGTCACATGCTTGGTCGGTGCGATCTTCGCCGATCGCCGTGACGGTCATCGGTGCTCCTTCGCTCGCGGTCGTCTCCTCCGGCGACCGCTGGTGCTCTGCGTACGACCAGCCAAGCAGGCGGCTCTGACAATGTCGGCACGGCGAGGGAACGGACAGGAGGCCGACGTTCCCGCGGGAACGCTCTTAGGGGGAGAGCTGGTCAAGATGAGACCCGTACGACAGGCACCGTGAGGCGTGATGGAAGGATGTGCCCATGGCTGAGGCAGAGGTTCTGTACGGACGCGGCACCATGACCTTTGACCTGCCTGACAAGGCGGAGGTGACCGTGATCCGCAAGCCGGTTGCCGCCAAGATCGCCGATCCGGCCGCCGCGGTGAGTGCTGCCCTCGACACTGACCCGATCGGTACCGCCGCGCTCGGGGAGGTGGCCCAGGGGCGGAGCTCGGCCTGCATCGTGGTGTGTGACATCACCCGGCCGGTGCCCAACGGGCTGTTCCTCCGCCCGATTGTCGATCGACTCCTCACCGGCGGCATCCCGCTCGATCGGATCACGATCCTGGTGGCGACCGGACTGCACCGCATCGGTGACGAGGCCGAACTCGCCGAGCTGATCGGCGACCCGTGGATCGTTGACCACATCCGGATCGAGTGGCATGACGCCCGCGACCCGGAACAGCTCGTCGACCTCGGCCGCACCGCGACCCGCAGCACCCCGGTGACGATCAACAAGACCTTGGTCGAGGCTGACCTGCGCATCGTCACTGGGCTGGTCGAACCACACTTCATGGCCGGCTGGTCGGGTGGTCGGAAGGTCGTCGCCCCGGGGGTGGCCGGTCACGAGACCATCCGTACCTTCCACTCGGCTCGGTTCATGGAGGATCCGTACGCCATCCAGTGCAATCTGGAGCACAACCCGCTCCATGAGGAGCAGCTGCAGATCGTTGCCGCGCTGGGGGAGGTGCTCGCGGTCAACACGGTCATCGACGAGGACCGAGACCTGGTCGCCATCACCTTCGGTGAGGTGGTGGCCAGCCATCTGGCTGCGGTCGAGATCGTGGAGGACCTCGCCCGGGTCGAACTGCCGCGCACCTTCTCTACGGTGGTCACCTCAGCGGCCGGTCATCCGCTGGACAAGACCTACTACCAGACCGTGAAGGGGATGGTCACCCCGCTTGGCATCCTCGCCGAGGGCGGCACCTTGATCATTGCCTCCGAGTGCGGCGAAGGGATCGGCTCCCCCGAGTTCCGCGAGTCCCAGCGTCGTCTCGTCTCGGCCGGGCCGGACGGATTCCTGGCCTCGATCATCGACAAGCCGTTGGCCGATGTCGACGAATGGCAGACCGAGATGCAGCTCAAACCGATGCGGGCGGGCACGGTCCAGCTGTACAGCACCGGGCTCTCCGATGCCGACCATGCCGACACCGGGGTGGAGCGGATCGACTCGATCACCGAGGCCATCGCGGCCGCCATCGCCCGCCACGGTGATCCCGCGATCGCGGTCATCCCCGAGGGGCCCTATGTCGTCCCGGTTGCCAAGGATTGATGACGCCGGGGATTGATCACGCAGGATTGATCGCGGGGGGCCTGTAAGGATCACTGAGGATCTGGACATGTACCGGGTATGAGGCAAGCACAGACGCAACGATTCGAGCGGTTGTTCGCCGCTCATGCCGATGCCGTGCACCGATTCGTGGTCCGCCGGAGCCCGTCGGGCAGCGAGGACGTCGTCGCCGAGACCTTCCTGATCGCCTGGCGAAAGCTCGACCAGGTCCCCGACGATGCCGCCCCCTGGCTGTTCACCACCGCCCGCTGGGTGCTGCGCAACGCAGCCCGCAGCCAGCGGCGCCGCGACCGACTGGTCGATCGGCACCGCAACGAAGGACCACCTGTGGTGGCTGATGTTGCCGACCACGTCACCGATCAACTTCTCGTACGGGAAGTGCTCGCCTCACTCTCCGAGGCCGACCAGGAGGTCCTCCGGCTGGCCGAATGGGACCAGGTGAGCGCCGCTGACGGCGGCCGGGTGCTCGGGTGCAGTGCCACCGCCTTCTCCGTACGACTCCACCGGGCACGGCGCAGGTTTGCCGCCGCCCTCGACACCCCTCAGCACCACGCCAAGGAGGCATGATGAGCCCCGATTCCACCACCACCGAGCAGGCCATGATCCGACTGCGCTCAGCCGATCCGGCCGCCACTGCCCCCGCACTTCGGCTCAGTGCCGGCGACATCTTGGCCAGCGCCGAGGACGAGACGTTGGTCGACACCGTGCCACACCGCAGCCGGACCCGGTGGCTGCTCCCGCTCGCCGCGGCCGCAGTGGCCCTGCTGGTGGTCGGCGGATTCCTCATCCGCAACAGCCTGGCCAACCCGGACGCACCAATTGCCGGCACACCTGTGGGGCCGCAGCAGGTGGCGGCCAACTGCGATGTGGACGAGGCTGCCAGCGAGTCTCCGCCGACCGATGCGGTGTCGGTGAGTCTGTGTGACCACTCCTTCGACGGGGGACAGCTGAGCGGCCCGCCCGATGCGTTGGTGGACAACATCGACCAGTTCATCGCCGCCTTCGACGAGCTCGAACCCGCTTCCGACGACATGGCGTGCACCCAGGAGATGGGGCCGGCCTACGATCTGGTCTTCACCGAGGCCGACGGCACCACGACCGTGGTCAGTGGCGAGCTCTACGGCTGCCGGACGGTGGGCGACCGCCTCGGCGCCGACACCTACCTCGACCAGTTCACCGACCTGCTGCTCGAGCAGCGGGCCGACCGCGGCCCCTGGAAGGGCCAGGTCGAGCCGGCTTCCTGTGACACCTGGTCCTGGATCGTGGCGACGCCCGAAGCCGCGGACCGGACCGCCATGGTGTGCCTGCCCAACAACGACGGCACCTTCGTCGAGGTGCCGGTCGAGGACGAGGACCTCGCGACCCTCCGGGCCGACCTGTCGGCCCACACCGCACCGGCCAGCGACCATGACCGCGGCTGCAGCGACCGGGTCATTCTCGTCCTGGCCTCCAGCTACGGCGACCAGGTGGCGATCGAGATCACCTGTGGCGTGGGCGAGTGGCAGACCGGGGTCCGCGGTGGCCAGACCCTGCAGTGGGAGCTGTCGTCGCAGTCACGAGAGATCATCCAGCGGCTGGCCGAGTCGTGATCTGGTCGATCACCCAGGCCATCTCGAAGGCCAGATCGTTCCACCGCTGGTAGCGGCCGCTGACCCCGCCATGGCCGGCTGCCATCTCGGTCTTCAACAACACCGGACGCTGCGGATCGGCCGGGACCAGTTCCCGGATCCGGGCGACCCACTTGGCGGGCTCGGTGAAGAAGACCCGGGTGTCGTTCAGCGAGGTGGTCGCCAGGATCGCCGGGTATGGCCGGGTGGCGACATTCTCGTACGGGGTGTAGGCCTTCATGGCGGCGTAGACCTCGCGATCCTCGAGGGGATTGCCCCATTCCTCCCACTCGGTGACGGTCAACGGCAGATCCGGGTCGAGGATCGTGTTCAACGCATCGACGAACGGGACCCCGGCCTGGATCGCCCGGAACAGGTCCGGTGCCTGGTTGGCCACGGCCCCCATCAACAGGCCACCGGCCGATGCCCCGACCGCAGCCAACCGGTCCGGTGAGGTCCAACCCTCGGCGACCAGATGTTCGGCGCAGGCGATGAAGTCAGTGAAGCTGTTCTGCTTGACCAACATCTTCCCGTCGTCGTACCACTGACGGCCCATTTCGCCGCCGCCGCGGATGTGCGCAATCGCATAGACGCAACCGTGGTCCAGATAGGACAGCCGCGGGATCGAGAAGTATGGATCGATCGACACCTCGTACGAGCCGTAGCCGTACAGCACCAACGGGGCCGAACCGTCACGCGGCACATCGGCCGGGGCGACCAGCGAGATCGGGACCAAGGTCCCGTCCGGTGACCTCGCCCAGGTCCTGGTCTGCACCCAGTCGGCCGGGTCGTAGTGGCCGTGCACCGGGTGGGGAAGCACGGGTGTCTGCTTCAGCTGCGTCAGGGCGCCGGTGGCCAGGTCGACGTCATGGACGGTGAACGGGGTGATCATCGAGGTGAACACGATGCGGATCCGGTCGGTCACCCAGTTCTGCGAGCCCGACGAGTCGACGGTGTAGAGCTCTTCGTCGAAGGCCAGGTCGCGGCCCGGCAACAGGTCGCCGTTCGCATCCCGAGGGATGATGTGGATCCCGGTCAGACCGTTGCGGCGCAGCTCGACCACGACATGGTCCCGGTAGGCATCGACATCGACCAGTCGCACTCCCGGGCGGTGGGGCAGCACGGGACGCCACTGGGTGTGGTCGGTGGCGGTCAGGGGCGCCTCGGCCAGTGTGTAGTCGAGGGCGTCGTCATTGTGCAGGACCAGCAGCCGGTCCCCGGCGGCCTCCACCTGGTAGTCGACACCCTCGCGACGTGGGGCGACCACACGCGGATCCCCGGTCGGATCGTCCACCGACAGCAGGGACCACTCGGCAGTCAGCTTGCTGCCCGAGCCGAGCAGCAGCCACCGCTCATCGGCGCTGAGTCCGACACCGATCCAGAACCGCTCATCCGGTTCGGTCAGCACCGTCCGGTCCTGGTCGGTCGGCGTGCCCAGAGCATGGGCCAGCACCACGTACGGGCGCCAGGCCTCATCGGCGCGGGTGTAGAAGAAATGGCTCCGGCCAGCCCAGGCGGACCCGTACGCGGTGTCGGGGATCTCGTCGGGCAGCAGCTGGCCGGTGCTGAGGTCCTTGAACCGTACGGTGAACCGCTCGGCGCCGGTGGTGTCCACCGAGTAGGCGAGCAACCAGCCGTCCGGGGAGACGTCGAAGCACCCCACGGAGAAGAACTCATGGCCTTCGGCCTCACGGTTCTGGTCGAGCAGGACCACCTCACCGGGCACCGGGCCGGCCTCGGGATCGGGCGGGGTGTCGGGATCGGTGGCAGCGGCACGACAATGGATCGGATACTCCGAACCCTCCACCGTACGGGTGTAGTACCACCACTGCTCATCGCCTGAGCCATCGGTACGGGCATGGGTGACATAGGACGGGACCGAGGTGTCGGTCTGTTGCGTGCGAGCCAGGATCGACTCGACGATCTCACCACGCAGCCCGGCCTGGTGGGCGGTCTGCGCCGCGGTCCAGGCATTCTCGGCCTCGAGGTGTGCGATCACCTCCGGATCCTTGCCGTCACGCAGCCAGGCATAGGGGTCGTTGACGGTGTCGCCATGGTGGGTGCGCAGGTGCTCGACCTGCTTGGCCACCGGTGCAGTGGTGGGGGCGCCAGAGGTGGGACCTTCAGGGGTGCTCATCGGGCCTCACTCTAGCTGTGGCGGGCGACAGGGTAGAGTGGTCCACGAAGCTCTGGCCGTTCTGCCCCGGATCTTCCCTGCATCACCAGCCGCCGTCCCGGGAACGTACCGGGGGAGGCCACAGCTGGGATCCAGCCCAGCGCGCAGAACATGAGGCGCCGCATCCCGCGTTGTGCCCTGTATTTCGGAGAAGGTTCTTCTGACCACCAACTTTGGCGCGCTTGGCGTGCCCACGGCCCTGATTGGCGTCCTCGCTGCTCGGGACATCACCACACCCACCCCGATCCAGGCAGCAACCCTGCCCGACTCGCTCGCCGGACGTGACGTCCTCGGTCGTGGTCGCACCGGTTCGGGCAAGACCTACGCCTTCGGGCTCGCTCTGGTGGCCCGGCTCTCGGCTGGCGACCAGCGTCGCACTCCGGGCCGGCCCCGCGGCCTGGTGCTTGTGCCGACCCGCGAGCTCGCCCTCCAGATCGAGGAGGCCCTGACGCCTCTGGCCGCTGCGACTGGCCTCACCACCCGTACCGTCTTCGGTGGTGTTGGCCAGCATCCGCAGGTCAATGCGCTGAAGAAGGGTGTCGACATCGTCATCGCCTGCCCCGGCCGCCTCGAGGACCTGATGGCACAAGGGCACGTGAAGCTGGACCGGGTCCAGATCACCGTGCTCGACGAGGCTGACCACATGGCTGATCTCGGCTTCCTGCCGGGAGTGCGCCGCATCCTGGGCGCAACCGATCCGCAGGGGCAGCGGCTGCTCTTCTCAGCCACTCTTGACTCAGGGGTGAATGCGCTGGCCAAGCAGTTCCTCCACGCTCCGATCACCCACGAGGCCGATTCGGCCCAGTCGCCGGTGGCCACCATGGCCCATCACGTCTTGCAGCTCGGCAAGGACGATCATCTGGCGGTGCTCGCTGACCTGGCGGCTGCGCCCGGTCGCACGATCGTGTTCACCCGGACCAAGCACCGCGCCAAGCGGATCGCCCGTCAGCTCAACAGCAGGGGAGTGGCCGCGGTCGAGCTCCACGGCAACCTCAGCCAGAACGCCCGGGTCCGCACCATGGAGGCCTTCCGTTCCGGTAGCCACGGGACACTGGTCGCCACCGACATTGCTGCGCGCGGTGTCCACGTCGACGAGGTCTCCTTGGTCATCCACGCCGACCCGCCGGCCGAACACAAGGCCTATGTCCATCGTTCCGGTCGGACCGCTCGAGCCGGCCAGTCGGGCACCGTGGTCACCCTCGCCCTCGACGAACAGCTCAACGATGTGCGTGGTCTGGCCCGCAAGGCCGGCATCAGGCCGACCTACACCCGGGTCAATCCTCGCTCCGATCTGCTCCAGGAGCTGGCCCCCGGCAAGCGGGTCGTCTCCTCGACCCCGATCGTGGCTCCGGGTGCGGACGAAGGACCCCGGGAAGGTCGTCGGCCCCGTCCCCAAGGACGTGGCTCCGGTGCCGGTCGGCCGGGCCGCAACGGTTCCCGTACGGGATCGGGCAAGGGTCCCGGTGGGCAGTCTCGTGCCGGTCAGTCTCGTAATGGCCAGTCTCGTAATGGTCAGGCCCGTAGCGGTCAGGGGAAGGGCCGGGGTCGCTCTCGGGCCACCAGCGCCGCCTGATCAGCGTCGACGGACGGTCAGGATCTGAGCTGACCGTCCGACCGGCCCCAAGGTGTCGTGCAGGACGGTCTGGGTGCAGCCAATACCGTCGGGCCGATCGTGGCCTCGGTGTCGAACCCGACCTGGGTGCTGACCGGGGTCCGCCACAGGTGGATCGTCAGGTCGGTGTTGGGGAAGGCCCACTCCTGTGGATCGAGTTGGGCGGCCAGACCGTTGGCTGCATCGACCAGCCGGAGGTACTCCGCGACCGGCCCTGCCGGTCCGGTCGGATCATCCTCGGCCAACAAGGTGACCTGACTGGACAACCAGGCCTGACGGCGGCCCGGCTCGGGCTCACCGATCTGGGCTGAGAGGCTGGCGATGAATCCGCCGGGCCATCGGGCGAACCGGTGATCAGTCCTGAGCCCTTCGGCCGGGGGGATCGCCTCGGGCAGATTCCCTTGCACCATCGAGGTGTCCGAGGCGGCCAGTCGCCACGCGGTCGCGCGGACCACGGGACGATCGGGTGCCGAAGCGGTGGTCATCGTGGCCTCGACCAGCTCGATCGTGCGGCCGGGACGGACCGTGCGGCAGACAATGGTGGTTGCCTCCAGCGGCATCAGGCCGAGGATCTCAAAAGTGAGACGACTCGTGTGCAGTCCCGGACGAGGTTCATGGCTGTCGAGGGCATGGGCGAGCAGGCCGGCGACCGGGGCCATGTGCTGTTCGTGGTCGTTCCAGGCACCCTGGACGTGCTCGGTCGGCTGCCAGACGTGGTCGGCGAGCGGGAGGTAGTAGCTGTCGGACACGGACCAACCGTAGCCGTGGTCGGTGTGATCGGTGCCGCCGGGCGAAGGAGAAGAACGGGCATCGGTGGACGCGCACGGCAGACGTGGCAGACTGCCCTGTGTCTACACCTGACCCGTCCAACGTTCGAAAGGTATGACATGTCGGTGATCGTCGTGGGGTACTCGGCCAAGCCTGAGGGAACCGCAGCACTGGACAAGGCGGTTGAGTCCGCCAAGCTGCTGGGACACCAGTTGGTCGTGGTCCACACGTTGGAGAGCCCCGACGAGGTCACCCAACTCGCCCAGACTCTGTCCCAGACCGGGATCGAACACCAGGTCCGTGCGGCCCCGGACCCGCACGACCCCGCCGAAGAGGTCCTGGCCACTGCCGAACGGACCGACGCCGCCTTCATCGTGATCGGGCTGCGGCAGCGCTCTCCGGTCGGCAAACTCCTGCTCGGCAGCAATGCCCAGCGCGTGCTGCTCGACGCCGCATGCCCGGTGCTCGCGGTCAAGGCGCCGCCGCGCTGATCGGCTCTCACCAGCGCCTCGGACGGCACCGCTGGTGAGGGTGGGCTCACCCCAGAGGTTTTGGATGCCGTGGCAGAATACTCAGCAGTGCACCGCTTGACAGCATCTCGGCGGTGCCATGCCCTCAACAGGTTTCGTCACTCGGAAGGCTCTTCGTGACATCTCCGCACTCATCCGCCGAACGCGTCATCCCTGCTGCTTCGGCTGCTGCTGCCCGGGTGACCGAGCCAGCGCCGGTTGCCAAGGCCGCGGCGGACCCGGCCAGCAAGGCTGCAGCCAAGAAGGCGTCGGCCAAGAAGGCGCCGGCCAAGAAGGCGCCGGCCAAGAAGGCACCGGCCAAGAAGACGGCAGCCAAGAAGACGGCAGCCAAGAAGGCACCGGCCAAGAAGACGGCAGCCAAGAAGGCACCGGCCAAGAAGGCGTCGGCCCGCAAGACCGCCGGCACGACGGAGGTCACCGCAACGCTCCAGGGCGACGAGGTCGTACTCACCGTCGGCGGCAACAAGCGGACCCTGGACGATGTCGACGAGGCGACGTTCAACGAGAAGTCCGAGGCCAAGCTGGAGAAGGAACTGGTCGAGGAGGCCGGCGGCTTCAGTCTGTCCGACGCCGATGACGCCGATGAACCCGAGCAGCAGGTGATGGCGGCCGGCGCAACCGCGGACCCGGTGAAGGACTACCTGAAGCAGATCGGCAAGGTGGCACTGCTGAATGCCGCCCAGGAGGTCGAACTCGCCAAGCGGATCGAGGCCGGTCTCTTCGCCGACGAGCAGCTCAACGACTCCAGTGTCAAGATCAAGCCCGCCCAGCTCGAGGACTTCGAGTGGATTGCTGACGACGGGCGCAAGGCCAAGAACCATCTCCTCGAGGCCAACCTTCGTCTGGTCGTCTCACTGGCCAAGCGTTACACCGGTCGAGGGATGCTCTTCCTGGACCTGATCCAGGAGGGCAACCTGGGTCTGATCCGTGCGGTCGAGAAGTTCGACTACACCAAGGGTTACAAGTTCTCGACCTATGCCACCTGGTGGATCAAGCAGGCCATCACCCGCGCCATGGCAGACCAGGCCCGGACCATCCGGATCCCGGTCCACATGGTCGAGGTCATCAACAAGCTGGCCCGGGTGCAGCGCCAGATGCTGCAGGATTTGGGGCGCGAACCCACACCTGAAGAGCTGGCCGCCGAGCTCGACATGACCCCGGAGAAGGTCGTCGAGGTCCAGAAGTACGGGCGTGAGCCGATCTCCCTGCACACCCCGTTGGGTGAGGACGGCGATTCCGAGTTCGGTGACCTGATCGAGGACTCCGAAGCCGTCGTCCCGGCCGATGCAGTCAGCTTCACGCTGCTGCAGGAGCAGCTCCATGACGTGCTGGACACGTTGTCCGAGCGTGAGGCCGGAGTCGTCTCGATGCGCTTCGGTCTGACTGACGGTCAGCCCAAGACCCTCGATGAGATCGGCAAGGTCTACGGCGTCACCCGCGAGCGGATCCGCCAGATCGAATCGAAGACCATGTCCAAGTTGCGCCACCCCTCGCGTTCGCAAGTCCTGCGCGACTATCTCGACTGAGCCACGGCCCGTTCGTGTGTCACGGTGCGGCACAGCGAGGTGTGAGGTGAAAGGTCGACCCTCGCGGTGGCGATGGTGTCGCCGCTGGCCGACTCATGCAAGGCTGGGGCATGGCCTCACCTGGATTTGAGTTCACCAGTCTGGACACCGAGTTGTTCGACGGATGTGGCGTCACCAAAGGCGAGCTGATCGACTATCTGGCCGCTGTGGCCGAACCGATCGTCACCGAGCTCGACCAACGTCCGCTCTCGGTGATCCGGGCCAGGCCCGGATCGAAGCCCTTCATGCAGAAGAACCTGCCCTCGCACGCCCCGAGCTGGATCCCGACTGCCGACATCTGGGCCGAGAGCTCGCACCGTACGGTCCACCACCCAGTGGTCAGCGAGGCGAGGACGCTGCTGTGGCTGGGCAACCAACGATCGGTGGAGTTCCATCCCTCACTGACCAGGGTTGACCAGGACCGGGCCGAGGAGCTGGTCCTCGACCTCGACCCGGCACCGACCGACGACGCTGCGGCCGGATTTGACCAGGCGGTGAGGGTTGCACTGCTCGTGCGGCAGGTCCTCGATGACTGTGGCCTGGTTGGTGAGATCAAGACCAGCGGCGCCAAGGGTCTGCACATCCGGATCCCGATCGAGCCGACCAGCTTCGACCGGGCCGCCCACGCCACCCGCGCACTGGCAGCACGCACCGCCGCCCTGGACCCGACGATCGCCACCACCGAGTTCATCCGGGAGGACCGGGCCGGCAAGCTCTTCGTCGACCCGACTCGGGTCGGAGCAGCCACCCTGGTTGCGGCGTGGAGTCCACGGGCTCGGCCGGGGCTGCCGGTCTCCCACCCGCTCGCCTGGGATGAGCTGGGCGAGACGAGGCCGGACGCGCATACCGTACGGAATGTGACCGAGGGCGGGCCCTGGCGTCAGACCGAGCCCCGATCGGTGCCGGACGAGTTGGTGGCCGAGGGGGAGCTCCTGCCGGTGCCGCGGGTGGCGGCCATGCACGAAGGGCTGCGCCGAGCCCGGGCCCGGCGCAGACTCCGCGGCCAGTAGAATCGGCGCCCATGACCGGCCCCGAGACACCCACTCCGCCGACCGATCCGGTGGTGGCAGCGCTGACCCGGTGGCGTACGACCATCAGCAAGGGTGTGGGGGTCGTGGTCTTCGGGTTGGTGCTGCTCTGGTTCGTGCTGGGACCCGAATCGACCATGCCCTTGTTGACGATTGCGCTCGTGCTGATGGTCGCGTTGTTGATCGGCCAACTCACGGTGACCCTCATCGTGGCCTCACGCCGATCTGCTGGTCGCCAGGCGGGCGACACGCCTGACAAGGACTAGTCTGGCCGGATGAGCAACGAACAGCCGGGGTTGCGGATCGGCCACCGTGAACGGGAGCAAGCCCGACGCCTGCTCGAACTGCAGGCCGATGAGGGACGACTCGCCCCGGCTGAGCTCACCGAACGATTCGCCACCGTCGAGGCGGCCCAGACCCGTGACGAACTCGGCACCGCCTTCGTGGACCTGCCCGTGGATCCGCCCACTGCCGACATCGGAGAGTTCTCGCCCTACCCTCCGGCCGCGGCGGAAGGCCAACTCCCGGTCCCGACACCATCGGCGGCCAGCCCGGAACCGACCGAGCCGGGACGGCTCCCGACCAGTCCCCGCACGAAACGCATCGGAGCGATCGTGATGGCGGCGATGTGGCCGGCGGTGGTCGGGATCAACTTCCTCTTCGGCTGGCACCTGTGGTGGCTGTTCGTGGTCGCCGCCTTCAGCGCCGGTTGGGTTGCCTGGGCGTTCGGGATCGGTGACAAGCCCAACAAGGATGACTGACCCGGATCCGAGAGTCAGCGGACAAAAAGGGCTCGGACCGTTGAACGGTCCGAGCCCTTTGCCGCTGAGACGAGTCAGCCGATGCGGTGGCTCTCGTCGTGGATCTTCAGCGCAACCTGCTTGAGCTTGTCCTGGTGCTCCTTGCCGTGGTGCGCGCAGAAGAGGAGCTCGCCGGCCGGCAGGGTGACCCTGACGTAGGCCTGTGCGCCGCACCGATCACAACGGTCGGCGGCGTTCAGGGTGGCGTCCTCGACAATGGTGGTGCTCACGATGGGCCCCTCTCTTCCTGCGTTTCGTTCGGGTGGTGCCACGACGGACGGTTCACGCCTCTCGGTGGTTCCGAAGAGATCAACCACGGAACCCGTCGATTTGTTCCCCGCCCGGGGTGGTGCCCCCGACTGGGTGAGTGGTGTCGGTCACAGTCACCTGTGTCGTCCCCTCGACCCTGATGCTACCTGCCAGTCAACATCACGTCACTGACATCCCGCCGTCGTGGCGGGGATCCTCGCCCACGGCCGCACGTCAGGGCCCGATCGGTGACCATGTTGTGACCTTCGGGGAGGTTCGGAGTGGCGAATCAGCCGCCAGGACGGGCCTTGTGCCGTGTCGGAGCGCCCATTCGCAGGCACCAGCGCATAAGCTCGATCGGTGCCACCCAAGACATCATCTGACTACGAAGCCCGGCACCTTCTGGTCCTGGAAGGTCTCGAGGCGGTCCGTAAGCGACCCGCGATGTACATCGGTTCGACCGACATCCGCGGGCTCATGCACTGCATCTGGGAGGTCATCGACAACTCGGTCGACGAGGCACTGGCCGGTCACGGCGAGAGCATCGAGGTCACCCTCCACGCCGACGGCGCAGTGACCGTGGTCGACCATGCCCGCGGAATTCCGGTCGACAAGGAACCACGGACCGGGCTCAGCGGTGTCGAGGTCGTCTTCACCAAACTGCACGCCGGAGGCAAGTTCGGTGCCGGTTCCTACAATGCTGCCGGCGGACTGCACGGTGTCGGTTCCTCGGTGGTCAACGCACTGTCGTCCCGCCTCGATGTCCGGGTCACCCGTAGCGGTGCCGTGTGGGGCATGTCCTTCCGCCGCGGCGTCCCCGGCACCTTCTCCGGTGACGGGGAGAACGCGCCCTTCACTCCCGGTGGCGAGCTGTCCAAGGTGGGCAAGGCCAAGCGAGGGGCCTCGGGCACCACGGTCACCTTCTGGCCCGATCGCGAGATCTTCCTCAAGGACGCGCCGCTGGACTGGGACCTGTTGGTCGCTCGGGCCCGCCAGACCGCGTTCCTGGTCCCCGGACTGGCGATCAGCCTGCGTGACGAGCGCGGTGAGGAACCGGTCGAGGAACGATTCCGCCATGATGGCGGGATCGCCGAGTTCTGCGACTACCTCGCCAAGGACGAACCGGTCACCGAGATCCTGCGTCTGCAGGGCCACCACACCTTCACCGAGACCGTCCCGGTGTTGGACGACCAGGGCAACATGACCCCGACCGATGTCGAACGTGACCTCGAGGTCGATGTCGCCGTGCGGTGGGGGACCGGCTACGAGACGACCACCCGGAGTTTCGTCAACGTCATCGCCACCCCCAAGGGCGGCACCCATGTCACCGGTTTCGACCGAGGCATGACCAAGGCCGTCACCAAATCCCTCGAGGGTACGAAGCTGCTGAAGAAGGACGACGACATCGTCAAGGACGATGTGCTGGAAGGGATGACCGCCGTCATCACCGTACGACTGGCCGAACCCCAGTTCGAGGGACAGACCAAGGAGGTCCTGGGCACCCCGGCCGCGTCGCGGATCGTGGCGCGCGTGGTCGAATCCGAACTCACTTCCTTCCTCACCAGCACCAAGACCGCCGAACGCAGCCAGGCCCGGCAGCTGATGGAGAAGGTCGTCTCGGCCTCTCGGAGTCGGGTCGCTGCCCGGCAGCACCGTGAGACCCAACGACGCAAGAACGCCCTCGAGTCGTCGACCCTGCCGTCCAAACTCGCCGACTGCCGCAGCGCCGACGGAGAGCGCTCCGAACTGTTCATCGTGGAGGGTGACTCGGCGCTCGGCACCGCGAAGCTGGCTCGGGACTCCGAGCTGCAGGCGTTGCTGCCGATCCGGGGAAAGATCCTCAACGTGCAAAAGGCCTCGGTCGGCGACATGCTCAAGAATGCGGAGTGTGCCTCGATCATCCAGGTCGTCGGCGCCGGCTCGGGACGCACGTTCGACCTCGACCAGGCTCGCTACGGCAAGATCGTCTTCATGGCCGATGCGGACTCCGACGGTGCTCACATCCGTTGTCTGCTGGCGACCTTGTTCTTCCGCTACATGCGGCCCCTGGTGGAAGCCGGCCGGGTCTACACCGCGGTGCCCCCGCTGCATCGGTTCGAGTTGACCAACCCGAAGAAGGGCATGGGCAAATATCTCTACACCTACAGCGATGCCGAGTACCAGCGCACCATGGCCGAGCTCCGCAAGAAGGGGGTCAACTTCAAGGAACCCCAGCGATACAAGGGACTGGGGGAGATGGATGCCGACCAACTGGCTGAGACGACGATGAATCCGCGGCACCGCACCCTGCGTCGGCTGACCGTGGACGACGCAATCCTGGCCGAGACCACGTTCGAAATGCTGATGGGCAACGATGTCGGACCCCGCAAGGCGTTCATCATCGACGGTGCCTACGCACTCGATGCCGACCGAATCGACGCGTGAAGGACGACATGGCACGCCGCAAGACCACCGCTGTTGATGACGACTTCACCGAGCACATCGTCGACGTCTCGGTCTCGGACGAGATGCGGGACTCCTTCTTGGAGTACGCCTACTCGGTCATCTACTCCCGCGCCCTTCCCGACGCCCGTGACGGACTCAAGCCCGTGCAACGCCGCATCCTGTTCACCATGGACGACATGCGGTTGTTGCCCGACCGCAGCCACGTCAAGTGTGCCCGGGTTGTCGGCGACGTGATGGGCAAGCTCCACCCCCACGGCGACATCGCAATCTACGATGCCCTGGTCCGCACGGCACAGGCTTGGTCAATGCGGCTGCCGCTGGTTGACGGCCACGGCAACTTCGGCTCACCCGATGCCGGGCCGGCTGCGATGCGCTACACCGAGTGCCGGATGGCGCCGGCCGCCCTGGCCATGACCGCCGACCTCGGCTCCGACACCGTTGACTTTCGACCCAACTACGACGGCAAGCAGACCGAACCGGTCGTGCTGCCGTCAGCCTTCCCCAACCTGCTGGTCAATGGCACCTCCGGTATCGCGGTCGGCATGGCCACCAACATGGCCCCGCACAACCTGGTCGAGGTGGTCCAGGGACTGCGACACCTGTTGAAACATCCCGGGGCCGATCTCACCACGATCATGCGGTTCATCCCGGGACCGGACCTGCCCACCGGTGGCAAGATCATCGGACTGGACGGCATCGCCGACGCCTATGCGACCGGCCGCGGCGCCTTCAAGATTCGTGCCACCACACGGATCGAGCAGGTCAGCCCCCGCCGCAAGGGCATCGTCGTCACCGAGTTCCCGTACCAGGTCGGTGCGGAGAAGATCATCGAGCAGATCAAGAATCTCGTGTCCTCGAAGAAACTTCAGGGGATCGCTGACCTCAAGGACCTCACCGACCTCAAGAACGGCACCCGGTTGGTCATTGAGATCAAGAACGGCTTCAACCCTGAGGCGATCGCCGAACAACTGTTCCGGTCGACCAAGTTGGAGGACTCGTTCTGGATCAACGCAGTCGCCCTGGTCGAAGGACAGCCACGCACCCTCGGCCTGCTCGAGTTGATGCAGGTCTACCTGGACCACCGGCTCGACGTGGTGCTGCGTCGTACGAAATTCCTTCGTACCAAGGCAGCCGAGCGGTTGCACCTGGTCGAAGGTCTGCTCCTGGCGATCCTCGACATCGACGACGTGATCGCCATCATCCGCGGCTCCGACGATGCGGCAGCAGCCCGGGCACGGTTGATGGAGGTCTTCGAACTGACCGAGGTGCAGGCCAACTACATCCTCGACATGCCACTGCGCCGACTGACCAAGTACTCCACGATCGAGCTCGAGTCCGAGCGGGACGAGCTCAACCAGCAGATCGCCGCCCTCGACGAGATCATCAACGACGACCAGCGGCTGCGGCAGGTGGTCGGCGAAGAACTGTCCGACATCGCGAAGAAGTACGGGACACCACGCCGTACGGTGTTGCTCTCCTCATCCGGGGCAAAGGCGACCACCGCTGCCGCACCGCTCGAGGTGGCCGACGACCCGTGCTGGGTGCTGCTGTCCAGCACCGGCCTGGTGGCCCGTACCGACACCGGCGACGACCTGCCGGCCCATGAGTCGCGGGCCAATCACGATGTCATCGTCTCGGCGATCCGGACCACCGCCCGTGGCGACTTCGGTGTCCTCACCAACACCGGCCGCCTGATCAAGGTCAATGCCGTCGACCTGCCGACCGTGCCGGTCACCGCACAAGCACCGCACCTGGCCGGCGGGGTGCAACTGGCCGAGCTGGTCATGGTCGAGGCTGGCGAGTCGGTCCTGGCCCTGACCACCCTCGACCAGGTGGTGGCACTGGGCACCCGTCGGGGCGTGGTGAAGCGGGTCAACCCGGAGGTGCTGTCCAAGGACGACTGGGAGATCATCCGGCTCGAGGAGGGCGACGAGGTCGTCGGCGCCGTCGGATTGGCCGATGACACCGAGGAACTGGTCTTCATCACCACCGACGCCCAGCTGCTGCACTTCCCGGCCTCGGTGGTCCGACCGCAGGGCAGGTCCGGAGGCGGTGTCGCCGGAGTCAAGCTCGGTGCCGGGTCGACGGTGGCCTTCTTCGGTGCCGCACCGGCCGAGGGCTCGGTGGTGCTCACCGTCGCCGGCGCGTCCGACGCCCTGCCGGGGACCGAGGCAGGGACGTGGAAACTGACCGACTTTGCCGAATATCCGGGCAAGGGGCGGGCCACCGCCGGCGTGCGGTGTCATCGCTTTCTGCGCGGTGAGGACCAGCTGCTGCGGGCCTGGGTCGGCCGTGGCCCGGCGATCGCTGCTGCCGGCAGTGGTAGCCCGATCGAGCTCGGTCCGGCCGACGGCAGACGTGACGGATCTGGCCGGCCCGGATCACAGCCGATCGACGGGATCGCCTCCGGTGCTGCCCGGCCGATCGCGCGGGACTAGACTTCGACCATGCCAGAAACCCCCCGCGATCCTTCTGCCGACCCGGTTGTCGCGCCAGCGGCAGACGGCATCTGAGGCACTGGGAAGGGTTCAGCAGTGGATTCCACCGAACCGATCGAGCTGCCGGACGGCTACCCGGTCGAGTGGGAGGCCGATGTCCTCCTGACCGACGGCCAGACAGCACATCTGCGTCCGGTCCGCCCCGATGACGCCGAGGACCTGATCGCCTTCTACGACCGGGTGTCAGCTGAGTCCAAGTACCTGCGGTTCTTCGCTCCGTACCCGCGGTTGTCGGCCTCGGATGTGCGCCGCTTCACCCAGGTGGACTATGTCGACCGAGTGGCGCTGATCATCCGGCTCGCCGACGAAATGATCGGCATTGGCCGCTATGACCGCATCACCCATGACCAGGCCGAGGTTGCCTTCCTGGTCGAGGATGCCCACCAGGGTCGCGGGATTGCCCAGCTGTTGCTGGAACACCTGGCCGAAGCCGCCCGCGAGCGCGGCATCACCCGCTTCCTGGCCGAGGTGCTGCCGCAGAACCAACGGATGGTCAAGGTCTTCGCTGACGCCGGCTACCACGTCCGGACCGACCTCGATGACGGTGTGGTCGCCATCGACTTCCCGATTCTGCCGACGACCACGCTGGTCGGGGTGATGGAGCGCCGCGAACACCGGGCCGAGCGGGCCTCGATGCGACGTCTGCTCACCCCGAGCTCGGTGGCCGTGCTGGGGCCGGCCTCCCGCGCCCAGACCCTGGTCCGATCCCTGCTCAGCAGCGGCTTCCGGGGCCGGGTCGTCGCAGTCCCGACCGACGGCCGCGAAGTCGCCGGTGTGGCGAATGCGCCGACGATCACCGAGGCGGGGGAGATCGATCTGGTGCTCGCCGCCCGCCCGACCACCGACCTCGCCGAGGTGGTCATCGACTCCGCCCACAGCAAGGCCCATGGACTGGTTGCCCTGACCGGCGCCCCGGTCGGTCCCAATGACGGCCGTCGACTGGTGTCGCTGGCCCGAGCCTATGGGCTGCGGGCGGTCGGACCCGATGCGCTCGGGGTGATCAACACCGATCCCGAGATCGCGCTCAACGCCTCGGCCGCACCCATGCCGCGCACGGGCGGGGCCGGCGTGCTGTGCCAGTCCGCCGCAGTCGGGGTCGGCCTGCTCAACACGGCTCTGGCCAGCGGTCTGGGCATCTCCACCTTCGTCTCGACCGGCGACTACGCCGATGTCACCGCCAATGACGTGATGCAGTTCTGGGAGGACGATGCCGCGACCCGGGTGTGCATCCTGTCCATCGACAGCATCGGCAACCCGCGCAAGTTCTCCCGGATCATTCGTCGACTCGCCTCCCGCAAGCCAGTGATCGTCTTCGCCCCTGGCAAGGCCACCCGTGCCTCGCATGCCGGGGATCGGGGAGGGCTGCACAAGCTGCCGGCCGATGCGATCGACGCCATGTTCCGCCAGGCCGGGGTGATCGTCGTGGACCGTCGCGACGCCATGTTCGACCTGGCTCTGATGTTGTCGCGGCAGCCGCTGCCCAAGGGACGACGTCTGGGCCTGGTCACCAACTCCGGACCGCTGCACCGCCAGACTGTGCAGACCGCCGACCAGCTGGGCCTGGAGGTCGTCCCGGTCGTCCTCGACCCCTTGGCCCAGGCCGACCGGATTGTCGCTGCGGTCGTCGACCAGCTCGACAACGACGCCTGCGATGCGGTGCTGTGTGCTGCGGTCGACAGCTTCGGCGCAACCAATGCCGAGGTCCGTGACCGGCTGCGCGAACTCGACAACCGGGGCAAGCCGCTGATCGCGTCCTTCCTCGACTTCGCCGGCACCGATGCGGTCACCGAGGGTCCCGACGAGGTTGGGGCCCTGCCGGTCTACCACTCGGTCAACGATGCCGTACAGGCCTTCTCCGAGGTCACCCGCTATGCCGCCTGGCGCGAACGGGACACCGGTGCGGTGCCGCTGTGGGAGCACGACGAACACAGCGCACGCCGGGTCGTCAACAAGGTCCTCGCCGCGAATCCGCAGGGACAAGAACTCAGCCCGGCCGAGACCCGCGACGTGCTGCGCGGCTTCGGCATCAGAGTCGTTCCCTCCCACCGGGTCGACACCCTCGAACAGGCCCGCGCCAAGGCGGACGAGCTCGGCTGGGACGTGGTGCTCAAGGCAACCGCACCGGGTGTACGGGGACGACAAGACTTGGCCGGGGTGTACCGCAACCTCGACGACGCCGACGAGCTCGCCGAAGCCTGGCATGACCTGTCCGAGCTGTTGGGCACCTTGGGCCTGCCCCACGGCGACGACCTGTCTGCGGCGGCGCCGGTCATCCAGTCGATGGTGCCGGTCGGTGTGTCGATCGCGATCGAGTCACGCGAGGACTCCGCCTTCGGCCCGGTGGTGAAGGTCGGACTCGAGGGCCTGGTCAGTGACCTGCTGGCCGATGTCGTCTTCGGTGTGCCGCCCCTGACCACCACCGACGCCCAGCAGATGGTGCGTGACCTCAAGGCAGCCCCGGTCCTGTTCGGGTCGTACGGGGGATCTCCGGCGATCGATGTCGGCGCCCTGGAGGACCTGATCCACCGCGTCACCCAGATGGCAGACGAGCTGCCCCAGCTGGCCTTGCTGCGGCTGGCCCCCTGCATCGCATCCCCCAGTGGGATCAATGTGGTCGGCGCACGGATCGTCGTTGCCCCCACTGCCGAACAGCGCGACTCCCTCGCTCGCTCGTTGAGCTGAGCCGGGTCACGCGCGGCAACGGCTCATGACAGGATGTCTGCCATGAGTACGAGCACCCTCGACGCGCTGCGGACCGAGATCGAGACCTGCGGCTATTTTCCTGAGCTGGTGCAGGATTCGGTGATGCTCAGCGTCGGGGACGAGGAGATCGTCGATTTCGTCGTCCACCACGAGCCGACCTTCAGCCACGACGAGGTCCATCGTCACCTGACCATCCTGGTGCTCACCCCGACCAGGCTCCTGGTCGGCCACACCGATGACCACCCTGCCGAGGGGCCGGGCGGACAGGCGGCGACCTCGACCGAATCGGTGCCGCTGCGTTCGGTGGACACCGTGACCGTGACCCGGGTGCTGGCCGATCCGGCCCACTACCAACGCACCGGCGTCGTCGAGGCCTGGCTCACGGTGAACTGGGGTTCGCTGCGCCGGGTCGACCTCGAACCTGCGACCTGTGGTGATCCCAGCTGTGAGGCTGACCACGGCTTCTCCGGGACCCTGGTAGCCGACGACCTGGTGGTGCGGATGAGCACCGCCGCCGACGACAAGGAACATGTCGATCGCCTCATCTCCTTCGGCACCCGGCTGCAGCGTGCCAGCAGCTGAACTGATCCGGCCTGCATACGGCGGTGGCTGTCTGTCGGAACTGCTCGGGTCCGTCGCTGCGGCCCAGGGCCTGACCGGCGACAACGACGACGGCCTGGTCCGGTACGAGAACCGTCTCGGACTGCCCGAAGCGGACCGGTACGTGGTGTGGCTGGTGGACGGGCTGGGCTGGCACAACCTCCGGACCGAGGCAGCCGGCGCCCCATGGCTCGCCGGGTTGCCCGATGCCCGTACGGTGACCGCGCCAGTGCCCAGCACGACCACCACCAGCCTCACCTCCTTCGGTACCGGCACACCGCCGGGTGTCCACGGCATGGTGGGGTACTCCTTCCGGCTGCCGGGGGCGAAGGGAGCCGTACTCAACCCGCTCACCTGGAACCTGCC
The DNA here is from genome assembly GCA_945911015.1 of uncultured Propionibacteriaceae bacterium. Taxonomy (GTDB): domain Bacteria; phylum Actinomycetota; class Actinomycetes; order Propionibacteriales; family Propionibacteriaceae; genus Avipropionibacterium. The sequence goes on from CAMDZW010000002.1 coordinate 118,377, forward strand.
GCACAATCCACGGATGGTGCAGCCGACCCCGACCGTGCTGGAGCGGATCCAGGACGAGGTGGGGGTCACCACGGTTTCTCTGGCCCGATTCGTCGACTCCGGACTGACCCAGGCTGCGCTGCGCGGAGGCCGCTTCCATGGCCTGGTCGACGAGGCAGACGAGGATGCCCGGCTCGAGGCCATGGTGACCGCAGCAACCTCCTCGACCCGGACCCTGGTCTACGCCTATGAACGACGCCTCGACATGATCGGGCACAGCCGTGGCTGGCAGAGCCGGGACTGGCGTGAGCAGTTGGCCACCCTCGACCGCTCCGTCCGAGCGGTCCGTCAGGCACTGCCCGACGAGGTCACCCTGATCGTGACCGGGGACCACGGCATGGTCGACGTACCGAGCGATCGTCGTACGGTCATCGAAGCAGTGCCCGACCTGGCTGCCGGGATTGACTGCGTGGCAGGAGAACCAAGGTTTCGCCAGCTGTGGTCCGACCGGGAGGATCCGGTGTGGATCGCCCGCCGGTGGGCCGACGTGCTCGGCGACAGCGCCTGGGTCAGGACCCGGGACGAGGCGATCGACGACGGCTGGTTCGGGCCGGTCGCTGATCAGGTCCGGGCCAGGATCGGTGATGTGCTGGTCGCCATCAGGGACGATTCAGCGCTGATGACCCGCACCGCACCCCATGAACAGGGCATGGTCGGCATGCACGGGTCGCTGACCGAAGCCGAGATGGTCGTCCCCCTCCTGGTGACCTGATCAGAGTCGGTAGACCCGGGTGGCGGTGTCGGCCAGGATCGTGGCGGCGTCGTCACCGGCCAGCTCGCTGACCAGTCCGATCACCTGAGCGGTGACCTGACGGTATCCGCCGGCACGGACTGCAATCGGCCAGTCGCTGCCGATCATCAACCGATCCGGACCGAAGACCTCCAACGCAGTCGCGACCCACGGCCGCAGTTGTTCGTCGGTCAAGGGGCTCTGGTCGGCGCCGTACAGCCCGGAGAGTTTGGCATTCACCCGCGGGTTGGAGGCGGCGGCCTCCAGCTGGTGGCGCCACCGGTCCAGGTCGCCGTCGATCGGTAGACCACCGAGGTGGTCGATCACGAAGGTCAGGTCGGGGAAGCGTTCGGACAGCGGGACGACATGGTCCAGATGCCGTGGTCGGGAGGTGACCAGGTCGAAGGGGAGACCGGCCCGCTCCACCAGCCCCAGCCCCTCACCGACATCGGGGCGCAGCACCCAGTCGGTATCGGGCTGGACATGGATCAGGCTGCGGATCCCCGCAAGAGGTCGTCTGGTGCACAGCTCGGCCAGTCGGGCCGCGGCCACCTCGGGTTGGTGCAGCGGGAGGTGGGCCACCACGCCGAGCACTTCGGCCGATGATTCGGCGGCAGCAAACATCGCATCGGTGTCGGCATCATCGTCGTCGGCCTGGACCAACACCACCCCGTCGATGCCGAGTGCGGCGCGGTCGCCGGCACAGTCGTCGAGGGTGTAGGCCCGGTTGAGCACTGCCGGCGCTCGGGTGAGCCAGGTGTAGGGGCCGGCCTCGGGATCCCAGATGTGGAGGTGGGCGTCGATGATCCTCATGGGGTCAGCCTGTCACAGGTGTGACAGGATCGTCCGGTGGCACAGCTGACCTTCTTCACCGGTCCCATGGACTGCGGAAAATCGACTCTGGCCCTCCAGCTGGACCACACCCACACGCTGGCCGGGCGCAGTGGTCGACTATTCACCGCCCACGACCGCTCCGGGGATGCCCGGATCACGACCCGGCTCGGACTGAGCAAGCCGGCGATCGAGGTCACCGAGGAACTGAACTTCTGGGACACCGTGATTGCCGAACTGGTCGCCGGCCGACGGGTCGACTATCTGGTCTGCGATGAGGCCCAGTTCTACGGTGTCGACCAGATCAACCAGCTGGCCCGGATCGTCGACGAGTTGCAGCTCGACGTGTTCGCCGTCGGCATTCTCACCGACTTCCGGACGACGATGTTTCCCGGATCCCAACGGCTGGTCGAGTTGTGTGACCGGATGGAGGTGTTGCAGGTCCATGCGCTGTGCTGGTGCGGGGCTCGCGCCACCCACAATGCCCGGACCGTTGACGGGGGTATGGTCACTGAGGGCAGTCAGGTGGTCGTTGGGGACACCGCTGAGGAGGACCCCCAGGGGCGCGTCGTGCTGTCACCCGGCCCGGAGCCGGTGGTCGCCTATGAGGTGCTCTGCCGGCGTCATCATCGCCGTCGGATGACCCGGGCCGTTGCCCAGGCGACACTGAATCCCGATCCGTTGCCGTTCGAGGACCCGGACGCCATCGATCCGCAGACCGAGGAGAAGCCATGACCCTGATCGATCCCATGTCCGTGGGTGAGGCACTGGTGTTGGATGCTCGCTGGAACCTGTCCGGGCCGTCCGGGCATGAGGAGTACCTGGCCGGACATCTGCCCGGTGCGGTGTGGATTGACCTCGACCGCGACCTGGCGGCGCCGGCAGGCGAGGGTGGTCGACACCCCCTGCCGGAGTCGGAGGTCTTCGTTGCAGCCATGCGCCGAGCCGGGGTGCGCAATGACCGCCCCGTGGTGGTCTGCGACGGTGGATCGACACTCGGCGCTGCCCGCCTGTGGTGGTTGTTGCGTGACCACGGACACCCCGACGTGCGGGTGTTGGACGGTGGTTTTGCCGCCTGGCAGGCAGCTGGGCGCCCCGTGGCGACCGGTGAGGTCGAGGTCGAGCCGGGGGATTTTTCCGGCGAGCCGGGGCAGTTGGGCCAGGTGACGGTGGACGACATCCTCGCCGAAGACCTGGCTCTGGTCGATGTCCGCACCCCGGAGCGCTTTGCCGGACACCACGAACCGGTCGATCCGGTGGCCGGGCACATTCCCGGTGCCGTGAATGTCCCGGCCGGTGAATCCTTCGACCGGGGCCGATTCCGGCCGGCCGACGAGTTGGCGGCCCACTTCGAGGCCGTCCCCGATGGGGCCGTGATCTACTGCGGCTCCGGCGTCACCGCTGCCCAGACTGTGCTCGCACTGGCCCTGGCCGGACGCGATGATGTCGCCCTCTACCCGGGGTCATGGAGCGGCTGGATCACCGATCCGACCCGGCCGGTCGCCACTGACTGACGCCGGATCACTCGGCCCGGCCCAGGTGCGGGTCACTTGCGCCGGGGCGACCCGAACATGATCTCGTCCCAGCTGGGCACTGCAGCTCGGCCCTTGCGCTTGCGCGGAGCAGGCTCAGCCGCCTCGGGCTCGACCGTGTCGGCTGGCGGAGTGTCCGCCTGGGTCTTCGGCTCGGCCGGTGCGGCTGCGGCCTCGGCCGTCCCGGCTCCGGCCTTCTTCGACTCCGACTCCGACTTCACCGTGTCCACCTCAGAGGTCGACCCCGAGGCAGATTTCGGTGTCGGCGCCGGTTTCGGCTCGGTTGTAGGTTTCGGCTCGGCTGCTGGCTTCGTGGCGGACTGATCGGCCAGCTCGGAGACGGGGCGGCGGCGCCGTCGACGGGAGCGGGACTTCCCGGAACGGGACCCGGACTCGGTCCGCGACGGCGGGTCGGCCTTGGGGGCCGGCCGGGTGGGCGCGGCCACGGACGGATCGTCGTCGAACAGGCTCGGTTCCAGATCGGGACCGGTGTCCAGCGGCGGCCAGTTGCCGGTGTCGACGTCGGGGACCGCAGCCGCATCGCTGACCAACTGGTCGTCGTCCTGGTCGTCCTCCTCGGCAGCGGGACTGTCGAGCATGGCGAAGAGTCGATCTAGTTCGGAGGCGGAGGCGTCCTCGCTGATGCCGGCGATCGCCACCGGCTCAGGTTCGGGATCGGGTTCGGGTTCCGGTTCGGGGACGATGTGAAGTGCACCCTCGCCCTGCGACTTTTTGCCCTGAGACTTCTTGTTCTGCGTCTTCTTGCCCGGTGAATTCTTGGGTGCCGGGCGTTTCTCAGAGGCGTCCTCTGCGGCCCCGAGGTCCGGCGTGGCGGTGTCGGCCCCGTCCCCGGTGTCTGTCGTGTCGTCCCCGGTGTCAGCTCGGTCCCCGGGGTCAGCATCGGTTCCGTCGGGCCCCACTTCGTCGGACCCGGATCCGTGGTCACTCTCGTGGTCGGGATCGGTCGGGGTGTGCGGCGAGGCCGGGCGCTGCACCGCACGGGCGAGAGCGAATTCGTCGGCCAGATCGACCGTCGGCTCCTCGTCGAGTGAACCTTCGCCGGCCGGTGGCCATGCCTTGTCGCCGACCAGCCCACGGGCCTCGTCGTTGTTGGCGACGCTGAACCGGGCCGTCGGCTGGAAGAGGAACTCGGCGACCGAGTCCTCCTCGGCGTCGGGCACCCGGTAGCGGGCGGTGACGAGCCAACGGCCGTCGTTGCGCCGGTAGGAGTCCCAGTCGACATCCTCCTCGGAAAGGCTGATCTGCTCGAGACGCTCGCTGAGCGCGGTGCGGAGCGTGCGGTGAGGAGTGGGTTCCTTGGTGGTGCGGACGGCTGCCGCGATGGCCGCGGACGCCATGTGGGCACGCTCAGCCAGCACAGGGGCTGCGAAGCGCTCCACCATCTCCGGAGACATCCCAGCCTGCCCGGCCAGTTCCTCGACCGGTACACCCGCACGGACCCGGGCCTGAATGTCCCGTGGCCTGAGTTCACCCTCCATCGCTCACGATCTCCTGGGTCGACAGTGCATTGCTCGTCCCAAACTACTGTGCGACCTCATCGCGACGGGGGAAGCCTCGCCGGTCGGGCCGAAGTCACTGGGCCAGAAGTCGACCCGGATGTGGCCGGTCTACCGTGTAGGGGGAGGATGGAGACGTGCACGAACAGCCTCATCCTTGCGTCACCGAACGGTATGACGCGGTCCTGTTGGTCTCCTTCGGCGGGCCGGAAGCTCCCGATGAGGTGATGCCCTTCCTGCGCCGGGTCACGGCAGGTCGTGGCATCCCCGATGAGCGTCTCGCGGTGGTGGCTGAGCACTACCACGCCCACGGTGGCCGCAGCCCGATCAACGACCAGTGTCGGGCTCTGGTTGCCGCGCTCACCCAGGAGCTGGCCGGAAGGGGGTTTTCGCTGCCGGTGCTGTGGGGCAACCGGAACTCCGAGCCCTTCCTGGCCGATGTGCTCGCCGATGCCCGCAGCCGTGGCCTGCACCGTCTGGTGGCCGTCACGACCAGTGCCTACCCGTCCTACTCCTCGTGTCGGCAGTATCGCGAGGATCTGGGAGGGAGCGTGCCCGAGGGGATCGAGGTCGATCGGATCGCCCACTATGCGCTGACTCCCGGATTCATCGAGGTGATGTCGGTGGCGGTCGCCGAGGCGCTGGCCGAGCTCGAACAGGATCCACATGCTGGCGCCGGCGGTGCGGCCCGGGTGCTCTTCGTCACCCATTCGATCCCGACGGCGATGGCCGAGACCGCCGGGCCGGCCTCGCGTCCGGCCGAAGGGTCCTATGTCGCCTGGCACCGTGAAGTGGCCGCACAGGTGATGGGCCGTCTGGCCGCGGCGCAGGGCGTGACCACTGCGCAGGGGGAGGACCACCCGTACGAGGTGGTGTACTGCTCCCGGTCGGGACCGGCGAGCCAGCCGTGGCTGGAGCCGGATGTCAACGACCGGATCGCCGAGCTCGCCGAGGCGGGCGACCGCCGCCCGATCGTGTTGGCACCGATCGGTTTCGTCAGCGACCACATGGAGGTCATCAACGACCTCGACGTCGAAGCGGTCCAGACGGCGCGAGAACACGGCGTGCCGGTGGTCCGGGCAGCCACTGCCGGGACGGCGCCGGGCTTCGTCTCCCAGCTGGTGGACCAGGTCGTCCGGCGGGCCGAACAGGCCGAGTCGGTCACCGCCGAACGTGCCGTCACCGGTCCTGGCTGGTCGCTGTGCGATCCGGACTGCTGTGTCAACCTGCGGCGTCGTGACACCCCGGTTGTGGTCTGAGAGGAGACTGTCGTCATGCCGATTGCCCCCCTGGTCGAGCCGCTCGAGCACCTGCCGGCCGAGCAGAGCCTGCGCTACGCCCGACACCTGTCGCTGGCCGAGTTCGGCGACGAGGCACAACGCCGGCTGGCCAATGCCCGGGTGCTGGTGATCGGGGCCGGCGGCCTCGGCGCACCGACCCTGCTCTACCTCGCAGCGGCCGGCGTCGGGACCCTCGGCATCATCGACGACGACCTGGTCGATGAGTCCAACCTGCAACGCCAGGTGATCCACGGCATGTCCGACCTCGACCGGCCGAAGGTCGAGTCGGCGCGCGACACGATCCGCGACATCAACCCGTACGTGAGCGTCGAGCTCCACCAGCACCGGCTGGACAACTCGAATGCGGTCGAGCTGTTCGGCCAGTACGACCTCATCCTCGACGGGACCGACAACTTCGCCACCCGGTATCTGGTCGCCGATGCCTGCGAGATCGCCGACAAGCCGTACGTGTGGGGATCGATCCTGCGCTTCAACGGGCAGGTGAGTGTGTTCTGGGCCAGCCACGGACCGACCTATCGCGATCTGTTCCCCGAACCTCCCGCACCCGGCAGCGTGCCCAGTTGCGCCGAGGGCGGCGTGTTGGGAGTGCTGCCCGGCTCGATCGGCACCATGATGGCGACCGAGGCGATCAAGCTCATCACCGGGATGGGCGAACCGCTGCTGGGGCGGCTGCTGGTCCATGATGCACTGGCCATGACCTACGACGTGCTCGATCTGGCGCCGGACCCCCACCGAGTGCCGGTGACGGCGTTGACCGACTACCACGTGCTGTGTGGCGTGGCGACCACCCCCACCGATGCCCAGGAGGAACCCATGGAGTCCGAGATCACCCCGGCACAGCTCAAGACCTGGCTGGACGAGCGAGCCGAGGGCAAGCGACATTTCGTGCTGGTCGATGTGCGCGAGCCGTTCGAACGAGACATCAACCAGATCGAGGGAGCGGTGTCGATCCCGATGGACCGGTTCGCCAGTGGCGAGGCCATGGGCGAACTCGATGAACTGACCGACCATGGCCAGGTGCCGATCGTGCTGCACTGCAAGGTCGGAGGCCGGTCGGGGCGTTGCCTGGACTTCCTGCACGCTCAGGGGCGCACCGATGCGGTGCACCTGGGCGGCGGCATCGACGCCTGGGTGGACGAGATCGAGCCGCACCAGTCCCGCTACTGAGGCGGGCCCGGCACGGCTCGAATCGTTGGTTCGGGTCCTGCGAAGATCACAGAGGCTGGACGTTGGCGGCCTGGAGACCCTTGTCGCCCTGGGTCGTGTCGAACTCGACCCGCTGGCCCTCTTCGAGGCTGCGGAATCCGGTGGAGTTGATCGCGCTGAAGTGCACGAACACATCCTGTCCACCGTCGTCGACGGCGATGAAGCCGTACCCCTTCTCTGCGTTGAACCACTTGACGGTGCCTTGCGCCATGCTCACTCCTACTGAATCCGACGGACCGTTCGGTCCGACTGGTCAAAGACTGTCACAGGACCAGGGTCATGCCAATGGTCAGTGCCGGGTGATGGAATGGTCCCCATGAGCCCACACCTGGTCCCGGAGATGCGTCGTCCCGGTCAACCGCAGCAACGACACCGCCTCGTTGCACCCCCGGTCGATCGGGTCACCGCTCCTCGTCTCACCGCTGACCAGCAGCGGGTGGTCGAGCACACCGGCGGACCACTGCTGGTGATCGGCGGGCCGGGCTCGGGCAAGACGCTCACCCTGGGTGAAGCAGCAGTGCAACGGGTCAACGAGGGCTGGCCGACCGAGTCGGTGCTGGTCCTCACCTTCGGTCGACGTGCCGCCCGGGCCATGCGGCGTAGGATCTCAGCGCGTCTGGACCGTACCCTCGCCTCACCGATGGTCTTCACGATCCACGGGTTCTGCCTGGCCCTGCTGCAGCGCTTCGGCGACACCGCGGTGTACGGGGACAGCTTGCGTCTGTTGAGTGGCCCCGAGCAGGAGTTTCGGGTGCGGGAGGTGCTCACCGGCACCGATCCCCGGAGTTGGCCCGAGGACCTGGCCCAGGCGTGGTCGACCCGAGCATTCGCCGCGGAGATCCGCTCGGTGCTCGCCCGGACCCGGCAGTGGGGCATGGATCCGGAGGACCTGGTCACGGCGGGGCGGATCGCTGGCCAACCCGGATGGCAACGAGTCGGCGAGTTCTTTGGGGAGTATCTCGACGTCCTTGATGCCGAACAGGTCATGGACTACGAGGAACTGGTGATGCGGACCCGCATCATGTTGGCCGATCCCGAGATCGGTGAGACCGTTCGCCGACAGTTCCGGGCCATCCATGTCGACGAATATGCCGAGCTCGACCCGGCCCAGACCGAACTGTTGTCCGATCTGGTGACGCCGTCCACGACGCTGGTGGCCGCTGGGGACCCGGACCAGGCCATCTTCGGATTCCGGGGGTCCCAGAGCCGAGGCATCCTCGACTTCGCCGAGACCTTCACCACCCTCGACGGTACGGCGGCGCCGGTTCTCGCGCTGGCCGAGGACCACCGCAGCGCCCCGGCCGTGGTGGCCGCTTCCTCCCGGCTCGCCCGCCGCCTGCCGCTGCCGCGAGCGGTTCCCAGCGCGGTCGCGGGCGCACTGCGCGCCCGCCGGGCCGTCCGGGAGACCGGAGGCAAGGTCGAGGTCTGGATCTGCGAGACGATCGGGGCCGAGGCTGACCACATCGCCCAGCTGCTGCGTCGCGCGCATCTGCATGATGGGCTCGACTGGACCGACATGGCCGTGCTGGTCCGCTCCGGACGGCAGACCATCCCGATGCTGACCCGGGCCCTGACCGCCGCCGGTGTGCCGGTCACCGTTGCCGGGGACGAGATCCCGCTCGCTGCTGAGCTGGCGGTCCGACCGTTGCTGTTGGGACTGCAGATCGCGATCGGCGCCGAACCATTGACCCGCGAGGACGCGGCCAAATTGCTGCTGTCCCCGCTGGGTGGGCTGGATGCCCTCGGCCTGAGACGGTTGGGCCGGCTGCTGCGGGACTCGGAGAGAGTCGAACTGGCCGGTGACGGGGTGCCGCGACCCTCCGAGGAGCTGATCCGGCTGGCCCTGCTCGACACCGAACTACTCGACAGCTGTCCCGACGTGATCGAGGTGGAGAAGGCCCGTCGGCTTGCCGATCTGCTGCGGCTGGTCGGTGAACGTGTGGCGCGCCGGGCAGGGGCGGCCGAGGCCCTGTGGCTGCTGTGGTCGGCAACGAACTGGCCGCAACGGCTTGCCGAACAGGCTCTGGGCGGCGGAGATGCCGGCCGTCGCGCCGACCGTGATCTCGACGCGGTCTGCGCCCTGTTCGACCTGGCGGCCCGTTCGGAGGAGGAGAACGGGCGTCGGGCCGTCGAGTCCTTTGTTGCCGAGGTCGAATCCCAGCAGATCCCCAACGACGGATCGGACTCCGACACACCAGACCTGCGCGGGGGAGCGGTCCGGGTGGCCACTGCCCATCGCGCCAAGGGGCTGGAGTGGCCACTGGTGGTCGTGGCTGGCGTCCAGGAAGGGGTCTGGCCGAACCTCCGGATCACCGACAGCTTGCTCGGGGTGGATCGACTCACTCCCGACGGGGTCGGCGAACCCATGGCGATGTCGACTCGCATCGGTGAGGAACGTCGGCTCTTCCACGTGGCCTGTGCCCGCGCACAGGACCGGCTGGTGGTGACCGCGGTCAACGGCACTGGCGGAGAGGGCGATCAGCCGTCCCGGTTCGTGACCGAGCTCGGCGTCGAGCCCGAGCCGGTCGTCGGCCGTTCGGTGGCCCAGTTGACGCTGTCCTCGCTGGTGGGTGCGCTTCGCCGTACGGCAGCAGACCCCCAGACCTCGCCGGCGTTGCGCAGAGTCGCCGCAGACCGTCTGGCGGTCCTGGCACAGGCCAGTGACGACCAGGGACAGCCTCTGGTGCCGCAGGCCGATCCGGCCCGGTGGTGGGGGATGTCCGAGCCGACGGGCGCCGGGGACCGGCCTGAGCCGACTGACCCTGGACGGATCACCATGTCGGGCAGCCAACTCGGGTCGTTGCTGACCTGCCCGCGTCGCTGGTTCCTGTCGCGACGGGTACGGGCCGAACGAGGCCGGGGGACCGCTGCCAGCTTCGGATCGTTGATGCACGTCCTGGTCCAACATGCCACCCTGTCCGGGGTCGACCCGACGACGCTGGCCCAGGAGCTGGACCAGGTCTGGCACCAGCTGGACTTCGACGCCGTCTGGTTGTCGGGGGTCGAGCGGGCCCAGGCCGAGACGGCGTTGCAACGCTTCGCCAACTGGCAGCTCGACCGGGCCAGCAACGAGGTCGTCGGGGTCGAGCTGCCGTTCGCGACCGACATCAGCCTCGCCGCGGCACCGGGGCAGGCACCGCAGGTGGTCCACATCACCGGCACCATCGACCGGTTGGAGCGCGACGAACTCGGCCGCTTCCATGTCATCGACTTCAAGACCGGGCGCTCGCGACCGACACCGGCAGCGGTGACGGTTGACCCGCAGCTCGGTCTCTACCAGCTGGCCGTGTCCAGCGGGGCCGTCGCCGGGATCCCCGCCGGGTCCCAGCTGGCCGGTGGGGCGCTGGTCCATCTCCGGGTCGACGAGTCCCGACGCAAGGAGGTCGCCCGGACCTCGGCCCAGGCATCGATCTGGGAGGTCCCATGGCCGCAGGGTCGCGACGAGGACGAAATCCAACCGACCTGGATCCATGCGCAATTGGCTCGTGCCGCGCAGACGATCCGTGACGCCGACTGGTTCGCGACGGTCAACGACGGCTGCCGGCACTGTCCGTTCGCGACGAGTTGCCCGGCCCAGTCGCAGGGACGGCAGGTGGTCGCGTGAGCGTCACCCCGATCGGCGGCCGCCCCGGCTCGGATGCGGTCATCTCCCATCCCGGAGAGCTCAGCGAGCTGCTCGGCATCCCGTTCTCCGAGCAGCAGCTGGCCGCGATCACCGCGCCGTTGGCGCCGGCGGTCATCATCGCCGGTGCCGGTTCGGGCAAGACGACGGTGATGGCGGCACGGGTGGTGTGGCTGGTCGGTACCGGTCAGGTCCGCCCGGAGGAGGTCCTGGGCCTCACCTTCACCCGCAAGGCTGCCGCCGAACTGTCCGAACGCGTCCGGGCCGCCCTCGACGCGGCAGGGGTGGTCAACACCGAAGCCGTCGACGAAGCCGGCGAGCAGCTGATCATGACCTATGACGCCTTCGCTGCCCGTCTGGTGGCCGACCACGGTCCCCGGGTTGGCGTCGAGTCCGGACTGCGGATGGTGACCGGCGCGATGCGCCATCGCCTCGCCTCGCGGGTGGTGGCCAATGCCGCCGGTCCGTTCGAGCAGCTGTCCCGGCTGCAGCCGATGACCGTCACTGACCGAGTGCTCGAGCTCGACTCCCAGATGCAACAGCATCTGGTCGACTCCACGATGCTCGGCCAGCACGCTCGCCTGTTCGCCCAACAGTTGGCCAACGCGCCGGTGAACAGTCGTGGGCAGGTGCCCAAGGCCGTCCGTGACGCCCGTGGCCGGCTCGACGAGCGGCTCGAGCTGGCCAGTCTTGCCGATGAGTACGCCGCAGTGAAACGGGAACGGGGGGTGGTCGAGTTCGCTGACCAGATGGCGGTGGCCGCCGACCTGGTCACCCGGGTCCCGGAAGTGGCGGTGAGTCTGCGCGAAAGCTACCAAGTGGTGCTCCTCGACGAATACCAGGACACCTCCTCGGCCCAGGCGATGGTGTTGGCCGGGTTGTTCTCCGGCCCGAGTCCCAGCCAGGGCCGAGGACATCCGGTGACCGCGGTCGGCGATCCATTCCAGGCGATCTACGGCTGGCGCGGCGCTGCCGCGAGCAACATCACCCAGTTTGCCGACGAGTTCCGCACCGTGGACGGCCGCCCGGCCCAGACGTACGCGCTGACGGTCAACCGCCGCAGCGGTCAGACGATCCTCGACGTCGCCAATGAGGTTGCTGCGCCGCTGAGAGAGCTGGTCGGGGCCGGCGACGAGACTCTGCTGGTCGCCCCGGAGTCAAACGGGAACGGCGAGGTCCATGCCGCCACCTTCGACACCTGGCCCGAGGAGGTCAGCTGGATCTGTGACCGGATCGTCGAGTCCGGACCCGACCGGGAAGACCAGGGGACTCGCCGTCCCGGTCTGACACCGCGGCAGCGGCGCCCTGGTCTGACGGCGCGGCCGCGGCGTTGGTCCGATCTCGCGGTCCTGACCCGGCGCAATGCTGACATCGCCGAGATCTGGAGCCAGCTCACCGCTCGCGACATCCCGGCGGAGATCGTCGGACTGGGCGGCCTGCTGCACCTGCCCGAGATCGCCGACGTGGTGGCGACGCTACGAGTGGTCGACGATGTCACCGCAAACCCGGACCTGGTGCGGTTGTTGACCGGTCCCCGCTGGGCCGTTGGCCCCGACGACCTGGCCCTGCTGGGCCGCCGGGCCCGTGATCTGGTCGCTGCCGGGCAGGGCCCCGAGGTCGACGATGACGCACCACGGGGCCTGTCGCAGGACATGGCCGGCGCGGTCGCCGATGTGGACGTTTCCGAGCTTGTCTCGCTGGTCGATGCGATCGATGATCCCGGGGCGGCCCCGTACTCACCTCAGGCCCGGCGAGCATTTTCCGCGCTGTCGGCCGAACTGGCGCAGCTGCGCCACCACGGTGACGAGCCTGTGCTCGACCTTGTCCGACGGGTGATCAGCACGATCGGACTGGATGTCGAGCTGATCGCCACCCCGGAGCTGTGGCAGACCCGCCGCGATGCTCAGCTGGCCGCCTTTCTGGACGCGATCGCCGGCTATGTGGACGTCGACCCGGATGCCTCGCTGGGTGGTCTGCTCGGTTGGCTGGACGCCGAGTTGGCCTCCGGCGTCGGTCTGGAACGGGCGGTCCCCACCGACGACGACTCGGTGAAACTGCTCACCATCCACAAGGCCAAGGGGCTGGAATGGGATGTGGTCTTCCTGCCGGCTCTGGTCGACAAAACCTTCCCCAGTGATCGGATCACCGAGAACTGGGTGAAGAACGCCGCTGTCCTGCCCTACCCGTTGCGCGGGGATGCCGCATCAATTCCGCAACTCGACCTGCCGGTCACGACCACGGCTCTGGACAGGTTCGGCGACGCACTGCGGAGCGAACATCGTCACTCCGAGGACCGGTTGGCCTATGTGGCCCTCACCAGGGCCCGTGACCAGTTGTACGGGACGGGGCACCGGTGGCGACCGGAAGGGAGTCGCAGCCGCGAATGGTCGGCCTACCTGTTGCTGGTCATGGCTGAAGCGCGTCGGCAGGGTCATGTCTGGGAAGAGGCCGATGACACACTCGCCGAGGCCAATCCGCTGATCAGTCAGGCACCGCAGGTGGCCTGGCCGCAGCCGCTGGACCCGGATGCACTGGAGCGACGCCGCCAGGTGGCCGACTGGGTGGCCCAGTCCCGTGCAGGGCAGCGGCCCGACCAGAACGATCTCCTGTTGGACGAACTCGCCGTCGTCGAACAGTGGGACCTCGATGCCGAACGGTTGCTCGCCGAGGCCCGTCAGGCACGTCGTCACCAGGTGGAGGTGCCGCTTCCGCCGGTCATGTCGGCATCGGACTGGTTGCGGGCCACCGCCGACCCGGATGCCCATGCCCGCGACCTCCTGCGACCGATGCCGCGCCGTCCGTCGGCCGCCGCCCGGTTCGGCACCCGATTCCATCGCTGGGTGGAGCAACACTTCGGGACCAGCAGCCTGATCGACCCGGCCGATCTCGATCCTGCTGCTGACGACGACTGGGAAGGTGTCGACCTGGCTGAGCTGTGCGATGCCTTTGCCCGAGGACAGTTCGGTGAGAGAACCCCGTACCGGTTGGAGGCGCCCCTGGAGTATCGGCTCGCGGGCCGGGTGATCCGAGGCCGGGTGGATGCGATCTACCGGGAGGGCGAGGCCGACGGAGCCCAGCAGTGGCTGATCGTGGACTGGAAGACATCGGCCCACAGCAAGGCTGATCCATTGCAGTTGGCGATCTATCGGCTGGCCTGGGCGGAGCTGTGCCAGGTCGACCCGCAGACCGTACGGGCCGGATTCTACTACGTCCGGCATGACCGGCTTGACATCATCGAGGACCTGCCCGCCGCCGATGCTCTGGCCGAGCGTCTGTACGGGGCAGACCTGACCCCCGAGACCGGCGGTCTGGGTGGGTCGGCGATTGGTTAGCCTGTCGTCCGTGACCGTTCCGCGCGCCGTGTGGGCCGAAGCCAGCCCCCTTGATCGATCTGATGCCCACCGAGCCAGCGCGGAGTGGGTGAAGGGGCTCTGGTATGCCGATGACACCCGCTTGGTGAAGATGACTGCCGACGGTCTGCTGGCCGTGCACCCGGATCAACCGAAGCTGTGGACCACCCGTCCCTTTGTCGAGTACGACAGCCAACGCCATGTGCTGCTCGGCCTGGTCGACGATGTCGCCTGGTTCGCAGTCGAGGCCGTGCTGGACCAGACGGTGAAGTCGTTCCGCGAGATCGGTGCCGAGCTCGATCCGGTGGAGGCCGACATCGCGGTCACCACCTCGGCGATCCTCAACTGGCACCGCAGCTCCCCGAACTGCTCGGGGTGCGGGCAACCGACCGAGGTCACCAACGGTGGCTTCGCCCGGTTCTGCCACCACTGTCGCCGCGAACACTTCCCGCGGACCGATCCGGCCGTGATCGTGGCCATCGTGGACGACCAGGACCGGCTGCTGCTGGCCCGAGCCGCCGGATGGGACAACAACCGGGTGTCGATCCTGGCCGGCTTTGTCGAAGCGGGCGAATCGTTCGAGCACGCCGTCCACCGTGAGATCGCCGAAGAGGTCGACGTCTCCCTCGGCGAATTGCACTATGCCGGCAGCCAGCCCTGGCCGTTTCCCAGATCAGTGATGATCGGCTTCTTCGCCCGTGCAGTCTCGACCGAGATCTCGATCGACGGCGAGGAGATCGTCCAGGCCGACTGGTTCACCCGGACCGGGCTGGACGCAGCGCTGAGCACCGGTGAGGTGTCGCTGCCGGGACCGGCGTCGATCGCGTACCGGTTGATCACCGCCTGGCGGGAAGGAACGCACCCGTTCGCCCCCTGAGCTGCTGTTGGGCCCTGAGCTGCTGTTGGGCCCTGAGCTGCTGTTGGGCCCTGAGCTGCTGTTGGGCCCTGAGCCGCGGTTGGCCCCTGAGCTGCTCGGACTGGGGGAGGTCACAGCCGGGTACGTAGCCCACTGGCCCGGTTGGCCGGACGGGACACCGCCCGGTGCAGCGCAGCGAGCGAACCGATGATCGTCACCCGATCGGTCGCCCGGGTGACCGCGGTGTAGACCAGCTCGCGAGTCAACAGCGGCGATTCCTGTGGTGGCAACACAAAGGTCACCTCGGTGAACTGGCTTCCCTGACCTTGGTGGACGGTCATGGCGTGGACGGTCTGCACCTTCTCCAAACGGGACGGGGCATGCGCCAAGGGCTGACCGTCTCGGGGAAAGACAGCACGCAGCCCGTGACCGGTGTCGATCACCACACCGGTGTCACCGTTGAACAGGCCCAGCTCGTAGTTGTTGGCGGTGATCAACACGGGCCGACCGACATACCAGGCTTCGCCGTGGGGCCCGTGGGACTCCTGACCCACCTGCTGCCACCACCGCTCGATCTCCCGGGTCCACCGCCGCACGCCGAACGGTCCGCTGCGATGGGCACAGAGCACCCGGTGGGCATCGAGAGCCGTGGCAGCCCGTCGCGCGTCGCCCGCCTTGGCCGCCTCCACCATCTCGATCGCCGCTCGCTGGGAGCGCTGCCGGACCTGGGTGAGTTGGTCGAGCCTGAGGTCGTCGGGGTCGACGGCGATGAACTCGAGATCGTCATGGCCGGCTGCGGCAACCTCACAGGCGCGATCGGCATCGCCTTCGCGGATGGCGGTGGCCAGTTGGCTGATGGCGCCGGCGAAGCGCCATGTGTGGGTCAACCGGACCACACCCGAACGGATGTCGTCGGGGAGTGCGATGCCGCGGCCGTCGTCGGCGAAGGAGGCCAACCGCTCCTGCGGTGGTCCGGCGGCGGGTGGATCGTCGGCCGTGGTGGTGGCGTGGGGGAGTGCGTGGACGATGTCGGCCATCACCGCGCCGGCTTCGACGCTGGTCAACTGGTCGGGGTCGCCGACCAAGATGAGCCGGGCGTCGGGCCGGATCGCCTCCAGCAGACGGGCCATCATCGGCAGCGACACCATCGACATCTCATCGACCACGACCACCTCGTACGGCAGGTGGTTGGCCGCATGGTGCACGAATCGGCCCGGCCGGTCCCAGATCGAGCCGAGCAGCCGGTGCAGGGTGCTTGCGGTCAACGAGCCGACCCGGTCCCGGTCATCGGGAGGCAGCTTCGCGGTCGCCTCGGCGACAGCCTCGGCGAGGCGGGCGGCCGCCTTACCGGTGGGCGCTGCGAGAGCGACCCGACGCTGGCCGGGCTGGTCGGCCAACAGGGCCAGCAGTTTGGCCACGGTGGTCGTCTTGCCCGTGCCGGGCCCACCGGCAAGGACAGTCACCTGGCCGAGCACTGCGGCGGCGGCGGCAATCCGCTGCCGGTCGGCCTCGGCCGGCCCCAGATCGCGGGGATCGAAGATCCGGTCCAGACCCGCGCGGAGCCGGTCGCGGTCGACGGTCGGCACCCCGCCGAGCCGGGAGCGCAGCTGGGTCCGTACGAGTTCCTCCTCGCCCCAGTACCGTTCCAGATAAAGGGTGTTGTCGACCAACCGCAGCGGACGGGTCGGACCGCCCGTACCGTCGGTGACCAAGGGACTGGCCCGCAGCGCCGCGAGCCACTCCTGGGGCTCGGGCCAGGGCAGGTCGTCGGAGTCCACCTGTTCCTCGGCCGCTTCGAAGACGATGTCTGCGGCGGTGGTCAGGTCGACACAGACCGAACCGGCCCGCAGGGCCCGTACGGTCAACGCCACGGCCAGCAGGACCAGATCACTGGGCTCCCCGCCGATCCGGCTCAGCCCGAGCGCGGTGTGGACGTCGGCCAGCCCCAACACCCCGGCGGCATGGAACCGGCCCAGCAGGCTGTTGGCTGCCTCCGGCCCGCCGTCGCTGAGCCGCACTGCGGTTTCGGTCTCAGTGCGCATCGGGCACCTCCTGCTCGATGGTGCCCGACAGCAGATCACTGAGCGCGATCACCAGTTCTGGGCCGGGGTCCCAGCTGAAGACCCCGTACGGGACGCCGTCGACGGTGGGTGTGTCCGGCCCGGCCATGCCACGGACGAAGAGGTAGGCGATGCCACCGAGGTGCGTCGCCGGATCGTAACCAGGGAGGCGCCACGACAGGAAGCGATGCAGCGCGACCGAGTAGAGCAGGGCCTGCAGCGGATAGTGCGCACGCATCATTGCCTCGGCGACCCGATCGGGGTGGTAGCTGGCCACGGTGAGCGGCTGGCCGAACTCACCAAGCCAGTTGGACTTGTAGTCCACCACCAGATGCCGGTCCGGACCACCGCCCGGTGCGGAGACCCGGAGCACCGAGTCGATCGAACCGGTCAGGAACCCGCGCAACACCTGGCCCCCGGTCGGTTCGGCTGCCAACATCGCCGGATAGGCGTGCAGATGGGGATGGTCGGCGACATGTACGGCCAGCACCGCCGCCAGGTCGGCGACGGTCACCCGGGTCGGTCGTGGCTGGTCTCCACCGGCCAGAGGGAGCTCGAAGTCCAGCTCGGAGAGACGATCGGTCACGGCGAAGTCGCAGAGCCGCCGGTCGTCGGCCAACGGACCCAGGGGAGTCCGGAAGGCAGGCACCAGAGCGTCGGCCAGAGCCTCGGCATCGACGGGGTAGGGCGTGCGCGTCAACTCGGCAGCCGTGCGCTGGCGCAGCTCGGCCCGCAGATCGGCGGCCGTGGCATCGGCATGTTCGTAGATGGCGTGCATGATCGTGCCGAACTCGGTGCCGGCCGGCAGATCGCCCATCGGTGAGGCCACCGTTGCGGCCGGGTCGGTGGCCGGCGCTGGGGCGGTCCCGGGCTCGTCGGGGCCGGCCTGGGGCTCATCGCTGAGGCCGACCTCATCGTTTCCCCGTGCCTCGGGGTGGTCGTGTGCGGCAGCGGTCAGCGCACTGTAGGAGGTGCGTCGCCAGTCGTGGTCGACCACGCGCGTCCACGCCCGAGCGCTGAGATCCTCGGCCAAGGACGGATCGATGCCGAAGCGTCGCCGTGACCTGACCGGCGAACCGATGGTGGCCGGGTCGACCACCTCGATCCCGATCCGCCGCGCATCGAGGTTGAGCTGGTCTGGACCACCGGGGCGCGGTGCGCGCTCCGGCGGTACCACGCCGGGGGTGCGCGGCCCGTAGAGCAGCCGGTGCAGCGCAGAGGTGCTGGTGTTGTACGACGGCACCCACCAGGTGATGACCTGGTGGCGGGCCCGGGTGGCGGCGACATAGAAACTGCGCAAGGTGTCGCCTGCCTCCTCGGCTCGCCACAGTTCGTGACGTTCATCGCGACCGGGGGCGGACTGGCCGCCGACGTCCAACATCACGGCCCCGTCGGGGGAGTGGAACTGAAGCACGCGCCCCTTGTCGTTGTCGCGGGATTCCAGGTGGTGGTCCCAGGCCTCGGGCAACAGGACAAAGCCGTACTCAAGGCCCTTGGAACCGTGGACGGTGAGCACGTGGACCGCGTCGGTGTCGGTCTCGAGGCGACGGTGCTGGTCATCCTGGTCGGTGCGGGCTGCATGTCGGATCGAGTCGGCGAGCCAGTCGGTGGCCGCCACCAGCCCAAGATGTTCGGTGCGCATCCGGGCATGGAGCAACTCCCCGATGTGGCGCAGATCGGTGATCATCCGGTCACCCTCGGGATGGGCCAGCAGCCGGGCCGGGAGGTCGTGGGAGGTCATCAGGGACTCGGTCAGTGCTGCGGCGCCCTGTTCGGAGACCAATCGGGCCCAGCCCTGGATCGTCGCGGCGAGCTCGGCGAGATCGTCCTCCCCGGCGGTCGCCAACCTGGCGAAGTCCCAGCCGATGAACGGCGTCAGCGCTGCACGACGGTTGGTGCCTGCCCGCGGATCCGACAGTGCCTGCAGCAAGGTCAGCCAGTGCTGGGCCATCTCCTGGCTGAAGATGCTGGCCCCGCCGGTCTGGACGGCTGGGATCCCGGCGTCGACCAGCGCACGGACCACCGCTGTCGCGGTCCGGTTGCGGTTCACCAGGACGGCGATGTCGCGGGGCTCGACTTCTCGCCACTGCTCGCCGTCGGGACAGGTCTGGGTCCCGTCGTTGAGCAGCTGGTCGATCTGGGCGACGACATCGTTGATGACCACCGGCCGGATCGCGTTGACCCGATGGTTCTCCTCGCCCTCGGGGCTGGTCAGCGCCCGGATCCGGATGGGCGTGGCGGGCCCGTGGGCGGTGCGGACCCGAGGCTCGGTGTGACTGGCCCGGACGGGACGGACGACGATCCTGGGGTCGCCCAGGGCGGCTCCGGCGAAGAGTTCGTCGACCGCGTCGACCACCGCCTCGTCGCTGCGCCAGTTGGTGGTGAGGGTGCCGTGCCGGTCGGCGGCGCTGACCGCTGCCAGATAGGCCTGCACATCGGCGCCGCGGAACCGGTAGATCGCCTGCTTCGGGTCACCGATCAGGATCAAGGTGGTGTGACCATGGAAGGCCCGATGGACGATGTCCCACTGCACCGGGTCGGTGTCCTGGAACTCGTCGACCAGCACGACCCGGTAGCGGGCACGCAGCAGGTCGACAGCGTCGGGGCCGGTGACCGGATCGGTCAACGAGTCCCGTAGCTCGGTGAGCAGGTCGTCATGGGTGACCAGTCGCTGAGCGCGTTGCCGACGTCGTACCTCGTCGCGGACGTCATGGGCGAACTCCACCCGGGCCGTGATGGTCGCGTTGCGGCATTCGGGGCTGCCTCGGCCCGGCACCAGCTCACACTCGGGATGGGCGACCACATCACGGGCGATCCAGGCGGCGTTGGTCGGGCTCAGTGACGGTCGGTCCTGATCGGCATGATGTTTGAGGTACAGGTCGGTGGTGACTTCGGCGGTCAGCTCGTCGAGGGAGTCGGCGAAGGTGCGATCCGGATCGGTCCGGGCCAGCACCCCCAACCCGTCGAGCATCCGGGCACAGAATTCGTGGATGGTGGCGATCGTGGCATCGTCGAACTCATCCAGGGCGACCGACAGCCGATGGGCCCGCTGGGCCACGATGTCGGGCTCGTCGCCGATGAGCAGGGCAACAATCGGATCGGTCGGGTCGGGGACCGCAGAGCCGGCCAGGTGGGTGCGGAGTGCAGCCTCGGTCTCGACCAACCGAGCCCGGATCCGGAGCCGCAGTTCCTTGGTCGCCGCCCGGCTGAAGGTGACCAGCAGCAGCTGCTCCAAAGGGATGCCGTCGGCGAGATAGCGGGCCGCCAGGGCGGCGATGGTCCAGGTCTTGCCGGTGCCGGCACTGGCTTCGAGGACCGTGGTGCCGCTGGGGAGGTCACCGGCCGCGTCGAAGGTCGGCAGGGTGGTCACCGAGTCGGGGTTCATCGGATCGGGGTTCATCGACTCGGGGTTCATCTGATCGGGGTTCATCGACTCGGGGTTCATCTGATCGGGGTTCATCGGGTCGGGGGTCATGCGCGAAGTCCTTGTGCTCGCTGAATCAGCGGATGGAACAGACGACGGGCCAGGGACTGGAAACGGCTCGTCTCCAACTCCCGGTCAGGGCCGCGGTGCTCGTCCGGCTGGGCGGGGGCGGCTCGCAGCTGAGCCAGACCGGGGCCGTGGAACAGCTCCCACAGATGGTCGGACTCGAACTCTCGGGTCCTGGCGATGCCCTCCCAGGCCAGGTCAGGGCTGCGACCCTGTGTTCGGCGCAGTGCATAGGCTCCTGCCGTCTTCGGCGGCAGCGGCAATGGCTCGCTCAGCCCGAGCTGACGCAGTGCGAGTGCATCGGCCAGGACCGCCCGGGCGAAGGCCGGAGTGACCGGTCCGAGGACAGCTGGTTGGGCGGCACGGGCGACGACGACCGCGCTCCATTCCTGGTCGGGTTCGGTGCAGGTCAATGCGAGCAACTGCCACCAGGCCTCGAGCCAATGGGTCGGATTGAGCCTGGAGTAGTTGGTGACCACGACGTGGTTGCCGTGGATGCGGGTGGCTGCACCGGTGAGCGACCAGGTCGAACCGTCGGCATGGTCGCCGGTGGCCTCGAGATCGAGTTGGCGCCGAGGCTGTCCGATCCACGGCGTCAGCGCCCGGGTCAGGTCGTCGACATTGCCCAAGATCTTGTCGAAGGCGAAGCTGCCGATCCTGCGGGGTGGTAGCTCGCCGCGTCGCCACTCTGCCGCGACCAGGGCTGCCCGGTCGACACCATCGAGCTCGCCGGCCAGGATGCGGCTGCCGATCTGCCATTCGGCCAATCCATCCAGCTCGAGAGTCATGGCGTCGAGGTCATCGCTGCGAGCCTCGGAAGGTTCCGGCAGCGACAGCCCGGCACGATCTCGGAAGAAGGCCTTGACCGGATGTTTGAAGAATCTGGTCAGATCGGCCAGGTCGACCTCGCGTGCCGGCGCGGGAGGATCCAACGGCGTCGTGGTGAACACCGGCCGGGCAGGAATGCGGGGCTGGACCGCGATCCGCGCCGCAGCCGCGGCAGCCCGGTCGAAGGACGGGGTCGGACTGTCCGGACCGAAGTTGCCCGGAGCATAGGGCTGGAGCGGGTGCGAGGTGATCAGCTGGTCGAGCAGTTGGTCGCGGTCCTGCGGGGCGACCAGAGCGGTCAGTGCTTCCTGGAGGGTGCCGATCGGCACGGCAGCCGGCTGCGGCGCATTGGTCCGTGGGTCCTTGCCCGTGTGGACGATCACCAGGACGTCCTGTGCTGCCATCAGGGCGTCGAGCAGCAGCTGACGGTCCTCAGCGCGGCGGTCCCGATCGCCGACCCGCACATCGAGGGCGAGGATGTCGTCACCGTCGGTGCCCTGCCCGCGGGGGAAGGCCTGATCGTCCATCCCGAGCAAGCAGATCACCCGATGTGGCACCGAGCGCATGGGCGCCAGCGACGACAGGGTCAGGCTGCCGGTGCGGAAGTTCGCTCGCGCGGGCCGTCCTTGCAAGGAGGCCCCCAACACGGCACGGATGTCGCCCAGGTCCAACTCGGAATCGTCGTCGATGTCCTCGGCGACCGCTTGGATGGTGCCCCAGGCATGGGAGCGTTGCCAGTCCTCGCCCGGCTCGGGGGCGAGCAGCAGGTCCATCGCCCGGTGCAGGACCGCGACCCAGCCGGACAGAGTGTGGGGCCGGCCCAGATCGGCCAGCACCGAACGGAGTCGGTCGACGAATTCGACCAGCCGTCCGACCAGGTCCACCGAGGAGGAGTCGACCCGGTCCAGTGGCAGCACCAGTCCGACATGGTCATGGTTCGTCTCCGACAGCGCCACACCCAGTAGCATCCGGTCCAGTCCTGCTTCGACCGTGTTCTGGCCGAAACCGTCGAGCCCGTAGCGAGCCCGATCGGCCACATCGAGACCCCACCGGATCCCGGAGTCCTTGACCAGGGCTTCAATGGTCTCGACATCGTCGGAGTCGAAACGGAACCGGGCTGACACCGGGGCCCGACCGCACAGGTCGACCAACGCGGATGCGGTGATCCGTGCGTGGGCCAACTCCAGCAGTCGCTCCACCACGGCAAGGATCGGGTTGACATCGCTGAGGGACTGGTCCGCGATCCGGACCCGGAGTCGCCGACCCGGATGCGCCCGGTCGTCGAACCGCCCGGTGCCGACCGCATCGAAACTGGCGGTGACCAACGGTGCGAACCGAGGAAGATCGGGACACATGATCATGATGTCGCGCGGCTCGAGCTCGGGCCGGTCCGCCAACAGCCCGCAGACCACCTCGCGCAGCACCTCGACCTGACGGTCCGGCCCGTGACAGGAGTGGATCTGGACGCTTCGGTCCTCGGGCTCGACCCGGTGCGGGGTCGTCGGGGCGGCACGGTCGTCGAGGATGGTCTGCTGCAGCCGGCCCAACAGGGTGTCGGGCAGGGCCGGCTGGTCCAGCACGGAGTCGTCGACCCCGGCGTCGAGATGGCTGACCACATGTTGGAACTCATCGACCTCGCGACCCAGTCGATCCAGGACCGTGCTGCCGCCCGCACGATGGAGCATCCTCACTCGAGGTGGCCACAACTCGCCGGGCTGGCCGGTCAGTGCCTGCCATCGGGTCGGCGAGGGATGGGCCAACCACAGGTGGATCTGGTGGTGCACAGCCAGGGCGTCGAGCATGACGCGGTCGAGGCGATCGAGACGGTTCAACCCGAAGATCGAGATCCTCGCGGGCAGATCCAGTGCCTCAGGGCGGTCCCGCAACACCGTGGTGACATGGTCGATCCGCTCGGCCGGAGAGGGGACTGCCACGGTGGCCCGGACCGTACGCCAGATCTCGGCCTGCCACCGGTGGCGGTGGGTCAAGGGCTGCCCGGCGCCGTCGACATCGTCGCCGGCCAACCAGGCCAACACCATCGCGGGCCGCTGCCGGGCATAGCGGTGGAAGAGGCCGGCGATCCGGGATGCGGTGACGAAGCGTCGGCCTGTCGTGGGGGCGCTCCCTGAGGAGGTCGCGCCGACATGACGACTGACCGGTTCGGCCCACAGTTCATGGGCATGGGTGTCGATGGCCTTCAGGACCGACCAGGTCAGTGCCCCGGGCAGCCACGGATCTGTTCCGTCGGCAGGCAACAGGTCGGCTGATGCGGTGGTCCACAGTTGGGACAGCCAGGGGCCGAACGGGACGAAGTCGACCCCGGCCGTGACGCCCAGACGCATCGACAGGGCCTGTCCCAGCCAGCGCTCGACACCTGGGGTCGGGACGCTGACCACCTCGCTGCAGAACGGATCGAGCGGCTCGTCGGCGAGCAGCTGGGCGAGCCCGTCGATGAGCTGGCTGGAGCGGGCCGCCCGGTGCAGGTGGATCCGCGGTGACGTGTGCTGGTCGGTCATGGTGCGCACCACCCTAGAGGTCGGCACTGACAGGCGGCTCGGGACAGGCCTGACCGGTCGTTGTCAGTCCGGCTGAGTAGGGTGATGATCGTGCCTGACGCCCATGATCTGCTCGCCGGTCTCGACCCGGAACAGCGTGCCGTCGCAACGAATCTGCACGGGCCGATGGTGGTTCTGGCTGGCGCGGGCACCGGCAAGACCCGGGCGATCACCCACCGCATCGCCTACGGTGTCGCGACCGGCACCTACGATCCTCGTCAGGTGCTGGCGGTGACGTTCACGACCCGGGCGGCAGGGGAGCTGCGGCACCGGCTCAGCACCCTCGGCGCACCCCGGGTGCAGGCGCGGACCTTCCACTCCGCTGCGCTGGCCCAGGCCCGCTACTTCTGGCCCCGGGTGCACCGTGGAGACCTGCCGCCGTTGCTGCAGAACCGCAGGGCTCTGGTCGCAGACGCCGCTCGCCGGTTGAGGCTGGGCAGTGACCAGGCGATGCTGCGCGACCTCTCGGGTGAGATCAGTTGGGCCAAGGTGTCCAACCTGACACCGGAGCGCTACAGCACCCATGCCGCAGCTCAGGGGCGCAAGGCTGCAGACCTTGATCCGGCGACCGTGGCGAAGGTCTTCGAAGGCTACGAGGAGTTGAAGCGGGAACGGGAACGGATCGACTTCGAGGACATCTTGCTGTGCGCGGCCTCGCTGTTGGCCGACCAGCCCGAGATCGCCGCCCAGTTCGCACGGACCTACCGCTGGTTCGTCGTCGACGAGTACCAGGACGTCTCGCCGCTGCAGCAGGCGCTGCTGGACCTATGGTGTGGCAACCGGGGCGACGTCTGCGTGGTCGGTGACCCGGCCCAGACCATCCACAGTTTTGCCGGGGCACGTGCCGACTACCTGACCGGTTTCGCCTCTCGGCACCCCGGGGCGACGACGGTCGAGCTGGTCCGCAACTACCGCTCGACCCCGGAGGTGGTCGCCCTGACCAACCAAGTCATGCGTCGCGCCCGTGGCGATGCAGGATCGGCCGGTGCGGTGACCTTGCAGGCCCAACGTGACCCGGGGCCGCCGGTGGTCCACGCCGACCATCCCGACGAGGGCTCCGAAGCCCGTGGTGTGGTCGATTGGTTGATCGGTCGGCACGACGAGGGGGTCGACTGGCGCGACATGGCGGTGCTGTTCCGGGTCAACAGCCAGTCGCCGTCGTACGAGGCCGCGCTGGCCGAACGGCAGGTGCCGTATCTGATCCGGGGCGCGGAGCGGTTCTACGACCGACCCGAGGTCCGCCAGGGCCTGTTGCTGATCCGGGCCGAGGCCCGCAACGATCCCGACGCCGATCCGGTCGAACGGGTCAAGCTGGTGTTGGGCAGCATCGGCTGGACGACCGAACCGCCGGCGGGGGCCGGGGCGGTGCGCGAGCGATGGGAGTCATTGGCCGCGCTGGTGCAGGTGGTGGCTGATCTGGTCGTCCAGACCCCGAGCACCACCTTGGCCCAGGCCTCGAGCGAGCTCGGCGAACGGGCCGAGGCCCAGCACGTCCCGACTGCTGATGCGGTGACCTTGAGCACACTGCATTCGGCGAAGGGTCTGGAATGGGAGGCGGTGGCCCTGGTCGGCGTCCAGGAGGGCACCGTCCCCTTCGTGCTGGCCAACACCGCCGAACAGATTGCCGAGGAGCGCCGGTTGCTCCATGTCGGGATCACCCGGGCCCGCACCCAGCTGCGAGTGTCGTGGTCCCGCAGCCGGTCCGGCGGCGACGGTCGGCGACGGTCCCGTTTCCTCGACGGTGTGGTGCCTGGCGAGGGCGCACCAGTGTCGGTGTCCCGTACGGGCCCGGCGACCACCTCCCGGCCGCGTCGCCGGGTGCAGGTGCGCAACTGCCGTAGCTGCGGGCAGGTGCTGCACTCCGGGGCAGAGTTCAAGCTCGGACGGCACCAGGACTGCCCGGCCACCTATGACGAGGAGCTGTTGGATCAGCTGCGCCAGTGGCGCAGCGAGGAAGCCAGTCGTTCGAAACTGCCGGCTTTCACCATCCTCACCGATGCCACCTTGACCGCTCTGGCCGAGGCCTGTCCGCGGGACCCGGCCCATCTGTTGCGGATCAACGGCCTGGGCAAGGTCAAGGTCGACCGATACGGCGCAGCGGTGTTGGACATCATCAATGTCCGGATGAAGGAAAAAGACACGGACGAAAAAGAGGTTGCCACGTCCGCGGACAGGTCGTAATGTGTTCTGCGGTTGCCTTGAGCACCACCACGACATCCGACATCGGTCTTGGACGGACATCCACGACCTTCACGTAGTGAGGAGGGCAGGACACATGGACATCATCACGAACTATCTCGTCGAGGGACGAATCCGCCATGGCCTGCCCATGCTCGGATCCTGCCGGCCCGCGGTCGCGGACAAGCAGGTGTCGCTGAGCCATGCAGGCCACGGATTCGGTTCCGTTGGCGGTTTTGCCGACCGCCCGGCCACCGACTCCACCTTTCCGAACCCCTCTGGGAGACCTGACAGTCCACCGGTGTGACAGATCCACACCGCGACCACTCAGGCCGTGAATCCCAGAACCGGGATTCACGGCCTTCATCTTTTTCACGGCTGTGCATCTCGGACCGACAGAGCAAAGACATGTTTCTCGACAGACCAGAAGACGCAAGAGTGAAGACCAACGACCTGGCGGGCCAGCCGTCCAGTGGAGGAGTTGTGGTGAGCAAGCAGACCGACGTGGTGGAGCAACTACCGTGCCGCACCGTCGATCCGGAGGCGTTCTTCGCCGAGGCCCCAGCCGATGTCGAGTGGGCCAAGGCACTGTGCCTGACATGCCCGATGCAGCAGGCCTGCCTCGACGGTGCCCTCGAGCGGGGCGAGCCGTGGGGTGTGTGGGGCGGACAACTGTTCGTCAACGGGGCTGTGGTGGCCCGCAAGCGGCCGCGCGGCCGTCCGCGGAAGAACCCGCTGCCGGAGCCGGTGCCGGTGATCGCGCCGGCCGCACGGGCGGCCACGCCGACTCGTCAGGCTGCAGAACGGTCGGCGGCCTCAACTGCGGCCTGAGCCCGATGCCGTACGGGAATGGCTCGGGTCCCAGCCTTGGGACCCGAGCTGTTTCACCCTCCAGCAGGGGAGGTGAATCCGGGCAGGGACTCGCGCAGCACAGTGGCGAAGTCGGCGTGGACGTCCATTTGCGACAGGACAGCGATCCCGCCCAGCCAGACCCGATGGATCAACAGGTAGTCCGGGGGCAGGTTGATCCGGGTCGCGATCTGTCCCCGTCCGCTCGCCTGGCGGATCCGGGCGAACTCGCCCTGCATCCATTCGCGGTGGAAATGGAACAACGGCGACCGGGCCGGCTCGATGAACGGAGACAGGAAGTCGAGCAGGTCACCGGCGTCGATGTCGTCACCGATGAATCCTTCGCGGCGTAGCCCGGCCGCGACCTGGTCGGAGTTGCCGTCGATCGCGATCGCCAGCAACCGTCCGATGGTGGGCGGCAGACCGTCCGGCATCCGTGACACGAGCCCGAAGTCGATCACGCCGAGCCGACCGTCGGCCATCATCTTGAAGTTCCCCGGGTGGGGGTCGCCGTGCAGCAGACCGACCCGCCGCGGCCCGGAGAACAAGAACCGGACATAGGCCAACCCCCACCGGTTGCGCTCCTCGGCAGGCATGGTGGTGCTGGTGATCAGATTCTGACCGTCGAGCCATTCGCTGACGATGACTCGCGAGGTGTGGGTCAGGACCTGCGGCACGAAGAACTCGTCACTGTCAGCGAACCCGGCCGCCGCTGCTGCCTGACTGGCGGCCTCGATCCCGTAGTCGACCTCTTCGGTGATCCGTTCAGCGAGCTCGGTCATCAACGGGCCGACCTCGATGCTGCCGGTGAGGGGCCGGGCCAGCCGGGCCAGTCGACCGAGCTGGGTGAGGTCATTGCGGATGGCGACGTCCGCGCCGGGATATTGAACCTTCACCGCGACCGGCTGACCGGTCGCTCGCCAGACGGCCTTGTGGACCTGACCGATGGAGGCGGCTGCGGCGGGTCTGGAGCCGAAGTCGTCGAACAGGTCCCGCCAATGCGGTCCAAGCTCGCGGGCCAGCACCGCGTGGACCCGCGACAGTGGCATCGGGGGCGCCTGGTCCTGCAGCCGCCGCAGCTGTTCGCGGTAAGGGCCGGCGATGTCCTCGGGCAGGGCGGCCTCGAACAGGCTGAGGGCCTGGCCGAACTTCATCGCTCCACCCTTGAGCTCGCCGAGCACGGTGAACAACTGTTCGGCCGCACGGGCCCGGGCATCGCTGGTGGTCTGCTCGGTGCGCGTGCCGGTGAGGCGGCGGCCCATCGATTCGGTGGCGCGTGCTGCTGCACCGAGGGGGAGCCGGAGCAGCCGAGCGTTGCGGGCCCATCGGCTCGCGGGAAGTTCATCGGCCATGCCACCATCGTGCCACTCGGGGTGAAGTCACTGGCCGGTCGCGGTCACGCCTCCCACCAACCGCAGCCGCAGTCAGGATGGACCGGCCACTGCCGGACCCGGGTCAGCAGGTCGCCAATGTCGAGCTCGATGGTGCCACCGATGGCATCGCAGGCGCCGTGACGGATCTGTGCCGCCATCTGCACGGTGGTGGTCGCACAGAGCCAGGTCGCCAGTGGTTCGGGGCGGGGGGCCTCGCTGGCACAGTCAGCCACGAGCTGGTCCCGCCATGACGGATCGGCTGCAGCTTGGAGCAGATCCAGACAGTTGAGGCACGGTGTCTGCCCCGGGATCACCATCGGGCCGACTCGTGCAGTCGTCTGGTCAATCCGGACGATCAGATGCGCAAGGTCACGCCGGACGAGGAGCTCGGTCAGGGCACGGTCCGGTTCGAGGCGGGTGCTGGTGACCAGACTGAGTGCGGGACGCTCGTGCTCGAGGTCGCTCCAATGACTGAGCAAACGGATCTGAGGGCGACCCGCGACCCGCGGCCGCAGGCACTGCACCAGTGCGCCGGCATTGGTGGAGGCGACACCGGAGCGCGGGTAGACCGTCGGATCGACCGGGGTTGGATCGCAGACCAGCACGGTCGTCACCTCGGGCAGGTCACGGACGAATTCGGCGACGGTGCGTCCCAGCTGTCCGGCGCCGATCACAGCCACATCTGTCATGGGTCCACTGTGGGCGACGGGAGCGGCCGGTGGAGCTTGTCCACAGGCAAAGGTGTTGTCCGTTGCGATGACCTGTTGTCGGTGTCGGCTCGGTGAGCCTCACAGCTGTGTCGGGTCTGCCGCTGATCCATGGACAGAGCCCCCAAGAAGTGGGTCCGTATGCCTTCCCCTGCACACGTCCAGCCTCTTGGGGGCTCAGTGGGTTTACCGTACGTAAACCGGGTCTGGTCGTCAAGTGGAGGATCGGGGAGCGGACTTCACTGGCTGCGCAGCTGGGCGTCCCCAGCGGTGCTGTGCTGTCCGGGTCGAACAAGCCAGATCGAATGACAGTGCCGTGTGGTTAGCTGTCGACCATGACTTCTGTGTCGTCGAGTTGCCGCTTGGGACGGGCTGCGATGCGCCTCGGTGTGCTGCTGCTGTGCCTGGCGTTGGCGGGCTGTTACAAGGTCGACTTGGAC
Organism: uncultured Propionibacteriaceae bacterium; assembly: GCA_945911015.1. Taxonomy (GTDB): domain Bacteria; phylum Actinomycetota; class Actinomycetes; order Propionibacteriales; family Propionibacteriaceae; genus Avipropionibacterium. The sequence goes on from CAMDZW010000002.1 coordinate 147,841, forward strand.
CTGACGGTGGACCCCGACGACACGATCAGCGGGTCCATGATCTTCGGCATCACCCGCGATCTTCCCGGCGGTGGCGAGATCCTCAACCAGATGCGCAGCAGTTTGCCGCCTGGGACCGAGGTCCAGGACTGGAGCGACGACCGGTTCCTCGGGTTCAAGATCACCTATGACAAGGCACCGATCAGTGCCCTCGGGTCCGACAGTCGGGCCACCGGCTCGGCGATCACGCTGCGTCGCGACGGCGACTTCTACATCTTGGGTGATCCCGCCGCGGATCCGGATCTGCCGGATCTGGGAGGATTCACCCCGGTCTACCTGATCCGATTCACCTTCCCCGGCGAGGTGGTCGAGGGCAACGGGGTCAAGGACGGCAGATCGATGGAATGGACCGATCCGAGCATCCCGCCCTACGCGAAGGCCGAGGCCGGAGGCAGCTCGATGGTGCCGATCGTGCTGATCTGTGTGGGCGTCGCCGTGCTCGCCGCCGCTGTTGTGGTCGCGATCGTGGTGCTGCGACGGAAGGGCACCCCGCCGGCGCTCGTGGGCGGGCCCGCTCAGCCGCCCCACGCCGAGTGGGGTCAGCAGGCACAGGCCCCATGGGGTCAGCAGGCACAGGCCCCAGGGGGTCAGCAACCACAGCAGACACACCAGCCGCGCTGGGGCCACGACGAGCCAACACAGCAGGTCACCGCGGACCAAACCGCTGTGACACAACAGGGCGGGCCCGACAGCCAGTCGTGGTCGGGTGACCAGTCGTGGTCGGGCGAGGATCCCGGCGATGGGCCGAGTCCCTGGGCCAGGCCGTGAGCCGGAGCGAGTACGCCGGTCAACCGGTGGAGATCCGGCGCAGCACCCGGCGCCGCAAGACGGTCAGCGTGCTGAGACAGGGCGGCCAGATCGTGCTCCAGGTGCCGGCCCGTCTCTCCCGGGTGCAGATCGATGAGCTGGTGAGCGAGATGGTGCCGAAGCTGTTGGCGCGGGAGGCCCGGAGGCGCACACCGACCAGTGACGGTGAGCTCGGAGCGAGGGCTCGCAGGTTGATCGAGCAGTACCTGTCGGACCAGGCGCTGCCGCCGCCGACCTCGGTGCGATGGGTCACCAACCAGAATCAACGATGGGGTTCCTGCAGCACCCACTCGGGTGCGATCCGGCTGTCCCACCGATTGCAGTCGATGCCGGAATGGGTCGTCGACCACATCCTGTTGCACGAGGTCGTCCACCTGCTCCATGCCGACCACTCGCCGGACTTCTGGGCGCTGGTCCATCGCGACCCCAACACCGAACGAGTGAAGGCCTACCTGGACGGGTGGACCGATGCGATCGCCTTCAGCGACCGAGATGAGCCCGACCCGGTCTGAGACCGGCCCAGATCATTCCCGGCCGCCGGGATCCCCATCCTGGTTGTTGTCCCGGCCCTGTTCAGCATCGAGGAGCTTGGCCAACTCGGCATCGAAATCGGTCCCGGAGCTGTCGGAATCGCCGCCGCGGCGTGGACCGGACTCCACGAAACCGAGCGGATCGTCGAGGTCGGCGGTGCTGGGCATCACATCGGGGTGGTTCCACGGCTCGTCCCGAGCCTGAGCGCCTCGCTTCTCCTGGAGGGCAGCCCACAGGTTGGCGGCATCGCGCAGTCGCCGAGGACGCAGCTCCAGACCGACCAAAGTGGCGAAGGTGGCCTCGGCCGGACCACCGCTGGCGCGCCGACGGCGCATGGTCTCGGCCAGCGGCACAGCGGCCGGCATCCAGCGTGCAGCGGCTTGGGCGACCACATGGTCGACCCAGCCCTCCACGAGGGCCAGCATGGTCTCCAGGCGGACCAGGACTGCCTCCTGTTCCGGGGTGCGCTGCGGTGAGAACAAGCTGCCGGTGAGGCGTTCCTGCAGTTCCTCGATGTTGGACAGATCCATGTCAGAGACCGCATCCTCGATGGCCCGGCTGTCGATGCGGATGCCGCGGGCATACTCCTCGACCAGACTCAACAGGGTGCTGCTGAGCCACGTGGTGCCGTGGAAGAGACGCTGGCGGGCACACTCGCGCAGGGCCAGGTAGAGGTGGACATCGGTGGTCGACTGGTCGAGGCCGTCACCGAACTTGGCCACACCACCGGGCAACAGCGCCACCTTTTCGTGGAGGGGGAGTCCGATGTCGGTGGCGCCGACCACTTCGCCGGCGAGCTGAGCCAGGGCCTGACCGAGCTGGATCCCGAACATCCCGGCACCGGAGGAGCGCACCAGCGGGGCAAACATCTTCTCGATGTCAGCGAACTGTCCGCCGGCCTCGGCAATCTCGTCGGCCGGGGGAGTGAGCGCGGACTGCATCGCATCGGCGATGCTGGAGGCGACCGGTTCGACCAGCCGCTGCCAGACCGGTTGGGTGTTCTCGATCCACTCGGCTCGGCTCCAAGCCACCGGCTCGCCCGGCACGCGGGGCAGATCAGTCACATCGTCCAACCAGACTTCGGCGATGGTGACCGCTTCCCGGACCCGTTCCTGCTGGGCGGCGGTCGGGACCGGGTCGGGCCCGAGCTGCAGCGACGTCTTGCGAGCAGTGTCGTTGGCCAGATCCCAGTTGACACCGCCTTCGGTCGATCCGCCGAGCGGACCGCCGGCGCCGAACAGTCCATTGATCCCGCCGACCCCGCCGAAGGTCTGACCACTCTGGTTCAGCTGGGACAGCGTGCGCTGCACCTGGGCGAGGAGTTCCTCCATGCCCTCGGGTTGCTGCGCCGAGCCACCGAGCTGGCCGAAGAGCTGGTTGAACATGGCCTGGAAGTCTTGCGGCATGCCCTCGTTCTCGTCGTCGGAGTCGTCGCGACGATCTGGGTCGTTCGGTCCCTGTGCCATGTACCCATTCAACCGCACCGGACAAGCTCGACCCAAGGCAGGACACGTAGGATCTGGTCCATGACCTCCGAGCTACCCAGCACTGTCGCGTGGTGGCGCCGGCCGGTGTGGGTGACTGCGCAGAGCTGGACCTCGCTGGCCGCCTCCGCAGTCTTCCTGGCCATGGTCATGGTGCTGGTGCTGGTCCCTGCTCCGTACGTGGTGTGGGGGCCGGGCGGGACCGTGGACACCTTCGGTCAGGACCAGGCTGGCACACCGCTGGTCGAGGTGTCGGGGGTCGAGACCCACCCGACCACCGGAGAACTCGACCTCACCACGGTCTCGGTGACCCGAGCCGACTCCCGACTGGGCTTCGCGCCGGCGGTCCTGGCCTGGTTGCGGCGCGGTTTCGACGCGTTGGACCGTGACCTCTACTACCCGCCGGGCACCTCTGCCGAACAGAACGAGCAGGAACTGGCCGCCATGATGTCTCAGTCGCAGCTGACGGCCCGGATTGCTGCGGCCCGAGCGGCTGGGATCGAGGTCGAGGACGTCGTCCTGATCAGTTTGGTGGTGATTGGTGGCCCCTCGGACGGTGACCTGCAACCCGGCGATGTCGTGCTCGCCGTGGACGGTCATCGCGTGGCCACCGCCGCCGATGCGGAGCAGATCCTGACCGCGAACTCGCACGACCAGGTGACCTGGCTGATCCGACGTGACGGGCAGGAGCGGACCATGACGACGCGGTTGCGGGCGGGCAGCTCGATCAGCGACCGGACCGGCGCGGCGCTGATGGACGGCCACGACACCGCGCTGACGGTCCGGTTCGGGATTGACGAAGCGATCGGTGGGCCCAGTGCCGGGCTGGTCTTCGCCCTGGCGATCTATGACCTGGCCACGCCGGGTGAGTTGTTGGCCGGGCGACATGTCGCCGGCACCGGCACCATCACCGCCGACGGTACCGTCGGGTCGATCGGCGGCATCCAGTCCAAGATCGTGGCTGCCGAACGTGCCGGTGCTGAGATCTTCCTCGTCCCGGCGGACAACTGTGCTGACTTGGCCGGGATCGACACTGACATGATTCTGGTCCGGGTCGCGACCCTGGACGAAGCGATCCACGCCCTCAGCCACCCCGACCAGGAGGTCCCGCCATGCTGACCGACAGCCCCGACCACGATCAATCGGCCGCGCTCACCGCGTCGCTGATGGAGATCGAGCGCCACATCGATCCGGCCGGGTGGGAACAACCGCCGCTGCTCTTTGCGCTGGTCCGGACCGCCGAGCTGGAGGCTGCCGAGCCGCAGCTGGCCAACGACACCAGCGGAATCGCCCTCGAAGATCGGATCAGCGCCATCCAGCAGGACGAGTTCGACCCGGGTGACGATGTCGTCGGAGAACTGGCCCGAGTGGCCTGGCCGGATGCAGTCGTCGGATGCGCGCTGAGCCTGGTGCGGTCCTTCCTGCCGCCCGAAGCAGAACAGGACCTGCCCAGTAGCCCTGCCGAGGCCGAGGACTGGGTGCAGAACCATCCACAACGTCAGGACGTACGAGCCGTGGTCGGTGTGCTGCGCGACGGCACCGCACAGGCGGTCGCCCGGTTGCAGAGTCATCCCGATGATCTGCTCTCCGGCGCAGAGATCCTGCCCGGGGTTGTCCTTGCTCTGACGGGCACCTTCGCCCCGGTGGAGGAAGCCACCAGGGACGGCGCATAGGCTGTGCCCCACACTGATCGACCCGCGACCCAGGAGTTGTGCGGACCGTGACACGCCGTCGTAATGCTTTGTTGCCCACTGCCATCATCGTTGTGGTGCTGGTGGTGGGCTTCCTCATATTCACCAATGTCTGGACCAGCAGGCTGTGGTTCGCCTCGTACGGGTACGAAAATGTCTTCGCCACGATGTTGTGGACCCGGGTGGCATTGTTCGCGATCTTCGGGGTCGTTTTGGCGGCGATTGTGGTCGGGAACCTGGCGATCGCCAACCACTGGCGCCCATCGCGGCCCGCCCAAGCCGACTCCGAACTGCTGACCCGGTATCGGGACGCGGTCAAGGGCCGCTTCGGGGTCTTCATGTGGGTGATCGGTCTGGCCACCGGCCTGTTCGGTGGCGCCACCGGTGCGGCCCAGGCAATGACCTTCCAGGCCTGGCGGGGAGGGACCGAATTCGGTGTCACCGATCCACAGTTCGGTCTGGACGCGTCCTTCTTCGTCTTCGACTATCCGTGGTGGCGGTTCATCACCGGGTTCTTGTTCGGCGCGGTCGTGTTCAGCGCGATCCTGTTGGCCCTGTTCTACTTCCTGGTCGGTGCGGTCAAGATGGCCCAGGCGAAGGTGCGGGACGCCAGCAAGATGGCCAGTCCGGCAGCCCAGGCCCATCTGTCGATCCTGTTGGGTGTGGCCCTGTTGATCAAGGCGGTCCAGTACTGGCTCGACACGTACGGACTGTCGGTGCAGGACTCCCAGCTGCTGACCGGTCTGACCTACACCAGCGTCCACGGGTCATTGAATGCTTTTCGAGTGCTGGCGGTGATCGCTGCCCTGTGCGCCCTGATGTTCTTCGCCAATGCGATCCTGCGCAAGTGGGTGGTGCCGATTGTCGGCCTGGTGCTGATGTTGGTGTCGGCCCTGGTGCTCCAGTTGATCTACCCGGCGGCGATGCAGGGCCTGGTGGTCACCCCGCAGGAGCAGGACCAGGAACGGCCCTACATCGAGCGGCACATTGCCGCGACCCGGGAAGCCTATGGCGTCGACGGGACCGAAGTGACGCACTACGACGCGGAGACCACCGCCAGCCAAGGGCAGCTGCGCGAGGATGCCCAGACCCTTCCCGGCATCCGGCTGATGGATCCGGCCGTCATCGGCCCAGCCTTCACCCAGGGCCAGCAGGTTCGCGGCTACTACTCCTTCCCCAAGGTGCTCGACGTCGACCGGTACCCGCTCGACGGTGTGACCCGTGACGCGGTGGTCGGTGTCCGCGAGATTGACACCACCAAGCTTGACCAGCCGAGCTGGAACAACCTTCACACCACCTACACCCACGGGTACGGGATGGTCGCGGCCTACGGCAATCAGACCGGCAACGAGGGTGAGCCGTCGTGGATCGTCGGCGGCATTCCTCCGCAGGGATTGCTGTCCGAGCACGAGCCGCGCATCTACTTCGGTGAGCTCCACACCGACTACTCGATCGTCGGTGGAGGCGAGTCCCCGATGGAGCTCGACACTCCCGGCGGTGGCGAGGGCGGTGGCCCTCGCATGTACACCTACTCCGGCAAGGGGGGCGTTGAGATCGGCGATGTCTTCCGCCGGCTGCTCTATGCGATCAAGTTTGCTGACCTGAACATCCTGATCTCGGAGCGGGTGAACGAGGACTCGCGGATCATCTACGACCGCACCCCACAGGAACGGGTCGAGGCGGCAGCCCCGTGGCTGACCATCGATTCCAATGCCTACCCGGCGATCGTCGAGGGCCGTGTGGTGTGGATCGTGGACGGCTACACCACGTCCAACAGCTACCCGAACTCGAAGCGGATCGGACTGCGGGCGGCGACTGACACCGCCACCACCTCGAACGTGCCCGGGGCGGTCCAGCTGGACACGAACATCAACTACATCCGCAACTCGGTCAAGGCTGTGGTGGATGCGTACGACGGCACCGTCACGTTGTATGCCTGGGACGAGTCGGATCCGGTCCTGCAGACCTGGCAGAAGATCTTCCCCGACACCGTGAAGCCACGGTCGGCGATCCCCGGCTCGTTGCTGGAACATCTGCGTTACCCGGAGGACCTGTTCAAGGTCCAGCGCGAGATCCTGGGCCGTTACCACGTGACCGATCCGGGTGTCTGGTACACCAACTCCGACCTGTGGAGGGTGCCCCTGGAGCCGGTCGCGGACACATCGGCGACCGGGTCGGCGAAGGCGGAGCCGCCGTACTATCTATCGGTGCGCTGGCCCGACGAGACCGATGCCCACTTCTCGATGACCACGACGTTCGTGCCGAACCAGCGCGAGAACCTGGCCGGGTTCATGGCGATCAATGCCGACGCGTCGAATGAGGACTACGGTCGGATCCGGATCCTGCAGATGTCGGAGTCGAGCCGGATCGACGGTCCCCAGCAGACGTTCAATGCGATGACCACCGATCCTGCGGTGGCCGAAGCGTTGCGGCCCTATCTGGCGCAGGGCTCGGCCAATGCCAGCTTCGGCAACCTGCTGACTCTGCCGGTCGGTGGCGGCCTCATCTATGTGATGCCGGTCTATGTGGAGCGGTCCGGTGCCTCGGGCACCTATCCGGGGCTGCGGTATGTGATCGTCCGCTTCGGTGACACCGTGGGGATCGGCTCCTCGTTGCAGGAGGCCTTGGACAAGGTCTTTGCCGGGGACGCCGGCGCCGACACCGGTGAGGACGGCGGCGACGTCGATAAGCCTGACGATGACAACACCGATCCGGTGGACAACCCGGACGCACAGAAGGCCCTGGAGGAGGCCTCCCGGCTGTTCGAGGAGGCTGACAAGGCCTTGCGTGAGGGTGACCTGGCGACCTATCAGGAGAAGATCAAGCAGGCCCAGGAAGCAATCGAGCGGGCCCGCAAGGCCCTCGAGGGGTGAGTGGCTCGCCCCTCGAGGTCGCCTCGGATCTGGGTCACCACCCTCAGATCTGGGTCACCACCCTCAGATCTGGGTCACCACTGGGGCGAACCCGGCTTCGGTCAACTGGGGCAGCAGTGACTCGGCGTCCCCGACCACCACGCTGGTGAGTTGGGTGACGTCGACGATCTGGCGGTAGGCGTCCGTGGCCGAGTCCAAGGTGACGTCCACCAGTGAGGCGTGTGCCCGGTCGAGATAGTCGTCGGGCAGGTCCATCAGCAGTTGCAGGGTGGCCTGGTCGACGACACCATCCGCGGTCGCAAACTGCAGCGGTGTGATCCCGGTCAGATAACGCCGAGCCTGGTCAATCTCATCGGCGCTGAGGTCCTGCTCGGCGGCAAGGATCTCGCGGGCCAGGGACATCGCCTCACCGACCACCTCGGTCCGGAACGAACCGCTGGTGGTGAACCAGCCGCCCTGACGCTGGGGACTGAAGCCGAGCCTGACCCCGTAGGTGAATCCCTTCTCCTCGCGCAGCACCGTGTTGAGTCGGGAGTTGAAACCCCCGCCCACCGCATGCGAGGCCAGCCGGATGTCAGGCCAGCGGGGATCGGCGCGGTCGATGCCCCAGCCACCGATCCGGACATCGGCCTGGACCGACCCGGGACGATCGATGATGGTGCAGCCGGGCAGGCCGGGGGCCAGTGCCGATGTGGTCACGGTGGAGACCGGGCCAGTCCAGTCACCGAAACAGGCCTCAAGGGTGTCGAGCACCTCGTCGCCCACATCACCACCGACGACCACCGTGACGCGGTCCGGAGTGAGCAGGGAGGCGGCCCAGTCCCGTACCAGATCGGGGGTGAGAGCGGCGACCTGCTCCCGGTCACCACCGGTCGGCCGTCCGGCGCGCACCTCGGCGGCCAGGATCCGGCGGCGGTATTCCCGATTCGCCAGGGCTGCGGAGTTCGCCTCGACCTGGGCGATCGCGCCCAGACGTAGCTGCTGGTGGCGGGCCACATCGGCATCAGTCAGCTCTGGAGCCCGTACGGCTTCGGCGACCAGGCCCAGCGCGGGGGCCAGATGGGTGGCCGGCACGTCCATCAGGACCTGGACCCCCTCGGCGGTGACCTGGTGGCCCATGGCGGCGCCGTTGTTCTCCAACAGCTCGGCGAAGCGTTCACCGGGATGGGCCCGGCTGCCTTCGGTGAGGAGACGGGCCGCCAGCGCGGTGATGCCCTCCTGGGCTGCGGGTTCGCGTGCCAGGTCGGCTCGGACGAGCACAGTGGTGGAGATGACGTGCTGGCCGGGCAGCTGGTGCAGCACGACCGGGATGCCGTTGCTGAGCCGGTGGTGGGCCGGCAACGGGAAGGACCATGGCTGCGGGTCGGCCACCTCGGGACGGCTGGTCATGCTTGCTCCTTGCGGTAGGTGAGGACGGCGCGGCGATCCGGGTGGAAGTGGCTGGCTGCGGCTGCCACGGCGTCGAGGTCGATGGCCTCGATCGTGGCGATGCGGGAATTGACCAGTCCGGCATCTCCCTCCAGGAGTGCATGGCCGGACATCTGGTCGGCTCGGGTGTCGATCTGGGCCAGGGCCTGCAGCCAGGACCGGGCGAAGGTGGCCTTGGCCCGGCCGAGCTCCTCCTCGGTGGGGCCGTCGGTGATGAGCCGGTCAATCTCCTCGACCAGCACCTGTTCGACTCGTTCGAGGGACTGACCGTCGCGGCAACGGGCGGAGACAAAGCCGATGCTGTTGCCACCGATCAGCGACATCGTGGAGGAACTGGCCGATTCGGCAATTTCGTCGCGACGGACCAGCCGGCGGTGCAGTCGGGAGCTGGCGCCGTGTCCAAGGATCGTGGAGGCCAGGTCGGCGGCGTCGAACTCGGCTGTGCCGCGGACCGGGAGCCGGTGACTGAAGTGGATCGCATCGGCCGGGACCACGGCCACCGCCTCATCACGCGGGATCCCGCTCAGAGCAGGCTGGGCCGGGGTGTGGAGTTGCGGCGGTGGGGTTCTGGTCGGCAGTGGGCCGAAGTGCTTGGTCACCAGCGCGAGGGCCTCGGCTTCGGTGACATCGCCGACGACGGTCAGGACGGCATTGGACGCCATGTAGTGCTTGTGGAAGAACGCCTGGACATCGGCCAGTTCGGCGGCATCGAGATCGGCCATGGATCCGATCGTGGTGTGCCCGTACGGGTGGTCGCGATCGAAGGTGAGCGCGATGAGCCGCTCGGTGGTGTCGCCGTAGGGGACGTTGTCGTATCGCTGCCGTTTCTCCTCCTTGACCACGTCACGTTGGGTTTCGAAGTTCTCGGCAGTGACCGCGAGGCTGGCCATCCGGTCGGCTTCCAGCCACAGGGCAAGCTCGAGGCCACCGACCGGCAACGCCTCGAAGTAGTTGGTCCGGTCGAACCAGGTGGTGGCGTTGACACTTGCTCCGGCCGCTTGCAGCAGCTTGAAGTGGTCACCACTGGCGACATGGGCCGAGCCCTGAAACATCAGGTGCTCGAACAGGTGGGCGAACCCCGTACGTCCCGGGCTGTCGTCGGTCCCGACCTGTTCGTGGCGTGAGCCGACGTCGTACCAGAGGTTGACCGCGACCGTCGGCGTCGCATGGTCGGGAGAGATCACCACCCGAAGCCCGTTGTCGAGACGATGACGATGGATCGGGTACGACAGTTCGACCGGCATGGGCGACAGGGTAGTCCGAAGACGGGCAGCGAACTTGCCGAGGTGGCTTGTGGTGGTCAAAGCTGGGGCCATGTCGACACCGCCGGACCCGACCCATCATTCGCGCCGTCGCCACCAGCGGGGTCAGAGCGGGGGGATTCTGAGCTGGCTGTGGGTGATCCTCGGCGTGGGTTGCGGCATCTTGCTGGTGGTGTTGGGCATCCGCGACCGGCACGGCTCCGATGTGGCCGTCGGGCTGGGGTTGATCGGGGTCTGTGTGTTGTTGAGTCGGCCGTCGCGGCAGGCCATCGCCCGCAGACTCGTGGCGAACCGGCCCAAGCCTGATCTGGACGGGGCCGTGGTCGTCTACTGGCGTTCCGATGACCTGAACTGTCAGCGGATGCGTTCGGCGCTGCGCGACATCCGGGACCAGATCGTGTGGATCAACTTGTTCTGGGACGGCGAGGCGGAAAACTTTGCCCGGCAGCAGAGCCGGGGCGAGGAGATCCTGCCGGTCGTCCGCTGGGACGGGGAGGTCTTCGTGGCGCCTTCGCCGGAGATGGTCCGGGCTGCGGTGGCCGGGGAACTGGAGTGAACGAACCGGCTCGGCCCCGTGGGGCGCGGCTGGTCCACCGGCGTACCAGCCGAGTGGTTCCGGTCGCCGACGACGGGCGGGTGCTGTTGTTGCACGGCCATGAACCGGCCCGGCCCGACTGGTGGTTCTGGTTCACCATCGGGGGAGCGGTCGAAGCCGGCGAGTCGGTGCGCGCGGCGGCCTGCCGGGAGCTCTTCGAAGAGGTCGGGATCTCGGTGCCGGAGGCCTCGCTGGGAGAGCCGTACCTCAGTGAGGAGATCGAGTTCGACTGGGACGACGCCCACATCATCCAGCACCAGACCTTCTTTGCCGTGTTGCTGCCGGATGCGCCGCTGCCCGACCTCAGCGCCCTCGACGGACAGGAGTCCCAGACCATCGACCAGGCCGCCTGGGTCGACCCGGCCGACCTCGCCTCCGGCGAGGCGGAACCGGTCAACCAGAACCTCGTCACCTACGTACGAGCAGCAGTCACCCAGGTGCTCGGTCCCGATTTTGCTTCCTCGTGAGCAACGTGTAATCTTTACCAAGTCGCCGCGGGGTGGAGCAGCTCGGTAGCTCGCTGGGCTCATAACCCAGAGGTCACAGGTTCAAATCCTGTCCCCGCTACGAAACAGGCCCTCTGGCCAGGGATTACCCGGTCAGAGGGCCTTTCGCTTTCCCTGAATGCCAGCGTCGCGATCACGACAACCGCCCCGCTGAGGCGCTCGCGACCAGCGCCAGCCGCGAACGCGGCCCCTGAACAGTGAAACGAGTTGACCAACGATGATATCGTTGTGGTGATATCGGAGGTGATCTCTGTGGAGCAGATCCTGATTCGCAACCTTCCTGCGGGAACCAAAGCTGTCCTTAAGACGCGTGCTCAGCGGCACCGTCGCTCCGTCGAGGCCGAAGCGCGGGAGATTCTCGCTGACGCTCTCGAACGTGACCCTGTCACTCTCGTGGACCTGCTCGGCACCGACGAAGGGGCCGACATCGAGTTCGAGCCCGAGCGCCTTGGCCTGACTGCTCGTACGTCTGATCTGTGACCCGGCCAATGCGGTACGTGCTGGACACCAACGTGGTCTCCGCGCTGCGGGTCCGCGGGCGCAATCCGCAGGTCGAGGCTTGGGCAGCCTCGGTGCCTATCGCGGACCAGTTCGTGACGGCACCGACGATGGCAGAGATCGAGCGCGGCGTGGTTGCCAAGGGGCGAGTCGATCAGCTTCAAGGGGAGATCCTGCGCCGCTGGTTCGAAGACCAAGTTCTGCCGGCGTTCGCAGACCGAGTGCTGCCATTCGACCTACCCGCTGCTCGGATCCTGGCTACCTACCGAGTCCCCGAGCACGCTCCACTCGACGACGCACTCATCGCTGCCATCGCCCAAGCTGTCGAGATGAGGGTCGTCACCCGCAACACCCGGCACTTTGAACCACTCGGCGTTACCTGCCTGAACCCGTGGGACCCAAACGCTTAGCTCAGCCTAGGGATGGCCGCGATGGACCGACGCCGGCCTGGTCCGTGCGGCTGTCAGCCAGTGAGCGGCGGCACCACTGGTCCGGCTCGACGACCCGGCAAGCCAGTATCAGACGTCGTTGCGGGCGAGCGTTGCACGGATCAGCTCGACGTGGCTCCGCTGGCTTGTCGGCGTGACCAGGTGCATGTCGAGCGTCGACCGGTCGAGGCCGTCGCCGTCCCAGCGTGGAATGACGTGGGTGTGGAGGTGCCACATGGACTGTCCGCCGCTTGGCTCGTTGTTCTGACGGATGGAGACACCCTCGCAGTTGGTCGCGTCGAGGAGTGTCGTGGCCATGAGTCGGCAGGTGATGGCCAGAGCCGCCGTGGTTTGATCGTCGGCTGCGTACAGGTTCTCGATGTGTGACGTCGGTGCCACGAGCAGGTTGCCTGTAGTGGGGTTTGGCCAATGTGGGGCGACCATGGCGATGGTGTGAGCGTCGCGGTACACAATGTTGTCCGGTCCGCTGATTTCCGTGTCGCCACCTGCGATCACGACACAGACTGGGCACTGGTAGTCGGCCGGTTCGTGAGATCGCATGCCTGATTATCCTGAAACGGGTTCTCCACGACAATCGGAATTCGGACGCCCATGCGTTGCGATCAATGCTGGCGGTGGGCGCCTCAGAACCCGAGGAGAGTTCTCAGAAGGGCAGGTCGACGACGAGCAGTTCCCCGGGCTGTTGCCGGTGGAGGCGATCATGTGCCCGGCGGGCGAGCTGCACAGCTCGCCGCCAATGCGCGCCTTCCCGGGGATGAACCTGCAACGTCTGCCGACACCAGGTGGCACCGGATCTCCAGTGCACGGCCACGCAGAGCGTCGGACGTTGCCTGTTCCCATTCGGCGGCATGCGCCGCGTTCATGTCATTGTTGAGTGGACAGAGCAAGATGCGAGCCCCGGCGTTGACCAGACGGCGGTGAGTTCGGGATGTCGGGCGTCTGCGCAGATGATGATGCCGATGGGGGTGTCTCCCAGCTCGAACGGCAGGGACGGGGTGCCTGGTGTGATGCCCGGCTCACGGGGAAAGACCTTGCGGGCGACATGCAACGCGGCTCCACCGTGCAGCACGGCGGCTGAACTGAACAGCCCCGCAGATGTGTGTTCGGTGAACCCGAGGACGACCGTCAGCGATTCCGGCAGCGACCTGGCCCAGGCATCTTCGAGCTGCTTGAGGGATGTCGCCCGGCGGATGGCCCCGGGCACCGTGTGTGGTAGACCGCCCACCGCAAACTCAGGGGTGAGGAGGAGGTCCACGTCGCGTCTGACGCACTCCGAGATCACCGCCTCAAGGTCTGTGTAGTCAGTCAGGCCGCTCACGGAAGTCTGGAGGCTGGCTATGCGCCCGCTTCACAGGCTAGATGCAGATTTCGCTCGCCCAGGCCTCCGCGCTCGTGGTGCCGTTTGAAGGACGGGTCAGAATCTTTGACAGGTGTGGATCAGGCCGCCCGGTCTGGCCGGTTGAGCGAAGGGAGATCCGTGCGCCAACTGGTGAGGTGGTCTTCGCTCGTGGCTCTGGTGATCGCGGTGGCGACGATTGTGTTGGCGGTGAGGGATGTCGTCGAGCTCCCCAGGTTCACCACCTTGGGAATGATGGGGCCATTGCAGCTTGCTGGCTGTCTTCGCGGATCTGGATGCCCGACAATCCGAAGTCTCGATGGATGCCCGGGGCCAAGATGACGGTCACGCTGATCGTGGCTGGAGTCGTTGGCTGCTTGGTTCTTTTGTGCGCTGCGGGACTGGTCCGGTACCGCGCGATAGACGGATGTGTCTCCCACATGCCGCACATGGGGCCATTTGCCATCAGACCGTCCGCGAACGTGATCACCGCCACGGTGACGTGCACGTTCGAGCGAGATGGCCACACGCAGACGGTGAAGTTACCCTTCGGCGAGTTTCTCTGACACCGTTGGCGTTTGGTTTCGGGCGTCAGCTATGGCCATTGCATGTCGGACTCAATAGCATTGGCGTGACGGCGGCAGGGTGCCGCTGTCGAATGGAGGCGTGACCAATGCCGCGCAGGTATCTGGCCAGCGGGTCGTCAACCCTGTCCAAGGCTCCCCGGCTTGCTCCGGAGGAGCCGAGCACGATCGTACGAGGCCAGGGGTGTCGGGTCTGGGACGACCAGGGGCGGGAGTTCATCGACTACCGGTACGGGCTCGGGCCGGTGACTCTGGGCTACTGCCACCCGGTCGTTGATCAGGCCGTACGGGATCAGCTCACCCGTGGCATGGTCTTCGGCCAGCCGACGCCGTTGGAGGAGTCGACGGCCGAGTTGTTCTGCTCGTTGGTGCCGGCGGCCGAGCAGGTCCGCTTCCTCAAGACTGGCGGCGAGGCCAATGCGGCCGTCATGCGGATCGCCCGTGCGGTCACCGGCCGCGACCATGTCGTCCAGATCGGCTACCAGGGATGGCTCAACTCGCTGGCCAAGGGCGCCCGAGTGCTTCCCGGCACGACGGCTGACACGCTGCCGGGGGTTCCTGCCGAACTTGCCGCCTTGCATCATCAGGTGGGCTGGGAGGATCGCGACACCCTGGCTCAGGTGCTCGCCGAGCATGACGTCGCGCTGGTGATTGTCTCGGCCGACTATGCGGGACTGCCCGACTCCTTGGACTGGTATCGCCATCTCCGCGAGGTGACCACCGCCCATGGTGCGCTGTTGGCGTACGACGAGATTGTCACTGGTTTCAGGGTGGCGACGGGTGGCGTGCAGGAGTGGACCGGAGTCCTCCCCGACCTGTGCGTCTTCGCCAAGGGTGTGGCCAACGGCATGCCACTGTCGATCTTCGGTGGCCGGGCAGACTTGATGGCCGGTGTCGACGACGGCAGCATCGTGATCTCCTCGACGTTCGGTGGCGAGGCGCTGTCGCTGGCCGCAGCCACCGCGGTGATGACGATGTATCGCGACGAGGCGGTCTGTGATCAGTTGTGGGCCAAGGGGGCGAAGCTCTGGGACGGTGTCCGGGAACGGATTGCTGCCCACGGTGCACCGATCACCGTACGAGGGCTGCCGGTCTGTCCTCAGCTGAGCCTGGCACCGGGCACCGATCCCAGTGTCTGGGAGCGTTTTCTGCGTGGCATGTACGGACAGGGAATCTCGCTCTACAACGTCTCGTACGTGAATCTCAGTCACGATGACGAGGCCATCGAGCAGACGATCGCTGCCGCAGACACGGTGCTCGCTGACCTGGTGTGAGGAACTTGGCGGATAGGTCGACATCGCGGGTTCAGGAGTCGACGGCCGCAACTTCCTTGCCGCGCGGCGAGGTCGGGAACCGCTCGATCATGGCCCGCAGCTCGCCGGCGGAGACATTCGCACCGAAGACTTCGGTCCGAGGCTCGAGTCGTACGCCATCGGCCAACGTGCCGGCCCGGACCGGGTCGAAACCGAGACTGTCGACCAGCTGCGCAACGGCAGCGACATCGGACTCGTCATCTCCGGCAACAGCGATCGCCTTGCGGCCAGAAGTTCCGGCCGGACGTGCCTCGTCCTCGACGTCGTGATAGCCCATGTGGTTGAACGCCTTCACCACCCGCGAGGTCGCCAGGTACTCCTGGACCAGCTCGCTGGTTGACGTCCGCGGGTCGGAGAGATCGTCACGGACACCGTCGACCTCCCACCAGTAGTTCATCGCGTCGATCACGAGCTTCCCGGCCAGCGCCTCGACATCGAGCGTGCGGTACTTGCCGAGCGGCAGGGCGAGGATCACCACTTCAGCCCGGGACACGGCCTCGGCAGCCGTGGTCGCGACCGCTCCCGGTGCCAACACCTCGACGGTGAGTGCGATCGTGGCCGGATCTCCGGATCCAGCCACTTTCACATCATGGCCAGCAGCAACGGCGAGTCGGGCCAGGACGGTACCCAGCTTGCCTGCGCCCAGGATGGCGAGTGTGTTCACGCGCCCACCTCGACTGCAGCGCGCCGCTGCGACAGGATCTCGCGGACGCGAGGGATCACTGCCGTCCCGTACAACTCGACGGCACGCAGTCGGTCCGCGGCAGGCACCGCACCGCTGGTGTAGATCATGTCGAACCGTCCGACATTGAGCGTCGTGATGGCGTCGGCAATCCTGGTGGCCACGGTGTCCGGCGAACCCAGGTAGAGCGAGCCCTCGGCGATCTCGTGGTCGAAGGACTCCCGCGTGACGGGCGCCCAGCCACGCTCGGCACCAATGCGGTCCCGGTTCACCTTGTAGTGCGGCCACACGATCTCGGCAGCAGCCTCATCGGTGTCGGCCACGAACCCGGGGGAGTGCATCCCGATCGGATGAGCGGTCGTCCCGAACTGCTCGGTCGCGCGGCGGTAGAGCTCGGTGTACGGAGCGAAGCGTGCGGCCGGTCCGCCGATGATGGCCAGCATCAGCGGGAACCCGTAGTGGGCCGTGCGCACCACCGACTGCGGCGAACCACCGACCCCAACCCAGGTTTCGAGAGTGCCGGAATCGGTCTTGGGAAAGACATCGGCCGCGGCCAGTGCTGCCCGTGTGGTGCCCTCCCAGGTCACCGGCTGTTGCTTCAACAGCTCGGCGAAGAGCTCGATCTTCTCCTCGAAGAGGACGTCATAGTCGGCCAGATCGTAACCGAACAAGGGAAAGGACTCGGTGAACGAGCCTCGGCCAAGGATCACCTGAGCACGACCGTTGGACAGTGCATCGAGGGTGGAGAAGCGTTGGAAGACACGTACCGGGTCATCGGACGACAGCACGGTCACTCCGGAGGCAAGCTTGATCCGCTCGGTCTGGGTGGCGATCCCGGCCAACACCGTCTCGGGGGAGGAGATCGCGTAGTCCGAACGGTGATGTTCGCCCAGCGCGATCACGTCGACTCCGACCTGGTCAGCCAGTACGGCTTCGGCCACCCCCTGGCGGATGGCATCGCCGTACGACAACGGTGTGCCGTCGCTGCCCTCGGGGATGTCGCCGAAGGTGTCGAGACCGAACTCGATCTCAGCGGGATCGATCGTCATCAGTGCGCCTTTCCTGATCCGGCTGCGCAGCGGCCACCCAGATTTGGTTGAAGTGTCATCTCCCTCAACTGATCGGCGGCTGCCGGTATTCCATCGGCACACCGATGAACACCGGCACTGTTACGTTGGCAACGATGACCACCGAGCAACCATTCCCAGTCGCAGGAGGCCACCGATGATCGAGCCAGTGGGGCCGGAGTCAAGGATTGTTCGATCCGGTGTCAGTACGTTGTTCCTGTGGATGGGCATCGCGCTGGTCGTGGTCGGTGTCCTGGTCGGCGTGGGCGGCGCGATCGCAGGGCTGGTCACCGGTGACCCGAGCATGCTGATGATGCTCATCCTCACGGCGATCTTCGGGACAGCCGGAGTGCTGATGCATCTCGCCGGCCGCCGCAGTGCGGTCCGTCTGGACCCAGATGGATTGATCTGGCGCGGCGTCTTCGGCCGGTCGCGGTCAGTCCCGTGGTCGCAGGTGTTCCGGGTCGAGGTGCCCCAGCATCCACGTGAGGGACGAACGGTGGCACTGCTGCTGCACAACGGTGTCCGCCTGCCGGTGAACGCGATTCGGATGAGCAGCAACGAACGCGGGTCCTGGGCTGACAACGGCTACCTCACCGCCGGCAACGAGATCGTCGCCGCCCACCAGGCGTGGCTGTCGCGGACCCTGCGCTGAGGTGGGCCCCGATCTCAAGCGGGGGTGAGCTCGACGCAGAACTCCTCGCCGATCCGTCCGCTCAGCAGTGCCGGGTCCGGGTCCACCGCGGCGACTCGAAGCCCTGCTCGCTCAGCGAGAGCGGTGATTGAGGCCAAGGTCTGCCAGTGGATCAACCACTGCTTTTCCACGGTCTCGACTGAACCGTCGGGCCGGATCCGTTCGTAGCGGACATCGGTGAGCCGGGTACGGGCGTCGACGTCATACTGCTCGGAGACGGGAGTGTAGCGCAGCACGGTCCCGCTCCCGTCCGTCGATTCGCGTGCCACACCGAGGTCGACCGCAGGGGTGGGGTCGGCCACCCACAGGGGAAGCAGCAGGACCCCGTCCTGATGCAGGTGGCGTCGGAAGGAGACGAGGGCACCCAGTGCAACGGTGTCGTCGGGCAGCAGCTCGAAGGTCGGCCCCGCGAGATAGATCGAGCGATACTGCTGGCCCAGATCCAGCTCCTGCATCAGAGCGACGTCGAGACGGACCGACAGACCGCGGTCACGGGCGGCACGGCGGGCACGATCGATCATGTCGGGCGAAGAATCGATGCCATCCACCTGAAGTCCGTCCGCCACCAGGTCCAACAAGGGATGACCGTCGCCACAACCGACCTCAAGGGCAGGCTCGCCACATCTGCGTACGAACGCCGCATAGCGTGCCGGGTCAAAGGTTTGAGAGCGCAACGCCCCATAGGCTTCCGCCACGAGACCGGTGTAGAAGAGGGCTGGATCATCGCTCGGCATGGCCCGATCATTGACCAGCGGCTGCCAACGGTCAACATCTTTACTGGCTGAGCTCGCATCAGGCTCAGGTAGCGTGGGGGGCCCAGCCATTGATCGGGAGGACGTCGTGAGTCGCATCGTCATCATCGGAGCACATGGCAAGGTCGCGCTCCATCTCGTACCACTGCTGGTCGCTCGAGGCGACCAGGTGACCGGAGTGATCCGCAACCCCGACCATGTGGCCGAGTTGCGTGAGCTCGGCGCCGATCCAGCGGTGGCCGACGTCGAGAACTTGGACACACCGACGCTGCGCGAGTTGCTGGCCGGTCACGATGCGGTCGTGTGGACGGCCGGAGCCGGCGGCGGGGATCCACGACGCACGAAGGCCGTTGACCAGGACGCAGCGATCCGGTCGATGGAAGCTGCAGCATCGGCCGGGGTCCACCGCTACGTCATGGTGTCGTACATCGGCTCGCGCCGCGACCACGGTGTCGCCGAAGACAGCACATTTTTCCCTTATGCAGAAGCAAAAGCGGCCGCGGACGAGCACCTGCGCGGCACCGGTCTGGCCTGGACGGTCCTTGGTCCAGGTCCGCTGACCCTCGACGAGCCGACCGGAAACATCGAGGTCAATGATCCTGGCCGTGGCGTGATCAGTCGTGCAGATGTGGCTGCCGTCATCGCCGCTGTGCTCGTCGAACCAGCCACGGTCGGACGCACCATCTCATTCGGCAACGGTGACGTCCCGATCGTAACAGCCATCGGTTCTTGATCAACGGGTAGAGGGGCGCGTGGTCCTCAACTGACGTGGAGATCTTCGGGCCATTGCCAACGGAAGCCGACGATCCCCGGGCCGAAGTTCACCCAGGTGTGGCCGGTCGCCGGTTGGACGTCCACTTCGGTCCACTCCTCGACACCGTCGACCTCGGTGAGTCGCTGACAGGCGGCAGGGAGATGATCAGGGTGAAACCGTAACCACAAGGTCACGGCCGGAGTTCGACGCAAGACCTGGTACGACAGCCAGTCGTCCTCCGGGGTCCCGGACAGATCGAACGACCAGTCCATCAGCGCGATGTCGCCGCGGTTCATCTCACGCTCCAGGAGGGCCTCGGTCACCGACAGTCGCTTCTCCGGCGAGTTGAGGACGCGCCCTGGTTGGAATCCGCTGTAGGAGGAGAAATCGTCAACGCTGCCCTCGTCGTCTCCGTGCAGCAGGAACCAGGCAAACCGATCGACACCATCCGCGGTGCACTCCCGTCCGGCCATCATGGAAATCTTGGTCTGGCAACGGCTTTCGTCAACGTCGAGTCGTACCGTCACCTCACGGTCCACCAGCAGTTCGTCGGCCTTCGGCGGCAGTCCCAGCTCGGCGAACATGGCCTCCAGTGCCGGTCGGTGCTCTGCGACCATGGCTGACGTGCTGGGCGGCGGAATGCGGCGGCGGTGGGGGAGCAGGCCCTCCAGTTCGCCGGGCAGCAGCCCGAGCATGCGTTCCAGTTCGACGAGTGCTCGCAGCGAGGTGTCACGTTCGGGTTCGCGCTGTCCGGAACGCCAGTAGCTCAATGTGGCCAGACTCACCGGAGTCCCCGCCGCCACCAGCCGCTCCCGTACGGAGGCCAACGACATGGTGCTGCGCCTCAGTTCGGCGTCGAGGGCCTGCGCAAAACGTTTACGAGGCGGGTGCACATGTGCACATTAGCGCAGCGAGTTCCGCAACAGCGGAATCAGCGCATCAACGCACCGCACGACATCTTCGGCGGTGACATAGGCGTGCCCACTGATCCGCCAGCACACCCGCCCACCGACCGCGGTGAACTTGACCGCGAAACCGAGATCGGCCAACGCACGCTGGAGGAACAGGATGGAACCGATCTGGTCATCGCCTCGCCGCGGCATCGCCACCAGCCTGATTGGACCGGCAGGCATGCCCAACGGGACCGAGGCGTCCTGCCCGAACTCCTCGGCGATCCGTCCGATCGCGTGGGAGACCGCCCAATCAGCGATCGAGGTCGCATGAGCGCGGACCCGGTCCCAGCCGAGTTGGTCCTCGATGGTCCGTACGGCCACAGGTGCCGCCAACCACGCGGTGGCGTCATCCGATCCCAGATGATCAAACCGGGCGGGAAAGTCGAGCGATGCCGCCCAGCTGTCGATCGGCGGCTGCAGCAGGTCGGCCACCTCGTCACGGGCGACCAGCGCCGCAGTCCCTCGGGGTGCGGCAGCGAACTTGTGGAAGTTGCCCACCCACAGGTCCGCGTCGGCCTCGGCCACCGGGTCGGTCAACAGCAACGGTGCATGTGCGCCGTCGACGACCGTACGGATCCCTGCTTGTCGAGCCCGGGTGCACAGCTCGGCGACCGGCATCCGCCGAGCGGTGCCTGAGGTGATGTGGTCCAGCACCAGGATCGCGGTCCGATCGGTGACCATCGACCACACCTTCGCCACCACCGCGGCCGCCTCGTCGCCCGGGTCGAGCTCGACCCTCACCACCTGGGCACCGGCCGTCGCCGCACGACGTCGCACTGCGGACTCCACCGCCCCGTACCCGAAGCTGGTGATGATGATCTCGTCGCCGACGGCCAGCGGCAGTGAACGCAGCGCCACGCTGACCCCGCTACTGGCATTGGTCACCAGGGCAAGCCGTTCGACCGGAACGCGGAGCCAGTCGGCGAGTTCGACCCGGGCAGTCCCGATCCGGTCCCGTTCCGCGGCGAACCAGGCCAGCGGGTTGGACTCCAGCTCGGCGATCAGCCGTTGTCGCTCGACGAGAGCGGCGGTCGGGACGCCGCCGTACGAGCCGTGGTTGAGATGGGCGACCGCGGGGTCGAGCGACCACAGCGAACGCGCCGGTTGTCCGTCGCGGGTCAGCAGGACCTCAGGAGTGACTGACACAGCGGACACCCTAACCCCGACGGCGGCTGATCAAATAGGTTTGAACTCGGACACCATCGTCACAGCGAAAGAGGTAGCGCCCATGTCGCCCAACATTTCGGTCCAGCTGTACTCGATCCATCCGGAGCTGGATGCGGATCTGGACGGTTCGCTGGCCAAGCTGGCCCAGATCGGGTTCAAGCAGGTCGAGGCCTTCGACTTCGTCCGTCGCGCCGATGCGCTCAAGGCATCCTTCGACAAGTACGGGCTGGTCTCGCCGACCTCGCACGCCATCCTGATTCAGGACGAAGGCGCCAGCACCCCCGATGGATTGCTGACCGTGCCGCCGGTGGAGGAGACCTTCGCTGCCGCCAAGACCCTCGGTGTCGAGATCATCATTGACCCCTTCGTCGGCCCGGAGCGGTGGCAGACCCGCGAGCAGGTCCAGGAGATCGCCGACCGTCTCAACGAGCGTGCCCGACAGGCCGCGGCCCACGGCCTGCGCGTCGGTTACCACAACCACGACCACGAACTGCGTCAGACCATCGACGGTCGACCCGTTCTGGAGGTCTTTGCCGATCTCCTCGACCCCTCTGTCGTGCTCGAGGTGGACCTGTACTGGGCCGCGGCCGGCGGGGCCGACCCGGTCGCGCTGCTGCAGCGGCTGGGCAGTCGGGTCGCGGCGGTGCACATCAAGGACGGCCCTCTCCGTGACGGCCTGAGTGCAGCGAACCTGCCCTCGGACCAGACACCGGCCGGTCAAGGTGATGTCCCGCTCGCCGCTGTTCTGTCGAGCATCGGTGCCATCGACCACGCGGTGATCGAGTTCGACCACTACGAGGGGGATACCTTCGACGGCATCGCCCAGAGCTTCACCTGGCTGTCGGACCAGCTCTCCTGAGTCCAGTCATCGGATGCGCTCTGCACATCGGCGACAGCAATCAGTCAGATTGCCGGTCCACCACGCGGACCCGAGGTGCAGGGCGCAGATGGCGGCCTGCGAGGATGAACCGGTGACTCTACGTGTGACGGTGTGGAACGAGAACATCCATGAGCAGCGGGAGAAGGACATCGAGACGATGTCGCGGCTGTATCCCGAAGGCATTCACGGCACGATCGCCAATGGATTGCGGTCCGTCCTCGGTGATGCTGTCGAGGTGCGGACGGCAACCCTCGACCAGCCCGAGCACGGACTCACCGACGAGGTGCTGGCCACCACCGATGTGCTCACCTGGTGGGGACACATCGGTCACAACGATGTGGACGACGCGATTGTGGAGAAGGTGTACGAGCGAGTCCTGTCCGGGATGGGGCTGCTGGTCCTCCACTCGGGTCACTTCTCCAAGATCTTCAAGAAGCTGATGGGCACCACATGCTCACTGCAATGGCGTGAGAACAACGACACCGAACTCGTCTGGACCGTGCGGCCCGACCATCCGATCGCCGACGGGGTTCCCCACCCGATCCGGATCGAGGGCCAGGAGATGTACGGCGAGTTCTTCGACATCCCTGAGCCGGACGAACTGATCTTCATCTCATCCTTCACCGGTGGTGAGGTCTTCCGGTCCGGATGCACCTGGCGCCGCGGCAAGGGCAAGATCTTCTACTTCTCACCCGGCGACCAGGCGTTCCCGGTCTACGACCATCCCGACATCCAGCAGGTCCTGGCCAACGGTGTGCGATGGGCAGCTCCATTGCCCAGTGCCGATTTCCAGATTCCTGGTGTGGTGGCCCGCCCCGCACCCCGCTTCACGGCCGCGGACCAGGCCCGGACGAACGGAAACCATTCCTGATGAGCACCCGACTGCGCGCCGGAGTCGTCGGCCTGGGCTGGGCCGGACAACAACACCTCAACGGGTATCAGCAACTCACCGACGTCGACATTGTCGGTCTGGCCGGTCCGGAGACCGACAAACTGGCCTCCCTCGGCGCAGAATACGGTGTCGAGGGCACCTATCCCGACCTCACCACCATGCTCGCCGAGGCCAACCTCGATGTCGTCAGCCTGGGCACTCCGACTGCCCTCCATGCCCCGATGGCCATCGAGGCCCTCGAGGCCGGCGTCCACGTGCTCAGCGAGAAGCCGATGGCCGAGACCGCCGAACGGTCCCGAGCGATGGTCGACGCAGCACTGGCCAACGACCGGGTCCTCGAAGTCACCTTCAACAAGAGGCAGGGCGCTGAGATCCGCACCCTCAAGGAGATCGTGGATCGCGGCACCCTCGGCGACATCTACTACGCCAAGGCTGGATGGGTGCGCCGTCACGGAATCCCCGGTCTGGGCAGTTGGTTCACGCAGAAGGCCTGGGCCGGTGGCGGTCCGATGATGGACATCGGCATCCACGCCCTTGACCTGGCACTGGACCTGATGGGCGAACCCCAGGCCGAGACCGTGTCGGGCTCGACCTACGCCATGTTCGGCCCACGCGGCCGCGGCGGATCAGGCAGCGGCAGCAACAAGTGGCGCGACGCCAACAGCGTCGAGACCGGTTTCGAGGTGGAAGACCTCGGCACCGCCTTCGTCCGGATGGACAACGGTGCCACCTTGCTGCTGGAGGCGAGCTGGTCGCAGTTCGTGCCCGCTGATCGGCTCTACCTGGAGATCTACGGCACCGAAGGCGGTGCGCGTTTCCAGTTCGAGGGCGGGGTGGGAAGCCTGGACGTGAATGTCGACATCGACGGGGTCCGCGCCGAACTCCTGCCACGACTCCACCCCGCTGGTGCCCACCCCGCCTGTGTCGCCGACTTCGTCGCCGTCGTCGCATCGGGCCAGTGGGAGGGACGTCACGGAGAGATCGGCCACAAGCGGACCGAGATCATCGATGCGTGTTATGCCTCCGCGGCACAACGTGCTGAGGTCTCGCTGCGCTGAGTCATCGATTGCGCCGGTGATTGCGGGCCACCCGCTCATTGCCGTGCTTGTAGTTGCCCGTCCACCGAGCCATCGTCAGCTGAGGGTTGGCGACGACCTCCTCGAGAAATCGTGCGGCCCGCGCCCCGCGCAGGACCGTCGCGGGTCGGCCGTGATGGGTGATCACCACTGAGCCGTCCTTGCGGACCTCATGGCCGAATCCGTGTGCCTGCGCCATGGCAGCAGGATGTCGGACCTGAGGCAGAACCGCAAGAACAGTCATGGCTGATGGGGCGACGATGCGCCATGCTGGTGCGGTGACCGATGCCAGCACGCCCCGACGGGACCGACTCCGCGAGCTCCTCGACGCGGTGCTCGACGAGGACAACACCGACCTCGGCCAGATGGCCGCCGGGGCCCATCTGTCCCCGTACCATTTCAGCCGTGAGCTGCGCCGCGGATCTGGTGAAAGTCCGGTTGCACTGCGTCGCCGAGTGATGCTGGAACGGGCTGCCTGGCGCCTCGGCCAGGGAGCGAGCGTCACCGAGGCCGCAGAGGCCGCGGGTTATCAGTCGGTCGAGGCCTTCAGCCGAAGATTTGCCCGTGCCTATGGCCGACCACCCAGCCGGTCGATCGGCGACCACTGGCTCGCGGCGCCGAACGGGATCCACTTCCATCCGCCGGATTCGCTGTGGGTGCACACATCCACGCCGGCGCTGGATCCAGTCACCGACGTCCTGGTCCGACACGACCTGGACGACACCGATCAACTCATCCAGGTGCTCGCCGGCCTGCCGGACCAGGTGGTCCGCGACGTACGGCTACCTGGACACCGGCCAGTCGACTTCGATCGTCCGGAGGAGTCGGTGCTGGACCTGGTCGACGGGATCGTGTGGACCAAGGAGATCTGGGGTGCATCCTTTGCTGGGAAGGATCTTCCCGTGCGGGTCGCGACCGACGATGTCACACTGCCTGCCCTGGTGGAGCGGCAGGCACGGGTCCGAGAGCAGTGGTGGGACATTCTCGCCGACCTGCACCGCCGCAAGGCATGGCAGGACCGCCTCATCGACGCGTTGTGCGATCCGCCCGAAAGTTTTGTGGTGAGCACCGTGATCGCCCACGTCCTGACCCACTCCATCCAACGGCGCCAGACCGTGCGACTCCTGCTCGACTGCGCCGGTGTCGACATCGATCGAGGCGATCCGATCCTGTGGTGGCGTGACCAACTGACCCATCGAACCAAGGAACTGCCATGAGCACGATCTACTACACCGCAACCAGCCTCGACGGCTTTCTGGCCGACGAGAACGACTCCCTGGACTGGCTGTTGAGCCAGGACATCGACGACGAGGGGCCGTACAACATCCCAAGCTTCGTCACCTCTGTCGGGGCAGTGGCGATGGGCGCCACGACCTATGAGTGGATCCTCACCCACCACGACACCTGGGAGTACGAGCAACCGACGTGGGTGTTCGCCCACCGAGAACTCCCCCTGGCTGACGGTGACATCCGGTTCGTGTCCGGGGCGGTCGACCCGGTCCATGCCGCCATGACGACAGCAGCCGCAGGCAAGGACCTGTGGATCGTCGGCGGCGGAGACCTGGTCGGTCAGTTCGCCGATGCCGGACTGCTGGACGAGGTCATCGCCGCGATCGCTCCAGTCACCCTGGGATCAGGTCGTCCACTGCTGCCACGTCGACGCAACCTGAACCTGGTCGACGTGGCACGCAACCGCAACTTTGTCTGTGCTCGTTGGAAAGTTGGCCCACCGCTGCCCTGAGCAGCTCAGCCCTTGTCGAAGACCAATCGCCACTCGGCCGCACGTGGCGTCAACGTGTGGTGCTCCAGCACACTCGGTCCACAAGCGGCGGTCCCGACGCCGTGTTGCGCAGCATCGATGATCAGGTGGGTACGGTTCGTCACCGGCAGCTCGTACGGGTGGGCGACGGCTTCCAGCTCGGCCTGGGACCAGGGCCGAATCGTGAAGGCAAAGGGATCGCCACTCACCGTCAGGGCCTTGGCCAGGCGCACCGTGGTGACCTCGTCACGCGCCCCGCACTCCTGCGGTCGTAGGTAGGGGACCTGCAACTCCTCGACGGTCGCCGACCAGTCGCCGTGTCGGTTGGCCCGGCCACAGTCCGGGTAACCCTGATCGGGTCCATTGCCGGTCCACTCGACATGGTCGATTCTCTTGTCCAGCACCAGTTCCAGACCGATGCGGGCCCAGTAGTCGCCCCACTCACCCTCCGGGACAGCGTTGACCGACAACTGCACCGCACGACCATCGGTCGACCAGGACATCGCCGTGACCACACATGCCTGACGACCCAGGGCACCCCAACGGTGGACGATGGTGACACCGTCCTGTGCCGGGGTGACCGAGACCAGCCGCGGCTGCAGCAGATGCAGCCCCTGCCGCTGCCAGATCGTGTCGGCGGGACCGTCGCCGACACGCGGATTGCCCGAGGCCAGGTCATTGTCGGTCGCCGCACGGTCCAACACCAGGGTCGGGCCCGAGACCGGCACTCCGTGCAGTTCGACCACCATCCCGTGAGGGTCGAAACGCGCGCCACCGATCTCGCGGAACTTTTCCCACCGGGTGGGAGATGTCCCTTGCACGACGGGGATCTGAGGAGTCGCCACCCGCTGGCCCCAGGCGATCTCGTGGCCAGCATCGGCCCAGTCGGTGTCGTGAGCCAGGACGGCGCTGACGGTCAACGTACCGTCACCGAGCTTGGCCGGCAGTCCGACCAGTGCATCCTCACCGGGCGCCAACACTGGCACCGCCAGCACACCCGTGGCCCGACGCCCAGCCGAGGTGGTCTGCTCCCATCGGAACTCCAGATGGCCGGTGTCGGCGTGGTCGTGGAGATTGACGACCCGGATCTGGTCGAGCTCGACGCTGATCCGGACCGGTTCGACGACCTTCTTGAACTCGGCCAATGCCGGTTTCGGTGTC
This sequence comes from uncultured Propionibacteriaceae bacterium, assembly GCA_945911015.1. Taxonomy (GTDB): domain Bacteria; phylum Actinomycetota; class Actinomycetes; order Propionibacteriales; family Propionibacteriaceae; genus Avipropionibacterium. Next base: position 175,074 of record CAMDZW010000002.1, read on the forward strand.
AGATCGGGAAAGACGCAACCATCGGTGACGAAGGCACCGTCATGGACAGGCTCACCGAAGTCGCCGCCGTAGGCGTAGAACTCGTGGCCGCTGTCAGCTCGGGTGCGGATACCGTGATCGATCCATTCCCAGATGAAACCTCCCGCCAGCCGACGCGAGCCCTCGAACAGTTCCTGGTACTCGGCCAACCCACCGGGACCGGTGCCGAGTGCATGGCCATACTCGCACAACACGAATGGCAGACCACGACGGTGGTCGTGGGATTCCCTGTCCGGCAAGGGATCCTCTGCGAACGCGGCGATCTTGGCCAGGTTCTCGTGACTGGTGTACATCTGGGACCACAAATCGACTGCGGTGCTGCGCTGGTCCCGTTCGTAATGGACGAGGCGGTCCGGGTCACGTTCCTTGGTCCATCGGGCCATCGCGATCAGGTTGTCGCCGTCACCGGACTCGTTGCCCAGCGACCAGCAGAAGACCGACGGATGGTTCTTGTCGCGTTCGACGGTGCGTTGCATGCGGTCCAACAACGCCGCCCGCCAGGCCGGGTCATGGGTCGGGTCACCGGCATGGCCGTAGGCAAAGAAGCCGTGGGTCTCCAGATCGTTCTCCAGCATCACCCACAGGCCCAGCTCATCGGCGAGATCACAGAACCATGGCGCCGGGGGATAGTGCGAGGTGCGCACCGCATTCACATTGTGCTGCTTCATCAGCACCAGTTCGGCCCGGGTTCGCTCCGGTGACACCCACCGTCCGTGCTCCGGATCCGACTCGTGACGGTTCATGCCGCGCAACAGGATCGGTGCGCCGTTGACCAGCAACTGGGCGTTGACCACCTCGACCCGGCGGAAACCGACCCGCACAGTGACGTTCTCGCCCGGTGTCGACACGGTCACGGTGTACAGGTGCGGGGTCTCAGCCGTCCATGGGGCGACATCGGCGATCTCGTGGATCCGGTCGGTCTCGGCACGGTCGAGACCGAGTTCTGGACAGGAGAGCACGGCATCGGCGATCGCCATGCCGTCGCGGGTGGCCTCGACCTCGAGGACACCGACGCCGTTGGCATGGTCGTAGTCGGCGTGGACGAAGACGTCTTCGATGCCGTCGGCGGGCCGGGCCTGGATCTCGACATCTCGGAAGATGCCGGGCAACCACCACATGTCCTGGTCCTCGGCATAGGAATGTGCTGTCCACTGGAAGACTCGCACCGCAAGCACATTGCGACCGGTCCGAGCGATTCCGGTGAGGTCGAACTCGTGGCTGAGTCGGCTACCACGGATGGTGCCCAGGCGGGTCCCGTTGACCCACACCGTTGCTCCGGCGTCAACACCGTGGAAGCGGATCCGTGGGTGGTCGCCGAACTCCTTGCCGAGGGTGAAGGTGGTGACGTGATCGCCGATCAGATTCTGATCGGGAACATGCGGAGGGTCCACCGGGAACGGATAGCGCACGTTCGTGTACCACGGCAGGCCGGTGCCGCCATCGGTGAGTGCCCAGTGACCAGGCACCTGGATCGCGGTGAATTCCGAGTCGAGCTTGCCGGTCAGCCAGCGTTGGTCACCGGGCAGTTCAGCTGCGCTGGGGGAGAACCGGACCTTCCACCGTCCGTTCAGCGACAGGGTCGGTGCATCGGTGTGCAGCCAGGCCCGCGGCGGGCAGGTTCCCTGCGATCCGCGCACGGACTCGATGTGGGCAACGGTTGTGATGACTGGCTCGCTGGTCACCGACCCCATGCTACGGCTCGACGACCCGACGGGGAATGCCAACCGACGGCCGCCCGGGACGACTGGTCAGGTCACAGGTCGGGTCCCGGGTCCGTCGGACTGATCACGTCCGGGATCGGGACCTCGGCCTCGATGCCCTCATAGGCGCGAGGATCCTCACGTGGCTCGAGGTGGGTGGTCACCTGCAGCGTGGGGAACTCAGCTGACAGCGCCTGCTCGAGATCTTCGACCAGGTCATGGCCACGGGTCACCGACCAGGCACCCGGGACCAGGACATGCATCGAGGCAAACTGCAGATATCCCGACTGTCGGGTTCGCAAGGCATGGACGCTCACCTGTTCACCGGTGAATCGGGACACCACCGCAGCAATCGCGGCGTTCTCCTCATCGGAGAGGGTGCGATCCATCAATCCATGCACTGATTCGATCATCAACCGGATCCCGGTGACCACGATGTTGACGCCGACTGCGAAGGCAACGATCGCGTCCAGCCGGTACCAGCCGGTCAGGGCGACCAGCCCGACACCGACAATGACGCCGGCCGAGGTCCACACATCGGTCATCAGGTGCTTGCCGTCGGCGCGCAGGGTGATCGAGTTGTGCTGCTTGCCGGCCCGGAGCAGGACCATCGCCACCGACAGATTGATCAGGGAGGCGATCACCGAGATGACCAGACCGATCCCCACCTCCTCGATCGGACGGGGCGACAGGAACCGGACGACCGAGGCGACCAGGATCACCCCAGCGGCCACGAAGATCATCAGCCCTTCGACGGCTGCCGAGAAGTATTCGGCCTTGGAGTGCCCGTAGTGGTGGTCGTCGTCAGCCGGTGCTGCGGCGACCTTCAAAGCGATCAACGCGACGACGGCAGCAACGAGGTTGACCACGGATTCGGCGGCATCGGAGAGAAGTCCGACCGATCCGGTGATCCACCATGCTCCGGCTTTGAGACTGATCGTGGCAACTGCCGCCGCCACCGACAACCAGGCAAATCGGGTCAGGTCTCGAGTCTGGGACACAGGACCAGTATGACGTCCGTGGCGGGAACTAGTCTGGTGACCATGATTGACGGATTCGAGATCGGTCACTGCACGCGTGACGAACCCGGCTGGTTGACCGGCACCACCGTCGTACTGTGTCGCGACGGTGCGATGGGCGGCGTCGATGTTCGTGGCGGCGGCCCCGGCACCCGGGAAACCGATCTGCTGGACCCGGTCACCATGATCGAGCAGGTCCATGCCGTCGTGCTGACCGGCGGCAGTGCCTATGGTCTGGCTGCCGCCGACGGAGTGATGGCCGGTCTGGAAGCCGAGCACATCGGCTTCCCGGTCGGATCCCTGGCACATCAGGTCGTCCCGATCGTCCCGGCTGCGGTGATCTTCGACCTCAACCGAGGCGGAGAATTCGCGAATCGACCCGACGCCGAGACCGGGCGTGCCGCGCTCGAGGCAGCAACCAGCACCGATCCGGCGCAGGGCTGCGTCGGTGCCGGCACCGGAGCCGTGGCAGGCGGCATCAAGGGCGGATTCGGCTATGCCGAGACCGTCACCGCCCAGGGCTACCGAGTCGCCGCGGCCGTCGCGGTCAACGCGGCCGGCGGAGTGGTCGACCTGGGGACCGGTCGACTCCATTCCGACCGCACCCACTCTCTGCCCGACCCGACCGAGGAAGAACGTACGGCACTGGCTGGCCTCGGCGGCGGGGCCAGTTTCGCGACCACCATCGGCGTCATCATGACCGATGCGACGCTGACCAAGGCACAGGCTTCCAAGGTCGCCCAGGTCGGTCATGACGGCATGGCTCGGGCGATCCGACCGTTGCACGGGATGACCGACGGCGACACCGTCTTTTGCCTGGCCTCACAGCGCAAACCGCTGCCCGACCATCCCGCCGAGCGGCTCTTCGCGATCAACGATCTTCTCGCTGCAGGTGCCGATGCCTTCACCGATGCCTGCTTCAACGCCATCACCTCGGCCGGTTCACGAGGTGAATGGGTCAGCTGGTCCGATCTTGCGCCCAGTACGGTTGCGTTGCGTTGATTCCGACTCCGGGTCACAAACCTGCTGGTCGGTCATCCCGTACCCGACTCACCAGCGTCAACGAGGAGCACAACCATGAAGCGACGGACCGCACTGGGCCTGATCGCCCTGACCCCCGCAGCGGCAGCAGGACTGTTTGGCTGCACACCCGATGAGGTCGACGGCGACCCCAACACCAGCCTGGTGGTGGGGGCGACTGCAGAGGTCGCCATGCTGGACCCGGTCATCAACACCGCCGCGGCCATCCCGCAGGCGCTGCTCTACAACTGCTACGAGACCTTGGTGAAGCTGGATGCCGAGAACACAATCCAGCCCTTGTTGGCGACCAGCTGGGACATCTCCGACGACCGGCGCACCTACACCTTCCATCTCGACGATCGGGCCACCTTCGCCGCCGGTGACCGGCCGGTCACCGCTGAGGACGTGGTCTGGTCGATCGAGCGCGGTCGTGCTGACGGCCATCCGTCGCTGAAGGCTGAGCTGGCCCCGATCGAGACCGTCACGGCGAGCGACGAGCACACGGTCACCATCGAGCTGAAGCAGCCCTCCAACCTGTGGCTGTTGTCCATGACCGGGGCGTCCGGCATCGTCTACGACTCCGACGCCGGGGTGGACTTCGCCGATTCAGTCGCGGGCTCGGGCCCCTACGAGGTGACCAGCTGGGCGCCGGGAGCTGATCTGGTGCTGACCCGCCGGTCGAGCCCGTGGGGCGAGACACCGTTCTTCACCGACGTCACGTTCCGCTACTTCGCCACGCCCAATCCCGAGAACGCGGCCATGCTTGCAGGGCAGCTCGACATCCTGTCCAGCGTCCAGGCCCCGCAGGCCCTGCCGCAGTTCGAGGATCCGGATCGGTTCACGATCATCGAAGGCACCACCCAGGGTGAGGTGGTGATGGGCTTCAACAACGCTGGGATCCTGGCCGACAAGCGGCTACGACAGGCCATCCGTCATGCGGTCAACCACCAGGCGCTGCTCGACACGGTCTGGGCCGGTCACGGTGAGCTGATCGGGTCGATGGTGCCCTCCACCGACCCGTGGTACGAGGACCTCACCGGGCTGTACCCGTTCGACCAGGAGAAGGCCCGGGCCCTGATCGCCGAGGCTGGCTATGACGGCACCCCCCTGAGGATGCGGCTGCCGATCCTGCCCTATGCGACCGCCGCCGGTCAGTTCGTCGCCAGCCAGTTGCGTGACGTCGGCCTCGAGGTGGCGGTGGATGAGCTCGAGTTCCCTGCGCGCTGGCTGGACGTGGTGATGGGCCAGTTCGACTATGACATCTCGATCGTGTCCCATGTCGAGCCGCGTGACCTGGTGAAGTTCGCCAATCCTGACTACTACTGGCGCTACGACAACAAGGACGTGCAGCGACTGGTCGCCGAGGCCGATGCCGGCACCGAGGAGGAGATGGTGGCCAAGTTCAGGCAGGCCGCGCGGATCGTTGCCGAGGACGCCGCCTGCGACTTCCTGTTCGTCCTGCCGAACCTGGTGGTCACCACCCCCGACATTCGCGGTGTTGCCCAGGACGTGACGACCCTGTCGTTCGACCTGACCACCTTGTCGCGAGAGGCCTGACGCTTCCGACATGACTGTCGTGGTGGCGGTGGCGAAGCGGGCGGCGATCTTCGTCGTCAGCCTGTGGGTGGCCTCCGTCTTGGTCTTCCTCGCCTGCTCGGCGCTGCCCGGTGATGTCGCCCAAGTCATCCTCGGCATTGGTGCCGATCCGGCCTCGGTTGACCGGCTGCGCACCGAATTCGGTCTGGACCGTCCACTGATCATCCGGTACGGGGAATGGGTGGGCGGGCTGCTCACCGGAGACCTGGGGGATTCCTATCTGACCCGCCGGCCGATCGGTCCGGACCTGGCTCCTCGCATCGGGGTCACTGTGTCGCTGGTGGTCTGCTCGATGATCCTGGCGATGGTGATGGCCCTGCTCTTCGGCATGCACGCTGCCCTGCGTCGCCGACACCTCGACGGCTTCCTGACCAGCGCCGGCTCGCAGATCGGTCTGGCCGTGCCGGCCTTCTGGGCCGGCATCCTGTTGGTGGTCGTCTTTGCGGTCGGGCTGCGGTGGTTCCCCGCCGGCGGCCATGTTCCGCTGAGCCGGGATCCGCTCGGCTGGGCCCACCACATGGTGCTGCCGGTGGTGTCGTTGACCATCGTGCAGTCAGCCGTGCTGACCCGCTATGTCCGGTCCGCGTTCATCGAGGTCCTTGCCGATGACCACATCCGCACGGCCCGCGCGATCGGGTGGAGACAGTTCCCGGCTCTGATGCGTCACGGGTTGCGCAATGTCGCGGTCCAGGTGGTGACCGTACTGGGGCTGCAACTGGCCTCACTACTGGTCGGCGCGATCGTCATCGAACAGGTCTTTGCCCTGCAGGGACTTGGCACCCGACTGCTCGACGCGGTCGCCCAACGTGACCTGCTCGTCGTCCAGGGCATCGTGATGCTGCTCGTGCTGGCCGTGTTGGTCATCAACTTTCTGGTTGACCTCGCCTATCTGGCCATCGACCCTCGGCTCCGCACACCCGGGGGGACACGATGAAGGCGCGGCTCTCGCTCGCGATCGGCCTGATCCTGGTCGGCCTGGTGCTGGTCACGGCGCTGGTGTCGCTGGTGTGGACCCCGTACGACCCGATCCGAGTCGACTCGGCGCAGGTGCTGCAGCCTCCGCTGCACGGCCCACATCTGCTGGGGACCGACGGCTTCGGCATCGATGTGCTCAGCCGGATCATGGTCTCGGCCCAGATCTGCGTCCAGGTCGGCATCATCGCGGTCGGGATTGCCTTGGTGATCGGCGTCCCGCTCGGTGTGTTCGCCGGCCAGGTCGGTGGCTGGGGCAGCGAACTGGTCATGCGCGTCACCGACATCTGGTATGCGTTCCCGGCCTTGCTGCTGGCGATCCTGTTTGCCGCCGCCTTCGGTTCGTCGACCGGGACGGCGATGGTGGCGATCGGACTGGCGAGTGTGCCGGCGTTCGCCCGGATTGCCCGCGCGGCAACTCTGCAGGTGATGTCGCAGGACTATGTGCTTGCTGCCCGAGCGTGCGGCACCCGCCCGGCGGCCATCGCCGTACGCCATGTGTTGCCCAACATCGCGCCCCTGGTGGGGGTCCAGGCCTCGGTCTCGTTTGGCATCGCCATCCTGGCCGAAGCCGCGTTGAGCTACCTCGGGCTGTCGGCCCAACCACCGACCCCGACCTGGGGACGGATGTTGGCGGATGCGCAGACCTATCTCTTCTCCAATCCGGTCCTTGCCCTGTGGCCCGGTCTGGCCGTCGCTGCGGCGGTGCTCGGATTCAATCTGCTCGGCGACGGGCTGCGGGATCTGCTCGATCCTCGGCTGAAGGAGGTCCGATGACCGAGCCCGTTCTGGAGGTGGCCGGTCTGTCGGTCATCTTCGGCAACCGCGAGCCCGCCGTGGCCGGCGTTTCGTTTGCCGTCGAACCGGGGGAGCGGGTCGGCCTGATCGGTGAATCCGGTTCCGGCAAGTCCGTCACGGCGCTGGCTGTGATGGGTCTGCTGCCCGAACAGGCCCGAACCTCCGGCGTGGTCTGGCTGGCGGGGCAACCGGTCCTGGACCGGCCCGATGCCGAGTTGGCGGCGCTGCGTGGCAACCGGGTGTCGATGATCTTCCAGGAGCCGATGACGGCGCTCGATCCGACGATGAAGGTCGGGCGGCAGGTCGCCGAGGTCATCGGACTCCACCGTCGAGTCGCCCGAGGACAGACCCGGGCGCGGGTCCTCGAGATCTTGGACGCGGTCGGCCTGTCCGGTCCGGCACGGGTGGCGAACTCCTATCCCCACCAACTCTCCGGGGGACAGCGCCAACGGGTCGTGGTCGCGATGGCCCTGGTCAACACCCCCGACCTGGTCATCTGTGACGAGCCGACCACGGCCCTCGATGTCACCGTGCAGGCCACGGTGCTGTCGTTGTTGGACTCCTCCCTGGCCGAGGCAGGGGCCGGCTGCCTGTTCATCAGTCACGATCTTGCCGTCGTGGCTCAGCTGTGCACCCGGATCTTGGTCATGCTCGATGGCAAGATCGTCGAGGATGCGCCACTGGCCCAGATCCTCGCTGAGCCGAAGCATCCCTACACCCGAGGCCTGGTGGCGACGGCCCGGATCGACCAGGTGCCGGTCGGGGAGCGACTGCCGACCGTGGCCGACTTCTGGTCGCGGGACGGCGATGTCGAGGAGGAACTGCGATGACTTCGGTCTTCACCGCCACGTCAGTGAGCAGACTGTATGGGGCCGGCCGCAACACCGTGGTCGGTCTGGACGAGATCAATCTGGCGGTCGAGACAGGGGAGCGGCTCGGCGTTGTCGGCGAGTCCGGCTCCGGCAAGTCCACCTTGATCCGGCTGCTGGCCGGACTCGACCGACCCACCCGTGGCGAGGTCCGGTTCGATGGTGAGCTCATCTCGGGGCGTCCCGAACACCAGTTGGGTTTCCTGCGCCAGGGCGTGCAGATTGTGTTCCAGGATCCGCGCTCGTCGCTGAACCCTCGGATGCGGGTCGGCGACATCATCACCGAACCGTTGCGCTCGCCCTTGTTGCGGGGCCGCCCGGGTGTCCCGGTCGACAAGGCTGCCCGGCTCGCAGAGGTGCTTGAGCAGGTGGGTCTGCCCACTGACTCGGGGCGACGACATCCGCACGAGTTCTCCGGCGGACAACGTCAACGGATCGCTCTGGCGCGCGCGCTCGCGCCCCGACCGCGGGTGCTGATTGCTGATGAACCGGTCTCGGCACTCGATGTGTCGGTCCGCAGCCAGGTGATCAACCTGCTCAACGACCTGGTGGCCGAGCAGGACCTCACTCTGGTCTTCGTCAGTCACGACCTGACTGTCGTACGACATCTGTGTGACCGGGTTGCTGTCCTCCAGTCTGGCCGCATCGTCGAACGGGGCCTCACTGCCGAGGTCTATGCCGAGCCCCAGGAGCCGTACACCCAGTCCTTGCTGGAGGCCGTGCCACGGCTTCCCGACCCCTCCTGAGAGGGTCTCGCCAGCTGGGCGAACTGGTCCGCATCCGTCTTGCCCCATGACCCACGAACAGCGGTGGCACGAATTGGTACCTAAACTCTGATCCGTGAAGGCACTGCTGTTGGAAAACATCCACCCCGAGGGTGAGCGTCTGCTCACCGAGCGCGGGTTCGAGATCGAGACCCGCAAGGGCGCCCTCGATGAAGCTGAGCTGATCGAGGCGCTGGCCGGTGTGCAGCTGCTCGGCATCCGCTCCAAGACCCAGGTCACCGCAAAGGTGCTTGAGGCCGCTTCCGATCTGATCGCGGTCGGCGCGTTCTGCATCGGCACCAACCAGATCGATCTGGAGACGGCAGCGGCCAAGGGCACAGCCGTGTTCAACGCCCCGTTCTCCAACACCCGCAGCGTGGTCGAGCTCGCCATCGCCGAGATCATCTCGATGGCGCGTCGCCTCACCGACAAGAACGCCAGCCTCCACGCCGGGGTGTGGGACAAGTCCGCGACCGGCTCGCACGAGGTCCGCGGGCGCACCTTGGGCATCGTCGGTTACGGCAACATCGGCAGCCAGTTGTCGATCTTGGCCGAGGCGTTGGGCATGCGTGTCCTGTTCTACGACATCAACGACAAACTGGCCCTGGGCAATGCGCGCAAGTGCGACACCCTGGAGGAGCTGCTCGCCGAGGCCGAAACCGTGTCCCTGCACGTGGACGGACGCGCCGGCAATGCCGGCATGTTCGGCGCAACACAGTTTGCCAAGATGCGTCCCCGCAGTCTCTTCCTGAACCTGTGCCGCGGGTTCGTGGTGGACCACGAGGCCCTGCGGGAGAACCTGTTGTCGGGACACATCGCCGGCGCCGCAGTCGATGTCTTCCCCGAGGAACCGAAGGTGATGGGCGAACCGTTCGTCTCGCCGCTGCAGGGCATCCCGAACGTCATCCTGACCCCGCATGTGGGTGGGTCCACCCAGGAGGCCCAGGTCGACATCGGTCGCTATGTGGCCACCAAGCTCGGCGACTATGTCACCAGCGGTGCCACTCCGATGTCGGTCAGCCTGCCGCAGGTCGCCATGGACGATGTCACCGACGGGCCCCGTCTGCTCTATGTGCACCGCAACGTGCCCGGGGTCATGGGCCACGTCAACGGGGTCCTGGCCGAGGCGGGGGTCAACATCGAGCGCCAGATGCTGTCGACCCGCGGTGAACTGGGCTATGTGGTCACCGATGTCGCCGGTGCGGTGTCGGACGAGGCAATCGCGCAGCTGCAGGCATTGCCCGAGACGGTGCGGCTCCGCGTCATCGACTGAGCTGAGGCGATAGCCTGTCGGCCATGGCGATCGACACCGGCTACACCGAAGACCTCCGTCTGGCCCACCTGTTGGCAGATGATGCCGACTCGGTGACCATGGCGCGGTTCCGTGCCAAGGACCTCAAGGTCACCAGCAAGCCTGACATGACTCCGGTGACTGACGCGGACACCGCCACCGAGGAAGCGATTCGACGCACCCTCAAGCGGGCACGGCCCCGCGATGCCGTCCACGGCGAGGAACTCGAGGACACCGGGTGGGGACCGCGGCGGTGGGTGATCGATCCGATTGACGGCACCAAGAACTATGTACGAGGGGTGCCGGTCTGGGCGAGCCTGGTCTGCTTGATGATCGAGGACGAGCCGGTCGTCGGCGTGGTGAGCGCTCCTGCTCTGGGTCGTCGCTGGTGGGCGGCCAAGGGGGCCGGCGCCCACGCGGGCAAGTCTTTGATGAGCCCGAGCCCGATCCACGTCTCCGGTGTCACCGAGGTCTCCGATGCCTCCCTGTCGTACTCGGAGATCGGTGAGTGGGTCGACTCCGGTCAGGGCCAGGAGTTCGTCGACCTGATGCGTCAGTGCTGGCGGAGCCGGGCCTATGGCGACTTCTGGTCATACATGCTGGTGGCTGAAGGCTCGGTCGACATTGCCGCCGAACCAGACCTGGAACTGCACGACATGGCCGCGCTGGCTGTCATCGTGTCCGAGGCCGGGGGGCGGTTCACCGACATCGATGGCAATCCGGGCCCGTTCGGTGCTGGCGGCTACGCCACCAACGGCCACCTGCATGATGCTGTGCTCGCCCAACTGCAGCCCTGACCGACGCCAGCCGTGGGCCACCCTCCCGGAGCATGGCCTGAATCAGCCGGAGTGTGGTGCGAGTTCTGCTCATCCGCGGATCTTTCGTACGGCACTGGCCAGCATCAACGTCCACAGCCCGGCGAAGGCCGCGAGGGCCAGACCCCAGCCGGGGAAGGTGGGATCGACGTCGGGGAAGCGGATCATCCCGCTCGAACTGACCCGCAACGGGAGACTGGTGAACGCCACCAGGGCCAAGATGCTGGCGACCATGGAGACGATGCCGGCGATCATGGCGACGATCGGGCCGGGAGAGTTCTCCTCCTTGGACACGATGTCGATGACCCCGCCCACGGTGACCAGGGTGGCCAGCAGCACCACCAGCAGGCACACCATCACCACGGTGCCACTGATGGGGCGCTCGTCCATGCCCAACAGACCGAGCACCATGCTGGCAACACTCTTGGTGCGCGGAGGGTCCCCCGCGATGGTGACGATCGGCACCATCAGACTGCCCAGCGACAGACCAATCTGAATCAGCACCAGCGCCTTGATCACGATCTTTTCGAGTTCGTCGATCCGCCACGTCTGCATGCTGTCCATCACGTCAGACTACGACCGGCAGGGGTCGAAGAAGCCGTGGACTTCAGTTGGTTTCGGTGCTGAGCCCGCCGATGACGCGACGGACCGATTCGACACGTTCGGGGCTGACGGTGCTCTCGGCGACTGCCTTGTCCAGACCACATCCAGGGCTGCCGGTGGTGTGCGGACAGGCCCGGGGGCAATCCTCGAGCGCCTCGGCCAGATCGGCAAAGGCAGCCACGATGTTGTCGGCACTGACATGGGACAGACCGAAGGACCGCACGCCCGGGGTGTCGATGACCCAACCGCCAGGATCGGGCAGCTGCAGGGCGATCGCCGAGGTTGAGGTGTGACGGCCGCGGCCGGTGACCTCGTTGACCCGACCGATCTCGCGGTGGGCGTCGGGGATCAACGCGTTGACCAGAGTCGACTTGCCGACACCGGAGTGCCCGACGAAGACACTCGACTCTCCGGCGAGCTGTGCTCGCAGGTCGGTCAGGTCGGCGCCGGGCTCGACGACCTCGATGGCGATCCCGAGAGGGGAATAGGCAGCGACGAGGTCGTCGGGAGAGGCGAGATCGGCCTTGGTCAGACACAGCAGCGGTTCGAGTCCGGCGTCATAGCCGGCGACCAGGATGCGGTCGATCATGCCCGGCCGTGGCGGCGGATCGGCCAGTGCGGTCACGATCACCAGCTGAGTGGCGTTGGCGACGATCGGTCGCTCATAGGGATCGTCGTCGTCGGCCGTGCGCCGCAGCACCGAGGACCTGGGCACCACCTCGACAACCCGAGCCAAGGTGCCCTCGTCTCCGGACAGATCACCGACCACGCGCACCCGGTCGCCGACGATGGCCGCCTTGCGTCCCAGCTGGCGGGCCTTGACACAAGTGACCTCACGGTCGTCGACCAAGCAGCCGTAGCGGCCCCGGGTGACCGAGACGACAACCCCGACTGCGGCGTCGGAGTAGTCGGGTCGCCGTTTGGTACGGGGACGGCTCCGTTTGCCGGGCCGGTCGAAACCTTCCTGGTCGTCGATGCCGATCTGTCGTGACAAAGGTCAGTTGTCCTCTGCAGAGTCGGACTCGTTCGGGCCGTTCTGGCCGGGATCGGTCTCGACATTGGCGACGGTGTCGGCCAGCATCTGCCGCCACAGGTGCGGGAACTCCGGCATCGTCTTGGAGGTGCAACTGATGTCGTCGACCACCAGGTCGTTGACGACCAGCCCCAGGACCGCACCGGCTTGGGCCATCCGGTGATCGGCATAGGCGCCGAACATGGCGCCGTGCAGCATCGAAGGATGGATGGTCAACCCGTCATGGGTCTGGGAGGTCTTCGACCCGAGTCCGTTGAGTTCGGTCTCCAACGCGGCGAGCCGGTCGGTCTCGTGGCCACGGATGTGCGCGACTCCGTGGATGTGACTCGTGTGGCGGGCCAGGGCCGCGACCGCGGCGACCACCGGGGTCAGCTCCGCGGCATCGGCCAGATCGACCTCGATGCCGTCAAGGTGCTCGCCGCCGGCCAGGGTGAATCCGTCCTCGTCGAGCGAGACCTCGCAGCCGAACTGGGTGAAGATGTGCCGCAACTTGTCGCCGGGCTGGATGGTCTGCATCGGCCAGTGCGGGATCGTCACGGTGCCGCGGGTGATCGCAGCAGCTGCCAGGAACGGCGCGGCATTGGACAGATCCGGCTCGATCACCACGTCCTGGGCCGCAATTGGTCCTGGATGGACGATCCAGCTGGTCTCGTGCTCATCGATCCGGACACCACGATCGCGCAACATCTCAACGGTCATGGCGATGTGCGGTCTCGACGGGACGGTCGAACCGCTGTGCCGCAGCTCCAGGCCGTCGGGCAGCCGGGCACCGACCAGCAGCAGCGCCGAGATGAACTGGCTGGAACCTGAGGAGTCAATCACCACGGGTTCGTCGCTGGCGCGGATCGGACCGGTGACCGTGCACGGGATCGCGTCGCCAGTCACCGCGGCGCCGAGCTGACGAAGCCCCTCCAGGACAGGACCCATCGGCCGGACCTGGGCCTGCTCGTCGCCGGTGAAGGTCACCGGGGCATCGGCCAGTGCGGCCATCGCCGGGACGAAACGCATCACCGTACCGGCCAGTCCGCAATCGATGGTCCCGCCGCCGGTGAAGGTCGTCGGGGGAGTGACCAGCCAGTCGTCGTCGTTGCGGTCAATGGTGACGCCCAAGGTTTCGAGGGCGGCGATCATCAGCTCGGTGTCCCGGGCGACCAAGCCGGCGGTGATCCGTGACGCGCCATCGGCCAGCGCAGCCAGGACGAGCGCGCGGTTGGTCTCGGATTTGGAGCCAGGCACCTTCACGACGGCCTGAACGGGGTACGGCGCCTGCGGCGCGGGCCAGATCTGGGTCACTTCAGTCCAAGGTCCTTGGCCTGGCGGGAAGCCTTCTTGGCTGCCCTCTTCACGGCCTTGCGACCCCGGTCGCTACCGGCCTGGGCGCGCCAAGCGAGGCTGGGCCGGCCCTCGGTATCCTGGGCGGCGATCAGCGTGGCGCCGGCGAGGGCGACGTTCTTGATGAACTCCTCGCGCTTGGTGGCCTTGGCCTCAGGGTCCTTTTCGGACCAGAAAGCCGCGTGGGTCAGCGTGGTCGGCACCAGTGAACCGGCCAGCAGCAGCGCGCCGAGGCGCCGAGCCTTGCCGGTGGCCAGGGCGACGCCACCGACGATCTGGGTGATGCCCTGGAGCCGGACGATCGTCACGGTGTCGGTCGGCAGGTAGGGAGCGACCTGGGCCGGCGCAGCCTTCTGCAGCAGCGGCATGACCGCATCGGTCAACGGCTGGGTCGCAGGGACCAACTCGAACGGCTCCTTGACCGTCTTCACTCCGTTGAGGACGAAGAAGCTGGCCAGCATGGTGCGAGCCGCGGTGCGTAGCAAGGACATGGATTTCCCTCTCTTCCACCGACGTGGGGTCGACTGGGCCAACGCTACCTGAGGTCGCCCAGTCGTGGACCACAGCCACCTCAACCGGACCGACATAGGCTGGGCCCATGTGCGGTCGCTACGCGGTTTCCTATGATCCCGATGACCTGAGGGACGCCTTCGACGTCGACGAGATCGCCGATGATCTGCCCGGACCGAGCTGGAACGTGGCCCCCACCGAGCAAGTGCCGGTGGTGATGGAGCGGTTGGTCCAGGTACGACCCGTACGCAAGCTGCGCCCGCTGCACTGGGGTCTGGTGCCGTCGTGGGCCAAGGACCCCTCGATCGGTTCGCGGATGATCAACGCACGGGTCGAGACGATCGCGACCAAACCGGCCTTCCGCAAGGCCCTCGGCGTGCGACGCTGTCTCCTGCCGGCCGACGGCTACTACGAGTGGTACGACACCGGCCAGACCGATGCCAAGGGCAAACCCGTCAAACAGCCCTACTTCATCCATCCCGCTGACGGACCGTTGGCGATGGCCGGGCTCTACGAGTACTGGAAGTCGCCGACCGAGCAGTGGTATCTGTCGTGCACCGTCATCACGACCGAAGCCACCGACGCCCTGGGTCGGATCCATGACCGGATGCCGATGATCATCGACGCCGCCGTCCGGGACCGCTGGCTCGACCCGACACTGACCGACACCGACGAGGCGGTCGAACTGCTGCAGGTCGTCGAGCCGGGTCGGCTGCTGACCCATCCGGTCTCGACCGAGGTGGGCTCGGTCCGCAACAACGGACCGCACCTGGTCGATCCGATCAGCCTGTGACCCGGATCAGCCTGTGACCGTTCGGCCTGTGAGTCAGAGTCCTTGCCAGTCCGGCTTCGACTCGTACGCCTCGCGGTAGTAGTCCGACAGCTGCAGCCGGGACCCGGCACCGGGGTCCAACAACACCGACGCATGCTGGTGGTGCTGCAGGATCGTTGCTGGCCACAGCGCCGACACCGGTCCCTCGACCAGGTTGTGCACAGCTTCGCTCTTGCCCTTGCCGAGTGCGATCAGCACCACGTGGCGGGCATCCATGATGGTGCCCAGCCCCTGGGTGAGGCAGTGCCGTGGCACCTCATCGATGTCGCCGCCGAAGAAGCGGGCATTGTCGACCCGCGTCTGGCTGGTCAATGTCTTGATCCGGGTCCGTGAGGCCAACGATGACCCGGGTTCGTTGAAGGCGATGTGTCCGTCGGTGCCGATCCCCAGGATCTGCAGGTCGACCCCACCGGCCTCGAGGATTTCGGCCTCGTACCGGGCGCAGGCCTCAGGCAGGTCAGGAGCCAGACCGTCGGGGCCATGGACATTGGCCGGGTCGATGTCGAGTCGTGAGGTGAACGCGGTGTCGATGACATTGCGATACCGCTCCGGGTGGTCGGCGGGCAGGCCGACATACTCGTCGAGCATGAACGCCTTCGCCTGGGCAAAACTCACCTCGCCGGCGGCATGGCGACGCGCCAGCTCGTCGTAGACCGCCAGCGGTGTCGAACCGGTGGCGACACCGAGCGTGGCATCGGGCTTGCGTTCCACCAGAGCACAGATCGCATCGGCCACCAGCACCGGGATCTGGCTCGGGTCGTTGGGAATGATGACCTCCATGACGGCCATCCTTCCAGATCGCCGCCACGCGCCGACCTCACCTCCACATGTCGTGCAGGAACGCGCCGATCTCGGGATCGGCAAAATCGAAGCCTGCCTCGGACAACACCGTCGAGGTGGCATGCCGCCCAGTCAGTCCCAGCGCCGGATCGGTGCCCATCACCCAGCCGCCGACAGTGGCCAGGGGAGCGACCGTGGGTGGTGCGGGTGGACGCTTCCACTCCGTGCGGAGCAACTTCATCAGCTCGGTATTGCGCACCGGTGCGGGACTGGCCGCCACGAGCACCCCGTCCGGGATGTCGAGTGTGCCCAGGCCAAGACATTCCCGTACGACACCGAGCCAGTCGGCCAGTCCGATCCAGCTGACCCACTGCCGACCGTGACCCATCCGCCCGCCCAGTCCGAGCCGGGTGAAGCTCGACAGCCGATTGACCAGCTCGCTGTCGCGGGCCAGGACCAGGGAGGTTCGCAGGATGTGGTGGTGGCTCGCTGGCGGGTCGACCAGGGCCGACTCCCAGGCGGCTGCCACCCCAGTCATCTGGGGGAGTGCGGCACTGCCGTACGGCAGCGGCGTGGCCTCGGTGCAACGCAGCTCACCGGCATCGCCCCAGATCGCGGTCGTGCTGGCCTGCACCCAGGCAGCGAGCTGTTCGTCAGCGGTCGCGGCACGGGCTGCGGCCAGGATCGTCTGGGTGCTGTCGACCCGGCTGCGGGTGAACTCGGCAATCCGCGCCCTGGTCGGTCGGGCCCCGACCGAGGCGCCGGCCAGGTTCACCACTGCGGTCCGGGACGGATCGTCGAACAGGCCGTCGGCCCAGTCGCCGACCGAACGGGGGTCCCACTCGATCTGGGTGAAGGGGAGTTCTGGTCGGACCGCGCGTGTCAGCAGCACCACCTGATGTCCGCGACAGGTCAGGTCGGCGGCCAGGTGGCGGCCCAACAGGCCGGATCCCCCGGGGATCACCACCCGTAGACCGTTGGCCGCCGGCGCGGCACCGAGCACCGAGCGCAACCGGGCACAGCGCAGATCGAAATCGGCCAGGTCATCGCCGATCACCGCAGCGTTGGCGCCCGCGGCCAGTCCGTCATAGCTGTTCACCTGCGAGACCACACTGCCGCCCTCGGTCGGCGTGACGGTCCAGGTGAAGGTCCAACGGCCACCGGGTTGCGGCTGCTCGATCGTGATCGAGTGGTCCTGGTCCAGTCTGGTGATGCTGATCGGGCCCGCGGCAATCCGGTGCAGACCGCCGCGTACGGCACCACCGGCAGGCACCAACCGGCCAGTCGTGCCGACATCGATCGGGCCGTCGAGGTCGAGGGATGCCCAGCCGGGCTGCCACTGCGGCAGCCGGGTCGGGTCGCCGATCACCGACCACAGGTCGGCAGGAGCGCAGTCAAGGAACTGGCGCGCGGTGCGTGTCCACGTCATGGAAACGAATCTAGCGGTTGGGAATGAACCGGACCGGGAGGTGGTTGAACCGGTCGTGATGTGCACGATCAACCAACCGGTGGCGGCAGGCAACGACCCGCGGTCGGCAGGCATGGAGATGATGCCTGCGGTGGTCGGTGTGAACGGCCCGGCGCTAGAGTGGTCAGCGATGGCCACCAACATCAGCACCCGGGACGGCGCCGCCAACCAGTCGGCTGCCGATCCACAGACCCCGAATCCTGCCGAGGAGACCCCCGCCGAGACCGACGCCCGGTTCGAGGCGGAGGCCCTGCAGTACCTTGACCAGCTGTATGGCGCGGCGCTGCGGATGACCCGCAACCCTGCTGATGCCGAGGACTTGGTCCAGGAGGCCTACTCCAAGGCGTACGGAGCGTTCCACCAGTTCACCCCGGGGACGAACCTCAAGGCGTGGCTGTATCGGATCCTGACCAACACCTACATCAACAGCTATCGCAAGAAGCAGCGTGAACCACAGATCTCCGACCACGAGGAGATCCAGGACTGGCAGATCGCCCGGGCCGCCTCCCACACCTCCGGTGGCCTGCCATCGGCCGAGAGCGTTGCCCTGGACCTGTTGCCCGACGGTGCCGTGGTCGATGCACTGCACCAACTTCCCGAATCCTTCCGGCTCGCGGTCTATCTGGCCGATGTCGAAGGGTTCTCGTACAAGGAGATCGCCCAGATCATGGACAGCCCGATGGGGACAGTGATGTCCCGACTCAACCGGGGCCGGTCCAGGCTGCGTGAACTTCTCACCGAGCACGCCCGGGCCATCGGGATGGTGCGCGGCGACGACGATCCTGTGAAGGAGCCGAAGGCGTGAGCATCGAACAGGCCGACCACGGCCCGACCCATGACGACTGTGAACAGGCGCTGGAACAGCTCCATCTCTTCCTCGACCACGAGCTGGCCAGCGCCGACGCCGATCACATCCGTGACCACCTTCACCTGTGCGAGCAGTGCCTCGACACCTATGACCTGACCCAGCAGGTGAAGGATCTGGTGCACAAGCACTGTGCCAGCTCGGCCCCTGACGATCTGCGCAGCAAGGTCCTCAAGTCCCTGCGCCAGTGCTGAGCGATCCGCAGACCGACACCTGAGGTGGGTGCGAGCATCTGGGCGACGTCGGTCTAGGCTGTGAGCCGTGCCGAGTCTTGCCGAGGTCGTTGACGACCACACGTCATTGGAGCCCGCCGATCGCGCCAGACTCGAACTGCTGGTGAGACAGTGGCACCTGTTGGCTGATCTGGCCTTCTCCGACCTGGTCCTGTGGGTCCCCGACACCGATCCCAATGTCTTCTGGGCAGCTGCCCAGGTGAGACCGGCCACCGGGCCGACCGCACTGTTCGAAGACGTGGTCGGCGACCCGATCGCCTATGTGCCCGAGCATCTGGTCACCTCCGCCTTCGTCAGCGGCGAGATCGCTCGCACCTCCGACAACAAGCTCCACGCGGGCAATCCGGTCGATGTGGTGGCCATCCCGATCCCGTATCGCGGCCGGATCATCGGCATCCTCGAACGCCACACCAACCAGCTCGGGGTGCGACGACCCAGTGGGATGGAGCTGCAGTACGTGGCTGCCGCCGAGGATCTGGCCGCGATGATTGCCGAGGGATCCTTCCCGGCCGAGACCGAATGGCTCGAACCGGTCGGCCCCCATGTGGGTGACGGCATGATCCGTCTCGACCCCGATGGCGATGTCATCTATGCCAGCCCCAATGCCGTCTCGGCCTATCGCCATCTCGGTTGGTGGCTGGACCTCGAGGACGTCAACCTGGCCACCATCACCTCCCAGATGGCCCCTGCCAAGGATGATGCCGGCCACGACCAGCTGCTGGAGGCACTGTCGGGACGTCATGCCCGCGACTGTGAGGCCGACACCACCGTGGCCCAGGTGCTCCTGCGATCGATCCCACTGGTGCGGGAAGGGGAACGGATCGGCGCCGTGGTCTTGTGCAAGGACGTCACCGACCTGCGCCGTCGCGAACGGGAACTGGTGACCAAGGACGCCACCATCCGCGAAATGCACCACCGGGTCAAGAACAATCTCCAGACCGTTGCGGCCCTGCTGCGGATGCAGGCGCGGCGGATCGATTCCCCCGATGCTGCTGCCGCACTGCAGGCGGCGATGGCCCGGGTGTCATCGATCGCGGTGGTGCACGAGGTGTTGTCGCAGGTCTTTGAGAAGACGGTCGAGTTCGACGAGGTCGCCGACCAGATCCTGCGCATGCTCGCGACCGTGGCCACGACTGAGTCTGCGGCGACCGTACGGCGTCAGGGGTCGTTCGGCATGGTCTCGGCCGATGTGGCCACCAGTCTGTCGCTGGTGCTCAACGAGATCTGCCAGAACGCCATCGAGCACGGCCTGAACCGTGGCCCCGGACAGGTGGATGTGGTCGCCGAGGACCTGGGTGACGAGCCGGACGGGATCCAGCGGCTGCGGGTGCGGGTGATCACCACACAGGGGCAACGCCTGCCCGAAGGCTTCGACCTGCAGACCGCGTCAAGCCTGGGTCTGTCCATCGTGCAGACGATGGTGGCTGATCTGCAGGGAGAGTTCTCGTTGACCAACCTGCCCGAGGGGCACGGCACCCAGGCCGAGGTGACGGTGCCGCGCGGCCTGTGATCGAGATGAGGCCCGTGATCGAGATGAGGCCCGTGATCCAGATGAGGCCCGTGAACCGGGTGCGGACACACAAACACCGGGTGCCGACGGCACCCGGTGGATCTCGATGAGTCAGGCGGTGCGGATGCGGGACCGGGCAGCACGACGCTTCAGCGCACGGCGCTCGTCCTCGCTCATGCCGCCCCACACGCCGTGGTCCTGACCAGCTTCCAGGGCCCACTGCAGGCAGGGTTCCTTCACCGGGCAACGATTGCAGACCTTCTTGGCCTCTTCGATCTGCAACAGGGCCGGACCCGTGTTGCCGATGGGGAAGAACAGCTCCGGGTCCTCATCAAGACAAGCGGCCTTGTGGCGCCAATCCATACCGGTATCTCCTTGGTTCGGACTGCAGCGTAGGGTGGTGCTGCAGGTGGTGGTGTCGAGTGAGCTGGTCGGCACTGACGAATGGTCCCAGGGTGCAGAAGAACCATGGTTTGGTTCCGGCTGGTCTACGACCATGCCCAAGTCTGCCTGTAGTCGACCGGTTGCACAAGAGTGTTGAAACGTTGGCTGGCTCACACAGGTCCACCTTGCTGGACCCGGTGGGAACCCGGTTGCCCGCCGTGGTTGACTTCGGGTCGATGTCCAGCTCAGCCAATCTTCGTCAGACCATCCTCGGTGAACCCCCGTTGACTCCCGCGCGGGCGCTGATCCCGGCGGCGGTTCTGGCAGCCCTCGAAGGGCTGTTCGGCCTCGGCTTCGCTGTCTATGCCGCCACTGACTTCCACCCCGACCGAGCCGTGGTCACCGTGGGCACTGTGGTGACGATGGTGGTGTACGCAGTAGCGCTGCTCGCCGCAGCGCGGGCGGTGTGGCGCCAACGTGGGTGGGCCCGAGCCGTGGTGGTGGCAGCGAATCTGCTGCACCTGCCGATCGCCTGGAGCTTTGTCAGCGGCGCCGGACAGGGGGCCGAGTGGGGCCCGGTGGCGGCCGGGGTGGCTCTCGGCGTGGTGTCGATTGTGGTGCTGGTGTGCATGTTCTGGCCATCGTCGATCCGGGCCTTCGCCAATCCGAACGGCCCGGCCGGTCAACACTGAGGCCAGCTCTCAGCGGAGTCGACCGGCGCCGTGGGACGGGGTGGCGATGAACCAGGCTGGGGCAGCCCAACCACGCTCGGCAAAGGCATCGGAGATGGCCTGAGCGACCAGGTCGCTGGTCCCGACCGGTACGAGGGCGATGATGCAGCCGCCGAAGCCGCCACCGGTCATCCGGGCACCGATCGCCCCGTGGGCCCGGGCAGTCTCCACTGCGACGTCCACCGTGGGCACGGTGATCTCGAAGTCCTCACGCATGGACGTGTGGGACTCGTTGAGCAGGCTGCCCACCGTGGTGAGGTCGCCCTGTCGCAGGGCATCGACCGCGGCCAGCACCCGGGCATCCTCGGTCACGACATGGCGGACGCGGCGTTGCAGCAGGGGGTCGGCAACGGTTTGCAGGGCCCGATCCAGCTGGTCAAGCGTCACATCCCGCAAGGCGGCGACCCCCAGGATCGTGGCCGCCTTCTCGCAACTGGCGCGTCGTTCGGCATATTCGCCGTCGACATGGCTGTGCGGAGTGCGGGTGTCGAGGACCAGCATGTCCAGACCGTGGTCCCCGGGGGCGAAGGGCACCTGCTCGACGGTCAGCGCACGGCAGTCGAAGAACAGCGCATGGCCCTCCCGACACAGGGTGGAGGCCGCCTGGTCCATCAACCCGGTCGGTGCGCCGACGTAGACATTCTCGGCGCGTCGGGCCAGGACGGCACGGTCCATCAGGTCGATGTCGAGATCAGCCAGGTCGGCCAGGGCGGTGAGGACGGCGCACTCCAGAGCTGCCGAGGAGGAGAGCCCGGCTCCAATCGGGACATTGGAGCTGAGGACCAGGTCGGCACCGGGGACGGGATGGCCGGCCTCACGCATCGCCCAGACCACTCCGGCGACATAGCCGGCCCACCCGGAATGGGCGCCCGGGGCCAGCTCATCGGCGCCGAACTCGATCGTCTGACCCATGTCGAGCGCCCGGACCTGCCAGTGCTGGTCCTCGCGGACCGAGGCGGCCACCAACACCCGGTGGGGCAGTGCGAAGGGCATGCAGAAGCCGTCGTTGTAGTCGGTGTGCTCACCAATCAGATTGACTCGTCCGGGTGCGAACCACACCCCGGTCGGTGTCGCTCCGGTCAGGTCGTGGAAGGCCTGCTGGACCGCACTGCTGGCATCGGTCACGGGTGTCGTGTCGGTGAGAGGGGTGGCGTCGTTCATGGTGGGGCGAGTCTATCGGCGGGTTCGTGGTGTCGGCCGCACCCGTGATGGGCCGGTCGGGGAGTGAGATGGTTGAATGCGCCGGTGGACAACAACTGGCTCAACATCGGCTTCGTCGAACCGCGCATCCCGCAGAACACGGGCAACGCCATCCGATTGTCGGCGGTCACCGGTGTGATGCTCCACCTGGTCGCACCGCTCGGCTTCAGTCTCGACGAGGCCCGGGTGCGGCGGGCGGGTCTGGACTATCACGACATGGCTCGGGTCTCGGTCCATCCCGATCTGGACGCATTGCTCGACGGCGTTGCGCCGGATGCCTCGGTCCATGCCTTCACCGCCCACGCCCAGAAGTGGCACACCCAGGTCGACTACCGCCCCGGAGATCTGCTCCTGTTCGGCCCGGAGCCGACCGGACTGTCCGACGAGGTGCTGGCCGATCCGCGAATCACTGAGCGGATCCGGATCCCGATGCTGCCCTCGCGTCGATCGTTGAACCTGGCCAACTCTGCTTCGATCGCGATCTACGAGGCGGCTCGGCAGCTCGGTTTCGACGGTTTCTGCTGAACAGGTCCGCCTACGGTGTCAGGACGGCAGGGCTCGTTCCCACTCGGCGGCCCAGCTGACCGGATCGACCCGACAGCTGGTGATCGCACAACCACGGCCATTGGCCTTCACCACGATGCCCTCGGCTGTCCAGTGGTCGCGTGCTCGGGCCAGCAGCGGAGCAGGAAGGTCCCCGACATGGTTGGTGACCCGCCACCAGGGGACTGCTGCCCCATGGTGGCGCAGGATGGTCCCGGCCTGACGTGGACCGATCCCGACCAGCCCGGCGACGTCCCCGTAGGTCGCCACCTGGCCGGCCGGGATCAGTTCGACAGCGACGAGCACTTGCTCGACCAGCCAGTCGTCCATGTGGCCTCAGCCAGCCCGTTCGTCCTCGGCCTCAGAGGGCCAGTGCCCGGTCGACCAGATCGATCTGCTGGGCTTCGTGAACCTTGCCCGAACCGGTCGACGGTGCAGCTGCAGCTGGTCGGGTGATCGGCACGATCGGCTTGACCACGGCATCGACCTCGGCCAGAGCTTCTGGCAGGTTGAGCGCGATGTGAGGCCAGGCTCCCTGGTTCTTCGGCTCCTCCTGGACCCAGTGGACCTTGTCGAGGTGGCTGTACGGCGACAGCGCGGCAGCGATCTCTGCCGCCGGCAACGGGTAGAGCAACTCGACCGGCAGGATCGCGATGCGACCCTCCAGTCCTTCGCGCTCACGGGCCCGGACGAGATCCCAACGGACCTTGCCCGAGGTCAGCAGGACCTTCTCGACCTGATTCGGGCCGGTCACGGTCGGATCCGACAGGACCGGATCGAAGGTGCCCTCGGTGAACTCGTACGGCTCGGAGACGGCCAGCTTGTTGCGCAGCATCGACTTCGGGGTCATCACGATCAGCGGATGGTGGTCACCGCCGAGTGCTTGAGTGCGCAACAGATGGAAGTAGCTGGCCGGTGTGGACGGTGCCGCGACGCGGATCGCGTCCTCGGCCGCCAGCTGCAGCCATCGCTCGAGGCGGGCCGACGAGTGGTCCGGTCCCTGGCCTTCGTACCCGTGGGGGAGCAGCAGGACCACTCCCGACTTCTGGGTCCACTTGGCCTGACCGGCGGAGATGAACTCGTCGGCGATGATCTGGGCACCGTTGGCGAAGTCGCCGAACTGGGCCTCCCACATCACTAGGGCGTCAGGTCGGGCCACGGAATAGCCGTACTCGAAGCCCATCGCCGCGTACTCACTGAGCAACGAGTCGAAGACGTGGAACTTTCCCTGCTGCTCCTGGATGTGCTTCAGCGGCACCCAGGCCTCGCCGGTGGCATGGTCGACGACGGCGGCAAACCGCTGGACGAAGGTGCCACGTCGGCTGTCCTGACCGGTCAGCCGGACCGGGCGGCCCTCGGACAGGAGCGAACCAATGGCCAAGATCTCGGCAGTCGCCCAGTCGATGTTGCCCTGACTGATCGCCGCCGACCGGCGCTGCAGCTGTGGCAACACCTTCGGGTGGACGGTGAACCCCTCGGGCACATTGGTGTGGGCGTCGGCGATCGCCTTCATGGTTTCGAGCGAAATGGCGGTGCCATGGTCAGCGCCGGCCTTGACCGGGTAGTCGGGAACCTTCGCATAGTCCGGGTCGGTTGCCTCGGCGCCCTGACGGACCTCCTCGAAGACATCCTCGAGGCGCTTCTGGAACCGCTGGAAGACGTGCTCGGCATCCTCCACCGAGATGTCACCACGGCCGATCAGGGCTTCGGTGTAGAGCTTGCGCACCGAACGCTTCTTCTCGATCAGCTTGTACATCAGCGGCTGGGTGAACGACGGGTCGTCGCCCTCGTTGTGGCCGCGACGGCGGTAGCAGATCAGGTCGATCACGACGTCCTTGTTGAACTCCTGCTGGAACTCGAAGGCCAGTCGTGCCACTCGGACACAGGACTCGGGATCGTCGCCGTTCACATGGAAGATCGGCGCACCCACCGCGCGGGCGACGTCGGTGCAGTACAGCGACGACCGCGACTCGGTCGGGGAGGTGGTGAAACCCACCTGGTTGTTGATGACCAGGTGGATGGTGCCGCCGGTGCGGTACCCGCGCAGCTGCGACAGGGCCAGGGTCTCCGAGACCACACCCTGTCCGGCGAAGGCCGCATCGCCGTGCACCAGCAGGGGCAGCACCGGGAACTCGGTGCCCCGGTTCAGGATGTCCTGCTTGGCCCGGGCAATGCCCTCGAGCACCGGGTTGACGGCCTCGAGGTGGCTCGGGTTGGCGGCGACCGAGGTCTTCACCGTGGCGCCGGACAGGGCGGTGAACTGCCCCTCGGCCCCCAGGTGGTACTTCACATCGCCCGAACCCTGCACCGACCGGGGATCGATGTTGCCCTCGAACTCCTGGAAGATTTGGCCGTACGACTTGCCCACGATGTTGGCCAACACATTGAGCCGCCCACGGTGGGGCATACCGATGCAGACCTCTTCGAGCCCGGCGTTGGCTGCCTGCTCGCAGATCTCGTCGAGCACCACGATGCCGGACTCGCCGCCCTCCATGGAGAACCGCTTCTGGCCGACGAACTTGGTCTGCAGGAAGGTCTCGAACAGCTCGGCCTCGCTGAGCTTGTCCAAGATCCGCAGGTGCTCCTCACGAGGTAGTGACTCGTGAGGACGCTCGACCCGTTCCTGGATCCACTCCCGCTGTTCGTGGTCGAGGATGTGCATGTACTCGATGCCGGTGGAGCGACAGTAGGAGTCACGCAGGATGCCCAAGATCTTGCGCAGCGGCAGCAGCTTCCCCTTGCCGAAGGAACCGGTCGCGAAATTGCGATCCAGATCCCACAAGGTCAGGCCGTGGGTCTGCACATCGAGATCGTGATGGGTCCGCTGGTGGTATTCCAGCGGATCGGTGTCGGCCATCAGGTGACCGCTGGTGCGGTAGGCGTTGATGAGCTCCATCACCCGCGCCTGCTTGCCGATCTGGTTCTCGTGGTGATCGGTGGTGTCGGTCGCCCACCGGATCGGCTCGTACGGGATCCGCAGTGCGCGGAAGATCTCGTCGTAGAAGCCGTCCTCGCCGAGCAGGATCTTGTGCAGGACGGAGAGGAACTCGCCCGAGACAGCACCCTGGATGATGCGGTGGTCATAGGTCGAGGTCAAGGTCATGACCTTGGCGACCGACATCTCGCTGAGCCGCTCCGGATCCGAGCCCTGGAACTCCGGGGGATAGTCCATCGAACCGACGCCGATGATGGCGCCCTGACCGTTCATCAGTCGAGCGACCGAATGGTTGGTGCCGATCGTGCCCGGGTTGGTGAGGGTGATCGTGGTGCCGGCGAAGTCGTCGAGGGTGAGCTTGTTGGCCCGGGCCCGCCGTACGACATCCTCATAGGCCGCCCAGAACTGGGCGAAATCCAGATCTTCACAGGCCTTGATGTTGGGCACCAGCAGTTGCCGGGTGCCGTCGGGCTTGGCCATGTCGATCGCCAGGCCCAGGTTGACGTGGGCCGGGATGACCAGGTTGGGCTTGCCGTCGATCTCGGTGTACCCGTTGTTCATGGCCGGCACCTTCGCCAGGGCCTTGACCATGGCGTAGCCGATCAGGTGGGTGTAGGACACCTTGCCGCCGCGAGCGCGCTTGAGGTGGTTGTTGATCACGACCCGCTGGTCGATGATCAACTTGACCGGCAACGAACGCACACTGGTGGCGGTGGGGATCGTTAACGACAGATCCATGTTCTTGGCGGTCCGCAGGGCCGGACCCTTCAACACCTTGTTCTCGGTGTGGTCGGGCGAGGTCTCGGGACGGACTGACGGATTCGGCGGGTCGGCGGGGACACCACCGCTGGCGCCCGGCTTGGTCGGACGGGACTCCTTGACCTCGTGCGGCCGCTCGACGGTCGGACGGGTACGAGCCGTCGGCTTCGGTGCGTCCGCCGGCACCGGGGCGCCCTCGGCCTTCGGAGCCGGTGCCGGGCCGGGCGTGTTGGGGGCCGGGTTCTTCACCTTCGCCTCGTCCCGTGCGGGCGCGGCCGTACCGTTGTTCCCGTGCTTGGCGAAGTAGTCACGCCAGGTCGGGTCGACAGACTCGGGGTTCGCCCGGTACTTGTCGTACATTTCGTCAATGAGCCAGTCGTTCGGACCGAAGTCGACTGCTTCAGAAGAACCGGGTGTTCTTGGCTCGGGCGCCACCATTCCTACTTCCGTGGTCAGGTCTCTATGTGAGGAGTTCTCCTCCGACGATCACCTAGGCTACCCAACAGCGCAGACCACTGTCGCGCTGGTCCCCCCGTGTCGCGCAGGCGAGTTGCCGATGCCAGCCACAGTGCCCCTGCCAAGCCGTCCCCAGCCTGGTGGACCGACTGGAATCCAAGGGTCCCCAGGCGTTCCCGAACCGCTTCGGACAAGGGTCCGTTCCCGGTCACCAGGGAGCCGGCGAGCACGATCGGCAGATCGCGTCGTTCGCCCGACAGTTCCTGGACCCGAGCGGTGATGACCCGGGCTGCGCGGTCGAGGATCGCGGCTGCCGTCGGGTCGGGCAGGGCGCGGCTCACCACTGGTGCCAGCTCGGACAGGGCACGGGGGGTCCGGGCGTAGCACTGCGCGATCGTCGAGGCCAGATCGCTCGTGCCGAGCTCAGTCATCACGGCGCGGGTCACCGGCCCGGGTTCGACTCCCCGTTCGAGCTCGGACAGTGCCGCCCGTACGGCCTCGCGTCCCAGCCACCAGCCCGATCCCTCATCGCCGAGCAACCAGCCCCAGGCATCGCGACGGGCCAGCTGTGTGCCGTGATCGATCTCGACTGCACCCGATCCCGTACCGGCGATTGTCACGATGCCGTGGGGCTGCCAGGTCCCGGAGGCGTAGGCCACGGCGAGGTCGGAGACCAACCGGGTGCGGGCGCCGTCGGGCCCCATCACGTGGTCGACGAAGGAGTCGGCGGTCTCACGATGGAGTGTGGTCACTCCTGCCAGCCCCAACACTGCTGCCACAATGGAACCATCGGAGGGATCCGGGATCCGGGCGGCGGCTCGGGCCTCGGCCACCACGGACCGGACGACAGCACCACTGGCGTCCAGCCCGATGGCGGCCGGATTGCCGGCTCCACCGGTCGCGACGGCGACCACTTCCCCGGAGGTGGTCGCGATCGCGACCCGGGTCGAGGTCCCCCCGATGTCTGCCCCCAGGACGAACCCAGGAGACGCCGAGGGTTTGGGGGAGAAGGTCGCGTTCGGCACAGGATCCACCTGCTGATCATGACCTCCGATTGAGGATTTGGCCACCCAGTCTGTCGAGGAGCCCCGTTGTCCGAGCGACCCCCCACCATTGGCCGACGTGCCCTGTTGCAGCGCGGTCTGGTGCAGGGCCTGGCGGTGGCCGCGGTCGGCGCCGGTCTGGCCGGATGCACCCCGGACGAGGAACCACCCGACCCAGGGGTGCCGCCGGAGCCGAGCGTGTCGGTGACACCGTCGGCAGCAGAGAATCCGTTCGGGGTCGACCCCGAGGACACGTTGGACCTGGTCGCCTTTCCCGGTCGCTACGGTGCCCCCACGTTCACGGCCCTGGCTGCGCTGCACACCAAGGCCTGGGGGCCGGGGCTGCGAGTCACCGAGGCGGCCAAGATCGAATCGACCCTCGAGCCACTGTTCGAGGCCGACGAACCACCGGACGTCTTCGTCAACGGGGGACCGGAGTCGTTGCCGCTGACGCAGGCCGTCGCCGAGGGACGCCTGGCCGATCTGGAACCGCTGCTCGATGCGCCCACGGTCGATGACCCGGGGATCACCGTGCGGGAGCTGCTGTTGCCCTCGGTGATCGCGGCCGGCAGTGTCGACGGCAAGGTGCGCGAGCTCCACTACGCGCTGGCTGTCTGGGGTCTGTGGCACTCCAGTGAACAGTTCGACCAGTACGGGTGGGCGCCGGCCACCACCATGGACGCTTTTGTCGATCTGCTCGACGACATCGCCGTGCAGACCTCCCTCCCACCACTGGTGACCGCCGGCCTCCATGCCGAGTCACTGGCGACACTGCTGTGCCACCAGGGGGTCAAGCAGGGTGGGCTCGAGGTGCTCACCAAGCTGGACAATCTCGAGCCCGATGCCTGGACCCAGGATCCGGTCTTCTTCGCCGCCCACCGCTGGGAGGAGATTGCGGCCGAGGGCTGGATCCATCCCGATTCGGCCATGCTCGACCAGTTGGCCGCCGAGGAACTGTGGGCCGGTGGGGGTGCCGCCCTCGTACCGGGTGCCTCGTGGTTGGCCAGCGAGATCGAACTCCCCGACGGTCTCACCCCCGGCTTTGCCAGCCTGCCGCTGCTCGCCGAGGACGACCAGCTCCCATACAGTGCGCTGGGCACCGATCCCGGACTGCCGCTGGCCGTGTGTGAGGCGGCTGACAACCGTGCTGGAGGGCTGGAGTTCTTGCGTACCCTGCTCAGCGAGGACGGGATGCGGACCTTCCACGAGCAGACCGGCAGCGTCTGTGCCGTGGTCGGTGCGGCCGATCAGGTGTCGGATCCGTCGCCGACCCTGGCTGCCACCCTCGATGCGGTCGCCGCAGCAGGGGAGGACCTGTTCGATCTGCGCTGTCTGCGCTGGTACGGCGAGCTGCGGACCACGGCACGCGACACCACCCGCCGACTCCTGGCCGCCGAGATCACCGCCGACCAGTTCGTGGCGACCATGCAGCAGGTCACCGACCGCATCGCCGGCGATCCGACGGTCACCAAGTTCCAGCGCGACTAGCCTTCGGTCGGAGTCGGATCCACCGGGCCGGTCGACGACCCGGACGCGCGGCCGGGGCGCACCGCCAGCACGACGGTGACCACGGTGAGCGCGACCAGCCCGAGATTGCGGACCGTCAGCACGGCGGTGGCGGCGGCCAACAACCCCGGATCCACGGGAGTGCCCGGTGCCGCTGTCAGCGGCGGGTAACAGATCGGGTAGAGCAGATGAGTGGCAGCGCCGAGCGCGATCACCGACCAGGCCAGCGCCGAGCTGATCCGGGCCCGACGGCGGGCCGCCTCACTGTCACCACCTGAGGACAACAGCCCGACCGCGATCGGTCCGGCCAGCCACAACATGTACTGGGTGGAGAAGGTCTTGTTGGTGATGATCAGCACCAACAAGATGGCCAGCGCCACCATGGCGATCCGCCACGACACCTCACTGGCCGAACGGTTGGCCGCAACCCGCAGTTGCACGGTCAGCAGGACGGCCAACGCGAGGATGACCAGAGCGCCGACCAGGGTGGCGACCGAGGCCGCCTGGATCAGCGACTCCCGGCCGGGTCCGGTCATGATTTCGAACGCGTTGTACGACGACAGCTCGATCGGCCATCGGTCAGGATCGCTCACCCGGGCCACCATGAGCGGGGTGGCCACGATGGACTCGATCTGCAGGCCGCGGTCGGACTGCCAGGTCAGCGGTGAGACCAACCGGTCCCACCCGCCCTGGACCAGACTGATCAGCGCCAACCCGGCACCGGTGCCGACAAAGGCTGCGGTCATCGGCCAGCGACGGTCGCGACGGGGAAACAGCGCCAGCCAGGTCACGGCCGGCCACAGCTTGGTCGCCGCGCCGATCGCGGCCAGGACTCCGGCCACCACGGGGCGGGTGGCGGCCAGGACCAGGGCCGCCCCGACCAGCACGGCCGGCAACATGTCGAATCGCAGCCAGCACAGCGGGCCCAGCACCAGGGTGAAGATCAGCCAGAAGTCGATGGCTGCACTGCGACGCCGACCCGCGCTGCGCCACAACAGCCAGGTGAAACCGGCATCCAGGGCGGCCATCAGCACCACGAAGCCGATCGCGTAGAGCAACGGGTGGGCGAAACTCAACAGGTCCGGAAGCTGCAGCACCCACACGGCGGGATTGGGATACTCCAACATCACCTCGCCGATGTGCCCACCGGCACGCAGCTTTTCCTGGTAGTAGAACGGGTCGTTGTGGGCCCAGTTCTCGGCCGGGGTGATGATCGCGACCAACATCAAGGCACGGGTGAGCAGCCAGATCAGCACCAGTCGGGTGCTCGGGCCGAGGCCGGCGATCCAGCTGGGCCGGACCAGACGGCCCAGGATGGGGTCGGAGGGGGGAACGGACACGAGGCCAGAGTCTTGCATGCCCGTATCAATGAGGAAACCCCCATGGTGTTGCTGAACGGGTCACACCTCACGCGGCAGTGTGAGGGGAGGGATCGTCGTCGGTCCGGACAGTGTTCGTCACCCTCCGCGGGGCGAGGGAACCGGTTCGCCCGTCATCGGTGTAGGTGGTACTGTTCCCTCTGCCCAGCCCCCGTAGCTCAGGGGATAGAGCACCGCCCTCCGGAGGCGGGTGCGCAGGTTCGAATCCTGCCGGGGGCGCTTGGGAAACACCCCGGCCAGACACGGTCTGGCCGGGGTTTGTGCTGTCCAGTCGGACTCCGGGTGTGGGTGAGGCCACAGTGAAGTGGGGAACTCGATGGTTGCGTCCTATGCTCGGCGCGTGTTCTCAGGTCGGATGTTCGTCGGTGTCGTGGCAGCGGTGATGCTGCTTCTTGCAACGGCGGGGTGCAACATGCCCTCAGGCTCCAGTGCACCGCCGCCGGCAGTGATCCGGCAGTCAGCGCCGCCGTGGTCCGCCCCCCGTGATGCGGTGTCCTACATCGACGAGGCAGGACTGGTCGCCGAGCCGCTCGACACCACCACCAATCAACGCATCATCGACCTCGAGGTCGTCATCGACGGACAGCCGGTCGAGATTCCCGCCTACCTGGGGATCGACCGGATCCGTGCACTCCAGGCCGCCGCCCACACCCACGACACCAGTGGTGAGGTGTGGCTCGAGGGCAGCGAAGCGGCCGAGGTGACGTTGGGACAGTTCTTCATCCTGTGGGGTGTCCGGTTCGACGGCGAGTGTCTCGGCGCTGCCTGTGGTGGAATCACTGTTCTGGCCGACGGCAACCCGGTGAGCGACCCCCTCTCGCTGGTGCTGGCGACGACCCACACCGTACGGGTGGAGGCCCGGTCCTGACTCGGGCCGAAGGTGAGTTCGGGGAACGGGATGACCCGATGGTGACCGTCCTCGATCTGGCACAGTTCAGGTCATGACCCACACCCATGTCGCCGGTGCGATCCACCAGGACGTCGGCCACCGGGGTCCTGCCTGGCTGCAGGTCCCCGAGGACGTCAATGCCTTGTTGCCGCAGCTGTGGAGCGAAGGGGTCACCAAGACCGATGACGGGGTGCTGGCGGTGGCCGGAGTCACGGTCGCCGAGATCGCTGATCGAGTCGGCACCGCTGCGCTGGTCTTCGACGAAGCCGACTTCCGAGCCCGTGCGCGTGCTTTCGCCGATGCATTCGCCGGCTGGGACGTCTACTACGCCGGCAAGTCCTTCCTGTCGACCGGGGTGGCCCGGTGGATCGCCGAGGAAGGCCTTCACCTCGACACCTGCACCGGTGGCGAGTTGACCGTCGCTCTGCGAGCCGGCGTCGACCCGGCCCGGATCGGGCTGCACGGCAACAACAAGTCCGATGCCGAGATCGAGCTGGCCCTGACCAGCGGGATCGGTCGGATCGTGATCGACTCGATGCCCGAGATCGACCGAGTGTCGCAGATCGCGACCGAGCTCGGGGTGACGGCGCCGGTACTGGTCCGTGTCACTCCCGGTGTCGAGGCGCACACCCACGAATACATTGCGACCGCCCGCGAGGACCAGAAGTTCGGCCTCTCCCTCAGCGGTGGTGACGCGCTCGAGGCACTGTTGGCCTGCCATGACGCACCCGGGCTCGACCTGCGCGGCATCCACTCCCACATCGGCTCGCAGATCTTTGATGCCGAGGGTTTCGAGGTGTCGGCTCGACGCACCCTCGGCCTGCACGCCCAGTTCGCTGCCCGCACCGGTGTGGCGCTGCCCGAGCTCGACCTCGGCGGTGGTTTCGGTATCGCCTACACCTCGCAGGACACCCCGAGCACGCCGATGGAACTGGCCACCCGGATCGGTGCGATCGTCGGTGCCGAATGTGCAGCCCTCGGCATCGACGTGCCGCGGCTGTCGATCGAGCCCGGTCGGGCCATCAGCGGACCGGCGGCTTTCATGCTCTATCGGGTCGGCACTGTCAAGGTCGTTCAGCTCGACGGAGGAGGGTCCAGGACCTATGTCTCGGTCGATGGTGGGATGAGCGACAACATCCGCACCGCCCTCTACGGGGCGTCGTACTCCGCGACCGTGGCGAACCGTCGCAGCAGTGCTGCTCCGGTGCTGGCCCGCGTGGTCGGCAAGCACTGTGAGAGTGGCGACATCGTCGTAAGGGATGAGTTCCTGCCCGGTGACGTGACCGCTGGTGATCTGATCGCTGTGCCAGCGTCCGGGGCCTATTCATACTCCATGGCGAGCAACTACAACCACGTGCCGCGGCCGCCGGTGGTGGCCGTGCGTGACGGCGAACTGTCGGTGCTGGTGCGACGTGAGACGATCGAAGACCTGCTGCGCTGCGATGTCGGGCAGGAGCCGGTGGACGGAGGGACTGGCGAGCGGTTTGCGGCCGCCGTCGACTAGTCACCGTCCACCAGTAGTCTCACCCCAGTCGCACACCCGGGCCCACCCCGCCCGGGGAGGAAACGAGGAACGTCACCCATGTCTCACCCTGAGGACCCGGCCAACCCCGGGAACGTGGCCCCTGTCCACCAGGAACCGAGGGCCCACCAGGAACCGAGGGCCCACCAGGAACCGAGGGCCCACCACGGGACCGAGCCTTTGCGCGTCGCGCTGCTCGGCTGCGGCAACGTCGGCTCCGAGGTTGCCCAGTTGCTCACCGGGCAGGCCGAGGACCTGGCCGCCCGGGTCGGCCGCCCCCTCGAGCTGGCCGGCATCGCCGTACGGCGTCCGCAGCGTGCCCGAGAACTCCCCGGAGTCGACCCGTCTCTGTTCACCGGTGACGCCGCCGCTCTGGTCTCACGCGAGGACGTCGACGTGGTCGTCGAGGTCATCGGTGGTCTGGAACCGGCCCGTAGCCTGATCCTGTCGGCCATGGCCAACGGCAAGTCGGTGGTCACCGCGAACAAGCTGTTGCTCGCCGAGGACGGTGCGTCCCTGTTCGACGCGGCCGACCGCAATGGCGTCGATCTCTACTTCGAAGCCGCCGTCGCGGGTGCCATCCCGATCATCCGACCACTGCGCGAGTCCCTGGTCGGCGATGAGATCACCGCCGTCACCGGCATTGTCAACGGCACCACGAACTTCATCCTGGACAAGATGCACACTGTCGGGTCGACCTTCGCTGAGACGCTGGCCGAGGCCCAGGAACTTGGCTATGCCGAGGCTGACCCGACCGCCGATGTCGAGGGGTTCGATGCGGCAGCAAAGGCCGCCATCCTGTCGAGTCTGGCCTTCCACACTCGGGTCCGTGCCGAGGATGTCCATCGCGAGGGCATCACCGAGGTCACCGGCGCCGACATCGCCTCGGCCAAGGACATGGGCTGTGTGGTCAAGTTGTTGGCGATCTGCCGACTCACCGAGGAGAACCCGCCACGGGTCTCGGCCCGGGTCCATCCGGCGATGATCCCAGCGACCCATCCACTGGCTTCTGTGGGGGAGGCCTTCAACGCCGTCTTCGTTGAGTCGAAGTCGGCCGGGAAGTTGATGTTCTACGGTCCCGGCGCCGGTGGCGCCCCGACCGCCAGTGCGGTGATGGGTGACCTGGTCACCGTCGCCCGCAACCGGGTCCGTGGTGCGGCCGGGCCGGGCGA
Source organism: uncultured Propionibacteriaceae bacterium (assembly GCA_945911015.1). Lineage (GTDB taxonomy): Bacteria > Actinomycetota > Actinomycetes > Propionibacteriales > Propionibacteriaceae > Avipropionibacterium. Next base: position 209,642 of record CAMDZW010000002.1, read on the forward strand.
GTCGAGCTATGCCCGACGCGAAGTGGCACCGATCGACTCGGTCGTCACTCGGTACCACATCTGCCTCCAGGTCAGTGACACTCCGGGGGTGCTGGCCACCATTGCCGGCTGTTTCGCCGCGCAAGGGGTGTCCCTGCAAGCCGTACGGCAGCAGACCGGTGATGGCCACCACGATGCCGACAGCGACGGACCGTCGGCCAGTCTGGTGCTGGTCACCCATGAGGCGACTGATGCCGCACTGGCGGCCACCGTCGAGGCCCTGCGCGAGCTGCCCGACGTGGCCGAGGTGAGCAGCGTGATGCGGGTGGAGGCGCACTGATGGAGCCAGCCGTGACCGTCCGGGTCCCTGCCACTGCGGCCAATCTCGGACCGGGATTCGACTCCTGCGGATTGGCCTTGGGCTGGTACGACACGATCACGGCCACCAGGACCGAGGCCGGGCTGGAGGTTGACCTCAGCGGTGAAGGGGCCGACAGCCTGCCTCGCGACGAGACCCATCTGGTGGTCAGCTGCATCAGGCAGGGCCTGACCGACCTGGGCTCAGAGGTCGACGGTCTGCGGCTCCGGGCCCACAACACCATCCCGCACGGCAAGGGCCTCGGCTCATCGGCCTCGGCCATCGTGGTCGGTCTGGCTGCGGCTTGGGGACTGGCTCGGCCGGGCCAGGATCTGGATCGCGACTGGCTGGTGCGGCTGTCGGGGCGGCTGGAGGGCCACCCGGACAACTCCTCTGCGGCGGTGCTGGGTGGTTTCGTGGTCGCCTGGGAACAGACCCGTACAGGGACAGCCCGAGCCGTCCGACTGCCGGTGGCCGAGCAGGTGGCGGCACTGGTGTACGTGCCGGATCTGGTGCTGCCGACCCACGCGGCGCGTGGAATGCTGCCCAGCCAGGTGCCCCATGCCGATGCCGCCCGCAATGCCAGTCGAGCGGCTCTGCTGACCGTGGCGTTGACCCAGCGGCCCGATCTGCTGTGGGACGCGACCGAGGACTGGCTGCACCAGAGTCAGCGGGCACCGCGCCTGGGCGACTCGTACGCACTGCTGACCGAACTGCGCGGTCGGGGACATGCGGCGGTCATTGCCGGCGCCGGGCCCACCGTGCTGGTGCTGGGCGAACGGGATCGGTTGGCCGAGTTGGCCGAGGTGAACCGGCCGGGATTCCGAGCAGAGCTGTTGGCTGTAGGCGACGGTGTTTCGTTCGTCCCCTGAACTCTCTGGCCGTACTGCCGTGAGCCAGAACAGGACACCCGCCGAGCCTGATGACGACACGCGGGTCCAAAGATGCGTTGCTTGGGCGTCAGTGTTATTGTGATCAGCAGAACACGGCGGCTCGTCCGATCGATGTGACCCAATCCCAGATGATCTCCAAGCTCCTTGCCGAGATGTCGGAGTCACTGGTGGGCGTACGGACAGGTGTTGTGTTTCCACCGTCAGGTCCCGGTGGGCGCGTACGGCCTCTGGCCAGCGTGGTGCCGATCGGCACTCTTCCTCTCGGAGCGGGCATCTTCCTTGCTTCGTCCGGATCGGGCCTGAACCCATAGACCAGCTGGTGACTCCTGTACGGGCTCACACAGTGCCGTGGGTACGCACTGCGCGATGGTGCAGTGCCCACAGCAGGCGGTGCCGGAGCACGCTGGCTGGACTCCTTTCCGAAAGGATTTTCGTGACGACCGTCTCAGAAGAGACCGCATCGACCGCACCGTCGTCCGGTGCCCGTGGCCGCAAGGGAACGGGACTGGAAGCCATGTTGCTCCCCGAGTTGAAGCGACTCGCCAGCACCATGGGCCTCAAGGGCACGACCGGGATGCGCAAAGGCGACCTGATCGCTGCGATCAAGTCCGCCCAGTCGAAGAACTCGGCATCCAAGGCCGACACCCCCACGTCTGAAGCCCCCAAGGCTGAAACCCGCAAGGCCGACGCACCCAAGGCCGACACCCCCAGGGCTGACGCCCGCAGGGCTGATGCCGCCACCTCTGGTGCCGCCAAGGCGGCGACTCCCACGACGGACGACGCCAGGTCTGAGTCCTCCCGGCGTGAGGCCCCGGAGAACACAACGGGCCGGGACAGGTCGAGCCAGGCCCAGACTCGCTCCGGCGACGAGGCGTCCATCGGACGACGCGAACGGAACGGACGCGAGCGCAATGGTCGCGACCGCAGTCGTCACCAGTCCGATCGCTCCCGCGGTGAGGACAATCGTGCCGAGAGCAACGAGGGCGGCGACGACATCACTGCGGCCATCGGCGCCCGGCTGGAAGAGGTGCGGCGCGAGCTCGGTGGCACCACCGACGCTCCGGCGGCCGAGGAGTCCAGCGCGCCGCGTGAGCGTGACCACGACCGTCGGCCACAGCACAACAACGGCCCCAGCGCCAACCAACGCCACAACGATGACGACGACGGCTCTCGACGTGGTCGACGCCGCCGCAACCGCGATCGTCAGGGGCGGCGCGGCCGCAACAACGACGCTCCGCGAGGCATGGAGGCCGAGCCCACCGTCAACGAGGGCGATGTGCTGATCCCGGTCAGCGGCATCCTCGATGTGATGGACAACTACGCCTTCGTGCGCCGTGGCGGCTATCTGCCGGGCCCCGAGGACGCGTACGTCTCCCTCGGCCTGGTTAAGCGCTTCGGCCTGCGCAAGGGCGATGTGATCACCGGTGTGCTGCGCGAGCCGACCGACGGCGAGCGTCGGGAGAAGTTCAACCCCCTGGTGCGGGTCGAGACCGTCAACGGTGCTGCCCCAGAGGAGGCGAAGAACCGGCCCGACTTCGCCAAGCTGACTCCGCTCTACCCCCAGGACCGGCTGCGGCTGGAGACCAGCCCCACCCTGATGACCGGCCGGATCGTTGATCTGGTTGCCCCGATCGGCAAGGGCCAGCGTGGCCTGATCGTCTCCCCGCCCAAGGCGGGCAAGACGATGATCATGCAGCAGATCGCCAATGCGATCACCACCAACAACCCCGAGGTCCACCTGATGGTGGTGCTGGTTGACGAACGGCCCGAGGAAGTCACCGACTTCCAACGCTCGGTCAAGGGTGAAGTGATTGCCTCGACCTTCGACCGCCCCGCTGACGACCACACCACGGTCGCCGAGCTCGCGATCGAACGGGCCAAGCGACTGGTCGAGCTCGGCCACGACGTGGTCATCCTGCTCGATGGCATCACTCGACTGGGCCGCGCCTACAACCTGGCTGCCCCCGCTTCGGGTCGCATCCTGTCCGGTGGCGTCGACTCGGCTGCGCTCTATCCGCCGAAGAAGTTCTTCGGTGCCGCCCGCAACATCGAAGACGGTGGGTCCTTGACCATCCTGGCCACTGCACTCGTCGACACCGGATCCAAGATGGACGAGGTCATCTTCGAGGAGTTCAAGGGCACCGGCAACATGGAGCTGCGCCTGCGCCGCGACCTGGCCGAGAAGCGGATCTTCCCGGCGATCGACGTCGACGCGTCGAGCACCCGTCGCGAGGAACTGCTGCTCGGCAAGGAGGAGCTGGCGATCATGTGGAAGCTGCGTCGCGTGCTCAGCGGACTCGATGCCCAGCAGAGCCTGGAGATGCTGCGGAATCGGATGCGCAAGACCGAGAGCAACAACGAGTTCCTGACCGTCATCTCGCGCACCACCCCTGGCCGCGAGGACTGAAGCCACACCCGTACGCCCCAGTTTGTGTCACTCCGTCCGGAGGGGCACAATGGTGCGGCTGCCGGTTCCCGCGATCCACGGCGCCACTGACTGACGTGGTGCCCGCGACCCGGCACGACACTAGGAGAAGACATGAAGGCTGACATCCACCCCGCGTACGGGGAGACCCAGGTGACCTGCACCTGTGGCAACTCATTCACCACCCGAAGCACCCTCGACGGCGGCGAGATGCGCGCCGACGTGTGCTCTCAGTGCCACCCCTTCTACACCGGCAAGCAGAAGATCCTCGACACCGGTGGCCGCGTGGCCCGCTTCGAGAAGCGGTACGGCAAGAAGGCCTGATCTGCCTGATCGACGGCGCCGGGACGGGAGTGTTGGTCGCTCCCGGCCCGGCGTCGTTGCATTTCTGCTCCCGTCACAGCCTCGAGGACCCCGATGAGTGAACCCACCGCTGCCGCTGCCTTCCCGGCAGCGCCACGTCTGCGCGACGAGTTGTCCGAGCTCGAGAGCCAACTGGCCGATCCCGCGGTCCACGGCGATGCCGCCCTGGCCAAGCGGATCGGGCGACGTCACGCTGAGCTGACCCCGGTGGTGCGGGCCCTCGACGAGTACGACGAGGTGGTTGGTGACCTCGCCGCGGCTCGTGAGTTGGCTGACGAGGATCCGGCCTTTGCCAGCGAGGTCGACGCCGTCGAGGAGCGTCGCGTGGTGCTGGTCGAACGGCTGGCCCGGCTGATGGCTCCCCGTGACCCCAATGACTCCGCCGATGCGTTGCTGGAGATCAAGTCGGGCGAAGGTGGTGAGGAGTCGGCCCTCTTCGCTGCGGACCTGCTGCGCATGTACAGCCGGTTTGCCGACCATGTCGGCTGGAAGATCGAGATTCTCGACGCACAGGAGACCGATCTGGGCGGCTACCGTTCGGTGACCGCAGCCGTCACCGCCGGGACGAAGACCGCCCCGGAACAGATGCCGTACGGGGTCCTCAAGTTCGAAGGTGGCGTGCACCGGGTGCAACGGGTCCCGGTGACCGAGTCCCAGGGACGGATCCACACCAGTGCGGCCGGGGTGCTGGTCATGCCCGAGGTGGAGGCCGAGGCCGTCGAAATCAACCCCGACGAGCTCCGGATCGACGTCTATCGCGCATCCGGCCCCGGTGGCCAGGGGGTCAACACCACCGACTCCGCGGTGCGGATCACCCACCTGCCGACCGGGCTCCAGGTGTCGTGTCAGAACGAGCGTTCCCAATTGCAGAACCGGGACCAGGCGATGCGGATGTTGCGGGCAAAACTGGTCGCCCTGGCCGAGGAACAGGCGGCTGCCTCAGCCGCCGACGCGCGCCGCAGTCAGGTGCGTACGGTCGACCGGAGCGAACGGATCCGTACCTACAACTTCCCGGAGAACCGGATCTCCGACCATCGGATCGGTTTCAAGGCACACAACCTCGACCATGTCCTCGGTGGTGCCCTCGACGACCTGTTCGCCGCACTGGCCGAGGCCGACCTGAAGGAACGCCTCGCCGAACCGGACGGTCAGTGATGCGGTCCACCTCGCCCACGGTGGTGCTGGCCGAGACCACCCGTACCCTCGCCGAGTCGACCTCGCCGGCCGCCGAGGCGCGCATCCTGCTGGCCCATGTCCTCGAGGTGGAGCCCTCGCGCCTGGTCCTGGTCGACCTGGTGACCCAGGCCCAACGAGACGAGCTCGCCGCTCTGGTGGCACGCCGACTGGCCGGAACCCCGATCCAACACCTCACCGGGCGAGCCTGGTTCCGCACGGTGTCACTCGAGGTCGGGCCCGGAGTCTTCGTGCCCCGTCCGGAGACAGAAGTGATGACCGGGTGGGTGATCGACACCCTGGCACGGTTGGTCGACCAGGGGCGTGAGCCGATCGTGGTGGATGCCTGCACCGGCTCGGGAGCGATCGCCAAGGCTCTGGCCGCCGAGGTCCCCGCCGCACGTGTCCATGCCTGTGAGTTGAGTGAGGAAGCTCACGAACATGCTCGCCGAAACCTGCTCGGCACCGGGGTCGATCTGGTGTGTGCCGACTTTGCCGATGCCTTCACCGAACTGTCCGGACAGGTCGATGTCGTGGTGAGCAATCCGCCCTACATCCCGCTCGAGGCATGGGAGTCGGTGACCGCCGAGGTCCGCGACCACGATCCCGCGATGGCGCTGTGGTCGGGCGACGACGGGCTCGACGCCATCCGGGGGCTGGCGGTGCGTGCCGCTGAGTGGCTGCGTCCCGGGGGACTGGTCGCGGTCGAGCATGCCGAGGTCCAGCGGGAGTCCGCGCCGGCCGTGTTTGTGACCAACGGTCGGTGGACCGAGATCCGAGACCACAACGATCTGGCTGACCGCCCACGGTTCCTGACTGCTCGACGTCGGTGAGGTCTGGCAGGATGGGGCAGGTGAGTGAATCGCACCCCGAACCTGTTGTGCCTGCCGAAGAGGCAACCATCGCCGACGGCCCAGCTGCGGCGCCCGAGCCCGTAGATGTCGATCCGGCCGCGCCTGAGACAGCGGTCGAGGATGAGAGTACGGCCGAGGCGGCCGCACCCGTCGACCAGCCCAGTGGAGACGGGCCCAGTGGTGACGAGCCCAGTGGTGACGGGCCCAGTGGTGACGGGCCCAGTGGCGACGAGCCCAGTGGTGACGAGCCCGGGACCGATGAGTCCGGGTCCGACGAGTCGGATGAGTCCGAGGAGGCCGACGGGGAAGATACGGTCCCCGAGGAGCCGACCTGGACCCGGATTGCCCTCGACGGCGACGCAGCAGAGGCCGTGCTGAATGCGGTCGAGGACGGGGGAGTGGTCGTCCTGCCGACTGACACCGTCTACGGGATCGGCGTCGATGCCTACAACGCAACTGCGGTCAACGATCTGCTGGCCGCCAAGGGGCGTGGCCGCGACGTGCCACCTCCGGTTCTCATCGGCGACGGCGCCATGCTCAAGGCGCTCGCCCAGGATGTTCCCGACACCGCCGAGCAATTGATCGCCCAGCACTGGCCGGGGCCGCTCACCGTGATCGTGAAGGCGGCTCCGAAGCTGAAGATGGACCTCGGGGAGACCGGCGAGACCATCGGGGTGCGGGTCCCCGCCCATGACCAGGTACGGGAGATCCTGCGGCACACCGGACCGATGGCGGTCTCGAGTGCGAACAAGACCGGAGAGCCTGCCGCGACCACCATCGACGATGCGATCGAGCAACTCGGCAATGCGGTGGCGCTCTACGTCGACGGCGGCGATGTCAGCGAGAACGGTTTCGAACCATCGACCATGGTTGACTTCTCCAAGCGGGCCGAAGGAATCATCCTGCGGGTCGGCGCGATCGACGTCCGTACGATCCGCGAGACCCTCCCCGAGGCGTCCACGCTCCGCCCCGAGGACGACCCTGATCTGCCCGAGGAGCCGGAGGAACCAGCCGAGTCGGCAGACGCCGAGGAGTCCGATTCGGCCGCCGAAGGAGACCAGACCGCGGACCTCGAGACCCCGAACACCGAGACCCCGAACACCGAGACCCCGGACCCCGAGACCCCGGACATCGAGGTCGGCACACCGGGCGAGGATCCCGCAGCCGGTCAGGCCGACGGCGCCACCGAGGCTGATCCAGGGGACCCTGAGGTGCCGGTGCCTGCGGAGTCCTCAGAACCCGAGGAGTCGGTCGAGGACCACGCCGTCATCGCCGCGCAGATCCATGGGGCCAACGAGGACACGGTCGAGGATCCCGGGCCCGGAGACGAGCCCACCAAGGCCCCGGACGCCTGATCCGCGGACCGCTGATCCGACATGCGTGAATACGTTCTGGTCCTCCTGGTCTCGGCAGCCATCACCTTCCTGCTGACCGGGCTGTGCCGCCGGATCGCCCTGCGCTCGGGAGCGGTGGCCCAGGTGAGGGACCGGGATGTGCACACGGTGCCGATCCCGTACTTCGGGGGTGTGGCGATGCTGCTCGGCGTTGCTGCTGCCATGGGGCTGGCCGTCCACCTGCCCTGGCTGGGCCGACATGTCGGCGTGCAGCACGACACCTACGCCGTGCTCGCCGGGGCCACGGTGATCTGTGTCGTCGGCGTCCTCGACGACCTGATCGAGCTCAATGCGCTGGCCAAGTTCGCCGGCCAGATCTGTGCGGCAGCGGTGGTGGTGGCCCTCGGGGTCAAGATGTTGTGGATCCCGCTGCCGAACGCGATCATCTCCCTCGACAACGTGGCCTCAACGGCGGTGACGGTCTTTTTCGTCGTGCTCTGCACGAATGCGGTCAACTTCGTCGACGGCCTTGACGGGTTGGCCTCGGGTGTGGTCGGGATCGGTGCACTGGCCTTCTTCCTGTACTCGTACTATCTGGCCTCGGAACAACACTTGGTGCTGGCCACGACCTCGAGTGTGATCACCGTGGCCCTGGCCGGGGCCTGTCTGGGCTTCCTGCCGCACAACTTCTCGCCGGCCCGGATCTTCATGGGGGACTCGGGGGCCATGCTGCTGGGACTGTTGTTGGCGACCTCGACGGTGTCGTTGACCGGTCAGATGGACTCCGAGCAGGTCCGCAACGCATCTGACCTGATCCCGGCCTACCTGCCGCTGGTGCTACCACTGGCCGTACTGGCCTTGCCCCTGGCTGACCTCACCCTGGCGGTCATCCGTCGGACCGCAGCCGGCCGGTCTCCGTTCTCCCCGGACAAGCAACACCTGCACCATCGCCTGCTCAAACGAGGCCACACTCAGCGCTCGGCGGTGACCGTGATGTATGTGTGGACCGCGGTCATCTCCGGCACCGTGGTGAGTCTGGGCCTGCTGCGGAACTGGTGGGTGCTGGCCGTGGCCGGTGCCCTGGTCATCGCGACGGCCCTGGTGACGGTGTGGGGACCACGTTGGTGGAAACACACCGGCACGGGAGGTGACCGATGAGGCCGGATGAACATGCCCGAGGGGCGGGAATCGCGGCCGACCGATTGTCCCCGCCGCCGTACTTTGTGCTAGTTTTCACAAAGACGCCCGAGGCTCCGCTGAGTGAGCCAGACCGTGACAGGACGAACGCCTCATGACCACATCCGCTCCGGCCCTGTCCAGCGCCAACGCGCGGACACAGGTGCGCCGTGCGCGGGAGCTCTTGATCGCCGGGCTGGTCGGTTCCCACATGGTCGGACTCGCTTGCGTGGGACTGTACGGCGCGCTGCGCGGACCGCAGGCCATGGCGTCAGCCGCTGTCGGCTTCGCACTGGTGCTGTTGTTCAGTACCATCGGCCAACTGGTGATGGTCTGGGTGGCTGTGTCGCGCCCCCAGACTGTGCTGTTCGCCGCGATGGCCTCCTATGTTCTGCGCTGCACCTTGTTGACCGGTGCTCTCGCTTGGGTGTTCACCCAGCCGGAGCTGTTGGCACAGGCCGACCGTACGGCGCTCGTCGTGGCGACCATTGCGACGGTGATCGGGTGGCTGGCCGCAGAGATCTTTCGATTCGCTCGGATGCGGATCCCGGCGTTTGATGTGGACCTACCGGGCGAGGAGACGGCGTGACAGCTTTGCCGGACACGGGTGGCAGATCGATGACAGTCGAGCAGTCGACCCGTCACCACACCAAGCGTGCCTTCCTCCTCGAAGGCTGGGACACCGTGCAGGACCAGCCGGGGAACAAATATGGTACTGGCGCCGGAGGCTTCGACCAGGGCATTCGGGTCCTGGCACATCTGTTCTCCGGCTTCATCTTCTACGGAGTCGTCGGCTGGTTGTTGGACCGCTGGCTGGAGACCTCTTTCCTTCTCCCGCTCGGCATGGTGCTGGGTCTGGGACTGGGTGTGTTTGCCGTGATCGCGAAGTTCGGCCGGGTGACTGGGCCACAGGAGAGTGACACATGACATTGCTGGGCCTGATACCACTGGAGGGCGGGGACTGGAAGGTTCCCGGGGTGGACGACTTCTTCCTGCCGCCAATCTTTGACGGTGTACCCGGACTGGAGTGGCTCAACCGTGGCACACTGATGGCGATTCTGGGTGCCGCGATTGTGATCACCTATTGGTTGATGGCGTCTCGCAACCACGAGATGGTGCCCGGCAAGTTCCAGTACTTCGCGGAGTCGTTCTACAACCAGATCCGCAATGGCGTTGCCCGTGAAGCCCTGGGGCCAGACGGCCGGCGTTACCTTCCATACCTTCTCGGACTGTTCTGCTTCATCTGGGTCAACAACCTTTGGGGTCAGGCCTTCTTCACCATGTATCCGACGTTCGCCAACATCGGTTATGCCTATGGCCTTGCCGCGCTGACGTGGCTCATCTATGTTGGCGCCGGCATCCATAAGCACGGACTGAAGTACTTCAAGCTCGCTGTTCTGCCAGCCGGAGTGCCGCTGTGGCTGACCCCGTTGATCATCCCGCTGGAGATTCTGTCGAACTTCGTGGTCCGGCCCTTCACACTGGCCTTGCGCCTGTTCGCGAACTTGTTCGCTGGCCACCTGGTGGTGCTGGTATTTGTCGCCGGAGGTTGGTTCCTGCTTTCGCAGGCCGACAACTTCGTCTACCGGGGCGCCGGAGCAGTGTCGCTGGTCTTCAGCTTCGCCATCTTCGCCCTGGAACTGCTGATCGGCCTGCTCCAGGCCTACATCTTCACCGTTCTGACCGCTCAGTACGTGGCCTCCTCGCTGGCCGAGGACCACTGACCCCCAATAGCCTGAACCAACAGGAAAGACCGAAAGGAACACACCGATGGAGATCGTCGGCAACATCAACATGATCGGCTACGCGCTGGCCACTCTTGGCCCGGCAATCGGCGTGGCGTGGATCTTCGCCTCCGTGATCAACGGCACCGCACGTCAGCCGGAGGCGCGGGGTGCGATGATGGGTACTGCCTGGATCGGCTTCGCCGTGGTTGAGGCACTCGCCATCATCGGCATTGCCCTCGCCTTCGCACTGTGAGGTTGACTCTCATGGTGCCGATGATTGACTTCGGCCCACTCCTACCAGCTCACCCCGAGGAGATCGTGGTCGGGCTGGTCCTCATGATCATCATCTGGCTGGTCATGTGGAAGAAGGTGGTCCCGACATTCGAGAAGTCCTACGAGGCCCGTCGTGAGGCCATCGTCGGCGGGATCGAGCAGGCCGAAAAGGCGCAGGCAGAGGCGGATGCGGCCCGTCAGGAGTACCAGGCGCAGCTTGCTGACGCCCGGTCCGAGGCGGCCCGGATCCGCGAGGAGGCCAAGAATCAGGGGGCTGCGATCCTCGCCGAGATGCGGGAGCAGGCCCAGGCCGACTCCCAGCGCATCCTGGCGCAGACCCAGGCCCAGCTCGAGGCCGAACGTGCCAAGGTGCTCAACCAGCTCCGCGGCGAGGTGGGCGGCTTGGCCACCCAGCTTGCCGGACGAATCGTCGGGGAGTCCTTGGACGACGATGAGCGCGCCCGCCGTACGGTGGACCGCTTCATTGCCGATCTGGAGTCCCAGTCGACTGAGACCGTAGGACAGTCATGAGTCATGCCAGTGAGGTCCGCACCAGCGCTCTCGACCGAGTCGTCGACGGGCTCGGACTGCCCGACGGTGCCCCGGAAGAGTTGTGGGCGGTGGCCGATCTGTGCACTGCCAACCCGGCGCTGCGACGCACACTCTCCGATCCGGGGAGCGATCCGGCCGCACGGCAGGACCTGGTCCGTCAGGTCTTTGCGACCAAGGTCTCGGCCCCCGTGGCCGAGGTGCTGGTCGAGGCTGTGGGCCTGCGTTGGGCCTCCTCGGCAGACTTCGTGGCGGCCATCGAACGGCAAGGCATTCGTGCCGAGCTGAAGCGGGCCGACTCCGCCGGTCAGCTGGACAACACCGAGGACGAACTGTTCCGGTTCTCCCGGCTGGTCGAGGCCAACCCGGAGGTCCGTTCGGTCCTGGCTGACAAGGCCGTGCCGCTGGCCCACCGGCAACAGCTTGTGGTCGACCTGCTGCAGGACCGTGGGGGCGACTCCACCGTCCGACTGGCACGTCGCGCCGTCGCTGCGCGGGAGCGCACCTTCGGCATCACGATTGACGGGTATGTCACTCTGGCTGCCGCACAGCGCAACCGCACCCTGGCCACCGTACGGGTGGCCAAGCAGTTGGACGAGGCGCAGCTCAGCCGGCTCTCCGCCGCCCTCACCCGTCAGGCCGGTCGGCCTGTGGCGGTGCAGGTCGTGGTCGACCCCGATCTGGTCGGGGGAGTCCGGGTGGAACTGGGCGACGAGGTCATCGAGGGGACCGTTGCCGGTCGACTCGAAGCGGCCAGGCGCGCACTCACCGACTGACAACTCAACACACTCGGGACCACCCGCCCCGACCCCCGCTCCGGGCACGACAGGTGCTCAGGGTGGAAAGCTCAGCATCAGGGATCCCCGGGGACGGGATCTCAGAGGGGGCCTCGCCCCTTCCAGACACAAGACAGGGACTGACTTAGCATGGCAGAACTCACCATCCGGCCCGAAGAGATTCGGGACGCGCTGGACAAGTTCGTCCAGAACTACACTCCTGCAGCGGCCAGCCAGGAGGAGATCGGCACCGTCGTGACCTCCGGTGACGGCATCGCCCGGGTCGAGGGTCTGCCTTCGGCCATGGCCAACGAGCTGCTCCAGTTCGAGAACGGCGTCCTCGGGATCGCGTTGAACCTTGAGGTCCGCGACATCGGTGTCGTCGTTCTGGGCGATTCGGAGGGCATCGAGGAGGGATCGACGGTCAAGCGGACCGGCGAAGTCCTCTCGGTCCCCGTCGGTGACGGCTACCTGGGTCGCGTTGTCGACGCCATGGGCAACCCGATCGACGGCCTGGGCGAGATCACCGACATCGACGAGCGCCGCGCACTCGAGCTGCAGGCCGCCGGCGTGATGGACCGCCAGGAGGTCCGCGAACCGCTGCAGACCGGTCTGAAGGCCGTCGACGCCATGACCCCGATCGGTCGTGGCCAGCGTCAGCTGATCATCGGTGACCGCAAGACCGGCAAGACCACGATTGCGATCGACACGATCATCAACCAGAAGGGCAACTGGGAGTCGGGGGATCCGGACAAGCAGGTGCGCTGCATCTACGTCGCGGTCGGCCAGAAGGGCTCGACCATTGCCGAGGTGCGCGGTGCGCTGGAGAAGGCCGGTGCGCTGGAGTACACCACCATCGTGCATTCGCCGGCCTCCGACCCGGCTGGCTTCAAGTACATCGCCCCCTACGCCGGCTCGGCGATCGGGCAGCACTGGATGTACCAGGGCAAGCACGTCCTCATCGTCTTCGACGACCTGACCAAGCAGGCCGAGGCCTATCGCGCCATGTCGCTGCTGCTGCGTCGTCCTCCGGGCCGTGAGGCCTACCCCGGTGACGTGTTCTACCTGCACTCCCGTCTGCTGGAGCGTTGCGCCAAGCTGAGCGCCGAACTCGGCGGCGGCTCGATGACCGGCCTGCCCATCATCGAGACCAAGGCCAACGACGTGTCGGCCTACATCCCGACCAACGTCATCTCGATCACCGACGGCCAGATCTTCTTGCAGTCGGACCTGTTCAACGCCAACCAGCGCCCGGCGATCGACGTGGGCATCTCGGTGTCCCGTGTCGGTGGTGCGGCACAGACGAAGGCGATGAAGTCGGTCTCCGGCTCGCTCAAGATCGACCTGGCCCAGTTCCGCGACATGCAGGCCTTTGCCATGTTCGCCTCCGACCTGGATGCGACCACCAAGCGTCAGCTGGCCCGCGGTGCGATCCAGACCGAGCTGTTGCGTCAGCCGGCCTACTCCCCGTACCCCTTCGAGGAGCAGGTGGTCAGCGTGTGGGCCGGTTCCCAGGGTCTGCTGGACGAGGTGCCGGTCAACGACGTGCTGCGGTTCGAGCGTGAGCTGCTGGATCATCTGCGTCGGTCGAGCCAGAGCCTGACCACGATCCGCGAGACCCAGAAGTTCGACGACGACACCGCCGCGGCGCTGGAGCAGGAGGTCGCCGAGTTCAAGCGTGGCTTCCAGACTTCTGACGGATCGTTCCTGCAGGCCGGCCGCGAGGAGCACGAGGCGCTCGACGATGCGGACGTTGAGCAGGCCCAGATCGTCACCCAGAAGCGCTGAGGCGCATGATCTCGAGCAGAACGGAGTTCTGATATGGCAGCCAGTCTGCGCGAACTGCGTCAGCGGCGGAGCTCGGTCCAGACCATCAAGAAGGTCACCCGGGCGATGGAGTTGATTGCTGCGTCGCGGATCGTCAAGGCCCAGCAGCAGGCCCAGGCTGCTGCGCCGTACAGCCGGGAACTGACCCGCGCCGTGTCGGCGGTCGCCTCGAATGCGAACGTCGACCATCCGCTCACCACCGAGGCCGAACAGCCCCGGCGGGCCGCGGTGCTGTTGATCAGCTCCGACCGCGGACTGGCTGGTGCCTACTCATCCTCGGTGATCAAGGAAGGCGAGCAGCTCCAGACGAAGCTGGCGGCTGACGGGCTTGAGGCCAAGACCTACCTGTCGGGCCGCAAGGCCAAGGCCTTCTACAACTTCCGACATCGGGAGGTGGCGCAGTCGTGGGAAGGCTTCTCCGACTCGCCCTCCTATGCCGAGGCCAAGGAGATGGCCGACGTCCTGATGGAAGACTTCCGGGCCGACACCGAGGCCGAAGGGGGTGTCGATGAGATCCACATCGTCTACACCCGTTTCGTCTCGATGCTCACCCAGCGTCCCGAAGTCATCCGTCTGCTGCCGCTGGAGGTCGTCGAGTCCGACGAGCCGGTGGCCGCCGACGAGCTCCACCCGTTGTACGAGTTCGAGCCGGACCCCGACACCGTGCTGGATCACCTGCTGCCGCTGTACGTGGCGAGCCGGATCCACTACTGCCTGCTGCAGTCGGCGGCCTCGGAGCTGGCGAGCCGCCAGCGGGCGATGAAGTCGGCCACCGACAACGCCGAGCAACTGATCGAACGTCTGACACGCGAGGCCAACCAGGCCCGTCAGGCCGAGATCACCCAGGAAATCAGCGAGATCGTCGGCGGCGCAAGTGCGCTCGCCGAGGCACAGAGCGAGTGAGGAACGCGAAAATGACAGCCACTGCTGAAGAAACCCGCACCGAGAATCGGCCGGGCGGCGTGGGTCGGGTGTCCCGGGTCATCGGCCCGGTGGTGGACGTGGAGTTCCCGCCGGACCAGATGCCTGACATCTACAACGCGCTCTCCGTCGAGACCACCATCATGGGGCACACGCAGCGGATCACCCTTGAGGTGGCCCTGCACGTCGGTGACAACATGGTCCGCGCCATCTCGCTGAAGCCGACCGACGGCATGCAGCGCGGGGCCGAGGTGATCGACAGCGGCGCACCCATTTCGGTGCCGGTCGGTGACATCACCAAGGGCCACGTCTGGAACGTGACCGGTGACGTGTTGAACGTTGACCCGGCGAGCATCGAGATCACCGAACGGTGGCCGATCCACCGGACCCCGCCGAAGTTCGACGAACTCGAGTCCAAGACCGAGATGCTGGAGACCGGCATCAAGTCGATCGACCTGCTCACTCCGTACGTCCAGGGTGGCAAGATCGGCCTGTTCGGTGGCGCTGGCGTGGGCAAGACCGTCATGATCCAGGAGATGATCTACCGGATCGCGCACAACCACTCGGGCACCTCGGTTTTTGCCGGTGTGGGGGAGCGCACCCGTGAGGGCAACGACCTGATCAACGAGATGGAAGAGGCCGGGGTGTTCAAGGACACCGCGCTGGTCTTCGGCCAGATGGATGAGCCGCCGGGCACCCGCCTGCGCGTGGCACTGTCGGCTCTGACAATGGCGGAGTACTTCCGTGACGTGCAGAACCAGGACGTGCTGTTGTTCATCGACAACATCTTCCGGTTCACCCAGGCCGGTTCTGAGGTCTCGACCCTGCTGGGCCGCATGCCTTCGGCGGTGGGCTACCAGCCCAACCTGGCCGATGAGATGGGCCAGCTGCAGGAGCGGATCACCTCGACCCGCGGCCACTCGATCACCTCGATGCAGGCGATCTACGTGCCCGCTGACGACTACACCGACCCGGCTCCGGCGACCACCTTTGCCCACCTGGATGCCACCACCGAGCTCTCACGTGAGATTGCCTCGCGTGGTCTCTACCCGGCGATCGACCCGCTCGCCTCGAGCAGCCGCATCCTCGACCCCCAGTACGTGGGACAGACCCACTACGACACCGCGGTCGAGGTGAAGCAGATCCTGCAGCGCAACAAGGAACTGCAGGACATCATCGCCATCCTCGGCGTGGACGAGCTGAGCGAGGAGGACAAGATCATTGTCAACCGCGCCCGTCGGATCCAGCAGTTCCTCAGCCAGAACACCTACATGGCCGAGAAGTTCACCAACGTGGTCGGATCCAACGTTCCGCTGGCCCAGACCATCGAGGCGTTCCAGATGATCTGCCGCGGCGATGTCGACCACATCGCTGAGCAGGCCTTCTTCAACGTCGGTGGCATGGACATGGTCGAAGAGCGCTGGGCGCAGATCCAGAAGGAATCCTGAGCATGGCTGACGGGGCAAACCTGCACGTCGAGGTGGTCTCCGCCGACCGGGTCGTCTGGTCGGGGGAGTCGACGAATGTCGTGGCACGCACCACTGAGGGTGACCTCGGTGTGCTGCCCGGTCACTCGCCGCTGCTGGCCCTGCTGGTGCCCAGCGCCTGTGAGATCGTCACCACCACCGGCGAACGCGAGGTGGTGGCCGTCGACGGTGGCTTCATCTCCGTGGCCGACGGTCGGGTCTCGATCCTGAGCGAGTTCGCCAGCATCACCTCCGGTCTCACCGTGGCCGACGCCCAGCGTCAGGTTGCCGAGGCCGAGCAGATGCTCGAGGACACCGATCCGGACAACGACGACCAGGCACGCAAGATGTTGGCCCGGGCCCAGGCCCAGCTCAAGGCCGCCGAAAAGGTCGCCTGATCCAACCTGACCCAGAACTGACTGTGACCCAGAACTGACTATGACAAGGCGCGGGAGGGACCTGTTCCAGGTCTCGACCGCGCCTTGGCCATGTGCGGGTGGAGCCAGCATTTCGACAATCCCGCTGCGAGCAGTAGGCTGCGGTCCCATGAAGCTGCGGGGCGCGTGGTGCCACCGGTGATCGATGTCGTGGTCGCCATAGTGGTGACTGTCGTTGTGTTGTCGACACCCGTGGTCTATGTGGTGATGCGCGTGCACTGGCTCACGCGCCAGGGCGGGTCCTTCGAATGCAGCGTCCTGCTCAATGCCGATGATCCCAGCCATGCCTGGGTGCTGGGCGTGGCTCGTTACGCCGGTGAGGACCTGGAATGGTTCCGCTACTACGCCGCCAGTGTGCGCCCCTGGTTCCAACTCAACCGGCAACGGTGTGATGTGGTGGAGGTGCGTGGTCCCGATGAGGACGAAGCAGCAACACTGTTCCCCGGCCACCGGATCGTAGAGGTCCAGTACACGACGACCACCGACGAGTCGGAGCGGTGGCAGCTCGCGGTCAGCCCAGAAACGCTCACCGGGTTGTTGGCCTGGCTCGAGGCATCGCCGCCCGGGCAGTCGCCCCGTGGCATCCACTCACCGGTCGAACACGACGGCTGATCGCAGGGAACCTCCCGCGGGTTTCAGCCCGTGGCCTTCTTGGCCCGAGCCTTCTCGGCGAGCACCTGGCGATGGGTGTCGCGTTCGGCCTCGAGCCATCCCGGCGGATCGGCCAGCAGCTCGCCGATCTCATCGGCGGTGAGTGCTTGGGTCACACCGGCCCGGGTCAGACCCGAACGGGAGATGCCGAGTTTTTGGGCCACCACATCCCGCGGGAACGGCCCGTTGCGGTGCAGATCCTGGAGCCACTGCGGCGGGTCTGCACGCAACTGGTCGACCTCGGCCCGGGTGATGGGCGTGGTCTGGAAGCCCTCCGGTGCCGCCGGCAGATAGATGCCTAGCTTCGCGGCGGCGGTGATGGGCTTCATGGTCTGACTCATGGGGCCAGCCTATCCCGGTTGAGATAACCTGCACCGGTGACCACGACACCGCAGGAGCCCGGTCTGCGCCTGGGCTTCGTGCCCGGCGTCACCATCACCAAGTGGGAACGGATCTGGGCCGATCGGTTCAGGCGGATTCCCCTGATGGCGACTCCGGTCGACGAGTCCGAGCAGCGCACGGTGCTGGACGACGGCACGGTCGACCTGTGCTTTGTCCGGCTCCCGATTGAGACCACCGACCTGCACACCATCCCGCTGTACGAGGAACGTCCCGTGGTGTGGATGAGCAAGGACTTCCTGCTTGCTGCCCTTGACGAGGTGAGCGCCGACGACCTTGTCGGCCATCGCATCATCCACGACCACTCGCCCGAGAGCATCGACCTGGCGGTCTACAACGCGGCAGCACTGCGGGTGCCGCTGTCGATCGCCCGGTCCCAGAGCCGCAAGGACATGGTCCACCGTCCGGTGGTCGACGCCGAACCGACCCGGATCGCTCTGGCCTGGCGCACCGACAATGAGCTCGGCCTGATCGAGGAGTTCATCGGTGTCGTGCGAGGCAGGAGCGTCACCAGTTCCCGTACGGCATCCGAGCGAGAGCAACGCCGGAGCACAGACTCCCGGCCCGCCAGAAAGGGGTCGAAGGGCCTGAAGGGTTCGACGGCCCCGAAGAGATCTGGGCTTCGCGTTCGACGCCGAGGACGAGCATGACACCCGACCGCATCGCTCTCGTCGCCGACATCCACGGCAATGTGACCGCCCTCGAGGCCGTCCTGGCTGACATCGACCGCCGTGGCATCGATCTGGTGATCAATCTTGGCGACATCGCCGGCAAAGGACCGCGGGGCGAGGAGGCCGTACGGATCTGTCGCCGACGGTGCGTGGTGAACGTGCGGGGAAACTGGGACGACTTCCTTCCCACGATCAGCGATGACGGCCCGCCGGCCATGCTCTGGTGGCGCGACGAACTGTCCACTGCGAGTCGGACCTGGCTGGCCGACCTCCCGCTCAGCCATGACCTGGTGATGAGCCGACGTCGGATCCGACTGTTCCACGCCTCGGCGCAGAGCCCGCACCACCGGGTGCACTTCCACCACACACCCGAACAGTTCGCTGCGATGTTCGCCAATACGGCGATGACCGGTGACGGGCCCATCCCGGACATGGTCGGTTACGCCGACATCCACGATGCCTACATCGAGACGTTTCAGGGGCGCACCCTGTTCAACATCGGCAGCGTCGGCAACCCGTTGGACGAGCCGACGCCCTCGTACGTGATCGCCGAAGGCCTCCTGGGCAGTGACCTGCCGGGACCGTTCGGTCTGCAGTTTGTGCGGGTCCCGTACGACGTCGAGACCGAGATTGCGGTCGCCGAGGAACTCCGCATGCCTGAACGCGATGTCTGGGCGGTCGAACTCCGCGAGGGCATCTACCGGGGTCGTCAGCAGACCGAAGCCGGCATCATCGCCCGATAGGTCGCCTCTGGCACCAACTGGTCGTCGCGGACGAAACCTTCCGGGCGTCCGGAAAGCTCGGCGATGAGCCGCGCCCGCCACTGGGCCAGCACCTGGGGATGGCTGTCGGCCAGGTCGTGGCATTCGTCACGATCACGGTCCAGGTCGAACAACTGCTCGCGCCCGGACGGGAGCAGCCAGACATATTTCCACCGGCCATCGGTCAGGGCATGGAAGGACGGCGCACATTCCAGATGCAGCGGGGCACGGTCGAGACTGCTGCGTTCGCCGGTCATCAGCGGCACCAGACTCGTCCCGTCGACCGAGTCGGGGATGTCGATCCCGCACAGGTCGAGTACCGTCGGCATGATGTCCTCCAGGGCGACCGGCTCCTCCACCCGGGCCCCGAGGTCAAGACCGTAACGACGTGGAGCCCGGATGATCAGCGGTACCCTGGCCGAGCCCTCGTACGGCTCGGACTTGGCGTACTGGCCGTGGTCACCGAGCATGTCACCGTGGTCGGCGGTGAAGACAATGATCGTGTCCTCGGGGTCGGGACCTTCCATCGCCCCGGGGATTCGGTGGAGCACCCGACGGATCTGGTCATCGATGTGGTTGATGCTGGCGTAGTAGGCCGCCTGCCAGGTCCGGAACAACACCCCATCCGGATCGAGCCGGACCGGGGAGGCGCCCGACTTGCGCAGGACCAGCTCGGCATCGGCCGGCGCCCAGTCACCGATGACTGGTGTGGGCAGAACACGATCGCGGTAGCGCTCGAGATATTCAGCCGGCGGAAGGCAGGGCGGGTGGGGCAGGAGATAGGACAGGGTCAGGAAGTAGGGGACCGTGGGGTCGCGTCGCGCCAGGAACCGGCGGGCCTCGCCGCTGGCCCAATTGGTGTGGTGCAGTTCCTCGGCATGGGGCCAGGCGCGGGCAGTGATGTCGTTGTGCATCACGCCGGTGGAGTACCACGGATCGGCCCACAGGTCGGTGTCGATGTGACGCTCGGCCCAGCGGGAGTAGTCGGCGGGGCTGATCACCATCTCGTCATAGCCGAAACGTTTGCGCCGGGGATGCTGGTGCATGCTCCGACCGACCAGCTGGGTCTGGTAGCCGGCCTCACGCAGCACCGATGGCAAGGTGTGTTCGGGATGCCACTCCTGCCCATCGAGGTAGCCGACCATGCCGTGTGTGCTCGGCCACTGGCCCGACAGCAGTGAACGTCGAGCCGGGATGCACACCGGCGAGGTTGCATAGGCCTGGGCGAACCGGACACCGTCCTCGGCGATCCGATCCAGGTTCGGGGTCAGTACCGGGTGTCGGCTGTGCCCCTGGGTGTGTTCAATGCCCAGACAATCGCCGCGCTGCTGATCAGTCATCACCACGATGACATTGGGCCGTTGGTCCACGATGGCTTCCTTGCTCGGTTCGAGGGGCGGGTGGTTCAGGAGTCAGGACGGGTTGGTTCGGTGTCAGGTCGGGCGGCACCCGGTTGCCAGAGGCTGTCGCCGACCTGCCGGTTGGCGTGGCGGGCCATCACGAAGAGCAGATCCGACAGCCGGTTGAGGTAGCGCAGTGCGATCGGACTGATCCCGCCGGGGCTGTCGGTCCCGTACGTCTCGGTCGCGACCCAGGCCGCTCGCTCGGCGCGCCGGACCACCGTACGGGACAGGTGCAGTGCCGCTGCGGTGCGGGTTCCGCCCGGCAGCACGAAGGTGCGCAGAGGTTCGAGACCCTCTCCGAACCGGTCGCACCACTGCTCCAGACGAGTGACCGAACGGTCGAGGATCCGCAGCGGCTCAGGGGCCGACCGGTCGTGCCCGGCATCGTCGGCGAGGGGATTGCTGAGATCGGCCCCCAGGTCGAAGAGCTCGGCCTGGATGATCTGCAGCACCGCGGCGATGTCGTCAGGGCAATCATCGGTGGTGAGTGCCAGCCCGAGAGTGGCGTTGGCCTCGTCGACCTCCCCGTAGGCGGCCACCCGAGGATCGCTCTTGGCCGTCGACGACAGGTCCGACAGCCGGGTGCGGCCGTCGTCGCCGGTGCGGGTCCAGACTCGGTTGATGACGATCATGTGAGCTCCAGGGTGACGATCTGCTCGGTGACGGTGAAGCCCTCACGCAGATAGAGCGCATGGGCTCGGGAGTTGGCAGCAAAGACATTGAGACCGAGCCAGATGGCACCGTTCCGGCGGGTGTGCTCGGCCGCAGCGCGTAGGGCCTGGGTGCCGATGCCCTGACCACGAAGGGCCTGGTCGACCACGATGTCGTAGAGGAAACATCGATGACGGTCGTCGGCGATCCACAGGTCGCCGACGAGCTGGTCGTCGCGGCGGATCTGGCACAGGGTGTGGCCGGCAGTGGCGACACCATCGCTCAGCTGCCCATCGGTGATCCGGACGGCTTCGGCCCGGGCCGAAGCGCGGTCGGTGGAGGGGCCCGAGGCGAGCAGGTCATCGACGTAGACCTCGATCGAGCGTTCCCGGAACGCGGCGAAACGCTGCGGTGACATCGGTTCCAGGCTCACCCCGACCGGCAGCGGCACCCCGGCCACCGCGAGCTGCATCTTGGTCGCCACCGGGATGGAGCCGGTGGCCTCCAGTACGGCGGCCGAGATCGGGTCGTCGGCCCAGACACTGAAGGTCAGGCTGTCCCACCCCTGGGCCCCGGCCAGGGCACGGATCTCGGGCCACCGGATCGCGACCTCATCGGCAGGGCAGTGCAAGCCGGCGAGGACAGCCTGGTCGGGCCGTTCGAGGATCCACATCCATGAGGCACCCTCGTCCCAGGTCCAGATCCGACCCGGGACATCGAGTGGCGGACCAACGGCGCCGGGACGCTTCTCGGCACGCCATTGCCGGGAGAGCAGATCGGCGTGGGCCTGTCGTCGTGCCCGGGCCGCGTCCTGACCGGTCAGTTCGATGAAGCTCGTCACCTCTGTGATCCTAGGCCAGCCCACGACATCGGTCAGGAATCGAGAAGGTCGGGTCCGCGCAGCCGTTCTACGCTGAGGCATGAGCACCACGACAATGTTCCGCGCCGAGGTTGAACAGCTTGAGGACCGCCTGATCGTCCGGCTGAGCGAGGGGGCCAGCCAAGCGCTGCCGTCTCGCGGTCAAGTGGCGGTCACCGGCACCGTGGACGGGCAGGAAATCGCCACGGTCATCGAACCGGACGGGCGTCGCGGACACTGGATCGCGGTCGACCGGCTCGGCCTTGACCTGGCTGCCGGTGTGTGGGTGACCCTCGAGCTGACCCCGACTCGGCAGTGGCCCGAGCCCGAGGTGCCCGTCGACCTGTCCACCGCTCTGGCCGAGGCTTCTGACGTGGCGCAGACCTGGTCGGACATCACCCCGATGGCCCGCTGGGAGTGGGTCCGTTGGATCTCGGCCACCAAGAATGAGCAGACCCGTGAACGTCGCATCGAGGTCGGCCTGTCCAAACTGCGGTCCGGGAAACGTCGCCCTTGTTGTTTCGATCTCGCGTCGTGCACCGATCCCGAACTGTCCCGGAACGGCAAGCTCCTCGGTCTGTCCTGACTCAGCCCCGGCTGCGTTCGACTCAACCCCGGCTTCGTTCGAGGGTCCCGCGCAGAAATGCCGCTTGACCGACATGCTGGAGGTCGTCGGCGATCACACTGACCAGCCGGACCCCCAGGGTCACCGGCGGATCCCAGGAGTCGTCGACGATCCGGTCGAGGTCGTCATCGGTGATGGTGTGCAGGTGAGCAACGGTCTGGGCATGGACCGCGGCATGGTAGCCGACGAGGTCACCGGCGCTCACGCCACGGACCTGACCGACCTCGACCGAGGACTGCCCGTAGCCGTGTGCCGCGACATCGAAGGGCAGGTCGAACCGGTCGGCCCAGCCCTGTTTGGTCCACACCTGTTGGAGACCGGCGGCCGCAGCGATGTGGTCGTCCTGGACTCGAGTCAGGTGCCACACCAGCCAGGCGATGGAGTTCCCGGCCGGGTCGAGCCGGGCCTCCAAGGTGGCGCTGTCCAGCCCCGACACGACGGCGCGCACCTCCTCGGCGATTCGCTGGTAGGCATCGAGCAACAGGGTCACACCGTTGGTCATGACGACCAGTGTGCCACCGTGGCCCACAACCGCAATCACCACTGCAACGACAACCGCAACCGCGACCGAGGACATGAGACGCTGACCTCATGATCACCACCTGGCTCACCCGCACCTTTGACCGTACGGTCCCGGTCGCCGCAGCCACCATGGCTGGGGTCGCCGACGGTCGGTTCGCCGCAGCCGGCATTGGTGCCGGGATTCTCGGCGGCCTCGGGGTCGGACCGAGCGCCACCGGAGACTGGGTGCGGGAACAGCTCGCGATCGCCAACCGAGCGGCCGGGCCGTACTGCGTCGGTCTGATGGCTTGGGCGCTGGAACGGGACGCCACACCGTACGAGATCGTGGTGGAGTCACGACCGGCCGCAGTCTGTCTCTCCTTCGGCGACATCGGCCCGTGGGTGGCGCCCCTGCGTGAGGTCGGGACGGTGGTGCTTAGTCAGGTGAGCACCACCGATCAGGCCTTGGCAGCCGAGGCCGCCGGTGTGGATGCTGTGATTGCCCGTGGCAGCGAAGGCGGCGGGCACGGCTACGACCGGGTCGCGACGCTGCCCTTGTTGCAGTCGGTGCTCGATGC
The DNA here is from genome assembly GCA_945911015.1 of uncultured Propionibacteriaceae bacterium. Lineage (GTDB taxonomy): Bacteria > Actinomycetota > Actinomycetes > Propionibacteriales > Propionibacteriaceae > Avipropionibacterium. The sequence continues at coordinate 233,272 of CAMDZW010000002.1, forward strand.
CGTGGCAGTGCCGGTGCTGGCCGCCGGCGGCATCGGCACACCCCGTGGGTTGGCCGCCGTGCTCGCCGCCGGGGCGGCCGGAGCATGGGTGGGGACCGCCTTGGCCACCTGCGCCGAATCAGCCTGGCCCGACGACGTCACCACTCGCCTGGGTGAAGTCGGCGAGGACCAGACGCGGTACGGCCATGTGTTCGACACGGCCTCCCAGGCCGGATGGCCGGCCGAGATCGGGGGCCGGGCGGTGACGAACCCGTTCTTCGAGGCCTGGGTCGATCGGCTTGATGAGATGGACGACACAGCACGGGCACGCTTCCGCGCGGCGCCGGCCGCTCGGGACCTGGACACCTTGTCGATCTACATCGGTCAGGGAGTGGGGATGCTCGACGGAAGGCGCAGATCCGTGGCCGAGGTGGTGACCGAGCTCGCCGCCGCCGAGGAGATCCTGCGACGCGTCGGATCCCAACTGAGCTGACCCCGGTTGGTGGCAGCGGCTGGCCGTGGCAGGCTTTGCCGCGTGCGAAAACTGATGGTGTTGTTGGCAGCAGCGGTGGCCGTGGTCCTGGCCGGTTGTGTGAGTGCCCCGGTGACCAGCCCGAGACCCTCGCCCGGAGTGACCGGCTCATCGGGCTCGCCGAGTCCGAGCCTGGCCGCGGGCGAGTGCGACTACATTGCCGATGACAATGCCGCCAAGCCGGTGGAGCTGCCCCCGATGACCGGAGTGCCGCACACCGGCACCGCCGAGGTCACCCTCGACACCGAGGCCGGCTCGTTGGTGATCACCCTGGACCGGGAGGCCGTGCCCTGCACGGTGAATTCCTTCGTCTCGCTGACCGAGCAGGGCTTCTACGACCAGACCGAGTGTCACCGGATGGCCGACACCGGCATCTTCATCCTCCAGTGCGGTGACCCCACCGGCACCGGCACCGGCGGTCCGGGCTACTCCTTTGCCGATGAGGGCGGCCCCGACATGTCCTACCCGGCCGGCACCGTGGCCATGGCCAATTCCGGACCCGACACGAACGGATCACAGTTCTTCTTCCTGGTCCGCGACACCCCGTTCCCGCCGGACTACACCGTCTTCGGCCACCTGGACGAGGAGTCGCTCGCCGTGCTGGTCGCACTGGTGCAGCGCGGCCACGACGGGTCCTACGACGATGGATCCGGCCGACCGAACCCACCCATCGTGATCGACAAGGCCACGCTCACCCAGGAATCGGACGAAACGCCGAGTTCCTCGCCGACGGCAGACTCCTCGGGACGCTGACCGGCTCAGGCCGAGGCGAACTGTTCAGACCGAGGCGAACTGTTCAGACCGAGGCGAACTGGGCCAGGATCTCGGCAAAGACCTCAGGCTGCTCCGAGTGCACCCAGTGCCCGGCCCGCTTGACCTTCACTCTCCGGGTCTGGGGGAACAGTGTTTTCATCGGCTGGTCATGGTCGGGACGGATGTAGTCCGACGTCGCACCAGCCATCCACAACACCGGTCCTTCGAAGACGGCGTCGATCGGCTCCCAGTCGGCCAGCCGGTCCAGTTCGGTGTCGATCAGGTCCAGATTGGCCTGCCAGTACCAACCGCGGCCACCGGGGCTGGTGTCGTGGCGTAGGTTCTGCAGCAGGAATCCCCGAATGGTGGGGTCAGGCACCGCGTCCTCGAGCAGGGCATCGGCGACCGCACGGTTGTCCAGGGTCGCCAAGTCGATCGCGCGCATCCCGGCGATGTACTGGGCAAACTGGCTCATCCCGTCGTACGGGACAGGGGACATGTCAACCACGCAGAGCTTGGCCACCAGCTCCGGATGATCCAGGGCGAGCCGCATCGCGACCTTGCCACCCAGGGAGTGGCCGACCAGAACCGTCGGCGCCAGCCCACTGTCGATCACGGCGGTGGCCACGCCGCTGGCCATCTCGGCGTGACTGAGATGATCGGTCCACGACGAGCGGCCGTGGTTGGGCAGGTCCACCAACAGGCACCGAAATCCCTTGTCCACGAGGGTTCTGGCGATCCCGGTCCAGTTGCGTCCCTGCCCGAACAAACCGTGGCAGAAGGTGATCAGGGGTCCTTCGGTGCCGAGCAGGGTGGTGTGGACCGACATCAGACGACCTTTCCGGACGTGGGGCGGGCAGGGGAATCGCGGCGAGGCCGACGCAGGGCGGCCAGAGCAGCCGCGGGATCGTCTGCGGCGGCAAGCTGCTCGAGCAAGTGGCAGGGCCGGTGCGCAGGCTCGGCGGTCTCGGCAAAGATCATCTGCTGGGCGGTCAGCACCGGTACGACACCGATCTCAGCGATCAGGTCGAAGGGCCCGGGCATCCGACAACCGAGCTGCATGCCGGTGTCGATGTCGTCGCAGCTGGCATAGCCGCTCTCCACCATCCGGAGCGCCTCGTTGAGATAGGGCAGGACCAGAGCCCCGGGCAGCTCATCGACTCGGGTCTCGCGTCGGCGGGCCCGATTGACCTGTGCTGAGGGATCCGGCTCCGTGGCCGTGCCGAAACCGAGTCCCGACTTGCGGCCGAGTCGGCCTGCTGCGACCAGCTGGCGCAGCAGCGGAGCCGGAGCATCGATGCGGTCCCTGGTCTCGGACCAGATCTGTTCCACCACAGCCAGCACCACGTCAAGTCCCACCAGATCACACAGCTCGAACGGGCCCATCGGATAACCGGCGGAGGTGACCATCACCTGATCGATCTCGTCGCGGGAGGCAAACCCGTCCTGGAGCAGCCGGATGGCTCGGTTGAGATAGCCCACCAGCAACCGGTTGACCACGAAACCGGCCCGGTCGCCGCACTGGATGGCGACCTTGCCGAGCTGGTCGACGATCGACCCGATCTGCTCGCTCACGGTGTCGGCGGTGTGGACGGTGGTGACGATCTCGACCAACTGCTGGACAGGGGCCGGGTTGAAGAAGTGCAGCCCGACGACCCGTTCGGGATGGGCCGCGGCCGAAGCAATCTCGGTGACCGACAGCGACGAGGTGTTCGTGGCAAGGATCACCTCGGCGCCGAATCGGGCACCCAGATCGGCGAAGATGTCGCGTTTGGTCTGCACATCCTCGACCGCAGCCTCGACGACAAGGTCAACCTCGGACGCGTCGTCGAGATCAGTGTGGACGCTGATCCGTGCCAGCAGGGCGTCGCGGTCGCTGGGACTGAGCTTGCCCTTGGCCACGGCACGATCAGTGGAGCTGGCGAGGATCTGGTGGCCCCGGTCCAGAGCTGCCTGGTCCCGGTCGATCCCGTACACCCGCCAGCCTTCACGGGCAAAGACTTCGGCGATGCCGGCGCCCATGGTTCCCAGACCGATGACGATGGCCGAGCCGGTGGAGATGGTGGTCACGTGAGGCAGTGTGCCATGTGAGTGAGCCAGCCAACACCGGGGGCGAAGATGCGCCGAGACAGGTCGGCACGTTAGGTTGTCGGCCATGCGCTTGGTGATCGCTCGCTGTCAGGTCGACTACGCGGGTCGGTTGACCGCCCATCTCCCGATGGCCCCCCGTCTCATCATGGTCAAATCGGACAGTTCGGTCTCGATCCATGCTGACGACCGGGCCTACAAACCGCTCAACTGGATGAGCCCACCATGTCGACTGACCGAACGTGAGCCGTCAGATGATGAGGCCCAGGTCGCCGGCCCGGACATGCCGATCGAGAAGGTGTGGGAGGTTGTCGGCAAGGACGGTGACTCCCTGGTCATCACGATCGCCGAGATCATGCACGACTCCAGTCACGAGCTCGGGGTCGACCCAGGGTTGCGCAAGGACGGCGTCGAAGCCCACTTGCAAGAGCTCCTTGCCGCGAACCCGGAGACCTTCGGGGCCGGATGGCGGTTGGTCCGACGCGAACATCCGACCGCGATCGGGCCAGTCGACCTGTTGTGCCGCAATGGCGACGACGTTCATGTCGCGGTCGAGATCAAGCGTCGCGGTGAGATCGACGGCGTCGAACAGCTCACCCGCTACCTGGAGCTGCTCAACCGCGATCCACTGCTGGGTGAGGTCAAGGGGGTCTTCGCCGCCCAAGCGATCAAGCCGCAGGCACGGGTGCTGGCCGAGGACCGCGGCATCACCTGCGTGGTGGTCGACTATGACGCCCTGCGCGGGATGGACAATCCCGAGGAACGTCTGTTCTGAGACTGCACCGCGCCGTTGGTCCGCCCGTGGGGTGGTCAACCACGATCGAGGCGGGGTTGACCGACCTCCTGCCACAGCAGCAGAGCGATGGCCGCAGTCGGGATGGCGATGAGGGCTCCGGCAATCCCCATCAAGGTGCCACCGACCAGAGCGGCGGTGACGGTCACCACTCCGGGGACGTCGATCGAACGCGCCATCACTCGCGGATAGATCAGCCACGCCTCGGTCTGGGTGTACAGCAGGTAGTAGACCGCCGCGATGATGCCCAGAGTCGGGGAGTGCAGGAAAGCGACCGTGGTCACGATCACTGCGCCGATGGTCGGTCCGATCAGGGGGATGAAGTCGAACAACGCCACCACCACGGCCAGCACCAGGGCGTACTCACCGAGACCACAGGCCACCAGCAGGATGAAGGTCCCGGTGCCGGCCAGGGTGACGATCACGAACAGGCCACCGACATAGTGGCCGACCTTGTCGAACACCAGCGCACTCAGCTCCCGGACCCGCGCCCGGTTGGAGGCCGGCGCCACCGCGTGGAACGCGCGCTGGATCAGCGGCAGCGAGGCCAGGAACCAGATCGTCAGGACCGCCAGCGCCACCCCGCGGGTGAGCACGCCGACCACGAGCTGGCCGGCCCCGAGGACACCGCCGAAGAGATCGTCGGCCAGACCCGGATCGTTCAGCGCGCGTAGCCCGGCATCGAGCACACCGAAGCGATCATTCAGGTCGTGGATCAGGGGATGGTCGCGAGCAGCGTTCAACATCGACGGTCCGTCGATGACCAGTCGGGTCAGCTGGTCGGCTGCCACCGGGATGATCGCCCACAGTGCCAGACTGAACAGGGCCACGGCCACCACGACCACGGCCGCGACAGCGATCGCCCGGGGCAGCCGGCGGCGGGTGAGCCAATCGACGGCAGGGTTGAGCCCCAGAGCCAGGAACAGGGCGAGCACGATCACGGTCAGGATCGTGTGGGCGGCCACCACCGTGGCGGCCATGGTGAGGGCCAGCAGCCCCCCGACCGTGAGCCCGAAACCGATGGCAACCGGAGACCGTGGGGTGGTCTTCTCCTCGTCGTCGACGGCCGGTTCGGCTGGTTCGGTCGGCGACGAGGTGGTCACTACGGCTCCCGGAGTGCGGTCTCGGAACGGTCTGTCTCAGAACTGCCGGTGTCGGATCGGTCGGTGTCGGATCGGTCGGTGTCGGGCTGGTCGGCGGCGACAACGGGCATCACCGCCGTGGCAGCATTGTCCACCGCCGGGCCGTCGGCGTCCACTGTCGCGTCGCCGTCCTGTCGTGCCTGGGCGCTGGCGCGGATGTTGTCGGCCATGGTGGCCAGATGGCTGGACAGCTCGGAGCGACGCTGTTCGAGGACGGCGATCTCGCGGGCCAGGGCGGCCCGGCGTCGCTCGGCCTCGGCCTCGATCGACTGGTGACGGGTCACGGCCTGCCGCTGAGCGGTGGCGACCTGGTCCTCGGTGGCCCGCAGATTCGCGGTGCGCACCGACTCGGCCTCCTGGACGGCCTCGGCCCGCAACTGGGCAGCCGCAGCGATGTCGGCGGCCAGTGCGGCCTGGGCGCGCCGGGCATGGTCGGCGGCCTCGGTCAACAAGGCAGCGGTCTGCTCGGCCTGGGTCTGGCGGTCGTCGGCCATGGCCGCCAGGGCGTTCTCCCGCTCGGCTGCGGTGCGCGCGGCCAGAGCGGCGGCCTCACGTTCGGAGGAGATCCGGATCTGCTCGGCGCGATCGGTGGCCTCGGACCGCGTGCGGAGCTGCGCGGTCTCGGCCTCCCGCTGTGCGGCGGCCAGGATGGCAGAGGACTGGGTCTGCGCGGACTGAATCACCCGAGAGGCCTCGGTGGAGATGCGTTCGCGGATGGTCCGTGACTCCTCGAGGGCGGCGGCACGGATCTCGGCGACCTCATCCTCGGTCCGCGCCCGGAGCTCAGCGAGTTCACGGTCGGTCCGGTCGCGCAGCTGTGCGGCCTCGGCATGCCCGGCATCGACGATCTCGCGGGCCTGACTGTGCGCCAGGCCCAAGATCTCGGCGGCGTGTCCGCCCAGATCAGCGAAGTCAACGTCTTCGTGCGCCCGAGGTCGACGCGACAGCTCTCGCTGCACCGTGCGGAGGTCCTCCTCGAGCTGACGGACCCGCTGACGCTGCACGGCGAGCTGGCCCTCCAGGTGACGCAGGTACTCGTCAACGGCCTGGCGTTGATATCCCATGGCTGCTCGAGGGAAGGCCCCGGCTGCCGTGGCCTTGTCCTCGAAGAGGTTGAGACCGTCCTCGCTCACACGTTGCTCCTGTCGTCCGTACCCGGGGGATCCGGTGGTCACCCCCAAGAGTAGTCAGGCGTTGGAAGCAGCATGGACTCCCCACCGGGGGCATCATGGACACCATGGAAGCAGCACGCAGTGTGATCGTTGGCGGAGCCCGCACACCGATGGGTCGGCTGATGGGACAGCAGGCCAACAGAACCGCCGTCGAGCTCGGGGGAACGGCCATCGCCGGGGCCCTGTCCGGTGCCCGGATCGATCCCGCGCGGGTCGAGGCCGTGGTGATGGGGCAGGTGCTGCAGGCCGGCGCCGGTCAGCTCCCGGCGCGGCAGGCCGCCGTGCGAGGTGGCCTGTCGATGGAGGTGAGTGCCATCACCGTGAACAAGGTCTGCCTGTCCGGTCTGGCCGCGATCGCCCAGGCCGATCAATTGATCCGTGCCGGCGAGGCCGATGTGGTCGTCGCCGGCGGCATGGAGTCGATGAGCCATGCCCCGCATCTGTTGCCGGGATCCCGTCGCGGGACGAAGTTCGGTGAGCTGCCCCTGCTCGACCACCTGGTCCACGACGGGCTTCACGATGCCTACACCGACCAGTCGATGGGCGCACTCACCGAGATGGCCAACCGTGGCGGGCAGGCAGTCTCCCGGCAGGATCAGGAAGCCTTTGCCGTACGGTCACACCGGCGTGCGGCGGCGGCGCGCGAGGTGTTGGCCGCCGAAATCGTTGGTGACGAGGCCGACGAGGGAATCCGATCCGATTCCTCGCCGGAGCAGCTGGCTCGGCTGCGGCCTGCCTTCATCGCCGACGGCACGATCACCGCGGCCACCTCGAGCCCCATCTCCGACGGTGCTGCTGCCGTCGTGGTGGTACGGGAGGACCTCGCCTCCCGGCTCGGTCTCGACGTGCTGGCCCGGATCGGTGCGTACGGCCAGGTAGCCGGCCCGGACTCGACCCTGCAGTTGCAGCCGGCCCATGCCATCCGGCGGGCTGCTCGGCGCCAGGGCATCACCGCCGATGGTTTCGATCTGTACGAGATCAACGAGGCCTTTGCCGCGGTCGTCCTGGCCAGTGCCCGCGATCTGGGCCTGACTCCGGAGCAGATCGACGAACGGGTCAACATCCATGGCGGAGCGATCGCCCTGGGCCACCCGATCGGCGCCTCCGGGGCACGGCTGGTGCTGCATCTGGCCCTGGAACTGTCCCGACGGGGCAGTGGTACTGCCGTGGCCGCCTTGTGTGGGGGCGGCGGCCAGGGCGACGCATTGGTGCTGACTCGGTGAGTCGTCGGCGTGGCGGACCGCTCAGGCCCGTCCGGTGCGGTAGACATGGTGCGGAAACTGGCCAGCATGCTGCCGGACAGACGAAGGGCAACTGATGAAGTACGTGAAGAAGGTCATCGTCGCTGTCATCGTGCTCTTCTGTCTGTTCTATCTGATCTCGCGACCCGAAGATGCCGCCGCCGCTGTGCGGGGCGCAGTCGATGCCGTCGTCGGTGCCGTGCAGTCGCTGTTCACCTTCCTGGCCAGCCTGGCGGACTGAGGTCATGGACCCTCGGGTCACCCGGCACCTGATTGCCGAAGAGGGCGAGATCATCATCGACGAGGTCCGTCGACATTGGATGGCGAACATTCGCGCCTATCTCGAACTGTTCCTGGCTGCTGTGGTGCTGGTGTTGTTGTTCTTCATCGACCTGCGGTACTGGTGGGTGCCGGTCGCCGTCGCGGCCCTGATCATCAGCCACGCCTGGTACCGGATGTTGGCCACCTACATGGACCGGTTCGTGATCACGAACATGCGGGTGTTCCGGGTGCATGGCATCTTCAACCAGCATCTGGCCACCATGCCGATGCAGCGCATCCTCGACATCGCGGTGCACAAGCCCTTGATCGGCCGGATGTTCGGCTACGGACATTTCGTCTTCGAGTCTGCCGCCCAGGACCAGGGGCTGCGCGACATCCGCTTCGTCGGCCGACCCGATGAACGCGACCTGACCATCCAACGTGTCATCCAACGGGCCGGTCTGCGCGGCTCGGCACGCGTCCCACGAGGTGATGGGACATGAGGGGAGCCCGGACATGAGTCCACGCCAACCATTGCCCTTCGACCCGATCGACGAGGCAGCCCGTCGCTGGTCCGAGCACTATCCCCAGGTGACGCGGATGCATGCGGTGACCTCGCTGATGCGGGTCCACCAACTCGTCCTCACCGAGCTCGACGAACTGCTGCGCCCACTCGGCCTCACCTTCGCCCGGTACGAGGTGCTGGTCCTGCTGTCGTTCACCAAGCGAGGCGAGCTGCCGTTGGGCAAGATCGGCGAGCGTCTGCAGGTGCACGCCACCTCAGTGACCTCGCTGGTCCGCAGACTCGCCGATGCGGGCCTGATCGATCGGGTCCAGCACCCCGACGACGGTCGCGCCTTCCTGGCGCGCCTGACCGCCCGCGGCCGAGAGGTGCTGGCCGAGGCCACCACGGTGATCACTGAGGCCGAGTTCGGCCTCGGCTCATTGGACGAGGACCAGGCCCGTCAGCTCAGTGCGGTCCTGCACGGCCCACGGGCCGCGGCCGGAGACTTCTGAGCCCGGGCCCGCTTCCACCTGGGTTCCGCGTCAACCGGACCCGAGGAGGAGGCCGGTCAGGGCACCGGCCACCACCAGGGCCAGGACGGTCAGCGAGGCAGCGGCCAGCCACCCGGTCCGGATCCGTACGAAGTGGTCGGTCATCAGCACAAGACGGACCACCGGAAGCAACAACAGGACCACACAGCCGGCCGCCAACGTCCACCTCGCCGCGGCCTCGTGCACCGGGAGGAGGACGGCGCCCACGGTGAACAACACCGCGGCCACGACGGTGCCCGAGCGCAGCAGGGCGGCGATCCGACGAGACAGCACGAGATCGCCACCGGTCGGGTCCGCGGCCCCGGCAAGTTCTGGGCTCTGGGCAAGTTCTGGGCTCTGGGCAAGTTCTGGGCTCTGGGCAAGTTCTGGGCTCTGGGCAGGATCTGGGAGGCTCACGGGCCGACCCCCCAGCCCAGACCGAAGGCGTTGGCCGTCATCGGCACGGCCAGGACCACCAGCACGACAGTGAAGACGATGCGCAGTGACGGCCCTGCCGCCCTGACCAGAATCTTGGCGCCGAGCACCGATCCCAGGAGTGAGCCGAGCACCACCGGCGCCGACAATCCCAGATCCAGCGTGCCAGCGATGAGATGCGCTGCCGCCGCGCCGCAGGCGGTGACGCCGATCATCAGATTGGCGGTGGCCGAAGAGACTTTGATCGGCAGTCTCATGGCCGCGTCCATGGCCGGGATCTTGAGCACGCCGCTGCCGATCCCCAGCAGTGCCGACAAGGTGCCGGCGCCGAACATCAGGCCAGCCCCGGCCGGCACCCGTGAGGCCCGATAGCTGACCGTGGATCCGTCGTGGTCGACGAATGTCCCGGAGAACAATGCCCTCTCCGGTGAGGACCCGACGTGTGCGCGACCGAGGCGGGCCTCCTTGCGGCCGGTCATCATCTGGATCGCGGAAACGGCGAGCACGACGGCAAAGATCCCGTACAGGATCGGGTCAGGCACGACGCCGATCATGGCCAGGCCGACCAGCGCGCCGAATGCCGTGGCGGTCTCCAGGACGACCGCGAGCCGCAGGTTGGTCAGGCCGGCGGCCAGAAAGCGCGGGCCGCTGGCGCAGGAACAGGCAATCACCGAGACCAGGCTGACCGCCACGGCCGTCGGGAACGGCACCTTGGCCACGATGGTCAACAAGGGCACGACGAAAATTCCGCCGGCCATCCCCAGGGCACTGCCCAGGGCCGCCCCCAGCAGGGACCCGACAAACAGCACGAGGAAGAGTGTGGCGGTCACCGGCCGGTCCCGTTCCCCGGCCCTGGTGCGGACCCACGATCGGTGGCGGCCCCACGGGGGAGACGGGTGGTGAAGGTGATGGCATCGCCGCGGTAGTGCAGGAACTCGTGGTCGATCGGTCGCTGCCCGGTGGTGTAGGTCGTGCGTTCGATCTGCAGGACAGCACTGCCGGGGACGACCTCGAGGGCCCGGGCGGTGTGCTCATCGGCGCCGATGGCGCGGATGGCGTACGACGCGTCGACCAGCGGGGTGGCGTGTCGCGACTCCAGCAGGGTGAAGACCTGTTCGTGCTCGAGGTCGTCCTGGGCAATCCGGCGACCCAGGTCGACCGGCAGATAGGTCGAGTCGAAGGAGACCGGGCTGCCGAGCGCCAGCCGCACCCGCTCGATGTGGGTCACCGGCGCCCCCACTGGCAGCTCGAGCGCGACCCGTACCGATTCCGGTGCCGCGATCTCCTCGATCAGGACCACCCTCGCCCGAGAGGGGAGTCCATGGGCGGTCATGTCCTCGACGAATCCGGTGAGCGCGGCGAGGGGCTGGCGCAGGTTCGTGCTGGCCACAAAGGTGCCTTGTCCCCGACGGGTCACCACCAGCCCGCGGGAGACGAGGTTGTGCACAGCGCGTCGTACGGTGATGCGGCTGACCCCGAACTCGGCGATCAGGGCGTCCTCGGTGGGCAGCCGGTCACCGGGACACCAGTCGATCCCGATCCGGGACAGGAGTGCCTGTTCGACCTGGGCATAAAACGGGGGCTGTCCACTCACACCCACTCACGCTACAACCTGTTATTATAACAAGTCGCATCAGATGGCCAGCACGGCGTCGACGAGTTCATGGGCCTGCTCCAACACCTGGGCCACGTGGTCGTCGCCCGCGAACGACTCGGCATAGATCTTGTAGACGTCCTCGGTGCCCGAGGGCCGGGCCGCGAACCACGCCTGGTCCGTGGTGACCTTCAGACCGCCGATGGCAGCCCCATTGCCCGGTGCCTCGGTGAGGACCCCGGTGATCGGGTCACCAGCGAGCTCAGTGGCCGTGACATCGCTGGCCGACAAAGCTCCCAGTCGCGCCTTCTGCTCCCGACCGGCTGGTGCGTCGATGCGCCGGTAGGCGGGCGACCCGAACTGGTCGGCGAGTTCGGTGTGGAGCTGGGAAGGTGAGCGATGCCGTACGGCCTGGATCTCGGCGGCGAGCAGTGCCAGCAGGATCCCGTCCTTGTCCGTGGTCCAGGTCGAGCCGTCCTTGGCGAGGAAGGAAGCGCCGGCGGACTCCTCGCCGCCGAAACCGATCTCGCCGGTGCTCAGCCCGGGGACGAACCATTTGAAGCCGACCGGCACCTCGACCAGGTGGAGCCCAGCTTGGCTGCAGACCCTGTCGATCATCGACGAGGAGACCAGGGTCTTGCCCACCTTGGCGCTACTGCCCCATTCGCGATGGGTGAACAGGTACTGGATGGCGACGGCAAGGTAGTGGTTCGGATTCATCAGACCGCCATCGGGGGTCACGATGCCGTGCCGATCGGCGTCGGCATCATTGCCGGTGGCGATCTGGTAGTGGTCCTTCGCGCCGATCAGGGAGGCCATTGCGTCCGGAGAGGAGCAGTCCATCCGGATCTTGCCGTCGGTGTCGAGGGTCATGAAGGACCAACGTGGGTCGACCGTGGGGTTCACCACCTCGAGGTTGAGCCCCAGGTTCTCGGCGATGTAGCCCCAGTAGTCGACACTGGCGCCGCCGAGCGGATCTGCACCGATCTTGACCTTTTGCTCGCGGATCGCATCGAGATCGAGGACCGACGACAGGTCATCGCAGTAGCGGCCGGTGAAGTCAAAACGTTCGAGATCGCTGGCGACCGAATCATAGGAAACACGCTTGATGGCCTCCGGCGTACGCATCAACTCATTGGCACGAGCCGCGATGATCCGCGTGGCATCGGAGTCGGCGGGACCGCCGTGCGGAGGGTTGTACTTGAACCCACCGTCACGGGGCGGGTTGTGTGAGGGCGTGACGACGATGCCGTCGGCCAGTCCGCTGGCACCGTGGTCACGGTTGTGGACGATGATGGCCCGCGACACCGCTGGGGTGGGGGTGAACTCGTTGTCGGGTTCGGTGCGGATGTGGACGCCGTGCGCAGCGAGGACTTCGATGGCGGTCACCCAGGCCGGTCCGGACAACGCGTGAGTGTCCTTGCCGAGATGGAGCGGCCCGGTCGTGCCCTGGTCCCGGCGATACTCCACGATCGCCTGGGTGGTGGCCGCGATGTGGAGATCATTGAAGGCGCCGTCGAGCGAGGCGCCGCGGTGGCCGGATGTGCCAAAGACCACCTGCTGGTCGGGATTGTCCACATCGGGAACCACGTCGTAGTAGGCGCCGATGACGGCGTCGAGATCGATCAGATCAGCTTCGGTGGCCGGCTTTCCGGCGCGAGGGTGGGCCATGTCCCCATCTTTGCGCCGAGCCGGAGCAAAGTCGAGGTCGGTGGCGTGGAAGGATGGGACCCATGAGTGCACAGCCTCCTCCACCCATGCCGTTCAGCCGTCCCGGTGCGGTTGACCTGTCCAGTCTGGTGAACAAGGCGAACACCCCGCCGCCTCCGGCGGGCCGGCCCAAGGGCGGATCCGGTCGCTATGTCGTTGACCTGACCGAGGCCAGTTTCGATGCGGTGATGCGTCAGTCGACCGAACATGTCGTGGTCATCGAGTTCCACTCTCCGCGGGCCGAAGGAGCCGAGGCCCTCAGCCAGGCTCTGGTGCAGTTGTCCGACGAGGCCCAGGGACGCTGGCTGCTGGCGCGGGTCAATGTCGACAACGAGATGCGGATCGCTCAGGCGATCGGCGTCCAGGCTGTGCCGATGGTGGTCGGTGTGGTCCAGGGCCAGTTGGCACCCCTGTTCCAGGGCGTGTTGCCGCCCGACCAGATCCGCGGTTATCTCGATGAGCTGATGAAGGCCGCCGTCACCAACGGGGTCACCGGCCGCGCCGAGCCGTCCGCGCCGACCGTCGAGGAGGGCGAGGATGACGATGAGCCGGAACGTGATCCACGATTCGCTGCCGCTGATGCTGCGGTCGATGCCGGCGACTTTGCGTTGGCCCGCGAGGAGTACGACAAACTGGTCCAGGCCAACCCCAGTGATGCCGAGGCGATCTCCGGCCGGGCCGCGATCGGTCTCCTGGCTCGACTGGACGGCGTCGATGCTGATCAGGCTCTGGCCGCAGCCGCGGATGATCCAGCGGATCTGACGGCTCAGCTGTTGGCTGCCGACGTCGAACTCGCTTCTCAGGACAGTGCTGCGGCTTTCGCCCGGCTGGTCGGTCTGGTCCGGACCCGTGCCGGGGACGAGCGAGAAACCGTACGGTTGCGCCTGCTCGAGCTCTTCGAGACCCAGCCTCAGGACGACCCGGCTGTGCTGAAGGCCCGCCGCGACCTGATGGCAGCGCTGTTCTGAGGCTCCGGCGTCGGTGCCGCTCAGCTCAGCTGGGCGAAACCGTGGACGTTTGCTATACGAATATCTGAAACCCTCGGGCACTGGCCACAATCAGACATCCGAGGGCTCATGTACGACGCACCGACTGTGGTGAATGTCCGATTCTGGCTACTACTCGGAAACTTGTCGGTGAGACCCACCAAGGGGCCGCGGCGCGAGTGTGCTCGGCGGTGCGGCGTGGTTGGTCGAGGTCACCTGCGCCGTGGGGTACGCGAACAGCCCCGGATCCACCGGAGAGATCCGAGGCTGCTCTTGCGCGGCCGGATCAGAGCTTGAAGGTGGCGGTCGGGATCGGTCCGACGAGGTCGGTGATGACCTGGGCCGCGTCCTCCTCGGTCATCTGGTGGGTGACCACACGCTGGGCGAGGTGATGGGCATCGGTGCGGCGAGCCATGTCATGGCGAGCCGGGATGGACAGGAACGCCCGGGTGTCGTCGATGAAGCCCGAGCCCTTGTAGTACCCGGCGCTGTCGGTGACGGCGTCGCGGAAGCGAAGGATCGCTGCCGGGGTGTCGATGAACCACCACGGGACACCGACGTAGACCGACGGGTAGAAACCGGCGAGCGGGCCGACCTCCTTGCTGAAGACGGTCTCGTCGACGGTGAACAACACCAGATGGAAGTTCGGATCGGTGCCGAAGGCGTTCAGCAGGGGAGTCAACGGTCGGGTGAACGAGCCGGTGTCGGGGACATCGCCGCCCACGTCGGCACCGTAGGCCTCGAAGGTGGCCTGGTGGTGGTTGCGGATCACACCGGGGTGGAGCTGCATCACCAGTCCGTCCTCGACCGACATCTCGGCGAAGCGGTAGAGCATGTTGTGGCGGTACGCGATGGCTTCGGCCTCGGTGGCCTCACCCTTCAGGCCGGCGGCGTGGATGCGCTCGGCCTCGGCCTGCTCCAACGGGGTCGATCCGGCATCGCTGACCCCGGAATCGGTCGCGGTGCAGCCGTTGGCGATGAAGTACTGGCGGCTCTGCTTCAGGGCAGCGATCAGACCGCTGTAGCTGCGACAGTCGGTCCCAGGTAGGGCGGCCTCGAGGTCGTCCAGTGCCCCCAGCCAGCGGTCCGAGGTGGGATCCATGTATCGGTCGGCCCGCCAGGTCGGCAGCACCCGCCCGCTGAAGCTCGGGTCGGCGGCGAGCGCCTGGTGTGCAGACAGATCGTCGGCGGGGTCGTCGGTGGTGGCCAGCACGTGGATGCGGAACCGGTCGAACAGCGCGCGAGGGCGGAAGGAGTCCTCCTTGAGCTTGGCCGCGATCTGGTCGTAGATGGCATCGGCATTGTCGCCGGACAGCGTCTGGTCGACCTCGAACAGGTCGGCCAGTTCATGTTCCATCCAGTAGCGGACCGGGGTGCCGAGATAACGGTGCCAGTTCTGTGCCAGCGCCCGCCAGGCCTCGCGCGGGTCGGCGTCGGAGGGGACACCGTGCTTCGCGCGCCCGACGGCGTCGCCGTCGACACCGGCACCGGAGAACAGGATCCGGGTGACGTAGTGGTCGGGGGTGATCAGGAGCTCGGTCGGGTCCGGAAACGGCTGGTTGTCCAACAGCAGCGACGGGTTGACGTGGCCGTGCGGTGAGATGATCGGCGCTTCGGCAACCGACGCATAGAGTCGGCGGGCGACATCGCGGGTCGCCGGGTCGGCCGGAAGCAATCGATCCGGATGCGGGACGAAACTGGTCATGGCTCCTCGTTGCTTCTCGGGGATCGGTTTCTCAAACTCTATACCGAACCTGGGAAACCGGGCACTCAATCCTGCGAGACATTTCGCGGATGTGCCGGAGCCATCCGATAGGGTCAACCTTCGTGACCACTCCTTCCAGCCCGAGCCCTGCCGCCGGGATCGCTGTTGCCATCGTCGGCTGTGGCGTCATCGGTGGCACCCACGGCCGGGTGCTCACCGCCAACCCCTCGTACGAGATCGTCGCCCTGGTCGACCCGAACCCGGACAACATCGCACGGGTGAGCGCACTCGTGGTCGAGGCCGGCGGTGCCGCGCCGACCGGCTTTGCCACGCTGGCTGAGGCCCTGGCCAGCGGTGGTGTCGACCTGGTGTCGATCTGCACTCCGAGCGGACGGCATGTCGAGGTCGCCGAGGAGGCGGTACGGGCCGGGGTCCACGTGATCATCGAGAAGCCACTCGACGTCGACGTCGCGAGGGGGCGAGCACTGGCCGAACTGGTCGCCCACCGGCCGGATCCGCGGCAGGTGGTCAGTGTCATCAGCCAGCACCGTTTCGATCCTGCCCATCTGGTGACCAAAGCCGCGATCGAGGAGGGCCGCCTCGGCACTGTCACCTCGGCCTTGGCGTCGATGGCGTGGTACCGCAGTCAGGACTACTACGACTCCGGCGACTGGCGCGGCACGTGGGAGCTCGACGGCGGCGGAGCGGTGATGAACCAGGCCGTGCACACCGTGGACCTGCTCCGGTGGTACCTCGGGACCCCGCTCGAGGTCACGGCCTATGCCGGGCTTCTGGCCCATGAGCGGATCGAGGTCGAGGACGTCTGTGCGGCGACCATTCGCTTCGAGTCCGGTGCCCTGGCCGTCATCCATGCCACCACGGCGGCCTACCCGGGGCTGACCACCCGGATCCAGGTCCACGGCACCCAGGGATCCTCAATCGTCGACCGGGACCAACT
>CAMDZW010000003.1 GCA_945911015.1 uncultured Propionibacteriaceae bacterium
CCCACCTACAACACGACGAGGACGTCGCCCACCTACAACACGACGAGGACGTCGCCCACCTACAACACGACGAGGACGTCGCGATGCACAACGGCGCGGTCATAGCCGGCGCCTCGTTCCGCGGCGAGCTCCGTGGTCCGCTTTCCCATCAGGGAAGGGATCTCGTCGGAGTCGTAGCTGGCCAGACCCCGCGCAACCAGGGCTCCGTCAGGTCCGCGCAGGTTGACCGGTTCCCCGGAGCCGAAGTCACCGGTGACCTTGGTGATGCCGGCGGCCAGCAGTGATGCCTTGCGCTCCACCACGGCACGGACCGCCCCGGCATCAAGCCACAGGTCGCCGGCCGCGTTGGTCGCATGGGCCAGCCACAACAGCCGCGCGGGACGACGCTTGCCGTTGGCCGGGAACCAGGTGCCGACAGCAGCACCTCGTACGGCTTCGGCCGCCCGATCCGCGGAAGTGAGGATGGTCGAGATCCCTGCCCCGGTGGCGATCCGGGCTGCTTCAAGTTTGGTCACCATGCCGCCGCTGCCGAGACTGGAGCCGGTTCCTCCCACGTCCAGACCGGAGAGTTCGCAGATGTCGTCGACCACCTCGACCCGTTGGGCACCCGGCGTCCCTGGCGGGGCGGTGTGGAGCCCGTCGACATCGCTGAGCAGGACCAGAACATCGGCATGGACCAGATGCGACACCAGCGCCGCGAGACGATCGTTGTCGCCGAAGCGGATCTCCTGGGTGGCAACAGCATCGTTCTCGTTGATGATCGGCACCACTCCCATCGACAGGAGAGTGTCCAGGGTCTGCTGTGCATTGCGGTAGTGACTGCGACGGGTGACGTCCTCAACCGTGAGCAGTACCTGGCCGACGGTCAGGCCCTGACTGGCGAAGCGGTCGGTGTAACGGGCCAACAAGAGTCCCTGCCCGACCGCCGCCGCTGCCTGTTGGGCAGCGAGGTCGGTCGGTCGCAGCCTGAGTTGCAGTGGGGCCAGTCCAGCCGCGATCGCACCGGAGGAGACCAGTACGACGTCCTGGCCGCGGGCCCGAACCTCGGCCAGGGTCGCCACCAGCGCATCCACTCGGGCATGGTTCAACCCGCCGTCAGTGGTGGCCAGAGAGCTCGATCCGATCTTGACCACGATCCGCTGGGCGTCACCGATCGTGGCCTGTCGATCACCGGTCACCAGCGGTCTCCTCATCGTCGCCCCACATGTCCCACTGGTCGTCGTCACGACCTTCGTCATCGCCAGCCCCATCAGCGTCGCGGGCCGCATCACGGGCGCGGCGACGCTGGGTCGCCGGACGGAGCTCGGTGAACCGATGGTCCTCGCCGCGACGGCCGAGGTTCTCGGCACCTCCGGCCACCTGCGGTTTGAAATCGAAGACGACTGGGTCATCGCCGGCACCGATGGCGACCGCATCGCCTTCCTCGGCGCCCAACTTGAGCAGCTCGGTCTCGATGCCCAGTCGGGCAAACCGGTCGGCCAGATAGCCCACAGCCTCGGCATTGGTGAAATCGGTCTGGCGCACCCACCGTTCGGGCTTGTCCCCTCGGACCCGCCAGACCTCACCGCCCTTGCCGTCGCCGATCTTGGCGATGGTGAATCCGGACTTGGAGTCGACCGCCGGCGGCCTGATGACGATGCGGGCGGGTTCAGGCTCGGGTGCCTCCGCACGTCGCTGCTCAACCAGCTCGGCAAGCGCGAATCGCAGTTCGTTCAGCCCGGTCGAGGTCTTGGTGCTGATCTGGATGACCTTGAGCGGTCGCCCCTGCGGATCGGTCCGGGCAGCGATGTCGGCGGCGACGATGTCCGCCAGGTCAGCGGCATCAGGGATGTCGACCTTGTTGAGCACCACCAGTCGCGGCCGATCGGCCAGTCCCCCGTGGGCGGCCAGCTCAGCCTCGATCACGTCGAGGTCACTCAGCGGATCACGACCGGGTTCAAAGGTCGCGCAGTCAATCACATGGACCAGAGCAGCGCATCGCTCCACATGCCGCAGGAACTCAAGGCCGAGGCCACGCCCCTGGCTGGCACCTTCGATCAGACCCGGCACATCAGCCACGGTGTAGGTGGTGTCACCAGCGACCACCACACCGAGGTTCGGCACCAAGGTGGTGAAGGGATAGTCGGCGATCTTCGGCTTGGCCCGAGAGATCGCGGCAACCAACGACGACTTGCCAGCGCTGGGGAAACCGACCAGACCGACATCGGCGACCACCTTCAGCTCGAGCCGGACGGCCCGTTCCTCGCCCTCCTCGCCGAGCAGAGCGAAACCGGGCGCCTTGCGGGCGGTCGACGAGAGCGCAGCGTTGCCGAGCCCACCCCGGCCACCCTGGGCAATGACGACCTCAGCTCCGGCACCGATCAGGTCGGCCAGCACCTCACCGGTGCCACGGTCACTGACCTGGGTGCCTTCGGGGACGTCCAGGACGATGTCCTCACCGCGGCCACCATTCTGGTTGTCTCCGCGCCCGGGCTGGCCGTTGGGCGCCCGCCGTACGGACTGACGGTGGTAGTCGACCAGGGTGGTCAGGCCTGGATCGACGCGCAGGATGACCGAGCCGCCGTCACCGCCGTTGCCGCCGTCGGGACCCCCGAGGGGCTTGAACTTCTCCCGATGCACCGAGGCACAGCCGTGCCCGCCGTTGCCACCGATCACGGTGAGGTCGACCTGGTCGACGAAACTCGGAATGGCCATCATGCAGTCCCTTCATCGTTGCTGCGCACCAGCCCTTCATCGTTGCTGCGCACCAGCCCTTCATCCGTGCCGCGTTCCAGGACCCAGTCCTGCATGCCGACACGACCGAACACCACAACACCCCGGGCTGGCTTGAGGCAGGTGCCCCGCCGGGTGAGGTCATCGACGACCCACGAAATCTCACTACTGGAGGCCTTGCCGACCGCAGTCGCCAACTCGCCCATCCGTAACTGGCCGTCGGCCTTGGCCAGTGCCACCAGACATTGTCGGCCCAGCGGCGGTGCCGCATCCCAGGCCGCTTCGAAATAGGAGTCGATCTGCGGTGCGGCGAGGGTGATCCCGCGCTCGGCGACCGGCTCATCGAGCACCGCAACACCGTCCTCGGTGTGACGCAGTTCCCACATCGCGGCCCCGTACTCCTGGATGAAGGCCGGATAGCAGCCGCTGGCCTCGACCGCGAGGGCCAGCGCTGGCTCGGTCCACCGTCCTCCGGCGGCCTGCACGGGCAGCTGGAAGGCATCCCGAGCGCTGCCGGAGTCGAGATAGCCCAGATCGATCCGACGGTAGACCCGCTCGGCGTGACTCGACGATCGGGTCACCTTCGACGCGGTGTCTCCGGGCAGACCAGCGAAGACAACATGGATCGGCGGACGATCGGCATCGCGCTCTCCGATCACCGAGACCAGCTCGGACAGATTCACCAAGCTGCGCCGGTCGGCGTACTGGGTCTCGTCGATGAGCAGGGCCAGTCCGATTCCGCCCTGCTGCACGATCTCGCCGGTGGCCGCGAGCAGGAAGGACATGAACGCTGTGTCGAGCAGCACCGGATCGGTGTCGGTGACCTGGCGCTCGAGATCGAACCCGCCAAAGGGAGTGGTCACCGCGACACCGGTGACCGCGGACCGACGATTCGGTCGATGGTGGTGGAGCGCGTCCTCGACGGCGGCTCGGATCCGGTCCATGAGGGACTCGCGGCCGGTGGACTGGCAGCGGACCCGGACCGCGAGACATCCCTCGCGCAACGCAATCTCGGCGAACTCCTTCAACAATGAGGTCTTGCCGACTCCCCGTACCCCCTGGATGATCAGGTGACGGGCCTGGCTGCGACCGAACATGGCGAAATCAGCCATCACTCGTTCCCACAGGCGGATCTCGACCTCCCGTCCTTCCAGGCGCCACGGACTCGTCCCGGCACCCGGGAAGAACGGCCCATCAAGGACGGTCATGGAGGTTCACCTCAAACAGGTGGGATTTTAGGAATTTTTGTACACAGGGAGTGTACCGGAGAACACTCGAGGGCGGCCCCTGTGCGGGACCGCCCTCGGCGTTCAGGTCTCATTCAGTCACTGCGCGGCAGCGACCTCGACCGGGTTGATGTTCACAACCTTGCGTCCGCGGCGAGTCCCGTAGTCCACGGTGCCGGAGGCCAGAGCGAACAGAGTGTCGTCGCCACCACGGCCGACGTTCACACCCGGATGGAACTTGGTGCCGCGCTGGCGGACCAGGATTTCGCCGGCGTTGACGGTCTGACCACCGAAGCGCTTGACGCCAAGGCGCTGCGCATTGGAGTCGCGACCGTTGCGGGTGGACGAAACGCCCTTCTTTGATGCCATGTCAGATGCCTCGAATTCTGGATCTTGTCGACGCTCAGGCGTCGATGCCGGTGACCTTGACCTGGGTGTAGCGCTGACGGTGACCCATCCGACGCCGGTAACCGGTCTTGTTCTTGTAGTTCACGATTCGGATCTTCGGGCCCTTGGTCTCGCCGAGGATCTCGGCAGTCACCTTGGCCTTGCCCAACCCGTCCTTGGACGAGGTGACCTGCGAACCGTCGACGAGCAGCACAGGCTGCAGTTCCACGGTCGCGCCGACCTCGTCAACGACCTTGTCGATCTCGACGACGTCACCGACAGCAACCTTGTGCTGACGGCCGCCACTACGCACGATTGCGTACACCGCTGACCTACTCTCTTCACTGTTCGACTTCGGCCTTGCTCAGGCCCGCACCATTGGGTCTGCCGCGAAGACAGCAGCACACCGACGGTGAACTTTACGCGGCTCGACCACCATGGTCAAAATGGGAAGCCCCGGCCGGGATGGGGGTCGAGGTCCACCGCGGCCGGGACACGAAACGAGTCGTCGACTGATGTTCTTCCCCAAGCCCATCCCTATCGAACACCCGTTCGTTGAACTCCACAGTAGACGATGGAATCGATCAGAACAACTGTCGCCCTCCGACTGACCGCAGCTGGAGCCGTACCGCCTGACGGGTACGGGCATCATCAAGGTCGACCTCGAGCGCAGCGCGGATGCGCGTGAGTCGATAGCGCAAGGTGTTGGGATGGATGTGGAGCTGTTCAGCGGCCAGCCGCGGCTCACCAGGATGATCCAACCAGGCCGCCAAGGTGGCCCGGTCGTCAGCCGAACCGGACAGCAGCGGTGCCATCGGCCCAAGTGTGGCGACATCGGCGATGCCATCGACGGCGCACGCCAGCACCACCGCTGCCCAGGACCGGTCGACGTCAGTGGCCACAGGGACCTCTCCCCCGCTGCGCTGAACTCTGGAGAGCTGGACCGCTTCTCGCAACGACCGGGTCAGGTCCGCGACGTGGTCGACCCGACCACCACCGGCAACCCGTACGGGATGGTCCTGGCCCAGGCGTTCGGCGAGGTCACACAGCCAGGCCCAACTGCCGGGTACCGACCGTGGTCGGTCACCGAGCACGGCCACCAGATGTTCCCCCAGGGTGGTCAGCAGTGGCCGACGCCATGCGGCCCGTCGCAGGGCTGACTCCCACAGGCCCCAGACGCTGACCGGGACCGCACCCGGCTCACGGCCCCGAGGCTCGCGGCCATCGCGGCCGGCCACATCAAGAACCGCGACCCGCCACGGCCCCGCACCGAGCCAGTCATCACTGTCACGCAGCAGGGACACGCCGGTGAGCACATCACGCAGGCGGTCGGCCGTGGCCCGTACGGCAACGTCGGCCTCTGAGCGCATCCGCAGCAGGTGGAGCGCAACCACCGAAGCAGTCTGGGTGAGCGCTGCGAGACGATCCGCGGCCGGTGGCTGGTCGACGACCGCCCAGATCGACCCCAGCCGCAGTGTGCCGGCGCGGACCGGGATGACCAGACGGCCCCGCAGCGTGCCGTCGGCCGGCACGTGGAACGGTTCGGTGGCCCGGGCCAGCCGCCGCAGCACACCTCGGCTGCGGAGGTTCTCGAGTGCCTCGGGGGGAACCCGTCGACCGACGATGGTCTCGACCCGGACCGGATCGACCACACCTTGACGTGTCGAGTAGGCCAGCACGCGGGAGTGAGGATCCTCGATGGTGACCGGCGCATCGAGGACTGCGGCGCAGCCGTCAGCCAGGACGAACAGATCGTCGCCGACACCGTCGCCGCCGTCGACACCGGAGCGCCCCTGCGCCCGGTCGAGCATGCTGCGCAGCAACCAGACGGTGTGGGCCCACGAGGCCTGGTCGGACAGGGCCAGGAGTGCGATGCGCGACCGTTCGGCGACATCTCGTACGGGGCCGGACTCGGCCACCGATCGACGAAACATGACCGCGACGACGCCACGCTCGGTGGCCGTTTCGATCAGCGCCACAGCTTCGGCGATGCTCTGCGCCGCAATGCCCAGCAGCAGGTCGCCCGGTTGGCCGATCAGGTCATGGGCGGGCTCGGCTACGGTGAGGTCCTCGATGTCGACCCCGATGCCCGTCGACACGACCGAGACGAGTCCGGCGAGGGATTCGGCGAGCCGGTCGATCGCCACACCGGGCGACAGCGACCCCTGGGCGGCTTCCATGGGGCCATCCTGCCAGCCATGGTTGTGCTGCGCCGACAACAGGCCAGGTCAACGATGGTGGTTCAGCACAATGACGGCCATCCAGATCCGTCCGATGATGGGGGCATGAGCGAACTGAGTCACCGGCCCAGGCGAGCAGTCGTCATCGGAGCAGGCATGGTCGGTCTGGCCACCGCCTGGTTCCTGCAGGAGCACGACGTCGACGTCACGGTGATCGACAAGGGTGGCGTCGCAGCGGGTTCCTCCTGGGGCAATGCGGGGTGGCTGACGCCGGGGATCTGCACGCCACTGCCGGAGCCGTCGGTGCTGCGGTACGGACTGAAGGCACTTCTGTCGCCGAGCTCCCCGGTCTATGTGCCGTTGAGTGCTGCCAGCCCGTCACTGATCCGGTTCCTTCTCGGTTTCTTGCGTCACTCCACCCAGTCGGCCTGGCAGCAGGCGATGGCCCAGCTGGTCGGAATCAACAGCGTCGCCCTCGACGGCTTTGACCAGTTGGCGGCCGGTGGCGTGTCCGCCCCCACTCATGAAGCCCATTCCTTCCTCGCCGCCTACCGTACGGAGAAGGAGCGCTCCGCACTGTTGGCCGAGCTGGACCACATCCGTGCCGCTGGTCAGCCGATCGAGGCCCAGAGCCTCACCGGCGACCAGGCACGTGCCATCGAGCCGGCGCTGTCCGACGAGATCGGCGCCGCCATCGTGCTGCAGGATCAGCGCTTCGTCAATCCTGGCGAGTATGTGCAGTCGTTGGCCGATGCGGTGGCGGCCCGCGGCGGTCACATCATCACCGACACCGCCGTGGACGCCGTGGTCGACACCGGCCGTGGTGTCCGGATCGGCGAGGACAGCTGGGACACGGCAGTGATCGCGACCGGCGCCTGGCTCAACCACCTCGCCGGCCCGTACGGGATCAAGCGAGTCGTCCAGGCCGGGCGCGGCTATTCCTTCAGTGTCCCGGTCGAGCAGATCCCTCACGGCCCGGTCTACTTTCCGGCGGCCAGAGTGGCCTGCACGCCGATCGGGGACCGGCTGAGGGTGGCCGGGATGATGGAGTTCCGACGGCCGGAGGCTGATCTGGACCGGCGGCGGATCACCGCCATCGTCAATGCCACCCACCCGTTGCTGACCGGGGTCGATTGGGACGACCGACAGGATGAGTGGGTCGGTTCGCGCCCCTGCACCGCCGACGGGCTGGCACTGATTGGTGCGACCCGGTCGCCGCGGGTCTTTGTCGCCGGCGGACACGGTATGTGGGGCATCACCCTCGGCCCGGCCACCGGGCGGCTGCTCGCCGAACAGATCGTCACCGCTCAGGCGCCGCCTGAGCTGGCCCCCTTCAATCCCCTCCGCTGACCAACCTTCGCTGACAGACCGCGCTGATGGCGTCTGCACCGCCCCTGGTTCCCGGCCTACAATCATGCGATGCCGTCCACCGAGCACCTGGCGGCCGACGACCGGCACCGCACCCTGGGCAACTCGGGGCTCCGGCTGCACAACATGTCGGCCATCCTGCGCACCATCGATCTGGCCACCGTGCCCACCACCCGGGCGTCGCTGGCGCGCGAGACCGGACTGACCAAGACCGCGATCGGCAACCTGGTCGCTGAGCTGATCGGGCTGGGGGTGGTGACCGAGGGTTCGACCCGCAACACCGGAGTCGGTCGTCCCAGCATCGAACTCGAATTGGCTCTCGACCGGTACGGGGTGGTGACCGTGGACATCGGTGCCACCTTTGCCTCGGTGACACTCGCCACGCTGGCCGGCGAGGTGATCACCCACGAGACGAATCCTGCTCGGGTCGGCGAAGGCATGCCTCGTCAGTTCGATGTGCTGGCCGAACGCGTGGCGCAGATGACCAGCACCGCGACCGACGGCGACCTGCACCTGGTCGGTTGTGTGGTGTCGGCCCACAGCGTCACCGATGTGTCGTCGGGCACGTTGCGGGTCCCCAGTGGCCCGATCCCGATTGCCGAAAAGCTGCAGCAGGCATTGGGCCGGGATCTCTCGGTGACCGTCGAGAACGATGCCAATCTGGCTGCGCTGGCCGAATGGCGGCGGTGGCGCAGCAGCGGCATCAGCTCCTTGGTCAGCCTGTCCGGTGAGCTGAGCATTGGTGCCGGCGTCATCGTCAACCGCGAGCTGCACCGTGGCGCCAGCGGTCATGCCGGCATGGCCAGTCACATGGTGATCGATCCGCAGGGGCCCGAGTGCCATTGCGGGCGGCGCGGATGCTGGGCTGCCGTGGTCGGTCTACGGCCGCTGCTGCGTCGGGCGCTACCCGATCTCGCAACTGCGCTCGAGCACATCCCCGGCTATGCCGTGCTCGGCCTGAATGCCATTGCCTCAGCAGCCACGGCGGGCGAGAAGGACGTCATCGAGGTGCTCGCCGAGACCGGCCACTGGCTCGGTCTCGGCGCAGCAAACATTGCCAACCTGTTGGACCCTGACCTACTGCTGGTCGGCGGCTACTTCACCACGGTCGCCGAGTGGATGTTGCCGACGGCGCGGGAGTCCTTCGGCACGCGTGGCATCCTGCGCTCCCCCGAACAACATGTGCTGGTCACCTCGGACCTGGACCAGGCCCCCTACCGCCGGGGCATTCCTGATCTGGAGCGGGCCCGGGTGCTCGGCGGCGGCATCCATCTGGCGATCGAAGAGTTGCTGGCCCACCCCACCACGCACGCGCGCTGAACCAATCCCAGATATTCATAAGATCTGTTGACCTATTGATCGCATGACACCTAGGATCGGTCACATCCGGCGCCAGGAAGGCGACCACTGACGGCTCAGGAGTTCCCCTCGTGGCGATCCGCGCTCCACGTATCACCGCCATCCATCACCACGTGGTGCGGGTCCCGTTCCGCGAGAACAGCGCCCCGTGGAATGCACTTTTGGTCAACTCGTGGCAGTTGCTCGAACTGCTTCATGTCGAGACCGAGGACCCTGAGGTCTTCGGTTGGGGTGAGGCCGTGCTCTCCTACACTGCGGCAACCGTCAGCCAGCAGGCCACCCGGCGCCTCATCGGTGAGAACCCGGCCGAGCACCTCTGGGACCCCTCGGTCGGCATTGCCTTGCAGATGGCACTGTTCGACACGGTGGGTCGCTGCCTCGATGTGCCGGCGGCACGCCTGTTCAACCTGCCTCAGGTCCGGACGAGTTCGCCGATCGCGTGGTGGAGCACCAAGATGCCACCAGAGGTGCTGGCCACCGATGCAGCTCACGCCGTGGCCGAGGGATATCTGGCGCACAAATTCAAAGCGCGCCCCTGGTTCGACGTTGTCGAACAGGTCCGTCAGGTCTCCGATGTCACCCCCGAGCACTTCCAACTCGACATCGACTTCAACCGCATGTTGCTCGACCGCGGGACTGCCCTTCCACTGCTCACCGAGCTCGACACCTTTCCCCGGGTCGGCCTGTACGAGGCGCCGATCGCTCAGGGGCTGTACCAGGAGTACGCCGTCCTGCGTGCCCAGGTGCACCGTCCGATTGCCGAACACTTCGATCAGGGCCCGTTCCGACATGGTGTATTGGCCGGGTCGTACGACGGTTATGTCTTCTCCCCCAACACCATCGGCAATGGGGTCGGATCCCTGCTCAAACAGGGAATCCTGGCCGAGGAGTTCGGTCAGAGCGGATGGATCCAACAGATCGGAACCGCCATCACGACCGCCATGGTGCTGCAGGTCAGCTCCGTCCTTCCCGCTGCCCGTTGGCCCTTCGTCACGGGCATGAACCTCTACACCGACGATCTGGTCACCACCGCGATCGAACTGCGGGGCGGCGATGCACTGCTGCCCGACGGCCCCGGCCTGGGGGTCACCGTCGACCGGGACGCCGTTGAGCGATTCCGGGTGAACGATGATTTCGTTCTGGCCACACCAGCGGCGATCCTGACCGTCTCACTTCCCGGGGATCGGCGCCGCGAGTACGCCTCGATGGCTCAGCTCTGGGACGACTGCCGACGCTACGGCAACATCCCCCTGACTGGTCGCGGCGCGCGTCTCGATGCCCGCTGGGACGACGGTTCCGATGACTTCGCGAGCCACCATGCAACCTTGCGAAAGGCACCCCAATGGCTCTGAACACCGCTCCGCACATCCTGCTGCGCTCGTCATGGCAGATGGCCAACATCGGAGACATGGCTCATGCGCCAGGCTCGATCAGACTGCTGCGCGAGACTGATCCCGACCTCCGGATCACCCTGTGGGCCAGGAGAATCTCCGATGACGAGGGTGAGCTCCTACAGAGCTGGTTCCCCGGCCTCGACATCGTGCTCGGTGACCTTGATGCCGATGGTGTTGCATCAACTGTCGAGCTCGAGGCGGCGATTGCGGCCGCGGACGCATTGGTTCACGGCTCCGGACGTCTGTGGGCCGGCGAACCCGATGTGGTGCGCTGGGCCGACCGCACCGGCAAGCCCTACGGGTTCATGGGCATCACTGTCGACCCGCTCTCCCCCGATCAGGCCACCAACCTGACCGACATGGCGGCTTTGGTTGCTGCCCTCGGCGCCGACGACATGCCCGAACGCCGCCACGAGCTGCTGCGCGAGGCGCGGTTCGTCCGATGCCGTGACTCGGTCAGCGCCGACCACCTGGCTCGCCATGGACTTGCCGACGAGCTGACCGGGTTCGGGCCCGATGCCGTCTTTGCCTTCCAGCACGAGGATGCTGCCGGTGCGGATGTGCTTGCCGACGAGCTCGACCTGCCGAGCGAAGGCTTCGTCTGCGTCATCCCTCGGCTGCGATGGTCGCCGTACCATCACATGCTCGGCACCCCGATCGGCCACACGGAGCGACTCAAGGATGCTGTCAATGCCGTCTATCGCGAGCTCGAGGTCCCGGTGCTGATCGAGACCATCAATCGGGTCGTTCGCGAACACGGTCGCACCGTGCTGCTGGCACCGGAGATGACCTATGCGCCGCAGCTGTCGGCCGAGATCGCCGCCCTGCTTGATGATGATGTGGCATCGTCAGTGCGAGTGATGGATCGATTCTGGGGTCCGGCGACGGCGATGAGCACCTACGCCCGTGCCGCAGCAGTGGTGAGTATGGAGTGCCACTCTCCGATTCTGGCCACCCGAGTGGGGACCCCCTCGGTCTATCTGCGTCAGCCCACCGACACGATCAAGGGCCAGATGTGGGCCGACCTCGGACTTGGAGACCGGGTGCATGAACTCGAGACACCAGATCCTGCATCGGTGGCGGACCAGGTGTCAGGATTCCTTGTGGAGCAGGAAAACCACCGCTCGCTGGTCCACAAGCATGCTGCAGCGGCCGAGGACCTTCTTCGGCGGCAGACCGCCGAGGGCCTTCCGGCGCTGCTCAGCTGAACGCTCGCTCGACCAGTTCCCGACCGGCCTCTCCTGCATCGAGGAGGGCCGTCAGGTCGCTGTGCCGACGCGCGACACCAGCGACTGAACAGGCTGCCGACAATGCCTCGACTTGGAACTCCTCCACCTGGCCGGCAAACAACTGGTGGCGTAACGGGTCAAGGATCCAGTCGGGGAAGTGCACGCTGTGGGGATCGGTCACCAGAGGATGGGCCAGTCGCTGATTGGACAACCGCACCCGTAGGGCGTCGCGGTAGCCAGCGGCGTCCAGGCCGGGCACCGCCGACAAGTCGGTGACGACCTGGTCCCACCAGGGTTCGAGCACCTCTCGACACCGTGGATCGGCCAGCGCAGCAGCGAGGGTTTCATGCCCACGAGCCCGCCCGGCCCCGGAAAGGATGAGCTCAGCTGCACCGACCAGCCAGTCCTTGCGTCGCTCATAAGGCTCGAGATCGTCGACGAACTTGACCCCAACCTGGGTCCAGTCGGGCAGGCCGTCTCCCGTGCCGGCAATGATCCATGACCGGAAGGGTTCGGCGATGACCGGTACGGCATCAGCCCACCCGCCCGGCCGGGTGGCGATGTCCATGTCATCGGGCGAGATCCGTGGGATCATTCGGTCGCTGACCGAGCTGCAGAAGGTGACGTTTGCGCCGATCCAGTCGGCAAGGTCGGGGTCAAGCTGCTCGGCGAAGGCGGCCACTGCCCGCCCCAGTCGCCCCCCGTTGTCCCGCCCACGGTCACAGGAGACCACCGCCAACGGCCCTCCGGATCGCTGTCGACGTCGGCGAAATCCTTCGATCAGTCGCCCCGCCGATGACAACGGAGAACCCGCTCCTGGCTCATTCAGCCGGCGCAGGTCCCCGATGGCGATCGGTTCCGTCAGATCCGGGCCACCATCGGGCCCGTTGACGTAAAAGCGCTGGGATGCTGCCGTGGTCACCACCTCGAGGGCCGGATCGGCCAGAGCGTCGGCAAGCAACCCACCGTGGTTCGCATCATCGGCCCGCACGATGCTGGTGATGGTGCGGGCACGATCAGTCTCGGTGCCACGCTCGACCAAGGTGTAGCGATGCCCCTGCGCCTTGAGTGCAAAGACATTCGCCGACCGTTGCAGGGTGAACGCCCAGATGCCGCGTCGGTCGTCGGGTTGGAGTTGGTTCAACTCATCGACGTAGGCCGCTTGATGGGCACGATGAAAGGCACCCAGACCCAGATGAATGTGGCGAACCGGTGCTGTCTCGGACACGTACCCCACGATGACATCCCCTAGCCGGTTTGGACAGCCGCCACACTCAGGCGGTCAACACCTGTGACCAGGTGATCTGGCTGGGCGCCAGCCCTTGATGGGCACAATATGCAGCCGCTCGGCCGGCTGCCTCTCCGGTGGCGGTGGCATTGCCGGTCACCCGGTAGCTGGCATGGGCCATGAAGTCGCCGCTGATGCAGCGGCCCGCCATCATCAAATTGTCGAGGTCGGCCGAGACCAGGCTCCGATAAGGAATGCCGTAGGGCTTGACCTGTTTGCGGCCACGCTTGTCGATGCCCTTGGTGACGGCTGGATCGGGTGAGTGGACATCCATCGCGAAGGTCGCCACCGTCACCGCGTCATCGCCGATCACTCCGTTGGCCAGATCATCGGCCACCAGTGTCGTGCGCCCATGGATCCGACGCGCCTCACGGATGCCCAGTTGTTCGGCCGTAGTCACCAGCACCAGGTCCGACCAGAGTCCCCCCAGTCCTCGAAGCGCATCCACCGTACGATGCACCTCTCGTCGACCGGACAGGGTCGCGGCCGTCAGTGCGGCAGTGTCGTCAGGCCGCACACCGTACTCGTGATTCGACATCAGGGTGAAGAAGTCCCCGCCAATGTGGAAGAGGGTCGGATCACCATAGGTGGGTGAAACCCCGGCGCGGGCGAACTCCGCGTGGAGTTGCACCTTGCGGTCGGCGACAGTGTGGTCCCAGAACTGCCTGCTGAGTTCAGCCGGGAAGCCAGTCACCACACCCAGCAGGCTCGCGGGCTGGGCCAGACCCTGATCGTTGCCGTAGTCGAAACCGCAGCCGGCTCGCGCCGCCACATCACCGTCACCGGTGCAGTCGATCACCACCGAGGCCGCCCAGGCCTGTCGGCCAGCCTTCGACTCAGTGATCACATGGCAGATGCGGGTCCGGTCCCGGTCGACCGCCACGACCCGCGAGCCCAACCGGATGTCGACCCCAGCGTCGACACACAGGTCCTCGACGACGATCTTCATGGCCTCGGGGAAGTAGAGGAAGTTGGATCGGGAGCGTTCGTGGTAGGCCCCACGGGTCCGCAGCGCGCCGGTGATCTCGGACAGGATGCTGCCCGGCTTGTTCGCGTCGATCACGGCTGACAACAGCCCCGAGGTCCACACCCCTCCCAGGCAGCCGTTGGACTCGATCAACAGAGTCCGGGCGCCGCTTCGGGCTGCAGCAGTGGCCGCGCAGACACCGGCTGGGCCACCACCGCAGACGATCACGTCGTAGTTCCCGGCAACCGCTGTGGTCAGGCGCTCGTCCACGACGCCGTCATGTGATGACTCTGTCATGACGTCGACTATACATACGACCACTAGCAGCCGCTTGGGCGGCCCGGCAGCGACAACAGCTTGATATCAGCGCTTGACGCGAGGAAATCCGCCTCCTACCGTATTCAGACATATTACGTCTGTGACGACGATCCACTCTGAGGACTGATGGCACGCACACCCAGCAATGCGGGCCGGCGATTTCGCCGCGACCGCGGACTCCTCCTACTCGCGCTCCCCGGCGCGCTCTACTTCGTCATCTTCCACTACGTGGCCCTGGCCGGGAACGTGATCGCCTTCCAGGACTACATCCCTTTCCTGGGATTCTCCGGATCCGACTGGGTCGGATGGGGCAACTTCAGCCAGGCCTTCAGCGACCCTGCGGTGTTGGTGGCGGTGCGAAACACCCTCGAGATCTTCGTTCTCCAGCTGGGACTGTTCTTCCCGCTGCCGATCCTGCTGGCCATCCTGATCCATTCGATCACCTACAAGCGGATCGCCTCGGTGATGCAGAGCATGCTCTACCTACCGCACTTCCTGTCGTGGGTGATCATCGTCGCGCTCTTCCAACAGGTGCTGGGTTCCACGGGTCTGCTGAACCAGTGGTTGGGCGCGGCGGACATCGGGCTGGTCGACGTGATCGGCAATCCCTCCGCCTTCAAGCCGCTGTTGGTCGCCCAGCTGATCTGGAAGGACTGTGGCTGGAGCATGATCATCTTCCTGGCCGCGATTCATCGCGTCGATGACCAGCTGCACGAAGCCGCTGCGATCGACGGCGCTGGCTATCTCCGTCGACTGTGGCACGTCACGCTGCCCTCGATGCGCCCCATCATCCTGCTGATGTTGATCCTGAAGATGGGCGACGTCCTGACCGTCGGGTTCGAACAGATCTACCTGCAGCGTGAGGCGGTTGGCCCGCAGGCAGCCGAAGTGCTCGACACCTTCGTCTACTTCTCCGGTGTCGTCGACGGCAACTGGGGTTATGCCACCGCGGTCGGTCTGATGAAGGGCGTGATCGCAGCGGCCATGGTCTTCGGCGCCAACAAGCTGGCCCACAAACTCGGCGAGGACGGGATCCTACGATGAGCGCATTCACCACCGTACGCACGATGTTGGGACACCAACCCCGAGCATCCTGGGAGAGCCGCCCCCACGCAGCCGTCGTGGCCACCAAAGTCATCATCCTGACGGCTCTGGCTGCGGCTGTGGTCATCCCGATCCTCACCGTCGTGGCCACCAGCCTCACCAGTGAACAGGAACTCATCGACAGTGGCGGCTGGGTGCTGTGGCCCTCGGATCCGACCCTCGATGCCTACACCAAGGTCCTGCGCGGCGGGGTGGTGACCCATGCCACGCTGATCAGTCTCGGTGTCACGGTCGTCGGCACCGCGGTCTCGTTGGCGGTGACGATCCTGATGGCCTACGGCATGTCCCGGCCGGGCATGTTCGGTGGTCGGCCGCTGACGATCCTGGTCCTGCTGACGATGTTCTTCTCCCCCGGCATGATCCCGACCTACCTTGTCGTCCAGGAGTTGGGGCTGCTCGACACCCTCGCCGCACTCATTGTCCCGGTGCTGGTCAGCGCCTTCAATCTGATCGTGCTGCGCGGCTTCTTCCAAGGGATCCCGGCCGAGTTGTTCGAAGCGGCCCGGATGGATGGGGCGGGTGAGCTGGGTATCCTGTTCCGGATCGCGCTGCCGTTGTCCGCTGGCGCCGTCGCCGTGGTCGGACTGTTCTACGCGGTCACCTACTGGAACATGTTCTTCAACGCCATCCTCTACCTCAACGACTCCGGAAAGTGGCCACTGCAGGTCATCTTGCGGCAGTACGTGCTCGAGGGATCCCCCTTGGCGGAGTCGACCTTCGACACCGTCGATGCCACCTCCTCACGCTCGATCCAGATGGCGGTGGTCGTGCTTGCCATGATCCCGATCCTGGTGATCTTTCCCTTCGTCCAAAGGCACTTCAGCAAGGGCGTGCTCACCGGCGCCATCAAGTCCTGACACCCGTCAGGTGTTGACCCAACAAAGGAGTTCAGTGATGTCCATCTTCACCAATCCATCCCCATCCCGTCGCACGGTTCTGGGCGTGGGCGGTGCGTCAGTGGCCGGCCTCGCGCTGGCCAGCTGCGCCAAGGACGTGCCCGGCGGCGGGAGCCAGAACACCGACCCCGATGGTTCGTCGGGCAGCGAGGCCCTGCTACCCAGCCATGTCCGCAACGAGGCAGTCAAGGCCGATCTGGTCAGCGACCACCCTTCGGCCGTTGATGGCTTCCTCGAGTATCCCGAGCCGATCCAGACCGTCGCGGAGCCCCCCGGCGACGGCTCCACGGTGACAGTGTCGACCCTGACGTTCTCCCCACCCCCGACCTCGGTCGGGGTCAACCAGCGCTGGCAGGCCATCAACACCGCGCTCGGCGCAGAGATCGACTTCCAGCTCGTGCCACAGTCGGAGTACGCCCGCAAGTTCACCACGATGATGACCTCATCCGATCTGCCCGATCTGATGTTGGTCACCGGCGGCCCGCGGGTCCGGCAATTCGTGGCAGCCAGCTGCGCCGACCTCAGCGAGTTCATCGGCGGTGACGCCGTCAAGGAGTACCCCAACTTGGCCAACCTGCCGACCTCGGCCTGGCAATCGATGGGTCTGGTCGGTGGCAGAGTGATGGGTATCCCGATCCCGCGGATGATCCAGCCCTACGTGAACCATGTCAACCGCGATGTCCTGGACAAGATCGGTGCCGACGACACCACTTGGGGAGCCGACGAGTTCCTGAAGGCGATGAAGGACGCCACCTCGGGCTCGGTTCACGGTTTCGGCGCGTCGGGCTTCCTCGGGGTGCCGTTCTTCGCCGCAGCCATGGGCGCGCCCAACCAGTGGGGCGTCGAGGACGGACAGTTCGTCTCCACCTTCGCCACCGACACCTACCGGGCGGCGGTGGAGATGGCTCGTCAGGCCTATACCGACAAGCTCTACCATCCCGACACCGCATCGGTCTCGCTGACAGATCTGTGGAACATCTTCATCGCTGGCAACATGGCGGCCTGCTACGGGTCATTCGGCACCTTTGCCAACGGCAAGCGAGCGCAACAGGTGAACGGCCGCTTCCACAACGATGTCGGGCTGCCTTTCGGGGGCAAGTCCGGCTGGGCCCAGCCCGGCATGTTCGGATGGGTCGCGTTCAAGAAGGCCGATCCTGACCGGATCCGGATGTTGCTGCGGATCTGCGACTTCCTGGCCGCTCCCTTCGGATCCAGCGAGTTCGAGTTGCTCAAGTACGGCGTCGAGGGCACTCACTTCACCCGCTCGGCCGACGGCCCCGAGTTGACCCAGCTCGGCCAGGACGAGCCTGCCGCAAGCCTGCCGTTCGACTTCATCGCCAACGCACCCGAGGTGATCCGGATCCCCGGGGAGCCGGAGGCCGTGCAACGCGCCTTCGATGTGCAGGCCGAGATGGCCCCTGAGGCCATTGCCGACCCCAGCGAGGGCCTTTTCTCCGAGACCTTTGACAAATCGGGATCGAGCATCACGCAGAAGATCTCCGATGCCATCGTGGCCACGGTCGCCGGTCGGGCGTCGCTGGACGACTTCGACAATGCGGTGCAGGAGTATCTCGACGGCGGTGGCAAGGCAGTCGCTGACGAGTACAGCGCAGCGGCTGCCGACTGATCCGAGCTGTGCGGCCGGAAGACGGCGAAGGGGTATGTGGCTAGGGTTGGTCCATGCTGAGCTGGGACAACACGGGTAGGAGCCGGTGCTGTGGCGCTGACTGACGAGGCGATCGACGGCATCAAGACGATGATCGTCTCGGGCGAGTTGCAGCCCGGGCACCGGCTTCCGCCCGAAAAGGATCTGGCCGAACGGCTGGGTCTGTCGCGCACTCCACTCCGCGAGGCAGTCAAGGCTCTCGAGGTGCTGGGAGTGCTCGACGTCCGTCAGGGCGACGGCACGTTCGTGACGAGTCTGCAGCCGGCTCAACTGTTGGAGGCAATCTCGTTTGTCACCGACATGCAGACCGATCGGTCGCTGTTGGAGATCTCCAGCGTCGTCAGCGTCCTCGAGCCCCATGCCGTGAGCCTGGCCGCCAGCCGGATCGACGACGAGACGGTCCAGCAACTGCGACAGATGGTCGACCAGACCTCCCCTGACACTCCGCTGGACGATCTGGTGGTCCATGATCTCCAGTTTCACCAGACGATCGCCCAAGCAAGCGGCAACGGGTATCTCGCCAGCCTCCTGGACGGGATGGCCAACAAGACATTGCGCGCCCGGGTGTGGAGCAGCCTCGCGCTGCCCCATTCGATCAACCGGATCCTCGACGAGCACGCCCAGCTGGTCGACGCACTCGAGCGACGCGATGCTGATCTCGCCCGGGCGGTGGCGATGATCCACAGTGGTTCCATCCACCGGTGGATCACCGACACCACCACAGGCTGACCTCAGACCGAGATCCGGCTGGCGACCCAATCGGTGCCGAGGTCATTGCCGTCCCCGGTCGTGACCTTCAACCAACCCTGGATGACATGACCGTCCGCGACTTCGGGAGCGTCGTTGGAGATGAAGGTGCCCGGGGCCCACGTGCCGACCGTCGGTGGCTCGCTGGCCAAACGACCGTCTGTGACGACCTCCGGGCCGGCCGGGGGCACTCGCAGATCTGGCGTCGAGACCGCGACCGAGCCGATCTCCAGATCCCGGTCATCGCGTGCCCACCAGATCACCCGGACCGCTGCCACCTTCTTCGCCACCGCGATGTAGGTGGCATCTGCCGGAGCCGCCGGGCTCCAGTCGTAGGGCTCATCGGGTTTCGACCCATTGCCTCCTGCCCGGTACGAACCACCAAAGGCATCGGGGACCCAGTCAAAGATCGCACCCTCGCGTCCGGCCACGAGCCGCTCATCGGCTTCGGGCGTCATGACGGCACCGTCCGCATCCAGGCAGACCACATGCAGACTTCCCTCAGCGCCCTCGGCAAAGCTTGCCCGGGCCACCAGACGGTTCCAGTTGTATTGCGTACTACGTTGCATCGGGTCGTGGAGGTCGACTCTGAGCCCGATGCCGTGGTCGGCAGGTGTGACCTTGAGGCCGTGGTCGGTGAGGGCGGCTCTGCCATGGTGAGAGACAGCGCCGGTGGCCGGATCGTGGAAGGTGAGGCCCTGTACGTGCACCTCCCCATCCGCGTAGGGCGTCGATGCAGCCCGCACGGAGCTGACCTGGTGCAGTGGCTGCCCGTCGGACTGGACCGCGAGGTCGTAGACACAATCGAAGACCGAGGTCGGATAGTCGCCCAGATCCTCGACCTGGACACTGCCACGCCCCACACTCAGCTCGTTCTCCAATGCGACACCGGTGGTCCTCATCACCGGCGTGTTGTTGTTCTCGTTGCGGCAGGACCAGAAGCGGTTCCACCGACCTGTCTCGATCTGGATCGGCAACACCTTCTCAGGCGTCGACGACGCCGCGCCGAGCTCGAAGCAGGGTTTGATGAACAGGTTGTTGTTGTTGCGGGTGTAGCGATCATCCCCGGAGTGGATCCGAATCCCGATGTTGCCCCATCCGCGCTTGGTGTCGCTTCGTCGGCCGAAGTCGCCGCCGTACCAGATGTTCTCGTTGACCCATCCCGGCTTGTCGTTCAACTCGTAGTTGAACAGGTCCAGGGCCACCCAGTTGTCGCGCAGCAGGCCGAGATGGATGTGGCTGTAGCCGAAGCCGGCGCCGGACCCGCGAGCCTGGACACCGATGGTGAACCCCTCCACCCGCGGGATCTCCAGGAAGGCCATGTAGGCGTTGTGGATGAGCAGGCCGATGTTGTCGGCCTCGTCCCAGTTGGCATACCCGTCAGCCCCGAACTCGCGGATCACCTGCAGCTTGAGCTTGGCGACATTGTTCGCCCGCTCACGACCGACGACGATCGCCGGTGTGGTCACTGCTCCTTCATACTTCACTGGCGTATCCATCACGACGTCAGCACGCTCGGGGATGGTGATGGTCTCGGTGGTGCGGTAGTGGATGGCGGGCGGGAACACCAGCGTGCGGTAGCCGGACGCCGCCGCCAGTGCATCGATCGCGGCGTTGATCGCCGCGGTGTCGTCGGTCGTCCCGTCGCCGATCGCCCCGAAGTGCTGCACATTGAAGGTCTGGCCGGCGTCGGTCAGACGACGGTACGGCAGTCCGCTGCGGTTCTTGACGTGGACACCGAGGTTGTCCACCGCGTCGTCGGCGTGCGGATCGGGGTAGAAGACACCCGAGGCATCGCCCTCGGTCAGGAACCACAGGTCCGGGTTCCGCTCCCCGGTCGGCACCTGCTGCAGTTCGGAGCGGGTGAGCGTCTCGATCCCACCGATGCTGCGGGCCTGGGCCGGCTTGGTGGCAACCGCTGCTGCCCCCAGACCGGCGACGCCGCCGAAGAGTCCGAGCCGCACAGCCGTACGACGATTGAACGCCTGATCGTCAGACATGACACTCCCTTGGGTTGATAATCCCGGGGTCCATCCCCAGAATCTCAGTCAGAGATACTATGTCTGACCTGCCACATTGGCGTCAATAGGTCGATACAAGCCAAACCAGGGGCCAGTCGTCACATGTGTGCCCCCCTTTAGCCGTCGTACGGCTGCGGCGTGGTGGTCGGATCTCCGTCCAGGGCAGCAGCAAGCCGGGGCACGGCGATGTCGAGCAGGAACGGCAGACTCAGTGGCGAGTTGAAGCCGAGTGCTGCGGCGAAGTCCTGGTCGAATTCGCCCAGGTAGACATAGCGCCCCTCCTCGACCGCGGACAACCGGGTGAAGACATCCGCACCGGTGATCTCGGGGGCCAGGCCCTCGGCGACGAGCACATCACGATCGATCTCGGCAAGCTTCTCCAGGCTGACCTCACCGCTGGTCTCGACGACCTCCAGGCCAAGCTCGGTGAGCCAGCCGGTGCGATAGTCGTCGGCCCCAAGGTGGAACACGCCCCCACTCACCCCGAAGACGAAAGCCGCCTGCTTGCCGACGAACTCGGGATGATCAGCCTTCGCCCGGTCGAACTGGTCAGCCACCTGGTCGACCAGCGACTGCGCCTGCTCGTCCTTGCCCAGAGCGACACCGATCTGCAGCCACTGCTGGCCCCACGGCGTCGCACCCGCTGGCCACTCGTCGCTCTGCGCCAGAGTCGGAGCAAGGGCATCGAGCTTCTTCCACGTGCCCTTGTCGACGTAGCTGTTGATGCCCAGGATCAGATCCGGTTCGAGTGTGGCAATCTTCTCCAGCTCCAGTTCGTTGGCCCCCACCGTCGGGATCTCCTTGCCCCGTACGGAAGTGGGCGCCCATGGGCGGTTGGGCGCGTCATAGCCGAGGAACTCCCGTACACCGACGGGCTCGACTCCCAATGCGAGGACGAAGTCCTGCTCGTTGAAGCCGATGGTGACCACCCGTTGGGGCGGTGTTTCGATCGTGGTGGTGCCGAAGGCATGGTCCATCACGATCGGGAAGCCGCCGGAGCCCGGGTTCACCGGAGTGATCGGTTCACGGGTCCGGCTGCAACCGGCTGTCATCATCAGGGCCAGAACGGATCCACCCAACACGCGTCGAGAAATCACATAGGGAAGGCTAACCTGAGCATCCGGCCGTCTTCGTGGTGGTCCACCCATTGTGCCGAGGCCCGTCACGACTACGCTGACCCCATGGAACTGCTCCCGCTCGTGGTCGTGCTCGCATGGGCCAGCGGGGTCAACGCCCCAGCCAGCTTGGTGATCCTGGGTCTACTCGGGCGGTTTGCCGCCGTCGATCCGGTCCCGGCCGGTTTCCAACGCACTGACGTGCTGATCATCGTGGCGATCGCTGCCGCCGTGGAGCTGGTGATCGACAAGTTCACCCCCTGGGACTCCGTATGGGACGTCGTCAACACCATCGGCCGCCCGGTTGCCGGTGGTTTCGTCGGCGCCCTGCTCGGAGCCGCCCACGGCGTCGGCCCTGCCGTCGGACTCGCGGCGCTCGGTGTGGTGGTCTCCCTGCTCACCCATGCCGTCAAGGTCAGCCTCCGGCTTGCCCTCACCAGGCCGAGCCGCCCCGGCAGGACCATCGTCCTCTCGGTCGCCGAGGACGTCGCTGCGCTCGTGGCGGTCAGCGCCGCGTTCTTGGTCCCGATCCCTGCGCTGATCACCGTGGTGGTCCTCGTACTCGTCGGTGCTGCCGCGGCTCTGCTGCTGCGCCAGCAGATCCGGGGTTCCTTGCAGCGATTCCACAAATTGGGTGCCCGGATCGGGGAACTCCAACCGGACAAGAAGCCTCCTCTGGCCGACCGGCTCCGCACCAAGGCGGTGCGTGCCGCGGCCAAGGCTTCCCAGACGGCCAACAGGTTTCGATCGTGACTGACTGGGACACCGTCATCATCGGCGGCACCCTCGCTGCACTCGCCACCGCAGCCCGCCTGGCGAAGAATCGTCACAAGGTTCTCGTGCTTGAGGCCGAGTCCCGACTCGGTGGGTCGATGGCGCCTCACCCCTACGAGGATGGCTCCGACACTGTCCTGGTCGACCGGTGGCCCCAGATCATCACCTTCCCGGCTCCGTGGCGCGATCTGTTCCGCAAGAGCGGCCGGCCCTTCGACGACGAACTTGCCCGCGGCCACCATGCACTGGTCCCGGCACCGGCGCCCCGCCACGTCTTCGATGACGGCACAGAACTGGTGTTGCCGACCGAACGGGGGGT
The DNA here is from genome assembly GCA_945911015.1 of uncultured Propionibacteriaceae bacterium. Lineage (GTDB taxonomy): Bacteria > Actinomycetota > Actinomycetes > Propionibacteriales > Propionibacteriaceae > Avipropionibacterium. The sequence continues at coordinate 23,071 of CAMDZW010000003.1, forward strand.
CCAGTTCTCGGTCCTCGCCCATACCTTCGGCCGACCGGTCGCCGAACGCTGGCGCGATCTGCTGGACCACCTCGACGAGGTCGCCCAAGCCCTGCGGCCCCTCGGCGGCGAGGCCGAACTCATCTCGTACGACCAGATCTCGCGCCGTGCATCGGTGCTGTCTCCGGGCCGCACGGTCGCCGATCTGGCCACGGCGATTGACCACCCGCAGCTGGCCATGCTGATCCTCGACACTGCCCGACGGATCGGATCCGACCCGGCACGCACGCCGAGCTGGGTCGCGGCGCAGTTGTCCAACGAACGCCGCTTCGGTCGATGGATGATGACCACCGACGAACGTCCTGACCGGGCTTCACTGCTGCTGGACCTGCTCATCGGCCGTCTGCGGACCCGACGGGTCACCGTACGGACCGACGAACCGGTGCAGGCTGTGACCCGCACCGACAGCGGTTTCGACATCGCCCTCAGCGAGGAGAAGATCTCGGCCCGTACGGTCGTGCTGGGGATCAATCCGGTCGAGGGCCGGCGACTGCTCGGCAAACAGATCGGCAAGGAGGGCCGGATCGCTGCCCGCACCACCCCGGCTCGTTCACCGGTCGTCAGCCATGAGATCGCCACACGGTCCACTGCCGAACCGAGCGAGACCGTCCGCCACACCGAACACGGTCCGGTGATCAGCTGGACCCGCCCATTGGGCCAGGACTTCGGCCCACAACCAGATCTCGCACTCACCTCCACCCACGACTGGAGCCGCGCCACGGCAAGCCCTGGCGCCGGTCAGGCATGGCGGGGCCCGAAGTCGATCATGCGGCGACCGCCGATCCGTAGCGCGCTGCCAGGCCTGCACTGGGCGGGCCCGTTCTCGCGTGGCGGGGAGGACCTGTCCCATGTCGTGCTCAGCGGCGCCTTGGCCTCCTATGCCTGCCATGAATTTCTTGCCGACGCGGCGGGGTAACATAGATCGTCTGTTTTCACTGGTGGCGACGAGGAGTGCAACCACTTTGACCGAACACGCCGGGGGATCGACCGAGACGCTGCTCGCGGCCGAGATCGCTGAGGAGCAGGCTCATGTCGACAAGGTCTATGTCCGCCTCTCCGAACTGACCCGTACAGCCCAAGGAGTCGCCGCTGACGGCCGGTCCCTGCACCAGAGCGATCGACTCTCCTTTGTCCGGGAAGAGGACGGCACCAGCCTGTTCGAAAGGGATGCCTTCTCCTACCAGGCCGCGAAGCGTCTTGCCACCTTGGAGTCCGAGCACGAAGGCTTGGTCTTCGGTCGGCTCGACCGTCGCGACGGGGAGGCCCGCTACATCGGGCGGATGGGAGTGCGTGACGACCAGTACGAGCCACTCGTGGTCGACTGGCGCGCGCGTGCCGCCGAACCCTTCTACCGTGCCACACCGGCCAATCCAATGGACGTCGTACGGCGTCGGGTGCTGCGGTGCCGAGGTGAGGTGGTCATCGGTGTCGAGGACGATCTGCTCGACGGGGAGAACGCCGACGATCAACTCGTCGTCATCGGCGAAGGAGCCTTGTTGGCTGCCCTGAGCCGCAGCCGTGGGCCGCGGATGCGCGACATCGTCGCCACTATCCAGGGCGAGCAGGACGAGGCCATCCGTGCTCCCTACCAAGGCGTCACCCTGATCACCGGCGGGCCGGGCACCGGCAAGACTGTCGTGGCACTGCACCGCGCTGCCTACCTGCTCTACTCCCACCGCCGCCGATTCGAGAACGGTGGCGTGCTGGTTGTCGGACCGAGCTCGGTCTTCATGAACTACATCGAGCGTGTCCTGCCCTCGTTGGGCGAGGACTCGGTGACGCTGCGTTCGATCGGCCGGGTCGCCGACGATGTGGTGCCGCTCGGCCCCGAACGGCTCGATGGCGCGACAGCTGCCACCGTCAAGGGAGGCCTGCGGATGGTGAAGGTGTTGCGCCGGCTGACCCGGGACCGCAGTGTCGTCGCACCGTCGCAGGACCTGCGGGTCGTGATCCGTGGAGAGGCAATCCGCATCCCGGCCGAGCGGCTCGAGCGGATTCGGACCGAGGTGTTGCAACGCCACAAGATCAATGAGGGCAGGGATGCCGCACTCGAGCGGGTGATCGGATCCCTGCGCTCCCGGTGGGAGTCGGTGGCCGATGAGGTCGCCATCGAACAACCTGATGCCGAGCCGATGACCGATGAGCTCTTCACTGACCTGGTGACATCGTCGGCCGCGTGGCGCATGTTCGCCCAGTCGTGGTGGCCAGTGCTGGAGTCAGCCCAAGTGTTGACGCAGCTGCAGAACCGCGACGTGGTGGCACGGGTCACCGACGGTCTGCTCTCGGCCCACGAACAGCAGGCCCTGGCCGCGAGCTACCAGCAGCCGGGCTGGTCGGTGGCCGACGCTGCACTGCTCGACGAACTGGTCGCGATGATCGGCATCGCCTCTGCCGAGGACGAGGAACCAGAGGGCTCGCTGTTCCTGGAAGACGGTGCCGGGGTTCAGGAGCTCGTCTCCACCGCAGACCGGCTGACCCGGGTGATCGAGGCCGACCCGGATGCCGAGCCTCACCAGACCTATGCGCATGTGTTGGTCGACGAGGCGCAGGACATCACGCCGATGCAATGGCGGATGCTGCGGCGACGCGGTTCACGCGCAAGCTGGACCATCGTCGGGGATCCGGCGCAGAGCTCATGGCCCGATGTGGCCGAGTATGACCTTGCGTTGCAGGACCTGATCGGCAACGCGCCTCATCGACACTTCCGGATGAGCACCAACTACCGCTCCCCTGCCGAGGTCTACGACCTGGCAGGCGCTGTCATCGCCAAGGCCTTCGGTTCGGCGGATGTGCCTCAGGCAGTCCGTTCCACCGGCGTTGAGCCTGAGTTGCGGGTGGCCACCGATGTGGTCGCCGGAGCAGTGGCCGCGGTGTCGGATCTGGCCAATCAACTCGATGGCTCGATCGGCGTGGTGACCGCGCCGTCGGCGTTGGCCGAGGTCAGTGCTGCGGTCGGCGACCTGGACCGGATCGCCGTGGTGACCGCCCAACAGTCGAAGGGGCTTGAGTATGACGGGGTTGTGGTCGTCGATCCGGACCGGATCGTGGCGGAGTCACCCGGCGGGACCCGACTGCTCTACGTGGCACTGACCCGCCCGACTCAGCACCTGATCACCATCGATCCCCATGACCGCGCCGCATGGCGCCCCACCCCGACCGCGAACGGAGCCTGATGTGAGCAACACCCCACCGACCTTGACCCGGCTGCTGGATGGCCGAGTCGCTCCGGGTCGGCCGTTGCTGCTGTTCAGTCTCACGCCTCCCCGACAGAGCATCGCTGCAGAGCGGCTCGGGCGGCTGGCCTCGGCCACGACGGACCGCCTCAACCGACTCGCTCCAGATGCTGTGGTGCTGTATGACATCGAGGACGAGAGCGACCGCAACCCCGAGGAACGTCCGTTCCCCTTCCTCGCCACCATGGATCCGGCCGACTTCCGGCACGACCATCTGTCCGGTTGGACCGGGCCGACGATCATCTATCGCTCGGTCGGCAAGTATCAGCCAGCGGAGTTGTCGCAGTGGATGGCCGACGAGGCCGGTACGGCGACCGCGACCGTCCTGGTCGGTGCCTCGTCCAGTGACAAGCAGGTGACCCTCGGTCTGCCGCAGGCCCAGGATCTGTGGCGTACGGCGGGCTCACCATTGCCCCTGGGTGGCGTGATGATCCCGGAGCGTCATGCCAGCCGCGGCGACGAACATGAACGGATGCTGCGCAAACAACAGGCCGGCTGTTCGTTCTTCGTCAGCCAGGTCGTCTACGACCTGGACGCTGCCAAGGATCTCATCTCGGACTACCACTACACCTGTGTGGACCGAGGGACCGAGCCGGCACCACTGATCTTCACCCTGTCGGTCTGCGGCTCGCTGAAGACCTTGGACTTCCTGCGGTGGCTGGGAGTCCAACTGCCACGATGGGCCGTCAACGAGCTCGAGCACACCGATGATCCGCTGGCGGAGTCGCACCGCCAGTGCATGGTGATCGCCGAGGAGTTGGCCAGGTTCTGCCGGCGGCTGGGCGTGCCGTTCGGATTCAACATCGAGAGCGTGTCGAACCGCAAGGTCGAGATCGATGCCTCGGTCCGCCTGGCTGAAGCGGTCTCCGAGCTTGTCCGCCCCACTCCGGGCGCCTGAAGACGTCGACGTAGCGTGGTTCCTGTGACGACACCTGTTCTGGTTGCGACCTCGCCGTTGTCGGCTGCGCTTCGCGACGGAATCGCCGACCAGCTGACCGCCTTTCTCGACGGCCAGGCCACGTTGGTCGAGACCATTGCCGGATGGTCGCCGGAACCAGGACTGGCCGTGCCCGAGGCTGACGAGCTCGCACTCATCCGCCGGATCGCTGCCGAAGCCACCAGCGGCGGCAAGCGGCTACGTCCTGCTTTCGCCCTGTGGGGATGTGTCGCGGTCGGCGGTGTCGAGGCCGTGACCCCTGCTGTCTGGACCGCGGCGGCTGCTCTGGACCTGCTGCATGTCAGTGCCCTGGTCCATGACGACGTGATGGACGACTCTGACCTGCGGCGGGGCCGACCGGCCGCCCACAAGCAGTTCGAGGCATTCCATGCAGCCCAGGGGTGGTCCGGTGACCCAGCCGTCTTCGGCCGCGCCGGCGCGATCCTGCTCGGCGATCTGTTGGTCATGTGGTCGGTCGAGATGTTTGACCGGGCTGGTCTCAGCCTCGACGCCCGGGAACGCGCGCTGCCAGTCCTTCATGCCGTACGGTCAGAGGTCACTCTGGGCCAAATGCTGGATGTGGCCGCCCAGGCTCGTCCACCGCTCGGCACCTTGACCGATGATGTCTTGGCCGCCCAGCGCGTGGTGGAGCACAAGTCCGCGAAGTACACGGTGTTGCGACCCCTGCTGCTGGGGGCACAGATCGCCGACGGGACCCCCGAAGTCCTTGCCGGCCTGGAAATGTACGGGTCGGCGCTGGGGAGAGCCTTCCAGTACCGCGACGACCTGCTCGGTGTTTTCGGTGACGAAGCAGTGACCGGCAAACCGACCGGTGACGATCTGCGGGAGGGCAAGCGAACCCTGCTGGTCGCCCACACCCGCGCCCGTTTGTCGGAGCCTGATCGTGCCCGATTCGACCGGCTCTTTGGCGCGGCTGACCTGTCCGTGGGCGGCCGGGACGAACTTCAGTCGCTGATCAGTGCCAGTGGCGCGCTGGCCGAGGTGGAGGCCATCATCGATCGGCTCCATGATGAGGCCGTGGGGGCTCTGGCCGAGATCGCGATCACCGACGACGGCCGGACCGCGCTGACTGCCCTGGCCAGGGCTGCGGTGCACCGTGAGCACTGAGCCCGCTGCCGGCCTGCCGGATCTGGTGATCGGTGAGGACGGACTGGCTCGCCCCGTCTGGGCGACAACCGATCCGTTGCTGCGTGAGTACTACGACAGAGAATGGGGCATGCCGGTCCGCGACGAGACTGGTCTGTTCGAACGGCTCAGCCTCGAGGCGTTCCAGTCCGGCCTGTCCTGGTTGGTGATCCTGCGCAAACGTCCGACCTTCCGCAAAGCGTTCGCCGACTTCGACCCGGAAGCTGTGGCGGCCTTCGACCAGGACGATGTGACCCGGCTGTTGGACGATGCTGGCATCGTCCGCAACCGCGCCAAGATCGAGGCCACCATCGCCAACGCCCGCGCCACGGTGGCACTGCGCGACAGCGTCGGCCTGGTCGAGCTGATCTGGTCCCACAAGCCAGCGACCACCCCCGAACCGGTCACGTACGAGGATGTCCCGACTCAGTCGACCGAATCGAAGAAGCTGGCCAAGTCGTTGCGCTCACACGGATTCCGGTTCGTCGGGCCGACCACCATGTATGCCCTGATGGAGGCCGTCGGGATCGTCGACACCCATCTGGTCGGCAGTCACCGCCGCGGCTCCTCCGGGATCTGGTCCCGGTAGCCGCCTCGGTGACCATTTGATCCTGATTCTTGACCCGTTGGAACGATCCACGGGCCCCCGTTGGCCCGAAAATCGGGTTCGAATGTCCCTTGATCCACTCAGAAGCAACTGACAAGCTGGCCCCAGTGGACCAACCAGCGCTGGTAGAGGGAGTCGATCATGAACGGGTTCTCCATGTGCCTGTGGCTGGGGATGGCTCTCGTCAGCGTGGTGACCATCGCCGTCGGCGTCCTGCTGCACCCGAAGGGAGTCGCAACCTGCGGCGGCCAGCCCATGACGCCTGGCACCTACTGCCAGATCCCGCACGGAAACGACACCGTTCGTGGCGTGGACCAAGCCCAGCTACTCGCAGAGCAGAGTCAGGTGCCGACCGTGATCATCGTCGTCGGCAGCATCTGCCTTGCCCTCGCCGTCATCAGTGCAGTTCGCCAGCGCCAGCTCCACCAGCAGTGGTTGGCGGCCTCGGATCGTGCCCACATTTCGCGGGCATTATGACGCCCGACCGTAACCGAAACGTCGTGGTCGGGCCCACCACCGCCGAAGTCCTCGAGTCCAATGGCTACTCCTGAGAGGAGAGACGATGAGTAAGCTCAAGGAATTGGCCGTCGCGCTGACCTTGGCGATCGCCGGCGTATTCGCTGCGGCGTGCTCTGCCCCGCTGCCAGTCGAGGAGCTCCACGGCGACTATCTGGCTTACGACGAAGAGACATTGGTCGCCGACGCCACACTGATAGTCGAGGCGACCGTGGTTGACACCGAAGGCACACTCCTGATGCCCCCCGTCGAGAAGGGAGCGCCCAAGGAGGTCATCGAGAGGGCTCGCGCAGATGCCATTCCTGCAACCTTCGTGACGGTGCGCGTGGACGTGGTGCACAAGGGCGACGTCAACGTGGGTGCGAAGTTCGTCATCACCCAGACCGGTGGCGTCAAGGACGGCGTGATGTACCGGTCAGACATGGAGCCGTTGCTCGTCAAGAAGGAGTCGTACCTTCTGTTCGTCAGAGCAGGCATCCCGGACGGCTTCGGGATCCTGGGCGGATCTGCTGGCATGTTCCGTGCCGGAGGCGACGGGACATTCGACGCGGTGAAGCCCGACAGTGCTCCGTTCAGCCGCCTGACAAGAGCGGAGGTCGAAGGACTCGTCTGAGTGCCCGATACCAAGGGAAGCGGCCATGGAAGGACCTGCCTTCTGTGGCGCTGTCGCTTCTTGGGTGGGTGACAAGGATCGGCCGACAGGAGCCGGCTCGGGGGAACTTCCAATGGTCTCGTTCATCGCCCGGTCCAAACCGCCCGTCAGACCAGCACGAGTCAGGCCAGCACGAGCGTGAAGTCCGGCTCCTGATCGGAGCGCTCACGCAGGACCGACAGGACACGTGCCCAACCACGTGGGTCACCGATCGCCAGCTGCTGCCAGTCGGTCCACACCACCACGACCGGGTCGACCACGTCAGTCAGACAGTCCCACAGGGCATCGAGGTTGCGCCCGTAGTGGCCCGGAAAGCCAAGGGACACAGCGATCCGCTCATGGAAGGAGGATTCGTCGCTGACCCCGGACAGCACGACACGGCGGGCCGGGTTGTCGCTCGGATCGACTCGTACGATGCCGCTCATGCTGCCCTCCGGATCCGTTCGAAACTCTCATAGTGGTCGGCGGTCCAGTAGAACTCGTCGTCCCCGCCAGTGACGACCCTCCGGGGACCGCGATGATTCAGTCCCGGCGTCTCGACGGTGTACTCGCGATACCAACCACGCTTGCGCTCCGGCAGAATCCCCTCGAAGTTGCCGAAGACCGAGCCGTCCTTGTCGTACTCGTACGGTCCCCCGGCATCGATCAGGGCCAAGATCTCGACCGCCTCAGGCGGCAGATCAGCCTCATCGATCCAGTCCAGCCCAGAGACCGGGTCGACCCTTTCCTGGGCAGCCCGGGATTCGGCACCTCCTGAGGTCGCTTCGCTGGTCGGCTGAGCTCCCGGCTCAGCCAGGTCGAGGCTGCATCCGGTGAGGCCGATCAGGACAGCGAGCACCAGCGCGAGCAGCCTCACGGCCCCACCGCCTCCTGTCCCCCGCACCATCCGGGTCATCGGCCGAACTGCCGGAGCTGGTCCTTCAACACCCGCGCCGCTTCCTGCGGATCGTCGGCATCACAGATCGCACGGACCACACAGACCCGACGGGCACCGGCGTCGAGGACCTGCTCGAGGTTGTCGGCATTGATCCCACCGATCGCGAACCACGGCTTCGATCCGGCCGCGAACGGCGGGGCCACCGTCACCGCATGCCGGACGAGATCGAGGCTGACCGGTTGCGCCGTCGGCTTGGTCGGAGTCGCCCACACCGGGCCGACCGCGAAGTAGTCGATGTCCCGGTCGTCCAGTGCGTCACGGATCTGGTCGGGGTCGTGAGTGGAGCGGCCGATCTTGGCCCACTGGTGGAGATGACCTCGCGCCTTCGCCGCAGCACCGTCGTCCTGACCGATGTGGAGCACATCGGCATGGCTCGTCCCGGCGATCTCGGCCGAATCGTTCACCACGATCAGCGGCTGGTACGGCTGCACCGCGTCACGCAGCACACCCACCAGCTCGACCAGACGATCCGGGCTGACCTGCTTGTCGCGGAGCTGGATCAGATCCACCCCGCCTGCCGCGGCCGCCTTCACGAACTCGGCAAAGTCGCCCTGACGTTCGCGGGCGTCGGTACACAGATACAGCCGCGACGACTCGAGCCGTTCGGCAATTCCCCTCAGTGCAGTCACGACCCCAGCGTACGGGCCCGACCCCCAATCCGATTCCATGCCCGACCTCCTAGACTGGACCACGTGTGGGCAGAGGTGGTGGTCGTCGGTGGTGGGCTGATCGGGACCTCCATCGCCCGGGGCATCGCTTCCCGTGGCAAGCAGGTGAGGCTGATCAGTGACGACCGAGCCGGGACGGCCTCGCCGGTTGCTGCCGGGATGTTGGCACCGGCCACCGAGGTCGCCCCAACCGAGTTGGGCCTGCTGCAGCTCAATCTGGCCTCCCTCCACCGTTACGCCGACTTTGCCGCCGAGCTTGCCGCCGACACCGGACTGCCAGTGGGACTGCGCAAGACCCCTACCGTGTCAGTGGCCGTCGACTCCGATGATGTCGCCCGCCTCGACGACCTGGCCGAGATCCTCGCCGGAGCCGGCGTCGACGTGGAGCGGACCACCGGCCGCCAGGTCCGACGCCGGGTGCCGTTGATCGCACCGCAGATTCGTGCTGGTCTGATCATCGATCAGGACTGGTCGGTCGACAACCGGCTGTTGTGGTCAGCGCTGCGGGCCGGCGCTGAGGCAGCCGGAGTGACCCGACAGACGGGCACCGTCACTGCGCTCATCCGCGACGACGACCGCTGCACCGGAGTTGAGCTCGCCGACGGCAGCCGCATCGAGGCCGACACTGTCGTGTGGGCAACCGGAGCCTGGGCCGGCGACATCGTCGGTTTCGACCTGCCGGTCCGTCCGGTCAAGGGCCAGATCCTGCGGCTCAAGGCCCACCAGCTGCCGATCCCCGAGGTCACCGTACGAGCCTTCGTCCACGGTTTCGAGGTCTATCTGGTCCCGCGCGATTCCGGAGAACTGGTCATCGGGGCCACCAGCGAGGACCGCGGATTCGAGACCATGCCGACCGCCGGCGGGGTCGGCGATCTGCTGCGTGATGCTCGTGCGGTGCTGCCGATCACCGCCGAGTACGAGTTCGCCGAGGTCAGCGTCGGGTTCCGGCCAGCCTCAGCAAGCCACAGTCCCATCCTGGGCCCGAGCCCGCTCGACGGTCTGATCCTGGCCGTCGGCCACCATCGCAACGGGGTCCTGCTCACCCCCATCACCGCCGAGCTCATCGCCAATCTCGTCGTTGACGGAGCATGGCCCGAGCTGGCAGCCGCGTTCAACCCCTATCAAGGAGTGTCGTGAAAATCGTCCTCAACGGATCCGAACAGGAGGTCGCCGACAGCGCCACGGTCGCCGACCTGCTGACCCAGACCCACCCCGATGCTGCCACCCAACGTGGCGTCGCGGTCGCCATCGACCGACGGGTCGTTCCCCGCAGCACCTGGGCCGAGACCGTGCTCACCGACGGCGCTCGCGTGGAGTTCGTCACCGCCGTGCAAGGAGGCTGATCCGATGACAGGGCCTGATCCGTTGGTGATCGCTGACCGTACGTTCACGTCACGTCTGGTCATGGGGACCGGCGGCGCGCCCAGCATGGACGTGCTCGAGGCAGCGCTGTTGGCCTCGGGCACCGAACTCACCACGGTTGCGATGCGCCGAGTCGATCCGTCGGCCAAGGGCTCAGTGATCGATCTGCTGCACCGCCACGACATCGCCTGCCTGCCGAACACGGCCGGGTGTCACACCGCCACCGAGGCGGTGCTGGTCGCCCAACTCGCCCGCGAGGCCATGCAGACCAACTGGGTGAAGCTCGAGGTGATCGCCGACGACCACACCCTGCTGCCCGATCCGTTGGAGCTGGTCGAGGCAGCCGACCAGCTCGTGGCCGATGGTTTTGTGGTGCTGCCCTACACCAATGACGACCCGATCCTGGCCCGGCATCTGGTCGATGTCGGGTGTGCTGCGGTGATGCCTCTCGGTGCACCGATCGGTTCAGGGATGGGGATCCGCAACCCGCACAACATCGAGCTGATCGTCGCCGAAACCCAGGTGCCGGTGATTCTGGACGCCGGGATCGGCACGGCCTCGGAAGCAGCGCTGGCGATGGAGCTCGGTTGTGATGCTGTGCTGTTGGCCTCCGCGGTCACCCGCGCCCACGATCCGGCAGCGATGGCCGAGGCGATGAAACATGCCGTGCGGGCTGGACGGCTGGCGTCGCGGGCCGGACGTATCCCGGTCCGCCGTCACGCCGACGCATCCAGCCCGCACGAGGGGCGGATCGACTGACTCAGCCGTGGGCCACGCTCAGGACACCTCGGCGCGCTGGACCCGGATGCAGCCCAGCACCAGCGGCAACACGAACCAGATGCCCCCCGAGGTCAGCAGATGTCCCCAGTCCGCGCCCGCCATCGGGGCGGTCAGCGCGTCCTGGGCGGCAACGAAGTCGATCCACGGGGCGATCTTGGCGACCGGCTCCCACAGGCTCAGGATCCCGATCACCATCGGCAGGACGAAGGCATAGCCGACGTAGGCACAGATCGCGGCAGGGGTGTTGAGGATCAGCACCGCCAGCGCCATGCCGGACAGCACGCCGATCACCTGCACCGCAATCGAGCCGATCAGCTCGTGGGAGGTGACATCCCAGACTGCCGGCTGATCCAGCACCAAGGCCCCGAGGGGAGTCGCGATCGCGGTCCACACCAGTGCCAGCGCCATGGCTCCCAGGGCGATCACGATGCCCGAGACCAGTTTGGCGGCCAGCACCCTCATCCGGCGCGGTTCGAGGGTGAACGTGGTCAGCAGGGTGCGCTGACTCCATTCACTGGTGATCGCCATGATCCCCAGCACCGGCAGCAGGATCGCGGTCGCGCCGGTGGATCCGGTGAGCAGGGTACCGAATGACGGTGCCCCCAGCTCGGGGACGATCGCCCCCAGACCGATCAGCGCAACCGAGGCGATGACCACCAGAGCTGCGGTGATGACCAGCAGCACGACGCCGGAGATCGTGTCAACCATCTTGCGAAGCTCGACCACGACCTGACGGACGAACGACGGGGAGAAGCTGGTGTCGCGTGCCGCGCGAGCGGGGCCACTTGAGTGCCGGGCCATGGAGATGGTGGTCATGCTGCGGCTCCTTCACGAGCAGTGTCGCTGGTCATGCGGAGGAACTCGTCCTCCAGTCGCCGACTGACGGTGTGCAGTTCGGTGAGCACCAGTCGGTGCTCGACGGCGAGTTCGCCGATGGTCTGGGCTGCCGCCGCGACGGTGAGCCGTACACCATCGCTGTGGACGTCGAGGTCGGCACCAACCAGTACGTCACGCAGCCGGGAGAGATCCGTGCCGGCCACGATGCAGCTGACCTGGTCCTCCCCGCTGATCAGTTCGTCCTTGGTGCCGGTCGAGAGAACCCGACCGTGGCCGATGAGGACGAGGTCATCGGCAACGAGCTCGATCTCGTTGATCAGATGGCTCGACAGCAGCACGGTGCCGCCTTGGTCGGCATGTTGGTCAAGCAGGTCACGGATCCATCGGATGCCAGAGGGGTCCAGGCCGTTGGCCGGCTCGTCGAAGATCAAGATCTCCGGGTCGCCGAGCAGCGCATGCGCAATCCCGAGACGCTGTCTCATGCCGAGCGAGTACTTGCCAAGCCGACGCTTGGCCTCGGAGTCGGTGAGACCGACCCGGTCCAGGACCTGGCTCACCCGCCCCTTCGGCAATCCCATGGACTGGGCGCCCAGCGACAGGATCTCGACCCCGGTGCGGCCACTGTGCTGGGCGCTGGCATCGAGCATCACCCCGACGGTGCGGCCGGGACAGCGCAGGTCATGGAAGGACTGTCCACCGATGGTGACCCGGCCGGCGGTGGCGCGGGTGAGGCCGACCATGATCCTCATCAGGGTGGACTTTCCGGCGCCGTTGGGGCCGAGCAGGCCGGTCACCCTCCCCGGTTCGCAGCGGAAGCTGACATCGGACAGGGCCTGCACCTGCCGATAGCTCTTGGACACGGACTGGACATCGATCATGGACACCATCCTTGTCCCGTACGAGGGCTGGGACCATCGGGCATCGGCACCGACTTCACTCATCCTTTGGTCGCATCACGATCGCGACCATTGCCTCCTGTGCGCCGTCCGCGCTGCCGCATAAGCTGACCGACCATGAACACCCCCGCTGAGTCGGGCCCAACCGGATATCACCCCCCTCCGCTGGGCAAGCGCGCCCTGGCCTGGCGCATCGTCTTGGCTGTCTTGCTCAGCCTGTTCGGCGTGGCGCAGCTGTTCATCGGACTCCGCCCTGACCTCATCGGACAATGGGTCCTCAACCTCGTCGGCGGCGTCATCGCCTGGGTTGCGGTGTTCTTCCGCCGCCGGTGGCCCTTGGCGGTCGCCATCATCTGCGGCTGTGCCGCAGCGGTGTCGGCGCTTGCCGCCGGTCCCGGCTTGTGGGCCCTGTTCAGCCTGGCCACCACCCGTCGTTGGCGGCACTACCTGACCGCCTCGATCATCACGGTCACGCTGGCACTGGCGGTGTCCCTGGCGCCAACCGGGATCGAGGATCTCGTCGCCATCACCGACGAGGCCGGGGCGCCGGTGCTGTCGACCTCGGCCATCCTGGCCAGCCTTGCCCTGCTGGTCGTGCTCAGCGTCGGCCCCTATGCTCTGGTCGCCGCCTGGGGAGGTTCGGTCGGCAACCGCCGCGAACTGCTGTGGTCACTGCGGGAACGCGCCCGACAGGCCGAAGAGGACCGCGACCAACGGATGGAACGGGCCCGGGTGATGGAACGGCAACGAATTGCCCGGGAGATGCATGACGGATTGGCCCACCGGATCTCCCAGATCAGTCTCCACGCCGGAGCGCTGTCCTACAGCGCCGCCCAGTCCTCACCCGCCTCCGGGACCGAACAGTCCGACGCCGTCGTCCGATCCGCGACGATCGTCCAGGAGGCCTCTCATCAGGCCCTGGAGGAGCTTCGCGAGGTCCTCGGCGTGTTGCGCGGCGACTCCGAGGACGACCCGAACCGTCCGCTGCCGACCGGTCGTGACCTCGAAGCTCTCGTGACCGATGCCCGGACGGCCGACATGGTCGTCGACGTCGACCTCGACTGCACCGTCACCGCAGGGTTGTCGGCCACCCTTGGCCGTACGGTCCACCGGATCGTCCAGGAATCGCTGACTAATGCTGCCAAGCATGCCCCCGGTGCCCCAGTCTCGGTCGAGGTCACCGGGCAGGTGGGTGAACACGTCACGGTACGGGTGTCGAACCCGATGCCACTGAGTCCGCCGGTCTCAGGCCCGGCCGCCCACGGCGGCGGTTACGGCCATGTCGGCCTGCAGGAAAGGGTCGAACTGCTCGACGGCACGTGGTCGGTCACCGACGGCCCCGGTCGCTTCGTCGTCCGCGCCCGGATACCGTGGGCCGCGTGAGCATTGACGTCCTGGTCGTCGACGACGATCCGCTGGTCCGCTCTGCCCTGTCGCTCATGCTCGGCTCGACCACCAAGATCCGCGTTGTCGGCGAGGCGAGCAACGGCCAGGAGTGTCTTGAGCTGGTCGCCGCACATCCCCCGACGGTGGTGCTGATGGATCTGCGGATGCCAGTGATGGGCGGCATCGAGGCGATCGCCAAGCTCTCCGGCGACCACCCAGAGGTGTCGGTCCTGGCCCTGACCACCTTTGACACCGACGACATGGCACTGGGAGCGATCAGCGCCGGAGCAGCCGGATTCCTTCTGAAGGACACACCTCCGGCCCAGCTGGTCGAGGCCATCACCAAGGTCGCCGCGAAGGAGCATGTGCTCGCTCCGACGGCCTTGCAGGCGTTGGTCCGCCACGTCCAGTCCGGTGACCAGTTCGACCGACGTGAGCAGGCTCGTACGGTGCTGGCCCGGCTCAGCCCACGCGAACGTGAGGTGGCCGAAGCTGTCGCCCAAGGCGCCACCAACACCGAGATCGCCGCTGCACTCCACCTGTCGGTCCCAACGGTCAAGACCCACGTGTCACGCGTGATGGAACGCTGCGAGCTGGCCAACCGCACCCAGGTCGCCCTGCTGGTCCAGCAGGCACACGTATGCTGAGCCCATGAGCCCTCTGTGGATCGTGCTGAGCGTGGTCGTGGCGATCGTCGTGGTCGTCGCGGTCATCACGTTAATTGTCCACAGCTTCAACAAGGACATGACCACGGCCGGCCCGCGGACGACTGCCGGGGCCGGGAACATGTTCGGTGGGCTCACCGAGGTCTTCGATCCGGGCGCCCATCGGGCCCAGCTCGAGTTCGAGAAGCTGAAGAACCAGGCCGTGACGGTGCCCAATCCGACCGGTGACGACCCCCGCCGCTCGTCGGTGATCAAGGACCGCTACGGCAATCCGATCGGCTTCCGGATCGGCCATTCGGCCCCGAACGACGACGACGGCGACGGCCCCGGTCAGTGACTCGCCAGTAGGACACGGCGCTCCAGTGGTGGCGAACCTTGTGAGAAGGTCCTAAACTCCCCTCAGGCTGACACGGCCCTTCTTCCCCACCGTGTTTGGAGCATGTTGTGACCACGACGAGCATGCACGACCCCTTGGTCGGCCATGCCCTCGAAGGTCGCTACGAGATCACGCGCCGGATCGCGCGTGGCGGTATGGCGACCGTCTATGAGGCGACCGATCTGCGCCTCACCCGTACCGTCGCGGTCAAGGTCATGCATGTCGGTCTCGGTGATGACGACGATTTCGCCCGCAAGTTCGACCGGGAGGCGCGAGCCGCTGCCCGTCTGTGTCATCCGAATGTGGTGTCGGTCTTCGACCAGGGCGTCGACAACGGCCGTCCCTTCATCGTCATGGAGTA
Source organism: uncultured Propionibacteriaceae bacterium (assembly GCA_945911015.1). Taxonomy (GTDB): domain Bacteria; phylum Actinomycetota; class Actinomycetes; order Propionibacteriales; family Propionibacteriaceae; genus Avipropionibacterium. The sequence goes on from CAMDZW010000003.1 coordinate 38,469, forward strand.
CGTCCAGGGCCGCACCCTGCGCAGCCTGATGCGCAAGGAAAAGGTCAATCCGAGCGCCGGTGGCATGGAGCCGGTCCGAGCGCTGACCATCATGGAGGCGGTGCTGTGCGCACTGGCCGCCGCTCATGAGGGTGGCCTGATCCACCGCGACATCAAACCTGAGAACGTCCTGATCTCCGATCAGCACCAGATCAAGGTCGCCGACTTCGGGTTGGCCAAGGCGGTCACGGCACAGACTGCGACCGCGACCGCGGGCGTCCTGCTCGGGACGGTGTCGTACCTCCCGCCGGAGCTGGTCACCAACGGCAAGGCCACATTGCGCAGCGACGTGTACTCCGCCGGAATCGTGTTGTACGAGCTGCTCACCGGATGCAAGCCGTACACCGGTGACTCACCGATCCAGGTCGCCTACGCCCATGCGCACAACCGGGTGCCGGCCCCATCAGAGTCGGCAGACGGCATCCCGGACTACCTTGACGCGTTGGTGCGACATGCCACGGCGCGGGACCCGAAGGATCGTCCCGCCGATGCTCGGGTCATGTTGCACGAGCTCCGAGCCGTAAGGGCGCGGCTACGTGCGGGCGCGACCGCCGACACCGAGCTGACCGAGATCATCTCGACCGGATCGAGCGAGGACGTCATCGATCAGGTCGGTGACGATCTCGAACCCGGGATCCGGATGCGTCGCAGTGTGCTCCCCGACGACTACAACCCCCGGACGTCTCTCAGCCCGAGCCGGCACACTCCGGCCACCCCGGCGAGCCCTTCGACTCCGACCGCAACCAGCCCCTCGACACCACCCCGGTGGTTGGCCGGTCCGGCGTCATCGGCCCAGTGGTCGGCCGTCGTTCCGCCGCCGGCCTCGGTGCCGCGGTCGGCCGACACCCCTCAGGACGTGTTTGCCACGGTCCTGGACGAGGGCCCGTACGAGACCGGCAACGATGAGCACAGCGACGGTGTCGAGCTGCAGCGGGACCGTCGCCGACGCGAGCGGCGCCGAGAGCAGTCCCGCCGGCGACGCCGCGGAGTGGTGATCCTGCTGTTGGTGCTGATCCTCGCCGGTGGGGCCGCCCTGTCCAGCTGGTGGTACCTGTCGACCCGGCCGATTGCGGTGCCGGCCCTGGCCAACCTCGATGAGGACCAGGCCCGGACCCGTTTGGTCGACCTACGACTGGCCGCAGTGCTCGGCGAGGACGAATACTCCGAGACCGTGCCGAAGGGGAAGGTCATCCGCACCGACCCCGAGGCCGGTGCTGACCTGCCACCGGGCTCGGAAGTGGCTCTGATCCTGTCGAAGGGGCCAGAACGTTATGCGGTGCCGAAGGCGGTCGGCGAGAAACTCACCGATGTGAAGGCTGCCTTGGCAGCCGCCCACCTCGAGGTCGGCAAGGTCAGCGAGGTTTGGGATGAGAAGGTCCCCAAAGGTGTGGTGATCAAGGCCTCGATCGATGAGGGTGAACAGGTCCGTCCCGGCACCGAAGTCGACCTGACCGTCTCCAAGGGCCGCGAGCCGATCAAGTTCGCCGACTGGACGGGCAAGTCGGCGGCCGAGGCGAAGAAGGCCTTGGAGAAGGCCGGTTTCAAGGTCAAGATCGTCACCGAGAACCATGACTCCGTCCCCAAGGGCATGGTCATCAGCCAAGACCCCGGCAAGGGCACCGGACACCGCGGAGACACCATCACCTTGGTCGAGTCGAAGGGCCCGGTCATGGTGACTGTGCCGAACGTCCGCAACATGAAGGTCGCCGATGCCGAAGCCCTGCTGAAGAAGGCTGGCTTCATCGTGAAGAAGGTGCAGAGCGTGCCGTTGGCCCCGCTCGGCATCGCTCACCGCACCGATCCCGACGGCGGCTCGAAGGCCCGCAAGGGCGCCACCATCACCCTGTACTACGTCTGAGGCCGGGTGTGCGGCGACGGGTCGCCGGTGGGTCGGCCACGCCAGCAGCGGATCAGAATTCGTACGGGCCACGTCCGCGCAGATCCACCAGCTCAGTCGGTGTCATCGCGCTGACCCGTGAGGTGATCAGGGTGACCCCACGCTCGGCGAGCAGCCCGTCGTGGATGGCGAAACCGTGCGGGGCGCCGACGGCCCGGGCGAAGTCGACAGTCTCCTTCATCGCCGCCCACGGTCCGTAGGCAGGCACGGCGAGGATGTCGACGCCGGCGGGGACCGCGGCCAGGCTGTCCCCCGGATGAAAGAAGGTCGGCTCACCCGGCGCGGAGATCACCAGACCGACATTGCCGATCATCGGGATGTCGCGATGGATCACAGCATGCTGGCCGCCGACGGCAGTGATGGTGACCTCTCCCAGTCGCAGCGTGTCCTCGGCGCCGAAGCCCACTGCCCGATCAACATCGTGTTCATCGAGGACCTGCGGCTCCACCCGAACCAGCGCATCAGGGTTGGCGGCCACCAGCGCTGGGACGTGATCAGGATCGATGTGGTCGGGGTGCAGGTGGGTGACCAGGACTGCGTCCAGGTCGGTGGTGCCGTGCCAGTGGTCAGAGAAGTTGCCCGGGTCGATCAGCAGTCGCCGACCCGCGACCTCGACCAGCACAGCGGCATGCCCCAGATGTGTCAACTGCATGATCACATCATGCCGTACTCTTTCGGCGTGGCACAGGAGCAGGTTGCTCGCGCAGAGCGACACGGGGGCGGTGATCGTACACCTCAGTCTCCGGCGTCTGCGATGAGGTTCCTGCGACGCGACCACTCCCACGTCCTGTCCCAGATGGCGCGGTACGGGTTCGTCTCGATTCTCGCCTTGGTGGTCGACGTCAGCGCCCTGATTGCGGGGGTCGAATGGTTCGGACTGCCGCCGGTGCTGGCCGCCACCATGTCCTTCGGTCTGGGCATCGGCGTCAACTTCGCCTGCACCCGGATGTGGGTGTTTGCCCAACGACGGCACACCCGCCGCCGGGTCGAGTTCGGCCTGTTCGTGCTGGTCGGCGTGATCGGGCTGGCCCTGAATGCCGCCATCATGGCTGGCCTCCACGAGGGACTGGGTGTGCACTACCTGCTGTCGAAAGCAGGGTCGACGGCCATCGTGTTCTTCTGGAACTTCCTCGCCCGCCGTCAGTTCATCTACACCGGAGACCACTGAGACATGCCACGAGCGATCATCATCGGAGCTGGACCGGCGGGCCTGACCGCGGCCCACGAGTTCGTGGCCGACGGCACGGTGACCCCGGTGGTCTACGAAGCCACCAGCGACATCGGGGGCATCTCCCGTACGGTCTGTCATGACGGCAACCGGATGGACATCGGCGGTCATCGCTTCTTCTCCCGGTCCGATCGAGTGATGCAGTGGTGGCAGCAGATCCTGCCCTTGGAGCAGACCCCGCAGACTCAGACGTTCCGGCTCGCCTACCAGGGCCAAGACCGTGAATTGGACGGCGGTGCCGGCGCAGACCCCGAACAGACCGACGATGTGATGTTGGTCCGTTCCCGGCTTTCGCGCATCTACTACGACAAAAAGTTCTTCAACTACCCGATCACCCTGGAGTGGTCGACGCTGCGCAACCTCGGGTTCGCTCGCCTGATGAGAATGGGCTTTTCCTACCTCGGCTCCCGGGTCCGGCCGCGGATGGAGAAGTCGTTGGAGGATTTCTACATCAACCGCTTCGGCCGCGAGCTGTACAACACCTTCTTCCGCGACTACACCGAAAAGGTGTGGGGTGTGCCCTGCAGCCAGATCGCACCCGACTGGGGAGCGCAGCGGGTCAAGGGGCTGTCGGTGACCACGACTGTCCTGCACGCCGTACGGTCCCTGGTGCGCAAGCTGCTTCCCCGCCGCCGCCCGACCGACCTCTCGCAGACCGACACCGAGGTGTCGCTGATCGAGTACTTCCTCTACCCCAAGCTCGGCCCCGGCCACATGTGGGAGACCGTGGCTCGTGGGGTCGTCGACCGTGGCGGCGAGGTCCACCTGCAACAGAAGGTCACCGGCATCCACACCGACGGCAACCGGGTCACTGCGGTCGATCTGGTCTCGGCCACGGGCGAGACCTCCACCCACAGCGGTGACGAGTTCATCTCGACCATGCCGGTCAAGGAACTCATCGAGGCCATGGCCGCCACCGGGACCAGCGTGCCCCACGACGTACGACGGGTCGCCACCGAACTGCCCTACCGCGATTTCCTCACCGTCGGCCTGCTCTGTCGCACCCTCACCATCACCGATCCGAGCGGGACCCCGGGGTTGGTCCCCGACAACTGGATCTACATCCAGGAACCGGATGTGCGCGTCGGCCGCCTGCAGATCTTCAACAACTGGTCACCGTGGCTGGTCGCCGACCCCGACCAGGTCTGGATCGGACTGGAATACTTCTGCGACGAGGGGGACGATCTGTGGTCGCGCACCGACCAGGACATGACCGCCTTCGCGATCGCCGAACTGGCCTCGATCGGCATCATCGATCCCGCCGACGTCCTTGACTCCCATGTCGAACGCGTGCCCAAGACCTATCCGGCCTATTTCGGCACCTATCGCGAATTCGACACCGTACGGGAGTGGGTCGACCAGTTCGAGAACCTGTGGCTGGTCGGCCGCAACGGCCAGCACCGGTACAACAACCAGGACCACTCCATGTTGACCGCAATCGCAGCCGTGGAAGCAATCCTGGCCGATGATCGCGACAAGGAGCCGGTCTGGGCGGTGAATCTCGAGGCCGAGTACCACGAGCAACGCCAGACCGAGCAAACCACCGGGCCCAAGGTGCCGATCACGTGAGACAGATCCCCTGGGCACGACTGTTCGTCCTGTTGGTCGGCTGCCGTGTGGTGCTGACGCTGGTGGTGATGACCGGCATCAGTGCCGGTGTGGTCACCCCCAATGGGGCACAGTACCGGGGCACTGACCCGTACGGGATGTGGTTCCTGTGGGACACGTACTGGTACGAGAAGATGGCCCTGCGCGAGTGGTTCGAGCCGCTCAGTGCGTCTGCGCAGGCCTTTGTCGACCAGGCCGCCCATGATCCGACCTTCAGTCAGGGCGCACCGGATGAACTGCACCGCTTCGCCTTCGCACCGCTGTTTCCGCTCCTGGCCAAACCGCTCGCGCTGATCACCGGGCGCGCAGACCTGGCCCTGCTGCTGGTGTCGCAGGCAGCCGCCTACGGCTGTGTCGTGATGGGATGGCTCCTCGGCCGTCTGCACTTCGGGCGCGACCATGCATTCGCCACGGCCGTCGCAGTGATGGCGTTGCCGGTGGCCTTCCTGCTGCAGGCCCCGATGACCGAGCCGGTGTTCATCTTCTTGTTGATGGCCACGATCTGGGCAACGCTGACCAAGCGGTGGGGGTGGGCAGCGGTACTGGCCTTCGCGCTTGGGCTCACCCGTTCGACAGGGTTCATGGTGGCCATCCCGATCGGTGTCATCGTGTGGCATGCCGAAGGGTGGCGGCTGGCCGGGCGGGCCGTGTGGGGGCGTTACCTGAGGGCCTTGCCGGCGATGCTGGCCGCCCCCGCAGCCTGGACGCTGTTCTGTGTCTGGTGCAAGGTGATGACCGGGGATTTCCTTGCCTACAACCACATCCAGCGGGCAGGCTGGGGAGTCGAGACCGGACCGCCGTGGTGGCCGATCATCGATGTCCTCACCACACAGACCCGCCCGAACAAGTGGATGTTGTTGGCGATCGTTGCTGTGGTGCTGTTGGCCTCGATCATCGCCGCAGTATGGGTGAAACAGCCCGGCTATGCCGTGGTGGCCATCGTCTTGTTGCTGCTACCGCTGATGATGGGTGATCGGTGGGAGTGGAGCATCCTGCGCTATCTCGCCCCGGTCTTCCCCGCGGCGCTGGCCGGGGTGGCCGTGTGGCGGATCAGCAAACTGCTGGGCGTCGTGCTGTTGGGATGTTCGGTCATGCTGCAGTTGGCCATCTGTCTGCTGTGGCAGTCACCAGGGCTCTATGTGCTGGTGTGAGGGTTGGTTCGTGCATGCGGACCGACCGCACCACACCCCGGGGCGGCACCGTAGGCTGGTCGCGACACACGGGCGGCGAACCGGCCTGCCGCCCGAGCAGAAGGGCTGACCGCGGACCATGATCTTCATCGACCAGCTCGAGCCGATTGCGTTGCAACTCGGCCCGATCGCCATTCACTGGTACGGCCTGATGTACCTGCTCGGCTTCATTGCCGCCTATCTGCTGGCCAGATCCCGGCTCCGCAAGGGGCGCCTCCCCGGGGTCGACATCGGCGGCTTCGGCGATCTGCTGCTGGGCGCCATCGTCGGAGTGATGCTCGGTGGGCGGCTCGGCTACATCCTCTTCTACGATCTCGGGTCCTATCTGGCCGATCCGATCATGATGCTGCAGATCTGGAAGGGCGGGATGAGCTTCCATGGTGGCCTGATCGGCGTGGGCGTGGCGATGGCCATTTGGGCCTATCGGCACAAGCTGCACTTCTTTGACGTGATGGATTTCATCGCACCGCTGGTGCCGCCCGGTCTGGGTTTCGGTCGGATCGGGAACTTCATCAACGGCGAGCTGTGGGGCAAGTACACCGACGCCGGCTGGGGTGTCATCTTCCCTGCGGCCGAACCCGAGCTCGCCGGGATGCGCCCCGAACAGATCCAGGCCCAGCTCGACAACGGGCTGATCGACCACCTCGCCAGGCATCCGTCTCAGCTCTACCAGGCCGCGCTGGAGGGTCTGGCCCTGTTTGCTCTGCTGTGGTGGTTCAGCCGCAAACCACGGGGCCGTTATGCGATCTCGGGTCTGTTCGCCCTCGGCTACGGTGTGGCACGATTCCTGGTTGAGTTTGTCCGCGTGCCCGACGAACAGCTGTCCTACATCGCCTTCGGCTGGCTGACCATGGGCCAACTGCTCAGCTTGCCGTTGATCATCGGTGGCACGATCCTGCTCGCACTGTCGGTCAATGCTCCGGTCATGGAACCGAAGCTGCCTGAGAACCAGAACAGCGATCCGTCAGAGGAGGACGACGACGCGTCGGAGGAGTCCACCGAGGTGTCGCCCCACGATGCTGGCGACCAGGGCACTGGGCGCGGTGTCGACCAGACCGATGATCCCGAGCCCTCCGACCAGACCTGAGTCCGGCCCCAACCTGGTTCCAACGACCCACAATCCCGGGGCGGGCCAGCACATCGCGGTGTGGGCCAGCCTGCCCCCGTGGGTGTGCTGGCCCAGCCGTGGGTGTGCTGGCTTCAACGACCAGGGCACTCAGACGTCACGTGTCTGGAGTGCCTGCGCCGGTGGCGGCGTCGAACCACTCCAGCAACGGCGCAGTCTGACGCCACAGATCGGCAACCACGGCGGCAAAAGCTGGTGTCGCGGTGACCGGGTCATTGTCGAAACGACACTGCACCGCCAGCGTCTTGTGGCGCAGCAGCTCGATGTGAGGGTGGTCGATCGACCACCCCCGCGGCGCGGTCGTCAACCGATCACCCTCGACCGACCATCCCGCACGCCCGACCTTGCGCAGGAACCGCTGCAGGCGACTCCCGTCGGCATCGATGTGGTGCCGGATCGCCTGCAGGGTTGGAGGATCGGCCGCGTACCATCCCGTGGCCACCATCACCCCGGCCGCATCGACCTGGAGGTAGTGACCGGCCGATGGGCCGGTCTTCACGAACAGCCCCTGGTGAGTCTTGTACGGCGACTTGTCCTTGGCGAACCGGACGTCACGGTGGGGACGAAACAGTTTTGCCGTACCGAACTCCGGCGCGAGGAAATCGGCCAAGGACTCCAACGGTCCCCGTACGGCATCGTCATAGGTCTGCTTGTGCGCCAGCCAGAACGAACGCGTGTTGTCCAGCTCGAGGTCATCGTAGAAGTCCAGTGCTGCCACGGGGATCCCGGTGAACGCCATGGTCAGCCCATCTCCGCCACCAGGGCGCCGACGACCCCGCCGGCATGGGCCGACTGCTCCATGGTCACGTCATGGTGGGTGATCGCCCTCACCCGACGCGAACCCAGCGGGGACAGCCCGATGCCCTTGGCCAGTGCAGCCTCGACCAGACGTGCTGCCCGATCAGCACCGGCATCAACGATGACGATGTTGGTCTCCACCGCCGACGGGTCGACGCTGCCCGGTGCACGTTCGGCCACCGCCGCAGCGAAACGTCGAGCGGCGTCATGATCATCGGCCATCCGCTCCACGTGATGGTCCAGGGCATGGATGGCTGCAGCAGCCAGCATCCCGGCCTGCCGCCAACCCCCACCCAGACGTTTGCGCAGCATCCGGGCCGCAGCGATCCGCTCTGCTGACCCGACCAGCACCGAACCCACCGGCGCGCCCAGCCCCTTGGAGAAGCAGACGTTCACGGTGTCGAACAGCCGGCCGTAATCTTCCAGCGCGACCCCAGTGGCCACATGGGCATTCCACAACCGTGCCCCATCGAGATGCAGATGGACGCCGACATCGGCCAGCCGCCGGGACAGCTCCACCAGCGCCTCGTACGGCTGGACCACTCCCCCAGCCAGATTGTGGGTGTTCTCGACCGCCACCGCTCCAGTCCTGACCAGATACGGACCGGCAGCCACCTCGGCCAGCTCCAGAACCCGGTCCGGCTCAATCCGTCCGTCGCCGGTCGCCCAGGTCCGGGTGGTGATGCCCGACACGGCGGCGTGGGCGCCCAGCTCGGCACGGACCACATGCGCCTTTTCGTCACACAACAGTTCCTGGCCCGGCCCCACCAGCTGGGCCACGCCCAACACATTGGCCAGCGAGCCGGTCGCACAGAACAGGCCCGCCTCGTGGCCGAGCAGATCCGCTGTCCGCTCCTCCAACGTGTGAACCGTCGGGTCCTCGCCGTAGACGTCATCGCCGACCGGAGCGCTCACCATGGCCCGGCGCATCGCTTCGGTCGGCCGAGTGACAGTGTCGCTGCGCAGGTCGACCACGGGGCTTCGCGGGTCAACCACGGGGCTTCGCGGGTCAACCACGGGGCTTCGCGGGTCAATCACTGGGACTGCTGGCCCCGCAGCTTCGCCCGCATCGCGGCGGTGTCCTGCTCGGTCCAGCCCAATGCCGACAGTGCGGCCTCCACCCCGCCGGCGGTCCGGTCCAGATGGTCCAGCACTCCACGCATCGACTCCGGCCGCGTCATCTGCGCCGACGGCGGCTGGTCGGCCAGATCCACCCGGTACAGGGCGGACTCCATCAAGCGATCGATGATCAACGGGACCCGCTCACTGCTCGCGGCATAGTCGGCGATCACGGCCTCGCGGTCGGCTCCGGCCAGGATCAGGGCGAACGCGACCGTCGTGCCGGTCCGGTCCTTGCCGGCCGCGCAGTGCACCAGACAGGCTCCGTCGCTGTGGGCGATGGTGCGCAGTGCGCCGAGCACATCGTGGGGACGGTCAGTCAGGTACGACAGATAGTGGCCAGCCATCGGGTTGTCGTGATCGACGCTGGGCTTCTTCCCCATCCAGGGCAGAGCCTTCTCCACCAGCGGCGACGCATTCTGCGGGCCGGACACATCGGCAGGGTCGTCAGCCGGCAGCGGCCGGTCATCGCTGGCAGGCAGGTAACTGAAGTGGTGGATCGTGACGTCGTCCCGCCGGGTCAACGGGCCCGGGCCCTCGTGGTCGACCTCGACATCGGAGCGCAGGTCCACCACGTCGGTCAGCCCCAGTCCGAGCAGCTGGGTGATGTCGTCCTCGGTCAGACTCTGCAGATTGTCCGACCGCAGAAGTTGCCCGGACCGGATCGTGCCACCATCGGTGCAGGGGATCCCGCCGACATCGCGGGCATTGACCAAGGACTCGAACTCCAACCAGACCATGGCCCCGACGTTACCCGGCTCACCCGAGGTGCGGCACCTCGGTGGCCCGCTTGATGCGTCCCGACGCCAGTCGTTCGGCGACCAGGAAGGCCAACTCCAGCGACTGGTTCCGGTTCAACCGGGGGTCGCAGGCCGTCTCATATCGGCTGACCAGATCAGCTTCGGCGAGTTCATCGGCGCCACCGACGCATTCGGTCACATCGTCTCCGGTCAGCTCGACGTGCACCCCTCCGGGCCAGGTGCCCAGACCTTCGTGGACGTCGAAGAAGCCGTTGACCTCGTCGATCACATCCTCGAAGGCACGAGTCTTGTAGCCGTTCGCCGTGGAGAAGGTGTTCCCGTGCATCGGGTCACAGATCCAGGCGACCTTGCGACCGGACTCGGAGACCTTTGAGATCACCCCGGGCAGGATGTCGCGGACCTTGTCATGGCCCATCCGGGTGATGAAGGTGATCCGGCCGGGCTCATGGTCGGGATCGAGCCGATCAGCAAGTTCGAGGGCGACCTCCGGGGTGGTCGTCGGGCCGAGCTTCACACCCAAGGGGTTGCGCATGTGGCGCAGGAGCTCGACATGGGGCCCGTCGAGCTGACGGGTGCGTTCCCCGATCCACAGGAAGTGTCCGCTGGTCCCGTACGGGTCAGACGTACGTGAGTCGATCCGGGTCAGCGCATGCTCGTATTCGAGCAGCAGCGCCTCGTGCGAGGAGTAGAGGTCGACGGTGCGGAAGTTCTCGTCGTCAATGCCACAGGCCTGCATGAACGCCAGCGCGCGCTCGATCTCATCGGCCAGGGCCTGGTAGCGGGCACCGGCCGGGGACTGCTTGACGAAGTCGGCGTTCCAGGTGTGGGCACGCCCCAGATCGGCGAACCCGCCGGTCACGAAGGCGCGGGTCAGGTTCAACGTGGCGGCCGAGGCGTTGTAGACGCCGAGCAGGCGTTGCGGGTCGACCTTGCGCTCCTCCGGGGTGAAGGCGAAACCGTTGACCGCATCGCCCCGGTAGGCCGGCAAAGTCACCCCGTCGCGGGTCTCGGTGTCCGAGGACCGCGGTTTGGCGTACTGGCCGGCGATCCGGCCCAGCTTGACCACCGGCACCTGCGCGGCATAGGTCAGCAACACCGCCATCGACAGCAACACCCGCAGCTTGCGTTGGATGTTGTCAGCGGTGACCCCGGCAAAGGTCTCGGCGCAGTCACCGCCCTGCAGGACGAAGGCCTCCCCTGCTGCGACGCGAGCCATCTTCTGCCGCAGGTCGTCGCACTCGCCGGCAAAGACCAGCGGCGGCATGATCCGCAGCTGAGCGACGACCGCGTCAAGCGCGGCCGAGTCAGGGTAGGTCGGCTGCTGCAGCGCATTGAGCGCATGCAGGTCGGCGAGGGTGGGCAACTGCTGATCACGGGTGTGGGTCGACACCCGGCCAAGCTTAAGTGAACCCGACGGTCGCGGTGGACCGGCATCGGGCTCTGGACTGTGGCCCGGATCTGAGCTTTACTGGCGTAATGAGCGACCGCCTTCCCCAGGTCGAGCTCGACACGTCAGCGCTCGGCGAGGCTGAGCCATGGCCTGAGTGGCGGGAACCGCCGATTGAGGTCACCGACGCGTTGAGGCAGACCCAGTCCAACCCGTACGCCTCCGCGCCCGAGGCCTCGGGGCCGTACGGCACCGAAACCAATACCGCCCTTGAGGCGAAGAAGCCGAAGAAGCCACGATCGTCCGACAGCGGGGACAATTTGCGTGCCGTCGGAGCCCAGCTGTCGGTCTTGGTGCCGTTCATCGGGCCGATGATCGCCTTCGGCATGAGTCCGGCCCGCTCCGCGGCCCGACGCTCCGCCGCCAAGGCCTTCAACGGTCAGGCGCTCGCGGCACTGTCGGTGGTCGGGGTGACAGGCGTCGCGACGATGGCCGCGTCGGTCTCCCCCGGTGCAACCGAAATGGTGGCGATCCTCGGCACGATCGGCGTCATCGGCGGTTGGTTGCTGCAGGTGCTGATCGCCGTCATTGCTGCGGCAACCGGCCACGACTGGACCAGCCCACTGACCACGATCCTGCGGCTGCGGATCCTGCCGGACGACGACACTGACTGAACTCACCTGATCGGGGCAGGATCTCCGTCGTGGTAACCCTGCTCGATGGCATAGAGCGCGAGCTCGACCCGGTTGTGCAGTTGGAGTTTGCGCAACACGTTCTGGACGTGATTCTGCACCGTACGGTGTGACACCACCAGTCGTTCGGCGATCTCCCGGTAGGCCAATCCCTTGGCCACCAACCGGAGCACCTCGATCTCGCGGTTGGTGAGGGCGGGCCCGGTGTCATTGTGCGCCTCGGCCCGGGTGACCATCCGGCGGAACTCGCCGAGCACCAGTCCGGCCAGTCCAGGAGTGAACACGGCGTCACCGGCAGCGGTGCGCCGTACGCCGTCGATGAGCTCCTCCGGGGAGGCGGACTTGACCATGTAGCCCTTGGCGCCAGCCTTGACTGCTCGCAGCACATCGTCACGCTCACCGCTGGCCGAGATGACCAGCACCAGCATCTCGGGGAATTCGTTGAGCAGGATCTCGGTGCAGGTCGCCCCGTCCGGCGCCGGGATCTGCAGATCCATCAGCAGGACCTCAGGCTTGGCGGCTCGGGCACGGCGTAGCGCCTCGTCGCCTGTGGCCGCGGTGGCGACAATCTCGAAGCCGTCATCCTCGAGGTCACCGCTGAGCGCTTCGATCCACATCGGATGGTCGTCGACCACCATCAGTCGGCGGCGGATCTGGGTCTCGTCGTCGATCAATTCGGTCACATCATTCCTCACGTCTGGGCCGGGTTCCTCGGCACCCGGAGCTCCCATTCGGTGCCCCGCCCAGGCTCGGTCGTCAGGGTGGCCGATCCGCCAAGGTCGGCGAGTCTGCCCTGGATCGAGTGTCGCATGCCGAGCCGTCCCCGGTCAGCAGCAGCCTCGAAGTCGGCCTGGGTTCCGCCCACACCGTTGTCACGGATGCTGATGATCAGTTGGTCGTCATCCTCCTCGAGCAACACCCATGCCTTGGCCTCGGGCCCGGCATGGCGGTGGACATTGGACAGGGCCTCGGTGACGGCCGCGTTGAGCTCACCGGCCCGACGCGATTCCACCAGCACCTTGTCCGGTGGGGTCGCGATCGACACACCATGGCTCGCATGCTTGTCGAGGACCGCCGACAGATCGATCTGGGTGACATCGGCCAGCGACTCGGGACTGACGTTGACATCAATGTCGGTGTCCTGCAGCAAACTGCGCAACTGCACTTCTTGGTCATGGGCGGCCCGGGCCAGCCGTTCCCCTCGCGGGCCCAACCCGCGACCTTCTCGTTCGACCATCGCCAGCACCTGCAGGGCGCCGTCGTGGACGATCCTGGCCAGACGCTGCCGTTCGGCCATCCCCGCAGCGATCGCGTACATCTGTTCCCGGTCCCGGGTGGTGGTGCGCAGCTGGGACGCGAACCACCCCACGGCGACACCGGTCAGCACGACCACAATGCTCTCGGCCAACGTCTCCAGATCGATCGAGTCGCAGATCGCCAAGCCGGCCACCATCACCGCTCCCATGGCAAAGCCGGTCATCAACCAGCCACGCGACAAGGCCACGGCCAACGGTCCGGTGACCGCCCAGAAGCTGGTCAACGACCCGATGGCACCGTCGGTGATCGGGCCGCCGAGCACGTACGGAGTGATCAGGACGATGGCGACGGTCACGGCCACGTCGATGACCAGCACCGCGTCCCTGCGGCGTGACTCGTACGGATGGATGAACGGGGTCGCCACCGTCATCAGCCCCATCAACACCGTGACCATGACCAGCAGGATCGGATGGGCGGCTTCGGCGAATCGGGCAGCATTGATCCACACAGTCACGGCCATGAGCATGATCCGCAGCGCGGCGTGCGCGCGGAACATGGGGACATGCAGGTCGATCATGGGGCCTGCTGGTCATCCTCTGGCCGATCCCCTTCAGCCCCATCGCTGGTGTTGAGCTCGTCGGGCGTGGGGTCCGCTTCGCCGGTGTCGACCGCGTCCTCGGACTTCTTGGGCCGGCGTGCCTCGATCCAGTCCCGGGCCGCACGGAGCTGTTCCTGCCGGGCCTTCTCCTTCGCGGTCGGGGCATAGTCGTCGACGTAGGTCTGCCCCGACAGCTCCAGGATGGCGTACATGATCTCGTCGGTGATGGCGCGCAGCACCATCCGGTCTGATTCGCGTCCGGCATAGCGGGAGAAGTCGAGCGGCTCACCGAACCGGACCGTGGGCGAGGTGATCTTGCGCAAGATCTTGCCCGGCGGCGCGATCTGGTCGGTGCCGACCAGAGCGACCGGCACCACCGGTACCCCTGACCGCAGCGCCAGGCGAGCCACCCCCGTACGGCCCTTGTAGAGACGTCCGTCGTGGCTGCGGGTGCCCTCGGGGAAAATGCCGAACAGGCCGCCGGAGTTGAGAATTCGCAGTCCCGCTCGCAGGGCGCCGTCGCTGGCCTTGCCGCCGGTGCGGTCGATCGGGACCTGTCCGGTGCCGGCGAAGAAGCTGCGTTGGGCCGCGCCCTTGATGCCCGACCCGGTGAAGTAGTCCGATTTCGCCACGAAGGTCACCCGCCGATTCAGCGCCAACGGCAGGAAGATCCAGTCCGCGAAGGACAGGTGATTGGCCGCCAGAATCGCCGGCCCTGACACCGGGACGTTCTCCACGCCTTCCTCGACCGGGCGGAACAGGCGACGCAGGGTCGGACCGAGGACGACCTTGCGCAGCAACCAGTACAGTCCGCGGCCCGAGCTGCCGACGTCGGCGTCGACGGTGCCCGACTGTGGGTCGAGAGCGATCAGACGTTCGGAGCGGTCCGGCTTCGGTGCCGGTTGCCGGTCTGCTTCGGCGCCGGGCGCTTGGTCATCATCACTCATCCGGCACCTCCTGAGTGGGGCGTCGGAGCGTGGGGGCCGGTGCGTCCTGGCCGGGACGGTCCAGTTCGGGCGCATTGATCTCGCGCCCCTCCGCCAGGGCCTTGCGCAGGCTGGCGGCATAGACATCGACATACTGCTGCCCGGTGAGGTCTTGGATCGCTGCCATCACCTGATCGGTCACATGACGAAGGACGGCCCGATCATCGATTCCGTCACGCCACTGGCTGAAGTCGATCGGATCCCCCCAGACCAGTCGGGGCCGCCACACGATCGGCACCGGCCACCACTTCACCTTCCGGCGCTGGTTGTTGATGAATCCGACCGGAATGACCGGCATGCCCGAAGCCAGGGTCAGCCGAGCAACACCGGTCTTGCCCTTGTAGAGACGGCCGTCCGGGCTGCGAGTCCCCTCCGGAAACACCACCGCGGCGCCGCCGGCCGCGACATGTTCGACGATGCCGGCGATCGAATTCGCCGAGGCACGCCCGCCGGTGCGATCCATCGGGCGAGCGCCGGACCACAGGAGGAACCAGCCGCCGATGCGGGCGAACACACTCTTTCCGACGAACAGTTCCCTTTTGGCGACATGGCCGAGCTTGCGTGGGATGACCGCCGGGATCATCACCGTCTCGATCGCCGACCCGTGATTGGCTGCGATCACCGCACCGCCGGTGAGGGGCATCTTCTCGGGATTGACCGACGACGGCCGGACGAAGAGGCGCAGCCACAGCAGCACGAGGCGACGGCAGAACTGGTACATCGTGGCGGTGCCTTCCTGGTCGGTGACACCAGCACCTTACGGCCCCGGTGTCCTCGACGGCGAGTGGTTCGGTCGGCGGTCACCGCTGGGGCCCGACCCGAACTACCATGGGGCCATGTCGAGCGCCGTGCCATCGTTGCCGCCGACCGTGGTGCCCGGCGCCGAGGCCCACGCGGCCCGGCCCGAGGGCGACCCTGTCGGCGCTGTTCTGCTGTGTCACGGGTTCACATCGACGCCCGCGTCGATGCGACCATGGGCCGATCATCTCCTCGACGCCGGTTTCGAGGTGTCGGTGCCGCGGCTCGCCGGCCACGGCACCACCTGGCAGGAGATGAACCGCACCACCTGGCAGGACTGGTATGCCGGAGTCGAAGCCGAGTTCCTTCGACTGGCCGACCTTCACGGCCGAGTCAATCTGGCTGCCCTGTCCATGGGCGGTTCACTGACCTTGCTCCTGGCCGAGCGATATCCCGAGCAGGTCGGTCGGATCGCCTTGGTGAACCCGTCGGTGGGCAGCACTGACCCCAGGATGAAGCTGACCGGGGTGCTGTCGAGGTTCATCGCCTCGGTCGATGCGATCGGCGACGACATCGCCAAGCCCGGGGTCAGCGAAGGTGCCTACACCCGCACACCGGTACGCGCGGTGCACTCGATGACCAAGTTGTGGCGAGTGGTGCGGGCCGATCTGGACAAAGTCACCGCACCGCTGTTGATCTTCCGCTCCTTGGTGGACCACGTCGTGGACCCGAGCTCGGTCGAGACGATCCTGGGACGGGTGTCTTCGCCGACGGTCTCCGAGCGGCTGCTGCACCGCAGCTTCCATGTTGCCACCCTCGACTTCGAGGCTGAGGACATCTTCGCCGAGTCGACCGTGTTCTTCTTGGAACAGGCGTGAGTCATGGCGTCCCGGGAACCCAGTGATGCCGAGGTGGATGCCGCCTTCGCCGAGCTGATCACCCAGTTCGACGACCGACCGGCCTCCCCCCGACCGCCCTCGGATGTCGGTCCGCCGTCGGGCCCACCGCTGGGTTGGCGGGTCCATCACGCCCCCACCGATGAGCAACTCGACGCGGTCGACGACGGGATCGACCCGATCCCTCCCCTGCCACCGATGCGGATTTCCACCACGGCCAAGTGCGGCGCCGGCCTGTTGGTGCTGGCCGTGGTGCTGACCGCTTTGATGATCCTCGACCTGCGCCTGCCGGTCTGGATCGGCTGGTTGGCCTTCGGCTCCCTGATCGGTGGATCTGCCCTGCTGTTGTCCCGGCTGCCCCGCGCTCGCGACGACGGCGACGACGGCGCCCAGGTCTGAGCCGCTCTCACCCCACTCTCATCAACGCGACCAGTTTCCGTACCGAGTCGACGGTGGGTCGACTGATCGGATGGGAGGGCAGTCCGAGCCGACTCTCCACCTGACGAGCGGAGTCCCACAAGGTGCCCGCAACGTCGGCGAGTTGGACCGCATCCATCACCCACGGCACCGAGCAACCCACCGTCCAAGCAGGACGGGCGTCTGCCGAACGCCAGATCGGCACGGCGACTGCACTGATCCGGCGCTTGCCATCTTCACTGTCGACCGGGCCGGGCAGCCGGAGCGCGAGCCCAGCCCGGGCCGTGGCGTCCAGTACATCGGGCCAATGGGTGGGTGGCCAGCTGACAAGTTCCTCCGGCAGCTCATCGATGTGGTGGGGCCAGCGCTCGCGGTCCTCGTGGGCCACCAGGCAACGGCCCGTCGCCAGGTCCAGGCACGGGCTGTTGTTGATCGGCGATCTGCGTACGGTCACCAGATCGGACCCGTCGGAGTGAACCACCTCGACCGGCCGCTCGCCAATCAGACTCACCACGATCGTGCTGTGACCGGTGGTCTCGGCCGCTGTCTGTGCCGCTTCGACCAGTGCCGTGTGGGCCGAACGTTCCGCCACAGTGCCGAGCGCGGCGGCACGAGGCCCGAGCTCGTACGAACCGCCGTCATTGCGGGCGAACTCGCTGGCAACCAAACTCTCCAACAAACTGTGTGTGGTCGATGGTGCCAGGCCCACCCTGCGCGCAAGATCCCCCAGAGCAATAGGCCTGCTGGTGTGGGCGAGCGTATTGAGGATAGTGAGCGCTCGCGAAACGGCGTTGACGGCCACTAGGACTCCTTCGTTGACAGGTCACGGGCAGGAACACTAGATTCTCGAAGGAACCTGAACGTCATTCTGCGATACGGAATGACATCGCACAAGGAGCCTCATGGACAGCGTTGCCCGAAGCACAGAGATCACCCGCCGCAACCTGATGCAGCTCGGCCTCACCGGCGCAGCCCTTGCCGGGCTCGGGGGTCTGACCGCCTGCACGACGAGGCCTGACAACGGGTCCGGTCCCGTCCCGACCACAGACAGCTCGGTCTTCCCCGAGTACATCCACTTCGACCAGAGTCCGCCAGATCTGGTTGGTGCCCACGGATCGTCCGACGGGTACCTGCACTACCCGGTCGATCCTGCGGTGACCGTGCCAGAGCCGCCCGGTGACGGGCAGCCGATCACAGCTCTGGCCTCGATCTGGGTACCGGCCCGCCCAGCCATGGCCGACAACAAGGCCTGGCAGCACCTCAACGCCCAGTTGGGCAGCGAGTTTCAGTTCCAGCAGATTCCGGCAGCCGACTACGACGCTCGCTTCGCCACGGCCATGTCCGGTGGTGACCTGCCGTCAATGGTGGAGATCAAGACGGTCGCCAAACTTCCCGACCTACTGAAGGCGAAGTTCATCGATCTGTCCGAGCACCTGTCCGGCTCGGCCATCCGAAACTACCCGAATCTGGCGAATCTGCCGACCACGAGCTGGCAGGCAGGCGTGTTCAACAACGCGATCTATGGCATTCCAACTGATCGTGGGATGTGGCAGACCAGCATCATGATGCAGCGCAGTGACCTCATCACGTCGGCGGGACTCGACGCCTCCCAGATCACTGACTTCGAGGACTTCGTCTCACTGTGCACTGAGCTCACCGACGAACGTTCCTCGGTCTGGGCGCTCAGCACAGTCCCGATCGCCTACATCGCCCAGATGCTTGGAATCCCCAATGTGTGGCGGCTGGAGAACGGATCGCTGACCAACGCGTGGGAGGTCGAAGAACAGGAGGAGGCCCTGAACGCCTGCCGCCGCCTCTGGCAGGCAGGAGTCGTCCATCCCGACGCGTTCGCGCTGAGCGGCACCGAGACCAAGCAACTGTTCGGCAGCGGTCGGACCCTGATGACTCAGGACTCCTATCCGGCATGGTTCCAGTTCCACCGGGAACAGACTGTTGGCGAGACCTTCGATCTGGACGGTCTGCCGATGCCGGGATTCAACGGCGGTACCGCAGGGCTGCACCTGGGCAAGCCGGCCTACGGCATCGCCGGGATCCCCAAGGGACATGAGGATCGCGTCGAAACCATCCTCAAGGTGTGGGACTATTTGGTGGCCCCATTCGGCAGTGCCGAGCACCTGACGGTGATCTACGGGCAAGAAGGGACCGACTACGAGCTGGATGGATCCGACCCCGTCCAGACTGATGTCGGTCTACGCGAGACCTTGAGTCTGGTCACACTCACCTGTGCGCCACGGGTTGCCTACTACCCCAACGACTCCGAGGTGGCCCAGAAGTTCTACGACCACATGCTGTCCATGGCCGAGAATGCCGTCGCCGATCCCGCGCTCTATCGGTTCTCCGACACCCAGTCGTCCAAGGGGCCCGAGCTCGAGCGCCAGATCGCCAGCGATTTCTCCGACATCATCCAGGATCGCAAGAAGATCAGCGACTGGTCGGATTCGGTTGCCACCTGGCGCTCCGAGGGCGGTGACCAGATCCGAACCGAGCTCGAGGCCGCGTTGGCCACCGAATGAGACGACTCAGCCGGGAGGGCACGGTCGCTCAGCTTGAGGGCAACGATCCGGCGATCCTGGCCTTCCCCGCTGATTCTTACCAAACGTGCCAGCCAGGGGGCTTATAGCTCCACATCGTGGCTATCGGCGCCACTGGCGGCAGGTTTGGTCGAAATTCCAGCTTCCCCGGACGTTTGGGATCAGTGGGCGAGGGTGACGACCTCGCCCACCACGGTGACCGCAGGTGACTCGACGCCGACGATCTGTGCTCGGAGGGCGATGTCGTCGAGGGTCCCGATGGTGACCCGCTGGTGCGGGGTGCAACCGCGTTCGATCACAGCGACGGGTGTCCCAGCCGGCCGGCCGTGCGCCATCAGGAGCTCAGCTGTCCGAGCCAGCGTCGAGACGCCCATCAGGACGACCACAGTGTGATCGCCGCCGGTGGGCAATCGAGGGATGTCGTCATGGCCAGTGATCACGGTGAACCCGGCTGCGATCCCACGGTGAGTCACCGGGATCCCCGCCGCAGCCGGAACAGCGATGGCGCTGGTGACGCCGGGCACCACTTCGACCTTCACCCCGGCTGCCGCACAGGCCAGACGTTCCTCTCCTCCTCGTCCCAGCACATACGGGTCGCCGCCTTTGAGTCGGACGACACCACGTCCTGCCAGCGCATGGTCGACCAGGATCTGGTTGATCTCCTGCTGGGGCACCGGGTGATGCCCCGGCGTCTTGCCGACATCGATCAATTCGACCGTGTCAGGAAGGGACCGCAACACCCCTTGGGGCGCGAGACGGTCATGGACGACCACGTCGGCCGAGCGGAGCAGGACCCGGGCCCGTTCGGTCAACAGACCGTCGTCACCGGGGCCTCCACCAAGCAGCGCGACCCACCCCTGGGACCTGGGCCGCTGCCGGCGGAGTTCGACCTGGCCGGCCACCACATGGTCGCCCAAACCGGTCACGACCGTACGGCTCCGCCCCGGATCTCCTGCCAACACGGCGATCTGGATCGGACCGTCCGGCGTCTCGATGGTGCGACGGGCCGGCACCTTCACCCGGGTTGCGGTCGCATCGGTGGCATCCACGCACCAGATCCTCCTGCTGTCACACAGATCTCGGACTCCGGTGTCAGTGGCACGGTCGCCGGTGGCGGTGTGCACCAGCCAGACGTCGTCGAGGTCGGAGGCCTCCACGTCTCGCTCGGACCAGGTGATCCTCCCTTGGCCGGCGAGGTCGACCAGGTCCTCACAGGCATAGGGCGCCACCAGATGCACCTTGGCGCCGGCCTCGAGGAGGCCACCGACCCGGCGTGCCGAGACCGGACCGCCGCCGACGGCGAGGACTTGGCGTCCGGTGAGGTCCAGACCCAACAGCAAGGTAGCGGCGGTGGCACCGGGCGGCACGGCAACAGGGGCAGTCATCAGATTTCCCATTCGATGGTGAGCTTCGGCACGGCGACGCCAGAGCCGTTCTTCTCCAGCTTGGCCATGCCGGCGGCGAGGGTGCCCCCGGACTGTGGATCGATCAGGATGAACGACCCACCCGACCGTGATTTGCCGTAGTCCTCGACCGGCACCGGCTGCGACAGGCGGATGCTGATCCGTCCGATGTCGTTGAGGTCGAAGGCATCGGCCGTCTCTGGTTCGAGGGTGGACAATTCGAGTCGTCCGTGCAGATCGGTCACGATAGCGGGGACCGTGCGGGAGCCGTGTTTGAACAGCACCCGCTGCCGGGATCGCAGAGGCACCTCGGCCAACCAGCAGACCATGGCATCCACCTCCCGTACTGCCTCGGGAGGTTCTTCGGCCCCGGCCACCACGTCCCCGCGGGCGACATCGAGATCGTCGGCCAAACGCAGTGCGACCGACTGGCCGGCACCGGCCGATTCCAACTCTGCGGTGGCCGTGTCGATCCCGGCGATGCGAGTGCGACGCCCCGAAGGCAGCACCACGACCTCGTCGCCTGGTCGAACCGTGCCCGACTCGACCCGTCCGGCCAGACCGCGGTACTCGACATGGGCCTGGTCAATCGCCGCGCTCTGGGGCCGCAGCACATACTGCACGCTGAACCGGAACGGAGCATCAGCATCAGTGATGGCCGGTTCGAGGGTACCGAGCAGCTCCAGCAGGCTCGGGCCCTCGTACCACGATGTGTTGTCCGACTTCTCGACCACGTTGTCGCCGTTGAGGGCTGACACGGGAAGGGTGTGGACCTGGTGGATCCCGAGCCCATCGCAGAATTGGCGAACCTGGGCATCGACTTCGGCGAATCGTCCGCGGTCATGGTTGACCAAGTCGATCTTGTTGACCACCACGATCACATGGGGCACCCGCAGCAGTGCGGCAACCGCCAGATGGCGGCGGGTCTGCTCAACGACACCGGTGCGGACATCGATCAACACGATGATGACATCGGAGGTGCTGGCCCCGGTGACGGTGTTGCGGGTGTACTGCACATGTCCGGGGCAGTCGGCGAGGACAAAGTTTCGTGTCCCGGTGGAGAAGTAGCGGTAGGCCACGTCGATCGTGATGCCCTGTTCCCGCTCGGCACGGAGTCCGTCGGTCAGCAGGGCCAGATCAGCACCGGTGAATCCGCGTTCGCGGCTGACCCGTTCCACTGCATCCCACTGGTCGGCGAGGACATTCTTCGAGTCATGGAGCAGTCGGCCGACCAGGGTGGACTTCCCGTCATCCACCGAGCCCGCCGTGGCCAGCCTCAGCAGACCGGTGGGGCCGGCGATGGTGCGCGTGGGCAATGGGATCTGGCTCATCAGAAGTAGCCTTCCTTCTTGCGATCTTCCATGGCGGCCTCACTGATCCGGTCATCGGCCCGGGTCGCGCCACGTTCGGTGATGGTGGTGGAAGCGACCTCAGCGATCACTGCGGCGACACTGGCTGCCTGACTGGCTACGGCGCCGGTGCACGACATGTCGCCGACTGTGCGGTAACGCACCACGCGCCGCTCGATGACGTCCTTCTCGCCCGGCTGGGAGTGCGGCCCAACAGCGAGCAACATCCCTGAACGCTGGAAGACCTCCCGCTCATGGGCGTAGTACAGGCTCGGCAGCTCGATGTTCTCCCGCTCGATGTAGCGCCAGATGTCGAGCTCGGTCCAGTTGCTCAACGGGAACACGCGCACATGCTCGCCGGGCCGGTGCCGCGGGTTGTAGAGGTTCCACAGCTCCGGTCGCTGATTGCGTGGGTCCCAGGCACCGAACTCGTCGCGCAGGCTGACCACCCTCTCCTTCGCCCGGGCCTTCTCCTCATCGCGGCGGGCACCACCGAAGACCGCGTCGAACCGGTTCTCCACGATCCCGTCGAGCAGCGGCACGGTCTGCAACGGGTTACGGGTGCCATCGGCGCGCTCGGCAAGACGCCCGTCGTCGATGTAGTCCTGAACCGAGGCGACCACCAGCCGCAGTCCGAGCCGAGCCACCGTACGGTCCCGGAACTCGAGCACCTCGGGGAAGTTGTGCCCGGTGTCGACATGCATCACCGGGAACGGGATCCGTCCCGGCCAGAAGGCCTTCGCTGCAAGGTGAAGCAGGACCACCGAGTCCTTGCCCCCACTGAACAGCACGACAGGGCGTTCAAGTTCACCGACCACCTCACGGAAGATGTGGATGGCTTCGTTCTCCAGCTGGTCCAGCTGGTCACGTTGAGTACTCATGTGTGGATTCCGCATTCAGTCTTGGTCAGACCGGCCCATCGGCCGGATCGAGGGTCGTCGCCGGGGTCGACCCGGCGGGTGCAGGGCTCGCAGCCGATGCTCGGATAGCCAGCTGCCAGCAAAGGATTGATCGGCACCTGGTGGGCCTGGGCATGGGCCAGGACTTGGTCAAAGCTCCAGAACGCCAGCGGGTTGATCTTGACCAGCTGGTGTGTCGCATCCCAACTGACCAAGGGAGTGTTGGCCCGCAGCGCATTGTCCTCGCGACGGACTCCGGTCACCCAGGCGTCGTAGCCAGCCAACTGGTTGGCCAGCGGTTCGACCTTGCGGAGCCGGCAACACTGTGCTGGGTCGCGAGCGAACAGGTCCTTGCCGTACGCCTGGTCCTGCTCGGCGACGGTCTGCTCCGGAGTCACGTCGACCAGGGTCACGTCGAGCGCGACGCCCAGCTCGGCGCGGGTACCGAGCGTGTCGGCAAAGTGGTAGCCCGTGTCGAGGAAGAGAACGTCGACACCGGGCAGAGCCTTGGCGACCAGGTCAACCAACACGGTGTCGGCTGCCATCGAGCAGGCCACGGCCAAGCCAGAGCCGAACTCCTCGGCCGCCCAGCACAGCACCTCGGCCGCATCTTCAGGAGGTGGAGGTGCATCGGAGCCGAACCACTCCTGCGCGCCCTCGGCGACCGCCTTGAGCTCGTCGCGGGGGCGGGTTTCTCGGGTGTCACTCATCGTCAGTTTCCCTTCACCGCAAGGATTCTTCATCGGCGCGGGCGACCCATTCGGAAAATGTCTCCTCCTCGCTCACGCGCTCGGCGATCCACGTCCGCACGACCCGTTCGACATAGTCGGGCAGATCGGCGGCGGTGACCTTGAGTCCACGGACGGTACGTCCCAGGCCCGCTTCGTCACGATCAGTCGAGGCCAGGCCACCTCCCAGATGCACTTGGAACCCGAACTCCTCGCCGCCGATCAACTGGCCCTTCAGCCCGATGTCAGCGACCTGGACCCGGGCACAGGAGTTCTGGCAACCGTTGATGTTGAGGGTCACCGGCGGGTTGACCTCGACCCCGGCCATGCGACGCTCCAGCTCGGCCACGGTGTCAGCGGCCAGTTGCTTGGTCTCGACGAAGGCGAGCTTGCAGTACTCGATGCCGGTGCAGGCAATGGTGCTGCGACGAAAGGGGCTGGGCCGTGCACTCAACCCGAGATCATCCAACTGTGCAACGAGTTCCTCGACCTTGTCCGGGGCGACATCGAGTACGAGGACCTTTTGATGTGGGGTGAGGCGGATCCTTCCTGAGCCGGCCGCCTCCACAGTTTCTGCGAGCTGGGTGAGCAACGTGCCGCTGACCCGGCCGACGGTCGGGGTCACCCCGATGTACTTGCGTCCGTCCTTCTGGTCGTGGATGCCGACATGGTCTCCGGGAGCGGTCGACTTCGCCGGGGCTGGGCCATCCGGCAGTGGCGCATCGAGGTAGTCACTCTCGAGGATCTGCCGGAATTTCTCCGGTCCCCAGTCATCCATCAGGAACTTCAGCCGGTTCTTCGTGCGCTGCTTGCGATATCCGTAGTCACGGAAGATGCGCGTCACCCCGTACCAGACCTCGACAGCGCGGTCCGGTGCCACCCAGGCACCCAGCCTCTTGGCCAGCCTCGGCACCGTCGACAGGCCGCCACCGACCCACAGGTCGTAGCCGGGGCCGTGTTCAGGATGAATGACGCCGACGAAGGAGATGTCGTTGATCTCGTGGACGACGTCCAGGCTCGGATGCCCGGTGAAGGCGGTCTTGTACTTGCGCGGCAGGTTCGACAGCTCCGGATTTCCGATGTAACGCTCGGAAATCTCGCGGATCACCGGTGTCGGGTCGACGATTTCATCGGCGGCGATCCCGGCCACCGGGCTGCCGAGGATGACTCTCGGTACGTCGCCACAGGCCTCGGTGGTGTGCAGGCCGACCGCTTCCAGCCGCTCCCAGATCTCGGGAACGTCAGCAATGTCGACCCAGTGCAACTGGATGTTCTGCCGGTCAGTGATGTCGGCGGTGTCACGGGCGAACTCGCTCGAGATCGTTGCGACCACCCGTAGCTGCTCAGTGGTCAGTTGTCCCCCGTCGATCCGGACCCGCATCATGAAGTACTCGTCGGACAGTTCGTCTGCGTCCAACTTCGATGTCCGGGAGCCGTCGATCCCCTGCTTGCGTTGGGTGTAGAGGCCGTACCAACGGAATCGGCCGGTCAGGTCATCGGCTGGGATGTTGTGGTAACCGGCCTTGGCATAGGTGTCGATGATGCGCTGCTTGACGCTCAGGCCGTCGTCAGCCCGCTTCAGCACTTCGTTGGCATTGAGGGGTTCCTTGCCATCAACCAGCCACTGACCCATGGAGGTCGGGCGGCGTGCCGGTTTGGTTGATGGGGTGGGGGTTGTCGTCATGGTCGGGCCTCGAATTCGGGTGTGAGAGGTCACGGAAGGGCGGCAGGGATATGGCCGGCGTATCGCCCATGGACCTCTTGACGCCCCGGCGGGGCCGATCATCGAGGAGATGCACTTGGGCGAGACACAGCCCAAGCACGGGCATCAAGAACGTGATGCCGTACGGGTCATGTGCCGGATCAGCGGCACAGACACATGAAATTGCTCTCGACGCGCCCCAGATCGACGTGACGTCGTGTCACGGCGAGGAAGCTCAGGTCGGAGAACATGTTGAAATTTCTACAGTCTTTCGATCGGCAATGCAACTCAGCGGCCCTCATGGCGAGACACTGTGTCGTGAGTCAACGACCCGGGCCCGGCGAACGGACAGCCGCTCGCCGCGCCCGGGTCAGGGAATCCGAGTCAGCTGACCGGCGGGACCAGCTCGTAGGGAGCCCCGACCTCGGCGATCACCGGGTTCGTGATCCGCACCGCAGAGTTGTCCGATCCGCCGCGTTTGCGCACCCCGAAGCCGACCCGTCCGGACTCGGGCAGCTGCACCACCATGGAGATGACGTGCCACTGCGATCCGAGACCCACCTCTTCGTCGCCGTCGCCAAGGGCATCACTCCACAGCACGGCAGCGGTCTCCTCATCGGACCCGGCGACCGTGCAAGCGAAGTAGACCAGTTTGCCGGCCAGTTCGGGGGCGACAGCCAGGTCGAGCACGACTCCGAAGGCTTCGGTGTTGACGGCGCCGGTGATCTCGAAGACCGGTTGACCGCGATGTTTGGTGCCGGCTGCTTTCCGGACGCCGCCCAGCCGCTCCCGGGTGAGGTCGCGGAACCGGACCAAGGACTCGCTGTAGTTGGTTCGGTACTGACCTGCGACATCGGCGTGGTGAAGATCGGTCACCCCCTGTTCCAGATCCTGCACCAGCATCGGCACCATTTCGATGTTCTGGCGTTGAGGGGGAAACACCCCGTTGCTGTGCATGACCGGACGCTCGACCATGGCTCCGAGCCCGGAGCGACTCGTCCCGGTGATCATCAGCGGATAGGCAGGTCCGGCCTTGCCACGCAGGATCGTGGTGCCGGTGATCTCGATGCCGTTGGACGCGCAGTAGCAGGCCACGAACCCTTCGGACTCACCGACGAGGACGTAGTTGCTGGCCATCCGCACCGGACCAGTGGGCCATTCGGAGCCGATGGCCTTGCGAGTACCGGTGCCACTGATCACCACATCGGCCTTGACCAACCGGTCCGGCTGCTCGAACTGGAAACCGACTGCGGCATTGGTCTCGAAATAGCAGTTGGAGATCTCCAGTGGCTGGATGTCCTGCTGCACATGGATCGCCGCAATCGCTTCGTCTTCGAAGATGCACCCGACGATCCGCACGCCGAGCCCGGACTCGAGCAGGTTCACCCCGATGCCGTCGTTGTGGGTGAAGTTGCAGTTGACGATGTTGAGGTTGTTGAGCTGTCCGCGGGTGGCACGGAACCCGTCACCGACGTTGTAGAGGAACGCACAGTCGTCAAGTGTCAGCCCCCAGCCGTACCCCAAGGCAAGACCTGCCTCCAGCGTCATCTGCAGGTTGATCCGACGGAAGGTGCTGTAGACGATGTAGGTGCTGTGAACCCCGTACCGCAAGGACTTGCGTCCGTTGATGCTCAGGTCGGAGAACTCGAAGAACCGTGCCCCGGCTTCGTCGTCGAACAGGAAGATCGCTTCCAGCGGATCCTCCTGGGTGAAATCGGCTGTCGGGCTGATCACCGAACCGGAGTTCGCCGGATAGGCCACGAAGTCGCCGAAGATCTTGATCCCCATCTTGGCGTTGGCCACTGTGATGGGACGACCGACGGCATAGGGGGCAGGGCCGGCCGGGAAGTACACCGCCTTCGAGGACCGTTGACCTTCATCGATCGCGGCCTGGATGGCATCGGCATCGTCGGTCTCCCCGTCGGCGACCGCGCCGAACCAGCGCACATTGAGCGCACCGGCAAACTCGCGATGGAACCGTTGTCCCGCGGCGGTCACCACCACCGTGCCACCGTTGTCGGCCGAGGTCGTGTCGCCGGGCACATGTCGGAACACACCACCACGTCCGGGGTCGGTCAACCAGTAGCAGTCGTCGGCGGCAGCAGTGGTCAGGTCGCGCAGCTCGGCCAAGGAGATCGGCCCGATACCACTGGCGTCGGTTTCCGGCGCAGCATGGGCCCGAGCCGGTCCCATGGCGGCCGAGGCCACGGCCACTGGCACTGCCGCGGCAGCCGCGGCGAGGAATCGTCGGCGTACGGTACGACGGGCGTCCAGCGCCCTGGACTCGTCCGGTGTCGTGTTGTCGGGGTCGAAGGTGGGCACAGCAATGTCCCTTTCTGGGCGTGGTGGATCGCCCCCGGGCTTTCCGGGGGATGGTGTCACCGGTGGTGACGGACACGGTCAGCGCGGGTCGCACTGACTCCAGATCAGCGCGGCAGCGTGATCTCGTTTCGGGTCAACAGAAGACCTTCCAAGGGGGCGGGCACGTGGGTCGGCCACGCGTGTTCAGAGGTCATCCGCGCCAGCAGTTTCATGCCGACGACATGGTCGACACCAGGGCCGGTCAGGCGCTGGTGGTGACGGTCCCACAGCAGCTGTGCGGCATGCACACCGAGCTCGTGCCACTGCGGGAGGATCGAATTGCTCACCAGGTGTTCGGCATCGAGGGTTCCTTCGAAACCGACCAGGGCTGGCCACTCGGCATGGGGGACGGCATGTTCGGCGTAGGCGTCGACCAGGCCGAGGATGGCGTGGTCGTCAGCACCGATGACCGCCGTGAACCGGTCCCGGTGGCGCACCATCGCTTGTGCGGCTTCGCGCGCCGCGTCACGAGCCGTCGGGTGGTGCACGACGGGTTGGTCCAGGGTGAATCCGAGCCCGGTCGTGTCGAGGTGGGCCTGCTCCATCGCCAGACGCCAGCCCTCGCCGCGGTCAGCAGAGTACCGGTGCGCCGGGTCGGGCCCGTCCGGAGGGGCGACGTGCAGTCCGAGGTAGGCAATGCTGGTGTGGCCATGGGCCAGGAGGTGCTCCACGGCGAGCCGGCCGCCGCCGAGGTCATCGAATCGCACCACGTCGCAGTCGTCGTCGGCGTCAGGGCGCCGACCGATGCGGACCTGTGGTGGCCCGGAGGTCGTGGTCAGGACACCCGCGGCATCGTCGGTGTCGGCCCGCCAGGTGGCGATCCCGGCACAGTGAGCGGTGAGGGTGGCCACCTCGGACAACTGCCCCAGCTCAGCAAAGGTCAACGGGATCGTGGAGCCGCCGAGCTCGGCGATCCGTTCTTCGAAGCCAGCACGGATCGCGGCGGCATGTTGTTGTTCCAACGCGGTGCGGTTCGTCGGGTGCAGGAACAGGAAGCACGGCGCGGCCCCGGAGCGGACACGTCCGGCAAAGATGCCCACCCTCGGCACGGACACCAGCCGGCCAGAAGCGATCAGTGGTCCGAGCTCGTTGAGGATCGTCGGTGCGGAGAGCCCGAATTCCTCGGACAGCCTGCGCAGCGGCGGGAGTGGGTCGTCAGGGGCGAGTTCGCCGCTGTCGAGCTGGGCGAGCACATGACGAGTGAGCGCGGCCCTGCGCTGGGCGCTGCTGCGTTGCTCGACCATGGCTACCTCCTGAGCCAGGATTTAACAGCCTTAACAGACGTGAGTCAAGGGCTTCGGCACAACAGCTCAGAACTGCTCGGCCTGTTCGGAAAGCCAGATCCGCCACTGTCCGACCTGTTCGCTCGTCAGGGCCGTGGTGGTGGCGTACCAGTCCCGGAGCCACCGCTGTTGATCGTCGGCCCCACTGGCCTCCTGGAGCCACCGACACACCGTCCAGGCCCGTGCATAGGGCTCGGTTGAGGCATCGGCGAACTCATCATCGGTCGGTACGCGGAGCGCATCGGTCCCGTGGGCGCGAACCCGGGCAAGCAGCCCTTCGGCCTGACGCCAACCACCGGCCTCGTCGTCGGCCCAGGTGACGGCCTCGGCGTACCCCTCCTCCACCCACAGCGGCAGGGCGGTCCGCGGCGCATCGGTGACGACATGGACGATCTCGTGGGTCAACAGGGCCAGCACCTCGGCGTCGCCGAGGGCTCCGACGCGGAGCGGGTCGAGCAGGACATGGATCGGCCCGTTGCCCATCGCCCAGGTGCTGGCGGCCGCATGCTCGTTCACCGTGGCCCCCAGCGACAGCAGCTGTTGTGGTGCGAACGGACACTGGAGCCAGACCCGTACGACATCATCACCGGTGCGATCACGCACTGCCGCCACGGCACGGTCGGTGAGGTCGACCCACGTCGACAGCGGGCGACCGGCCCAGCGGTCCTCGGCCACCGCTGCGGAGACGAGCAGGCCACAGTCCTGCCCCAGCACCGTTGTGCAGGGGCCGAGGCCCCACAGGGGCACCGGATCGATCCGAGTCGCTGGATCTGCTGGATCAGGAAGGGGACCGAGCGAGAGTCGCTCCCCTCCGATGTGGTCGACCACTGCAATCGGGAGGCGATGGGTCTGGGGTGCATCGTCGGGCAGTTGCCAGGTGATGTCGACACCGTCGGGCGAGTCGGCCACGGTGAACCCGGCCAGCCCCAGGCCGGCGACGGCGGGGCTGTCGGTCCACAGGTCCCGTTCGGCCGGCTGGTCGCCGGCGAGCACAGCATCGGCCCAGGACGAGAGCAGGAGTTCGCGTCGTTGCCGGGATGACGACGCGGGCACGCTTCCCTGCTGGCAACCGGTCAGAACAAGAGCACTCAGACCGGCGCCGAGCAGGGCACGGCGGGTGGTCAGGGGCGGCCGTACCCGGCGATCGGCATCGAGTCCATGGAGGCGTACTGGACGACACTTCCGGTGCTCGGGGCGTGGATGATCTGACCGTTGCCGACGTAGATCGCGACGTGGGTGATACCGCCGTAGTAGAAGACCAGGTCGCCGGGCTGCAGCTCGCCGCGGCTGATCCGCTTGGTGCTGCTGTACTGCGCCTGTGAGGTGCGCGGGAGGCTGACTCCAGCAGCACGCCAGGACGTCGAGGTCAGACCGGAACAGTCGTATCCGGGACCAGTGCCACCCCAGACATACGGTGCGCCGAGCTTGGACTGAGCCGACGCCACCGCGGCAGCGCCACGGCCTGAGGACGGCACGGGCGGCGGCTTCGGCTTGCCCTCCTTGGCCTTGCGCTCATTGTTGCGCGAGTTGGGGTTGGTTTCGCGCGACTGGCTGTTGTCGTTGTTGTTGTCCTCGGCGGCGCGGCGGGCAGCTTCCTCGGCGGCACGACGGGCAGCCTCGATGCGGGCACGTTCCTCAGCGGTCAGTCGGTCGAGGACTTCCTCGGCCTCGTCCAGCTTGGCCTGCGAGGCCTTGCGGGCCTTGTCCATCTCCTCGGTGGCCTGCTTCATCGCGGCGGCGTCAGCCTTGGCCGAACGCCCCAGCGCCGACAGGTTGCCCAGTTCGGTCTGGTAATCCTGCAGGATGACCCGCTGGCGCTCGTTGATCCGCCCTTGCAGCGCAAGGTCATTGAGCAGGGCATCGGGTGAGGACGAGACGATCAACTTGGTCGTGTTGTCGACGCCGCGGTTCTGGTACTGGGTCAGGGCAATGGCGGCAACCGCTTCGCGCAGCTCCTCGACCTCCTCCTGCTGTGCAGCGAGGTCACGCTCCTTGGCCTTGCGCGCCTTCTCGGCAGCTTGGTACTTCTCCTGGGCGGCGAGCCAGTCCTGGTCGAGCGCGGCGGACTGCTGCTTCAGCTCGTCGACGAGTTCTTGTGCCTCCGCCACCGTGCGGGGCGGGTCAGCAGGATCGGCCAGTGCCGACCCAGCCGGGATCATGGTGAACGCGACGGCCGCGATGGCGGCGCCGGCGAGGGTGTTGCGAGCAAGCCTCTTCAGTTTTGCGGCAGTCAACCACTCGTGGCGTGGGTTCACGCGGAGTCTCCTCAAAGTCCTGTCGCCGACCGGGTGAGCTGACGGGTTCGGGCCAGGATTGCCCTACGGTGCCGCAGCACCGATTCACCCCAGGGGAAAGTGGTTCCCCGGCTCTCTTCGCAGAGATTTGGCGTGTCCTGGCTTGGTAGCTCCTCCACCACCGACGAACCAGAACCGTGATCACACTAAGTCACGAAAAGATCACGTGCAACTACGGGGTCGGGTGTGTCCGACCTCCGGGACTCTCAGGGACAACCCTGAGCTCATCCGAAGCGGTGTTGGGCCTCGCTGACCTCCCATTCCGCGGGGCTCCCCCACAGGTCGTGCTCGACCTCGACCTCGACGGGCCGCAGGTGTCGCAGCGGCGGCACCAACCCGGCCTGGGCGAGCACGTCGAGGGCACGACGTTCGTCCGGAGCGAGGTCGAGCTCGGAGGGCGGACCCAGCAGGATGGTGACGACACAGTCGCCACAGCCGATACCCCGTACTGGGCAGCGGTTGCAGTCAACACGTCCTCCGTCGTCGTGGCGATGTCGTTGGCTGTCGTATCTGCTCATGTCACCACTGTTGCGGGTGGGTCTGACATCGCCGAGGCACCTGTGCCGAGCACAGCCGACATCGCGCACCCGCCACGACACCCCGGCAACCGACCCAGGGTTGACCACGATCGTCGGACCTGACAGGCTGACCATGGTTAGACAACCCGGTTTCTTAATCAGAGGCAGTGCACGTGACAAGCATCGACGCCATTGGCCAGGCACAGCGCCGGGCCAATGCCGTGGCCTGCCTCACCGCACTGCGCGACACCCCCTCGGGTTGGACGATCCGCCAGCTCGCCACACACACCGGACTCTCCCGCCCCACCGTCGAAGCCGTGCTGCGTGATCTCATCGCCACCTCCCCGGTGTCCGACGACCACGGCGCCCACGCCGTCGGAGCCGGACGACCGGCCCGACGATTCAGCTTCGATCCCGATGCGGGCAGCGTCGCCGGCCTCGATGCAGGACCTCACGTCACTCGACTCATGCTCACCAATCTGGCCGGCACGGTCCTGGCTCGTGACGAGACCGCCACCGATGGCGTCGACGGCCGAGCACGAATCGGGCTGCTCCACCAGTTCCTGGCCGACACCTGCCGTACGGCCGGAGCTGGACCCTTGCGTGGAGTGGGGCTCAGTGTGCCCGGCATCGTCGACCCCGCCGGTCGCATCAGCCACAGCATCGCCACGCCGTCGTGGGTCGGGCTCGACGTCGCCGCTGAGCTGTCCGATCTGGCCGGGTGTCGAGTTGTCCTCGACAACGACGTCAAGGCTGCCGCGCTGGCCGAGCACCGACTCCGCGACCCGCAGCCTGACCACATGCTCTTCCTCCAGCTCGGCAACCGGGTCTCGCTCGCCCTGGTCGTCAACGGTCAGGTGCTGCAGGGCAGCCATCGGATCGCCGGCGAACTCGGCACGCGACGGGGCATGCGGTGGACCCGGAACTCCGACCGTGGCCAGCTGCGCTGGCAGTCTGCCCCGACAGCTTCGGAGGTCTTCGTCCGTGCCGAAGCCGGCGAGCGGAGGTCGGTCGACGAGGTCGAGTCCTTCTGCACCGAGATCGCTCCCCTGGTCGCGACCATCGCCCTGACTGTCGACCCCGAGATCATCGTGGTCGGCGGTGGCCTGTCCCGCGCCGGCCGGGTCCTGCTCGACCCCCTCAGCGCCGCAATCCACGAGCAACTGACCGTCGCCGCTCGCCCCGAGCTCGTCACATCCCTGCTGCGATCCACCGGCCCGAGTGTCGGCGCCCTCGGGTTGGCCTTCGAACAACTCAGCACACAGCTGTTCGGAGTGGGTCCGGTACGACCACCCTGGCAGCAGTGGACCCCACAGATGTCCCACCCCACACCCACCACCTAGGGAGAAAGATGAAGTTCGGACTGAGTTCCTACAGCTTCAACCAACGTGTCCGCACCGGCGAGATGTCGATCCTCGACGTCATCGACTGGGTGGCCGATTCCGAAGCCGAGCACCTCGAGTTCGCGGTGCTCTCCGAGGAGGCCGATGCCCCGATCCCCAACATCAACACCGCACCTGAACAGGTCGAGGCCGTCATCGAGCGTGCCACCAGCAGGGGTGTTGAACTGTCCAATCTGGCCGTGGGCGCCGATTTCTTCACCGACGATGCCGACCAGCATCGCGCCGAGGTCGAGCGCATCAAAAGCTACGTCGACCTGGCCTCACGGCTGGGCATGTCCCGACTCCGCCACGATGTGGTCGGGCGCAACCGTCCTGAAGGTGACGACACCCCTGCCTTCGATCGGGCACTTCCGCTCATCGTCAAGGCAGCCAAGGAGATCGCTCAGTACGCCGCTCCGCTCGGGATCCGCACCAGCCTCGAGAACCACGGATTCTTCGTCCAGTCCAGCGACCGCGTGCGCCGCATCATCCACGCTGTCGACGAGCCGAACTTCGGCACTACCCTCGACATCGGCAACTTCCTCTGCGTGGACGAGGATCCCACGGTCGCCGTGCCGCTGAACCTTCCGTACGCGAACATCGTGCACTTCAAGGACTTCTATGTCCGGGCCGAAGATCCAGGTGATGGTTGGTTCGCCAGTCGGGGCGGGAAGTACCTTCGGGGCGCCATCGTCGGCAACGGCGACATCGACATCCGCGCCATCTGCCGAGCGATCAAGGCCTCCGGCTATGACGGTCACGCCTCGATCGAGTTCGAAGGCCAGGAGGACTGCCTGATTGGCTGTGCTCGTGGTGTTGCCAACGCCAAGACCCTGTTCTCCCAAGCCTGAAAGGAATGTCCATGTCCACTCTGAAGATCGGTGTCGTCGGCACCGGCAGCATCGCCAAATGGCACCTCACCGGATACAAGGCCAACCCGGACGCCGAGATCGTCGCCGTCGCCGACGTCAACGCCGACCGGGCCCGCAGTGTCGCCGATGAGTGGGGCGCAGCCCGTTCCTACGGTGACCCGGCGAGTCTCTTCGCCGACGCCGATGTCGAGGCGGTCAGCATCTGCACCTGGAACAATTCCCATGCACCGTTGGCGATCGCCGCGATCGAGGCCGGCAAGCACGTGCTGATCGAGAAGCCGATGAGTGTCACCGTCGCCGAGGCCGAGCAGGTCATGGCCGCAGCGGAACAGCACAACCGAATCGTCCAAATCGGCTTTGTCCGACGACACTCCCCCAATGCCCAGGTGCTGAAGACCTTCATCGATGCCGGTGATCTGGGGGAGCTCTACTACGGCCGGGCACGCTGTATCCGTCGGATGGGCAACCCGGGCGGCTGGTTCGCCGACAAGGCCCGCTCCGGCGGGGGGCCGCTGATTGATCTCGGCGTCCACGTGATCGACCTGTGCTGGTACCTGATGGGTTCACCGAAGGTTGCCTCGGTCAGCGCCAATGCCTATGAGCACCTCGGCAACCGGGCCAACATCACTACCTTCCCGCGCTACAAGGTGGCCGACTACGACCCGGACAAGAATGATGTCGAAGACATGGCCAATGCCATGATCCGCTTCGACAACGGCGCCTCGGTGCTGGTCGATGTCTCCTTCTCGCTGCACACCACCTCGGAGGACCTGTCCGTGGCGGTGCACGGCACCAAGGGCGGAGCGAACCTCGAACCCTCGTTGGAGATTGCGACCGAGAAGCACGGCTCGATGATCAATGTCGTTCCGCAGCTGCGGTCCTCCAGCTTTGAGCTGGAACCGGCCTTCGTCAACGAGATCGACAACTTCGTCCAGACCTGTCTGGGCCGGGCCGAGAGCCTCGCCCCCGCATGGCACGGGGTGGAGATCATGAAGATCCTCGAAGGGATCTACACCTCTGCTGCCGAGAAGCGCGAAATCACCTTCTGACGGTCAGCTGAGCGTGCGGTACGGGTCATCGGGCAGTCGCGGCAGGCTCCGCGACTGCCCGGTGGCCTCAGCCTGGTTGACCTGGTGCAGATGCAGCAGCGCAAAGGCAATTCCGGAGGCGCCGACCTGGTGACCGATCTCAGCCTTCAGCTGACCGGCCGGCAGGATGTGTGACTCGCTGTACCACCGACGCCCCAGGTCGTCAGACACCGAACGGATCAACAGGTCATCGGCCTGAGCGCGAGCAGCATCGAGCCAGAGCTGGTCACGGGTCTCCAGCCACAGACCGATGAAGGTCTCCAGCACCGCCGCCGATCCGCAGCACTGGTGCAGCACGTACTGGTTGCCAGGTGTCACCCGGCCCGGCACCCCCGAGCGCAAGATCCCGCGACCGTACTTCAACGCCCACTCCAGGTGCTGCGGGTCACCAGTGGCCTGGTGCACGGCAGTGAACATCCGTGCCACACCAGAGCTTCCGGTGCAGTAGCCGAACGAGAATCCGCTGCCCCGAGGCAACAACGCCGCGTCACCGACCACTGTCGAGCTCGCCGAGACGTGGGCCGCTGCCCGGGCAGCAGCCTCGACGAACCGGATCTCACCGGTCAGCTGGGCGACCCGGGCAAAGACGAAACCGATGCCCACGGTGCCGAGCTCGAACCCCTCCATCTCGAAACCTTCGGGCAAGCCCAGGAACGGTCCCGGCGCCCCCGGCCAGGACGAGGCCCCTTCGATGCCAGGTCGTTCCTGGGCCAAGATGTCATCGGTCAGTTCCACGATCACCTCGGTGAGGCGAGGATCCCGGCGATGCTCGGCCACCGCGGCCAGGGTGATCAGGATGCCGCCATCGCCCATCAAGGAGCCGGAGCCAATCCACGGTTTGCCGGCCTCACGCAAGGCCAACAGCTCGTCAATCATCGCCTCCAGCGGCAGATCGACGTCGGTCCCCGCCAAGGTGGACAGGCTCGATGCCACTGCGATCAGACCGGCCAGTCCTCCGTAGTAGGCGGTGCCGCCGTTGGGGATCGGGAGACTGACTCGGGCCGCCAGGTCGTCGCGCCAATGTGCGGACACATGCTCGGCCGCGCGCCGTGCTCGCGCGAGATTGTCCCGTACGGCATCGTCGTCGCCGTCGGCTCGGGCAGCATGCGCCGCGGCTGCGGCGTACCAGGCGATCCCAGCCGATCCTGTGTTCAGGCTGACATCACCGTAGATCGGGTCGAAATCGGGTCGATCCGGCCAGCCCGACCAGCCACCGTCATCGTTGTGACCGGCATCGATCCATTTCTCGACCTGACGCAGCGCGGTCGCAATGTCGACCAGTTCTGTGCCGGGGAAGGCAACCCCGTCCCAGGTGGGCCGCAGGTCCGGGACCGTGATCGGTGTGCTCATTGCTGTTCCTCCTGGTCGGGGACGGGGTCGGCCTGGTCGGGGACGGGGTCGGCGTGGTTGTCCGGGCTGATTCCCGGTTGGGGCAGAGCCTCGAGAAGTGAACGGGTGTAGGGATCTTGCGGATCGCACAGCACTTGGTCGGCACTGCCCTGTTCGACGACCTGTCCCTTGTTCATCACCATCACGTCGTCGCTGATGTGCTGGATCACCCCGAGGTCGTGGGAGATGAACAGCATGGCCAGACCGAGCTGATCCTGGACATCGGAGAAGACGTCGAGCACCTGGGCCTGGACCGAGACATCCAATGCCGACACGGGCTCGTCACAGACCAGCACCTTGGGTTCGCGGGCCAGCGCCCGAGCGATGGCCAACCGTTGACGTTGACCACCCGACATGGTGACCGGCCGGCGATCCAACAGATCCGGTGACAACCCGACCCACTCCAGCAGTTGGGCCGACCGTCCCCGGCGGGCAGAGCGCAGAACCCCGGACAGGGCGAGGGCCTCGGCCAACACGTCGATGACGGTGGCGCGCGGGGTGAAGGAACTCAGCGGGTCCTGGTAGACGGCCTGGATCAGGTGTCGTCTGGGTCGACGCTGTCGTTCCGGCACTCCACTCCACGGTTCACCGTCGAGCCGGACCTCTCCGGTGTCAGGCTGCTGCAGTCCGAGCACGACCCGTCCCAGAGTCGTCTTGCCCGATCCGGATTCACCGACCACGCCCAGGGTTCGGCCCGCTTGCAGGGTCAGCGAGATGTCATCGACGGCGGTCATCCGCCCACCGTCAGGGGTGCGGAAGGTCTGGGTCACCGACGTGACCTCGACCAGCACCCTTTCAGGATCGGGCACCTCAGCCACCGGCAGGTCCAGCACCGGCTGGTCACTGAGTCGCCGGCCTCGACTGGCCGCCGACGGCAATGCCTTCAACATGGCGCGGGTGTAGTCGTGCTGTGGCGCCTGGAGGACCTCGTCAGTGGCGCCGGTCTCGACCAGTTCGCCGTTGCGCATCACCACAACCCGGTCCGCAATCGTCGCCACCACAGCCAGGTCATGGCTGATCAGCAGCAGGGCGGTGCCCTCCTCCTTCAACTCGCGCAGGACCTGCAGCACCTGGACCTGGACATTGCGGTCCAACGCCGTGGTCGGCTCATCGGCGATCAGCAGTTTCGGATGGGTGATGGTCGCCGCAGCGACCAGGGCCCGTTGCCGCAGTCCGCCGGACAGTTCATGGGCATACTGCCGGGACCGGTTCGCCGGGTCGGGCATGCCGACGTGGTCGAGCTCGGAGGCGACAGCATGACGTGCCTCGGCACGATTCAGGCGAGGTCCTGTCCGGGAACGCTGCACCTCCAGCGCTTCGCTGACCTCTCGGCCGACCGTACGCAGTGGGTCGAGGGAGACCAGGGCGTCCTGGGACACCAGACCAACCGTCGCGCCCCGCAAGGTCCGCCACTGGCGATCGGACAGGTCCCGTACATCGGTCCCGTCGATTTCGAGGCGGTCGCTGCTGACCACTCCCGGCGGCGGGACCAGGCCGAGCAGGGACCGTCCGGTCAGCGTCTTGCCCGAGCCGGACTCGCCCACCAGCGCGACGCATTCGCCTGGCCTGACCTCGAGGCTCACCCCATGGACGACCTCATTGCCGTCGAAGGCGACCCTCAAGTTCTCGACAACTGCAGCAGGTGAAGTTTCGGTCATCGGCCACTCCCGTCGATTCGACCCTGGATGAAGCGACCCAACACCACGGTGGAGATCACGGTGACGGTGATCATCAGGCCGGGAAAGACGCCGACCCACCAGGCCCGCCCGAGCAGGTCACGGCTGTCGGCCAACATCAGTCCCCATTCCGGGGTGGGCGGCACCGGACCGAGACCGAGGAAGCTCAGAGCGGAGCCAGCAATGATCGCATTGCCGATGCCGATCGTGGCCAACACCATCAGCGGGCCGAGCACATTGGGCAGGATGTGGCGCAGCACCACGACCGACCTGCGCTGGCCCAGTGCTGTCGCCGCCTCGACATAGCCCGAGGTCCGGACCTGCAAGGTGGTGACCCGGACCATGCGGGCATAGATCGGGATGGCCGCGACCGTGATGGCGATCAGCACATTGGCGGTGCCCGAACCGAGCAGCGCGATCACGATCAGCGCCAGCAGGATCTCGGGGAAGGCCAGCAGGATCTCCAACAGGCGCATCACGACCTCGTCGACCCAGCGCGGGGCCAGTCCCGACAGCAGACCGAGCACGATCGCCGTCGTGACGGCGAGCAGGGTTGCCGACAGGCCCAGACCGAGTGAGTAACGGGCACCGTGGACCACTCGGCTGAACACATCACGGCCCAACAGGTCGGTGCCGAACAGATGCTGAGCACTCGGCGGGAGCAGCGACGAGGAGGTGTCGGTGGCGGTCGGGTCGAAGGGCGCGACCAGACCGGGGAAGAGTGCGGCGACGACCAGGACGAGTACGACGGTCCCGGCGACCAGTGCACCTACCGGCACCTTGAAACGGCGTCGCGGTCGGTCCGCGACGAGCAGGTCAGGGCTGGCCACGGTCATACTGACCGCCCCCTCAGTCGGGCGTCGAGCAAGGGATAGAGCGCGTCGACGATCAGGTTGACCACGACGAAGACCACTGCAGCCATCACCACGAGCGCCATCACCACGGGGAGGTCGCGGTTGGTGATCGCATCGAGGGTGATCCGACCAATGCCGCGGCGCCCGAAGAGTTGCTCGACGATGACGGTGCCGCCGAGCAGGCTGCCCATGATGTAGGCGGTCAGGGTGACCACCGGCAACGAGCCGTGGCGCGCGTGGTGGCGGGTGAACATCCGCACCGGACCGAGACCTCGGGCACGGGCGCTGGTGGTGAACGGCTCCCGTTCGGCCGCGTCGAATCCGCTGCGCAGCAGCTGACTGAGGATGCCGGCGATCGGCAGCGCCATGGTGACCGCAGGCAACACCAGCGCTCGGGCTCCCTGACCGCCGGTCACCGGGAACCAGTGAAGGTTGAACGAGAAGATGGTCAACAGGAGAAGACCGGTCCAGAACCCCGGGGACGACAGGGCCAGCAGTTCGAGAAGCTCGGCGATCCGACGGGTGATCGGGCCGCGGGCCGCGACCGAGACCACAATCGCCAGGACCAACGCGATGACGATCGAGGCCAGCGCCAAGGTGATCGTCGGGCCGAGTTGTTCGGTGATGACGGTGGCGACCGGCTTCTGCAGCCGGTAGGAGGTGCCCAGGTCGCCGGTGACCAGCCGTCCCAGATACCCCAGGTACTGGCTGATCACCGGCTGGTCGAGGCCGAGATCGTTGCGGATCTGCTGCCGGACGTCCTCACTGGCGGTGGAGTTGACCCCGAGCATCACGTCCACCGGGTCACCGGGGACGAGTTTGAGGACGGCGAAGGCCAAGGTGGCGGCACCCCACACCACCACCAGGGCCCCCATCAGCCGGATGAGGAGACGTCGCAGCAACATCGGTGTCAGATCACTGCTGCTTCGTGGTCCAGATCTGGTCGTACCGCGGCCAGCCGGAGATGTCGTGGGTCAGACCGCCGATGTGATTCGCGGCGGCGACCAGCGTGGTGGGCACGTAGACCGGGATGAAGGCAACATCGTCGATCGCCCACTGCTGGACCTTCTGGTACAGCTCAGCACGCTCGGCCGGATCCGAGGATTCCGAGGCCTGGGTGACCCATTCATCGACCTGGGGATCGTTGACCCAGGAGGCATTCTGGATCGGGGCCAGACCCGAGAACAGGTGCAGTCGCAGGATGTCACCGTCGGAGCGGACAAAGCTCCAGTCGATGACGTCGTAGTCGCCGCCCTGCAGCGCCTGGAGGTAGGCACCGACCTCCAGCGGCTCTCGGGCCAGGTCGACACCGACCTTCTTCAGATCGGCCTGGAAGGCGTCGGCGAGGATGGCTCGGGCATCGCGGGCAGCGGTGGCGGTGGGCCAGTTCAGGCTGAGGCGTTCACCATCCTTCATGCGGATGCCGTCGCTGTCCCGCTCGGTCCAGCCGGCCTCGTCGAGAAGCTGGTTGGCGAGGTCCTCGTCATGGGGCCAGGTGCCTTCGAGCGAGGCGTCGTACGAGTTCGGTGTGGTCGGGCCGAGGATGCTCCAAGCCCGCTGGTACTTGCCTTGGTAGACGGTCTGCACCGCAGAGTCGATGTCGATGCCACGCATCAGGGCCTC
The DNA here is from genome assembly GCA_945911015.1 of uncultured Propionibacteriaceae bacterium. Lineage (GTDB taxonomy): Bacteria > Actinomycetota > Actinomycetes > Propionibacteriales > Propionibacteriaceae > Avipropionibacterium. The sequence continues at coordinate 79,179 of CAMDZW010000003.1, forward strand.
ACGGACCTTGGCATCGGTCAGGATGCCGTGGTCATGGTTGAGGAACAGCGACCAGGGCAGCCCGGGGTTCTCGTTGGCCTGCAGCTGGTAGGCCGGATCGTTTTCCAGGTTGATGGCGTCGTTGGGGCTGAGGTTGGAGGCGATGTCGACCTCGCCGCTGGTCAGCGCTCCGGCGCGGACCGAGGGCTCAGGCAGGAAGCGCAGCACGAGACGGTCCGGGCGGGCCGCCCCCGTGTGGTCGGCGTCCTCGGGTCCCCAGGTGTGGTCGGGATTCGGCACCAGGACCATTTCCTGACCGGCCACATAGCTCTGGAGCACGTACGGGCCAGAGCCCACCGTGATATCGGGGCCACCGGCCGCGAGCTGGTCCTTGCTGGTCTCGATGACCTTGGGCGAGATCATGCCGAGGTAGGTGGTGCTCAGGCCCTGCAGCAGCGGCGCGAAGGGACGCTTGAGGTGGATGCTGACGGTGTACTCGTCGACGACCTCGGTGCTGTCATAGGCGCTGCCGCCGATCAGGCTCGAGGCGTACTGCGAGGCAGTGTCCTTGGCCACGACATGGTCGAAGTTGGCCTTGACGGCCTCGGCGTTGAACGGTTCGCCGTCGGTGAAGGTGACATCGTCGCGCAACTCGAAGGTGTAGGTGAGGCCATCGTCGGAGATGTCCCACGATCGAGCCAGCCACGGGTGGAACTCACCGTCGTTGCTCTGCGAGACCAAGGAGTCGAAGATCCCGCGCAGCGTGGATGCTGCGACGTCGGCGCCGGAGACGTGGACGTTGAACTGGCCCGCAGGCTCACTCTCGAGCCCCACGGTGACCGTTCCTCCGGCGACCGGCTCAGTGCCGCCCGGGGTCTCGGTGGCCGCAGGAGCACAGCCGGCCGCGACCAAGGCGATGGCGACCGTTGCCGTGGCCCATCTGGCCACCCGACTTCTCAATGACATGGTGATGTTTCCCCCAGTGATGAACTGTTTCCACCTCGCCCAACCCGCGGTGCCTGTGGGGCTATTCCCACACCCCGACAATGTCCAGATCATGAGATCACCGTCCACAAAGTGATCGAGGGTCACCGCACGAGGTCTCCGACCGGCGATGTCAGTGGCAGCGTCTAACGTCACCGGCATGGCAGACCCGGTTTTGGCGCAGCCGATGCTCACCGATCTGGGTGAGGCATTGGTCGAGGCCACCTTCTGCATCGTCGATCTGGAGACCACCGGGACGACTCATGAGGACCAGATCACCGAGATCGGAGCGGTCAAGGTTCGGGGTGGAGAGGTGCTCGGGGAGTTCCAGACCTTGGTCAACCCGGGCCGCGAGATCCCTGCTCTGGTGACGGTGCTGACTGGCCTCACCACAGCAGTGGTGGTCCAGGCTCCCCGTCTCCCGGAGGTGCTCGGTCCCTTCCTCAGCTTCCTCGGCGACGCTGTGCTGGTCGCCCACAACGCACCCTTCGACGTCGGTTTCCTGAAACGAGCCTGTGCCGATCATGACCATCCCTGGCCCCGGCCGCGGACCCTCGACACGGCGGCACTGGCCCGGGTGATCCTGTTGCGCGACGAGGTGCCCAACTGCAAGCTGTCCACCCTGGCCCGGCACTTCCACTCCCCCACCACGCCCGACCATCGAGCCCTGACCGATGCCCGAGCCACGGTCGACGTGCTGCACGGTCTGTTGGAGCGGGTCGGCAATCGGGGCGTGTCGACGGTCGAGGACCTGGTCGAGTTCAGCCGGCAGGTGTCTCCGCAGCGGCGAGCCAAACGGGGTCTGGCGGACGGGCTGCCCGACGTGCCCGGCGTCTACTCCTTCGTCCGCGATGACGGCCCGGACGGTCCCAGGGTTCTCTATGTCGGCAAGTCGACGTCGATCCGCACCCGGGTGAAGACCTATTTCACCGCCTCCGAACACCGCCGCCGGATGGAGGAGATGGTGCGGCTGGCGACCCGAGTCGACCATGTCGAATGTGTGACTGCATTGCAGGCCGAGGCCTGCGAGCTCCGTCTGATCGCCGCCCACACGCCGCCCTACAATCGCCGCTCGAAGTTCCCGCACCGACAGCTCTGGATCAAGATCACGGTCGAACCCTTCCCGCGGCTGTCGGTGGTGCGCACGGTACGCGACGACGGCGCCACGTACTTCGGCCCGATGCGCACCCGTGACATCGCCGACCAGGTCATGACGGCACTGCACGATGCGGTCCCGATCCGGCAGTGCACGCCACGTCTGCCCCGTACGCCATCGGGTGCGCAGTGTGCTTTGGGAGGCATGGGGCGATGTGCCGCCCCCTGTGACGGGACCATCACGATCGAGCCGTACGACGAGCTCGTTGCCCGGGTCCGGTCCGCCCTGACCCACGACATCCGCCCGGTGCTGACTGCGGCGCGGGAACGACTGCAGCGACTGATCTCCCAGCAGCGGTACGAGGAGGCCGAGACCGTACGGCGTCGGCTCGAGACCGTGGTCACTGTGGCCCGTCGACATCACCGAGTGGCGAGTCTGGCGCGGGTGCCCCATCTGGTGGCGGCGGCTCGGGCCGGAGTTGGCGGCTGGGAGATCCATGTCATCCGGTACGGCCGACTCGCCGAATCCGTGGTGGCGCGGCCCGGTGAGGCCCCGCAGGAAGTCGCCCGGTGGGCGGTGGCCACGGCTGAACAGGTCGCAGCTCCGGTGCCGGGCCTGTCGGCAGCGACCATCGAGGAGACCGAGCGCATCGCTGACTGGTTGGAGCGGGACGGGGTACGGATCATGGAGCTGGACGGCGACTGGTTCTGGCCGCTGCACGCCATGATCGACCTGACCGAACTGCCGTTGTGGGCACTGGGCGGCGAACACGCCGTAGAATCGCCTGCATGGTCACTGCAATCGTCCTGATCAAGGCAGATGTCACCCGGGTCCCGGCCGTCGCCGAGGAGCTCGCCTCCCTCGACGGAGTCAGCGAGGTCTACTCCGTGACCGGCAACATCGACCTGATCGCCGTGGTCCGGGTCCGGGACCATGAGGCCATCGCGACCGCGGTCACCGAAGGGGTGTCGACGGTGGACGGAGTGTTGTCGACCGAGACCCACATCGCCTTCCGGGCCTACTCCCAGCACGATCTGGATGCGGCCTTCTCCATCGGCGAATGATCCATTGACATGGTCCGCGGCCCGATCGTACTGATCATCGCGACCATCGCCGTGTGGCTGGTGGTCGCGGTGATCTGTGTCGTGGCCTGGCAGCTGACCGATCAACCGCCCCTGACCCCGGTGCCAGTGGGCACGGGCTGACCCCGGTGCCAGTGGGCACGGGCTGACCCCGGTGCCAGTGGGCACGAGGGATGGCCGTGACGGACCTTCAGCGCACCAGGAGCCCAAGCCCGACGGCGCCAAGGGCGACGATCCACACCGCGATGATGCCCAATGTCTGGAGCCGGACCTTGCGTTCACGTCGGCCCGGCGCGAAAACCATGATCAGTGCCGCACCGCCACCACCGAGCACGCCGCCGACCTGGGCAAGCCAGAAGAAGGATCCGAAGCCGGTGACCAGGCTGAGCACAACCAGCAGGCCCAGCAGGACCAGGTCGAAGCGGATGTCGTGACCCATCTTCAGTTTCACCGCAGCGCTGGCTGCGATCAGTCCGATCGTGCCGGTGTTCATCCCGGTGATGCCGACCGGCCCGTGCGAGACGATCACGAACAGGGCGCCGCCGACCAGTGTTGCGGTCAGGAAGATCGCCACGATTCGACCGCTGCCGAGCAGACCTTCCAATGCCCTGCCGATGAGCACCATCACCAGTCCGTTGATGGCCAGGCCGAACAGGCCGGCGCTGGTCACCGACCAGGTGGCGAGCCGCCACCACTGCCCGGCCTCGATCCACAGTCCCGACAGGGCGAGCCAACTGCTGGCAAAGTTGCGGGAGACCAGGTCGATGAGCCCGATCAGCAGGCAGGCTGCGACGATGCTGGCGGTCGCGGGGATCGACCGTAGGTTCAGCGCGGCCAAGAAACTCTGACCGCCTGCTGAGGACCTCGGGCCGCCTGCCGACGACGAGGCCCGCGACGAGCCGAACGGACCACCCGCCGAGCGAGTGGATCCGGTGGATCGGGAGGACCGGCGGCCTCTCGAGGCCCCCGCTTCGACACCCGAGCAGTCCGGGCACTGGAAACCGACCGGTGCCTCCTGCATGCACTGCATGCAGATCGGGCGGTGGCACCGTTGACAGGTGATGCCGGTCGTACGGTCCCGATGGCGGTAACAGGGCTGGAAGTCTGGTTCGGCCGGGGCTGGTCCGGTGAAGTCAGGGACTCCATCGGGAAATGCGCCACCCGAGCCCGACGACGGCCCGTGGCCGGACGGGTCGCGTGGATCGTCAGGGCTCGGGGGCACGGTCATCGATCAGCTGACCTCGACGGAATTGATGACCACGTCATCGACCGGACGATCGGCCGGGCCGGTGGCGACCTTGGCGATCTTGTCGACCACGTCGCGGCTGGTCTGGTCGGCCACCTCACCGAAGATCGTGTGCTTGCGGTTCAGGTGTGGGGTGGGCACGACGGTGATGAAGAACTGCGAGCCGTTGGTGCCGCCGCCGGTGATGCGGTCAGGGCCGGCATTGGCCATGGCGAAGAGGTAGGGACGGTCGAACTGCAGCTCAGGGTGGATCTCGTCGTCGAACTGGTAGCCCGGTCCGCCGGTGCCGGTGCCGAGCGGGCACCCGCCCTGGAGCATGAAGCCATCGATGATGCGGTGGAAGATGAGGCCGTCGTAGAAGGGGCTGTTCTTGTTCTCCCCGGTGGCCGGGTCGGTCCACTCCTTCTCGCCGGTGGCGAGACCGACGAAGTTGCCCACCGTGATCGGCGCCTGGTGTTCGAACAGGTTGACAACGACATCGCCGTGGTTGGTGTGGAAGGTGGCGGTCTTGGGCACCGGAATTCCCTTCGGTCTGGGTCAGGATTCATGTCCGCGTCCGCGGACCCGGCCATTGTGCCAGACGACTCCACAGCTGATGTCGACTCCACCGGATGCGGCAGGTCCGCTCGGGCGACGATCCCGCGATCCGGCCGCTGGTTGGTACGCTCGCTAGCGATCCCCCGAACGCCGGGCGATCCCATCACCATTCTTGGAGGAATCGTGAAGCGAAAGAACACAGCCGCCATTGAGATGGCCGCTGAGAGCCTTGCCGACAATCTGATCGACCGCATCGATCCGTACCGCAAGCAGTTCGTCAAGTCCGTCGGACCGCTGGCTGAGCAGGCCCGCAAGTCAAGTGCCCGTGCGGCCCATGACGCTCTCGAAAAGGTCACCCCCGTCCTCGACGATGCCTGGGAGCGCGTCACCCCGGCCGTCGAGAGTGCCCGGGACAAGGTCCAGCAGGACCTGATGCCCCGCCTGAACAACGCTCTGGCCGAAGCAGCCGGACATCCGGTCGCCGTCGAGGCCGCTCGTCGCGGTCGCGCGACGGCCGCTGCCCTGCGTGGTGAGGTCGAGGTCAAGCCGAAGAAGGGGAAGGCACGCAAGGTCCTCGGTGTCCTTGCGATCGTCGCTGCCGTCGGCGGTGCCGTCTTCGCGGCGAAGAAGTACCTCGACAGCCGCGATGCCGAATGGGAAGCTCCGGCCCCCAGCACCTACGGCGGCTCGAACACCGCCAAGCGTGCCGAATCTCCGTGGGCAGCTGCCACCGACAAGGTGACCACGACCCCCGCTCCGAAGGCCGCCGCCACCCCGGCCACCCCGAGCCCCACTCCGACTGCTCCCGCTCCAGCCACCTCCCCGACTCCGAAGGCCGAGGGCGCCGAGGATGCTGCGACTGACGAGTCCGATGAGCGGAACTTCGGCCCCGGTTCCTACATTGGATCCAAGCCGCCGAAGGGCTTCGAGATCAAGGGCAACGAGCGTTCGATGAAGTACCACACTCCGGACTCCCCGGCGTATGACCGCACCATCTCCGATGTGTGGTTCAACAGCGCCGAGGTCGCCGAGAAGAACGGCTTCACCCGCGCACAGCGCTGATCGATTCACCCCAAACGGGCCCGGCACCAGCTTCGGCTGGTGCCGGGTTCGTGCTTTCAACCGAACAGGGGCGCCAGGAAGGCCCCCACCACCAGAAAGGGCCCGTACGGGAACGGCTCACGTCTGCCACGTACTGATCTGACCACCGCCCACCCGGCTGCGGTGAGGGTGCCGATCACCACAGCAGCGAAGGCCACAGTGGGGCCAGCCGCACCGGTGGCGCCACCGATGGCCACGGCCAGCCGCACGTCACCGAACCCCAGAGCACCCTTGCCCAACCACCACACGACGGCAAAGAAGCCCCCGACCACACCAGCCCCGAGGCCTGCACCGAGCAGCAGATGCCACCAGACCGGTTCCCCGGCCACCAGAGCCAGCATGGTCCCAGCGGCCAGACCGGCCCCGGTGAGCCACCAGAGCAGGTGTGTCAGCCGCAGGGGGAGCCACATGGTCGCCGCATCGATCCATCCCAGTAGCGGACCCAGCGCGATCATCCCGAGCCAGACACACCACACCGGGGGCGAGGTCCAGCCGGCAACGGGCACCGCCGCGAACACCGTGGTCAGGGCAAGCGCCGTACGGAATCCGGGTGTGCCGAGGACAGCGAAGTCGGGAGCAGCCGGATCACTGGTCCTGGCGGCCCACCGCAGCAACGCGGGCACCGTCCAGACGCCGGCCACGACGACAGCAGCCAGCACTGCCGCGACGGCAATCCACTTCCCGGGCTCGGCCTCGAACACCCCAGCGATGGTACGGGTTCAGCGCGCTGACCACGGCCAGTTCAGCAGGGAGGATTCACCCAGTGGGGGTCAGTTGTTGCTGGCCAGCACCCAGCGGTCCAGAGTCTGGCCGGCCGATCCGTCATCGATGGCGCGGCCGGCGGCCTCGACCTGGGCGGACAGCTGCGGCACCAGCGGCGCCGAGAGGTCGACACCGCGGAAAGCCAGCAGTGCCGCGGCCGCATTGAGCACCACGATGTCGCGGACCGGGCCGCGCCCGCCGGCGACGAGGTCACGTACGACCTGGGCGTTGTGGTCGGGATCGCCGCCGACCAGGTCATCGGGGGTCGCCCGGGCCAAGCCGAGGTCGATCGGGTCGAGGGTGGTCTGGGCGACCTTTCCGCCCGAGACCAGCCAGACCTGCGATGTGGTGGTCGTGGTCAGCTCGTCCAGGCCGTCCTTGCCGTGGAAGACCAGGCCGTCGGTGCCGCGATCGGCCAGCACGCCGGCCATCAGAGCGGCCATCCGCTCGTCGGCCACGCCGATCGCCTGGGCGGCGGGTCGGGCCGGATTCGACAGTGGCCCCAAGAAGTTGAAGGTGGTGGGGATCCCGAGTTCCTTGCGGGCAGCGCCGGCATGGCGCAACGCCGGGTGATACTTGGCGGCGAAGAGGAAGCAGATCCCGCAGGCGTCGACAATCGCGGCCTGGTCGGCCGGGTCGACGTCGAGGTTGATGCCCAGTGCTTCGAGCACATCGGCGGCGCCACAGGCAGAGGATGCGGCCCGGTTGCCGTGCTTGACCACCCGCGCGCCAGCGGCAGCGGCCACCAGACCGGCCATGGTCGAGACGTTCACCGTACGGGCTCGGTCGCCTCCCGAACCGACGATGTCGACGGTCCGTCCCCCGACCTCAATGGGCGTGGCGTGCTGCAACATGGCAGCAGCCAAACCGCTGATCTCGTCAACGGTCTCCTGCTTGCTGCGCAGAGCCACGGCGAAACCTGCAATCTGCGCCGGGGATGCGGCCCCGGACAGGATCAGGTCCATCATCCAGGTGGCGTCGGCAGCGGCGAGGTCCTCGCCCCGCATCAGGGTGGCCAGGACATCTGGGACCGAGGTCACGATGCGGTGTCCACCTCAGCACCGGTACGGCGGCTGCGCAGCAGATCAGCGGCCACCTGCGGCAGGCGCAGCGGGTCGAGCGGGTATCCGACCGCACCCTCGGCCCGCGACCAGGCACCGAGCCATGCATCGTCGGGACGAGCCAGCAGCAACATAAGCGGCGGGCAGAACGGGATCTCATCCTTCAGCTGCCGACACACCCCCATGCCACCGGACGGGGTCGCCTCACCGTCCAGGATCCCCAGGTCGATGCCGCCCTGGTCGAAGGCTGCCATCACTGCAGGTTGAGTCGCACACTCGACCACCCGGATCGGCAGGTCAGCACCCAGGGAGGACCCCAGGATCCGTCGCACATCGTCTCGCACGGCGCGGTCGTCGGAGTAGACCAGAACAGTCAAAGTCTCGGTCTCGGCATCACTCATCGGGTCGGATCCTCACGGCCACAGTGTTGGTTCGGATTGCGGAGTCATCCTCCGGCTCGCTCATGGTATCGCCCCGGGACCGATCGGTCTCGGGCGGTTCACCTTCCCCGTCCGCATCCGCCGCCGCTGTCTCGGCCCGCGCCCGTCGCTCGGCTGCCGCTTCCTCCCGGTCGAGCTGCCGGTCGATCCGCCTGGCCTCGAGCTGACTCGATCGATACCACTGGACAAAGAGCACCAGGATCACCACGGTCGCAATGGCGTCACCACTGCCCCACAGGATGCCGCCGGCGATCTCCTGGTCGGCCAGCGGGGACGGCGGCCAGGACCGTTCGAAAGCGACGTACCACTCCTCGGCGATCAGCCGGTCAGTGCTCATCACCGACACGCCCAGAAAGGCGTGGAAGGGCAGGGTCAGCAAGAACATCAGCACCCGCAGCGGGTAGGACACCCGGTTCGGGATCGGGTCGACCCCGACCAGCGGCCAGTACAGCAGTGACGAGGTGATCACGAAGTGGACATGCATCCAGTTGTGCCAGAAACCGGAGTTGAGCGTCACCTCGTACAACGGTGTGAAGTACAACACGAACGGGTTCGCGACATACAGCCCCAGAGCCAAGGGTGGGAAGCTCAAGATCTTCACCGGCCACGAATGCAGCACCGCACTGAGGATCTTGCGGCCACCCTTGGGCAGTACCCGCAGGGCCAGCGTCACCGGCGCACCGAGCGCCAGGAACATCGGCACGATCATCGACAACAACATGTGCTGGACCATGTGGATGCTCAGCAACACCGTGTCGTAGGTGCCGAGCACGCTCAAGGTGGCGATGGCCGCCGACCCGATGCCGCCGACACAGAAGGCCAGGGTCCGCCCGGGCGCCCACCGGTCCCCGCGACGCCTCAGTCGCCACACCCCGTACAGATAGAGTCCCAACGGGATCGCCAGACCGATCACGGCCCAGATGTCGAAGGTCCACGCCGTCAGGAACCGCAGGGGGGTGAGGGCCGGCGGCTGGTCGAACGGAGTGGCATGCATCGGGAGCACCCGGCCAGCTTAGACCGGCCACCGAACGCTGCCCGACCCGCACCGCAACGGTCACGAACCCGGCACGAAACCCGCCGAGGTGGACCCCCGGGATGACTCTCGGCGACACAATGGGAATAATGGCCCCGTGGCTCACTCCGTAGATTCGACGAGCACCACGACGGCCAAGCCGTCGGGGGCGCTCCACGCGATCCCTCAGTCCAGGCTCTCCGGCAATCCCGGCCGCCCCGATCCGGTGTCCGTGGGGACGATCGTGTGGCTGTCGTCGGAGCTCATGTTCTTCGCGGCTCTGTTCGCCGGCTACTTCACCATCCAGAGTGTCACCAACTCCAAGGCCGAGTCGGTGGAGACCTCGCTCTGGGCGGTCAAGCAGGAGCTGTTGAACCCCGCCTTCGCCTTCATCAACACCTTCGTCCTGGTGCTCAGCTCGGTCACCTGTCAGATCGGTGTCTCCAAGGTGCACGGCAAGGACCACAAGGTCAGCCGCACCGGAAAGCTCTGGCAGGTCGGCCAGTGGGGGATGCGTGAGTGGTACATCCTCACCTTCATCATGGGCTCCTTCTTCGTCTCCGGTCAGGTGATGGAGTACGCCGAGCTGATCGAGCACGGCCTCACCGTTTCCTCCGACGCCTACGGCTCGGTCTTCTTCCTCGCCACCGGCTTCCACGGATTGCACGTGATCGGCGGACTTGTTGCCTTCCTCTACCTCTTGGGCCGCACCTTCCTGACCCGCCGCTGGACCCACGAACTGACGGTCTCCTCGATCGTGGTGTCCTACTACTGGCACTTCGTGGACATCGTGTGGATCGTGCTGTTCGCCGTCATCTACGGCGCACCGCTGACCGCCATGGTCTCCGGCTGGTTCGGCTGATCCGGCCCCGACAACTTCACCCACCCACACCCGAACGAGAGAGACACCGATCGTGCGACTCCTGTCCAGCCGGAGACGGCATCCCGCGACCAGGGCCCTGTTCCTGGCGCTGGCATTGAGCCTCATGGGGGTGCTGTACGCGACTGTCGCCCCCACTGCCCCGTCCAGCGCGGAGGGTCCGAGCTCGACGCAGATCGAGGAGGGTCAGGCCCTCTACCGGACCGGCTGCGCCAGCTGCCACGGCCTGAACGCCGAAGGCACCAGCCAGGGCCCGACCCTGATCGGTGTCGGCGCTGGCTCGGTCGACTTCCAGATGGGCACCGGCCGCATGCCTGCCGCCGCCCCTCACGCGCAGATCCCGGCGAAGCCGAAGGTCTACTCCGACGACGAGATCGCCGCGATCGCCGCCTACATCGGGTCGCTCGACCTGGGCATCGCGATCCCCGACATCGGCCAGTACTCCATGGAGAAGCCGGCTCGGGGCCAGTTCCCGGCAGGGCACGACGGTGACGTCGCCTACGAGACCGCCCTTGACGAGTACTACCGCGTGGTGGCAATCGGCGGCGAGCTCTTCCGCACCAACTGCTCGGCCTGCCACAACTACCAGGGCACCGGTGGCGCACTGCCCGGCGGCAAGCACGCCCCGAGTCTGGAAGGCGTCGAGGGCCGCTACATCCTCGAGGCCATGCGCATCGGCCCGCAGCAGATGCCAGTCTTCTCCGCTGACGTGATCAGTGACGAGGAGGCCGCGGCCATGATCACCTACCTCGAAGAACTTCATGGTCAACGCAACAACGGCGGCCTCGGTCTGGGCGGGTTCGGCCCGGTCGGCGAAGGCCTGTGGGCGTGGCTCATCGGCATCGGCGGGCTGATCTGCTTCGCCATCTGGATCACCCGGAAGGGAGTGCGCGCCAAGTGAGCACGCATGACGAACCGTCCCGCAACGTGGTCGACGAAAGACACCCGCTGCCCGACCCCGGCGTCGAGGAACACCTGCCTCGCCTGACCGATGTCGACGAGAGCCGGGCCAAGCGCGCCGAACGGCAGGCCGCATTCCTCTTCGCACTCGTCCCGGTGCTCGCGATTGCCTTCGTGGTCTGCTACTTCGCGATCCCGAAGACCTGGTCGGTCGACTTCGGGCCGCTCCAGGCCAATGCCCTACACATGGCGCTCGGGCTCACCTTGGGCGCCTCGGTGCTGTGCATCGGTCTGGGCGCCATCCATTGGGCCCGCACGTTGATGGCCGACCACGAGATGGTCGAGGAGCGGCACCCGGCCCACTCCAGCGATGAGGACCGCGAGGCCGCGCTGGTCGAGATCAACAAGGGCATCGATGAGTCGGCGGTCACCCGCCGCAAGATGCTGATCCGTGCCCTCGGCGGCGCCGGTCTGGTCGCCATCCCCGCGGTCGTGCTGCTCGCCGACCTCGGCCCGTGGCCGACCAAGCAGAAGCGACAGGAGACCATCGAGCGGACCATCTGGGCGCCCGAGGTCGATCCGAACACCAACGAAATCGTCCAGTACCGTTACCTGGTCAACGGCATCACCTACAAGCGGATCAAGGCATCCGACATCCGGGTCGGCCAGCTGGTGAACGCCGAGCCGGAGAACCTGCAGGACCTCCATGGCAAGGACCACCAGGTCGAGAAGGCCAAGTCGGCTCTGATCGTGGTCCGGATGGACCCCCAGTCGATCAAAATTCCCGACTCCCGCAAGGACTGGCAGGTCGGCGGCATCCTGGCCTACTCCAAGATCTGCACCCACGTCGGGTGCCCGATCTCGCTGTGGGAGCAGCAGACCCATCACCTGCTCTGCCCCTGCCACCAGTCGACCTTCGACCTGGGCGACTCAGGCGTCGTGGTCTTCGGACCGGCCGCCCGCTCGCTGCCCCAGCTGCCGATTGCGATCGACGACGAGGGTTACCTCTATGCGACGAGCGATTTCACCGTTCCGGTGGGCCCGAGCTACTTCGAACGGGACTCCCGCGACGACTTCAAGAAGGGTGACAACTGATGGCTCGCCCAGTCAGCACTGATGCGCCGGACTCGACGACTGTCGAGACCCCGGACCGTCCCGAGCAGCTCGGCCCGGTCTTCAAGGCTGCTGCCGGCCCCGCCAAGTGGGCCGACGAGCGTCTGGGCATCGCCGGACTTGCCCGTAGCAACCTCCGCAAGGTCTTCCCCGACCACTGGTCCTTCCTGCTCGGTGAGATTGCCCTCTACGCCTTCATCATCTGTCTGTTGAGCGGCGTCTTCCTGACCTTGTGGTTCCGCCCGTCGATGGCCGAGATCGAGTACGAAGGCAGCTACCAGCTGCTCCGCGGCCTGCCGATGTCGGAGGCCTACGCCTCGACGATCGAGCTCTCCTTCGACATCCGCGGCGGCCTACTGATGCGCCAGATCCATCACTGGGGCGCGCTGCTGTTCATCGCGGCGATGTTCGCCCACATGCTGCGCGTGTTCTTCACCGGTGCCTTCCGCAAGCCACGTGAGCTCAACTGGCTGCTCGGTGTCGGCCTGATCGCGATCGGCATGATCGAGGGTTTCGCCGGCTACTCGCTGCCCGATGACCTGCTGTCCGGTACGGGGCTGCGCTTCGTCGACGGACTGGTCCGCTCCATCCCCGTGGTGGGCACGTGGCTGGAATTCCTCGTCTTCGGCGGGGAGTTCCCCGGCGACATCATCGTGGCCCGGCTCTACATCGCCCACGTGTTGTTGATCCCGGGCATCATCCTGGGATTGATTGCCGCCCACCTGGCGCTGGTCGTCTACCACAAGCACACCCAGTTCCCCGGCCCCGGCCGTACCGAGAAGAACGTCGTCGGTTACCCGCTCTTCCCGGTCTACATGGCCAAGGCCGGCGGCTTCTTCTTCATCGTCTTCGGCGCCATCATCCTGATGAGCGCGACGATGCAGATCAACCCGGTCTGGAAGTACGGTGCCTACAACCCCGAACAGGTGACGGCCGGCTCGCAGCCCGACTGGTACATGGGCTGGGTCGAGGGCGCGGTCCGCATCATGCCGGGCTGGGAGTCCCACATCGGCGGCACCACCTGGTCGTGGAACGTGTTCCTGCCGGCCGTGGTGTTGATGGGTCTGCTGTTCACCGTGATGGGGGTCTATCCCTTCATCGAGCAGTGGGTGACCAAGGACAAGTCCGAGCACCATCTGCTGGAGCGTCCGCGCAACAACCCGACGCGCACGGCCTTCGGCATCGCCGCAATGAGCTGCTACGCGATGTTCTGGTTGGGTGGCGGCAACGACATCATTGCCACCCAGTTCCACGTCTCGCTGAATGCGGTGACCTACTTCCTACGGGCCGCGGTCTTCGTGGTGCCGGTGATTGCCTTCATCGTCACCAAGCGGATCTGCATCAGCTTGCAGCGGTCCGACATCGATCGGCTCCTCCACGGCGCGGAGAGCGGCATCATCGACCGCTCGCCCGAGGGCGGGTACGCCGAACGTCACGTGCCGGTCAGCGATGAGGAAGCGTTCATGCTCACCGAACACCAGCCTCGTAAGGTTGCCGAGCTCGAGGCCGGCGAGGACGAGACCGGTGTCAGCACCGGCAAGGGCGGCCTCAAGGAGCGGATGCGAGTCAAGGCCAGCGGCTTCTACTACGCCGACCAGCCCGAGAAGCTCACCTCCGAGGAGTTGGCCGAGGCCAAGGCACACATCCTGGGGCACGAGGACCACGCTGAATTGGAGTCGAACGCGCACGCCAACGGTTCCCAGTCCGAGGATTCCCAGTCCGAGGACTCCCAGTCCGATGAGATCACCGCAGGTGAGGACGAGCAGGCCGGGACTACTCCGTCCTGACCACTCCCCCGCCTCGCACAGCAGGGCCCCAGTCATCACGACTGGGGCCCTGCTGTCTGTCCGGGTCAGGCTGCTGTCTGTCCGGGGTCAGGCTGCTGTCTGTCCGGGGTCAGGCTGCTGTCTGTCCGGGGTCAGGCTGCGGCGCGGCGCTCGGCGGTGGCACCGGCAAGGTGGTCCAGGACCTCCTCAGTCATCTCCCAGCTGAGGCAGGCATCGGTCACGGACTGGCCGTAGGTCAGCTCCCCCGGATCGGTCACGTCGAGGTCCTGGCGGCCACCGACCAGGAAGCTCTCCACCATCACGCCGCCGATGCCCGTGGTGCCGCCGGCGATCTGGTCGGCGATCTCGTGGGCGACCTCGGCCTGGCGGAGGTGGTTCTTCCCGCTGTTGCCGTGGCTGGCGTCGATCATCAACCGCGGCTCGAGCCCGGCTGCGGCGAGCTCGGCGCAGGCCTGCCCCACCGGTCCGGGGCCGAAGTTCGGGCCGGAGGCGCCACCGCGCAGCACCACATGGGTGTCGGGGTTGCCAGCGGTGCTGACCAGACAGGCCCGGCCGTCATCGTCGACCCCGAGGAAGGTCTGGGCGGCGGCCGAGGCCTGGCAGGCGTCGATGGCGACCTGGATGGAGCCGTCGGTGCCGTTCTTGAAGCCGACCGGCATGGACAGCCCCGAGGTCAGCTGACGGTGGATCTGGCTCTCGGTGGTCCGGGCCCCGATCGCGCCCCAGCTCATCAAGTCAGCCAAGTGCTGTGGACTGATCGGCTCAAGGAACTCCATGGAGGAGGGCAAGCCGATCTCGGTGACATCCATCAGGAATGTCCGGGCAATCCGCAGTCCGGCCTCGATGTCGTGGGAGCCGTCCAGATGGGGATCGTTGATCAGGCCCTTCCACCCCACGGTGGTCCGAGGCTTCTCGAAGTAGGTCCGCATCACCACGACGAGTTCGTTGCTGTGCCGATCGGCGGCGACCTTGAGCCGTCGGGCGTAGTCGAGTCCGGCCTCGGTGTCATGGATGGAGCACGGGCCGATGATGACGACCAGACGGTCATCGGCTCCGGTCATCACAGCCTGTACGGCGGCACGTCCCGCTTCGACCACGGCAACATGGTCATCGGTCAACGGCAACTCGCGACGCAGATCCCGGGGGGTGACCAACGGGGCGAACCCCCGTACGCGCAAATTGCTGGTCCGGTGAGGCGTGGCGATTGGCTGGTTCATCTGGGGTGTCCTGTCCTGGTGGGGCGGACTCCCCTGCGGAGCCCGCCTGAATGACGAAGGGCAGAGAGGTCAACTCTCTGCCCTGGCTCCGAAGGTGTGTGTGGGTGTGCGTCAGCCTGCCACTGGCTCCTTCGGAGCGAGAGCAAAATACGCATGCCACCGGGTGGCGGTGGTGTTCAGACGCACGGTCACGGCGCAGACTGTAGCACGGGAACCTCTTCCCCGGCACGTACGGGCCCAGGTGCGGTCCCGTCGCCAAAGGGACGACCGCCCAGCTGCTCGCGATGATGGGGGCTCAACCAGCCCATCAGATCCGGCCCCTTGGGGATGATCCCGGTCGGGTTGATGTCGGCGTGGACCACGTAGTAGTGGGCCTTGATGTGGTCGAACTCGACGGTGTCGCCGAAGCCAGGGGTCTGGAAGAGGTCACGGGCGTAGGCCCACAGGGCCGGGAACTCGATCAGCTTCTGACGGTTGCACTTGAAGTGGCCGTGATACACCGGATCGAACCGGACCAGCGTGGTGAACAGGCGTACGTCGGCCTCGGTGATGGTGTCGCCGACCAGGTACCGCTGCCCGGTGAGGCGTTCCTCGAGCCAGTCGAGAGCGGTGAACAGCCGGTCGTAGGCGGCATCGTAGGCTTCTTGGGAACCGGCGAAGCCACATCGGTACACACCGTTGTTGACCTCGGTGTAGATCCGGCGGGCCACGGTGTCGATCTCGTCGCGCAACGGCTGCGGATAGAGCTCGGGCGCACCGTCACGGTGGAATGCCGTCCACTCGGTGGAGAAGTCCAAGGTCATCTGGGCGAAGTCGTTGGTGACCACCGCCTTGGTCGGCACATCCACCACGGCCGGCACTGTGATCCCGCGCGGATACTCGGGATCGCGGGCGAAGAAGGCCTGCTGCAGTCGTTCGTAGCCCAGGACCGGATCGACCCCGCCAGGATCCAGGTCGAAGGTCCAGGACCGCTGGTCGTGGGTCGGGCCACAGATGCCCATCGAGATGGCGTCCTCGAGGCCGAGCAGTCGGCGCACGATGATGGCCCGGTTCGCCCAGGGGCAGGCCCGTGCCGCGATCAGACGGTAACGCCCTGCCTCGACCGGCCAGCCGTCGCGCCCATCAGCGGTGATCCGGTCGGTGATGTAGGTGGTGTCACGCTTGAATTCCTTGCCGGAGTCCACGTACGAGCCCGGACTGGAGGTGTCGTCAGCCATACCGGCAGCCTACTCACACCGGCGCCACGCCGCAGGCGGACCCTGCACAGAATGTCCACATCCGCGCACACCATGTCCTGTCATGCAAACGGTTGCTGTGATGGGGTGACACTCACGACCCGCCGTATGTGTCCTGATGCAGCATCGCTTCAGGCCGGCAGTCGTACTCTCGGGTACGAGCAGGGTGTGACAGCCCCTGCCGGACGTGCAGAGTCCCCAACGTACGGAGGAATGATCATGGTCGATTCATCCATTTCGCGTCGCAGCCTGCTGGGTGCCGGTGCAGCCGGAGCCGCGGCCCTGTCACTGGGCGCCTGCCGCAGCGACAACAGCGGCAAAGACGGCGACCAGGGTGGTGGCGGTGGAGGGAGCACCCTCGTGCCGCCAGCGTATGTCCCGTTTGAAGAAGTCACCCCGGACAAACCCGGCACTGCCGAGGGCGTGTCTCCGGTCTTCTACAATTTCCCTGAGGATCCCGTCGACCGCGGCGGCTATCCACTGACCGGCATCGAGCCATGGAGCGCGATGATGCAGATGGCGGTGCCCAAGGTCGCGCCGGACAAGAACAAGAACTACCAGATCTATCGTGACCGACTCGGCACTGACTTCACCCTCAGCGGTGTGCTCTCGGCTGACTACAAACAGAAGTTCCAGACCGTCATCTCCGGCGGCGACCTTCCCGACTTCGTCCAGATGTCGAGCGTCGCAGGGCTCCCGCAGTTGCTGGAGAAGGAGTTCACCGATCTGACCGAGGTCCTCGGCGGCGACGGGGTGAAGAAGTATCCCGGACTGGCGAACATCCCGACCGCGACCTGGAAGATCCCCGAGCTCAACGGCCGGTTGTGGGGCATCGCCCAGCCCCGACCACCGGCCGGAGCCTCCCTGACCAGCCGCGGTGACATCCTCGCCGAACGCGGCATCGATGACCCGTACATCCAGGTCAGCGACGGCAAGGAGTTCATGGACCTGCTCAAGCAGCTGACCAATCGGGACCGCAGCGAGTTCGCGATGGGCGCCGACCCCAATGGCTGGCTGATGCCGATGATGTGCACCATGGCTGGAACCCCGAATGTCTGGAAGCAGGAGGGCGGTGTCTTCACCCACGAGATCGAGACCGAGGAGTACAAGGACGCTCTCGACCACGCCGCCCAGATCATCCAGGCCGGCTACCTCCATCCGAATTCCTTCTCCGATCCGGCCCAGAACGCAACCTGGTACAACTCCGGCGTGACCTGCCTCTACTACCAGAGCTTCGTCGGCTGGGGCGGCAATGCCCGCACCTACCCGGAGTGGAACGTCGGCAACATCGAGTTGCCCAAGTGGGACGGCGGCGGCATGGCCTCCATCCGCAAGAGCCAGGCCGGATACGGTGATTACGTCGCGCTCAAGAAGAGCAGCGATGAGCGTCTGGAGCAACTGCTCCAGATCGCCGACTTCATTGCCTCCCCGTTCGGCACGACGCAGTACCTGGACGTCAACTACGGTGTCGAGGGCTACAGCTGGAACCTGGAGAATGGCAACCCGGTCAGCCTGCCCACCAATGACAACCCGGGCATCGTGGCGATGACCTACACCGGCGGCAACTCCGGTGCGATTCTCTTCGGCGGTGGCCAGACCGAAAGCGTGGACCGTCAGCACGAGTACCTCAGCAGAGCCATCCCGGACGGCACCGACGACGCCAGCTGGGGTCTGTACTCGGAGACCTTCAAGACCAAGGGCACCACCATGGACAATGCCCGCAAGGACATCCAGCGCGAGATCATGCTCGGGCAGAAGCCGGTCTCGGCCTTCGACGAGTTCGTCACCAGCTGGCAGAAGTCAGTCGGCGACAAGGCGCGGCAGGAGTTTGCCGAAGCCCTGGAGGCCTCCCAGTAGCCGACTCCCCCACCACAACCACGATGACCCGGGCCCCGCACAGGGACCCGGGTCATTGCGTACGGAGAAAGGCCCAGTCAGGCTCAGAATCAGGCCAGCTCAGGCTCAGAATCAGGCCAGCTCAGGCTCAGAATCAGGCCAGCTCAGGCTCAGGGGGCCTGGATGACCTGACCGGCGTAGCTGAGGCCACCACCGAAGGCGAAGAGCAGGATCGGTGTGCCTGAGGGCAACGGATCGGACTCCATCAGCTTCGACAGGGCGAGCGGGATGCTGGCGGCCGAGGTGTTGCCGGATTCGGTGACATCGGTGGCAACCACGGCATTGTCGGCACCGAGCTTGCGGGCCAGTGGTTCGATGATCCGCAGGTTGGCCTGGTGCAGCACGATCGCGCCGAGCTCGGAGGGGGCGACGCCTGCCTTCTCCAGGACCTCGGCGGCGATCCGCGGCAGCTCACTGATGGTCCACTTGAAGACGGCCTGCCCGTTCTGCGCGAACTTGTCGTCGTTGTCGCGCTCGATCCGCACGGCATCGCCCATCTGAGGCATCGAGCCCCACAGCACCGGCGAGATCTGGTTGTCCTCGGCAGCGGTCACGATCACCGCTCCGGCGCCGTCAGCGGTCAACACACAGGTCGTGCGGTCGGTGAAGTCGGTGACATCAGTCAGCTTCTCCGCCCCGATCACCAGCGCGGTCCGGCTGGAACCGGCCAAGATGGCGTGTTGGGCCATGGCCAACGCGTGCGGGAACCCGGAGCAGGCCGTGTTGACATCAATGGTGGCCGGGTTGTTGTCCATGCCCAGCCGGTTGGCGACCCGAGCCGCCATGTTCGGCGAACGGTCCAGGGCAGAACAGGTGGCCACGATGACGGTGTCGATGTCTGCAGCGCTCATGCCGGCCTTGTCGAGCACGTCCTGAGCCGCCTTGAAGGCCATCAGGTCGACGGTCTCGTCCGGACCGGCCCAGCGCCGCTCGACGATGCCAACCCGCGTGCGAATCCATTCATCGTTGGTCTCGACCAGCTTCTCCAGCTCGCTGTTCGGCACCACTCGCGCAGGCTGGTGGTGTCCCACCGCGACCACACGGGCTCCGGTCATCGTCTTCCCTCCTGTCGGCCCGGCTGGGGTCGCTCGCCAGGCATTGCTGTCGCCATCACTCGTGACACAATCGCAGGACATTGGCCGCACCGACGAAGGACCACATCATGGCGAGCCCACAGTACGTGATCGCAATCGACCAGGGCACCACCAGTACCCGGGCGATCATCCTTGACCATGCCAGCCAGATCGTCTCCGTGGGACAGACCGAACACCAGCAGTACTTCCCCCACCCCGGATGGGTCGAACACGATGCGACCGAGATCTGGGACAACACCCGCGAAGTGATCGGCCACGCCCTCGGCCGAGCCAGCCTGACCCGCCATGACATCGCCGCGGTCGGCATCACCAACCAACGCGAGACGACCGTCGTGTGGGACCGTACGACGGGCAAACCCATCGCCCCGGCGATCGTCTGGCAGGACACCCGTACCCAGGACATGGTCGACCGGTTGGCCGCCGACGGTGGCTCCGACCGATTCGCCGACCGGACCGGGCTGCCGCTGGCGACCTACTTCTCCGCCACCAAGATCGCCTGGCTCCTGGACCACGTGGACGGGGCCAGGGAACGGGCCGAAGCCGGCGAACTCGCCTTCGGCACCACGGACTCGTGGGTGTTGTGGAACCTGACCGGCGGCACCGACGGCGGCGTCCACATGACCGATGTCACCAACGCCTCGCGCACCCTGCTGATGGATCTGCGCACCTGCCAGTGGAACGACGAGTTGCTGGCCGCCTTCGACATCCCCCGCTCGATGCTGCCCGAGATCGGCTCCTCCTCCCAGGTGTACGGGACCGTCCACGGCTCCCAGCTGTTGCGCGAGACCCCGGTCGCCGGCATCCTCGGCGACCAGCAGGCCGCCACCTTCGGTCAGGCCGGGTTCAGCGCCGGGGCGGCTAAGAACACCTACGGCACCGGCTGCTTCGTGATCGTCAACACCGGCACCGAGATCATCCGCTCCGACAACGGGCTGATCACCACCGTGGCCTACCAACTCGGCGACGACGATCCCGTCTATGCCCTGGAAGGGTCCATCGCGGTCGCCGGGTCACTGGTCCAGTGGTTGCGAGACAACCTCGGTCTGATCGGTGATGCCGCCGAGATCGAGACCCTCGCCGAACAGGTCGACGACAATGGTGGCGCACACCTGGTGCCCGCCTTCTCCGGGCTGTATGCCCCCTACTGGCGGCCCGATGCGCGAGGCGCCCTGGTCGGGCTCACCGGATTCGTCACCAAGGCCCACATCGCCCGGGCCGCGTTGGAGTCGACCGCCTTCCAGACCAGCGACGTGCTGGACGCCATCTCCTCGGACGTCACGCTCACCGAGCTGAAGGTCGACGGCGGCATGGTGGCCAACGAACTGCTGATGCAGTTCCAGGCCGACATCCTCGACATCCCCGTCGTGCGGCCCGCCATCATCGAGACCACTGCACTCGGTGCCGGGTACGCCGCCGGGCTGGCGGTCGGCTTCTGGTCCGGGCTGGACGAACTGCGCGAGCTGTGGCACGAGGACAAGCGCTGGACTCCGCAGATGTCGAGCCAGGAACGCGAACGCCGGCTGCGGGTCTGGCACAAGGCCGTCACCCGAACCTTTGATTGGGTCGACGGTGACACCTGAGGTACCGCTGGTCGTGTTGCTGCACGGCACCCGCATGACGGCCGGGATGTGGACGCCGTGTGTCAGGCATCTGGACAACTGCGACCTGGTCCTGCCCGACCTGCCCGGGCACGGCACCCGGGAAGGGGCCGAGTTCGATGCCGCCTCGGTCGAGGCAGTGATCGACGAGGCCGTCGGCCAGCGGCGGCCGGGGCAGCCGGTGGTGCTGGTCGGGCACAGTCTGGGGGGATACTTGGCCACGTGGTGGGCCGCGCGTCACCCGTACGAGATCGAGGGTCTGGTGCTGGTCGGGGCCACCGCCGATCCACGCAGTCGGTGGGCCCTGTTCTATCGGTTCTTCGCGGCCCTGGTGCCTCGGATCGGGCTGCACCGGGTGGCCCGGTTCTCCAACCGGCTGATGGCGATGATGAAGATCGAGGATCGGCCCGGCCCGGGGGGCTATGCGGTGATGGCCCAGGCGTGGGAGCTGGTGATGGCCGAATGCCATCCGGAACTGCTGGGCGCACTGGATTGTCCGATCGTGCTGGCCAACGGCCAGTGGGACCAGATGCGCGCCCATGTGGATCGTTATGCCGCCGCCGGACGCAACACGCGTGTGGTCACCGTACGGGGCGCGACCCACATGGCCCCGATGACCCACCCGGAGCAGATCGCCGAAGTCATTTCGGAGGTCGTTGCCGCGGTGTGAGCGTGCGACACCAGCGAGTGAACGTGTCACACTGGGCCCCGTGCGTTTCCTTGATGATGTCCGCCCAGCTCACGACCTGACCTACAGCGACGTGTTCATGGTGCCAAACCGTTCCGCGCTGACCTCTCGGATGCAGGTCGACCTGACCAGCACCGACGGGGTCGGCACCACCTTGCCCCTTGCGGTCGCGAACATGACCGCCATCTCCGGCCGCCGCATGGCCGAGACCATCGCCCGTCGCGGCGGCGTCGCCATCCTGCCCCAGGACATCCCGACCGATGTCGTCGCCCATGCGATCGAACAGGTCAAGGGGTCCCACACCGTCTATGACACCGCAGTGACGGTCAGCCCGGACACGACCGTCGGCGAGGCCATGAGCCTGTTGCCGAAGCGGGCACATCAGATGGTCGTGGTGATCGACGAGCAGCGACGGCCGCTGGGCACGGTGACCGAGGCCGATGCGGCCAACACGGACCGGTTCTCCCAGGTCCAGGACGTCATGAACCCCGATTTCGTACGGATCGAGGCCGGCACAGATCCAGTCACCGTCTTCGACGAGCTCTCGACCCGACATGTCGAGGCGGCCGTGGTCGTCGACAGCGACGTGCTCGCCGGGGTGCTGACCCGCAAGGGCGCTCTGCGGGCCACCCTCTACACCCCTGCACTCGATCCGCAGGGTCGCCTGTTGGTGGGCACGGCTGTCGGCATCAACGGTGACGTCGCCGGCAAGGCCGAAGCACTCCTGGGTCACGGTGCGGACGTGCTGGTGGTCGACACCGCCCACGGGCACCAGGAGAAGATGATCGAGTCGCTGCGTGCCGTCGCTGCCGTACGGGACTCCGCGGCAGCCGCGACGGGCCGTCGGATCCCGGTGGTGGCCGGCAATGTCGTCTCCGCCAACGGGGTGAAGGACCTCGTCGAAGCCGGTGCCGACGTGCTCAAGGTCGGTGTGGGACCGGGCGCGATGTGCACCACCCGGATGATGACCGGAGTCGGTCGTCCCCAGTTCTCCGCCGTCCTCGACTGTGCCGCGACCGCCCGTGAGCTCGGCAAGTCCGTCTGGGCTGACGGCGGCGTCCGTCACCCGCGCGATGTCGCCCTCGCCCTGGCCGCTGGCGCCGGGTCGGTGATGATCGGCTCCTGGTTTGCCGGAACCCACGAGTCGACCGGCGACCTGATGGTCGCACCGGACGGCCGGATGTACAAGGAGTCCTTCGGCATGGCCTCGGCCCGCGCCGTCCGCAACCGCACCAAGGAACAGTCCGGCTATGAACGCGCCCGCGCCGGCCTGTTCGAGGAGGGCATTTCCAGCTCGCGGATGTATCTCGATCCGGCCCGCCCCGGTGTGGAGGACCTGGTCGACCAGATCGTGGCCGGAGTCCGCTCTTCCTTCACCTATGCCGGAGCCGCGAGCGTGGCCGAGTTTGCCGAGAAGGCCACCGTCGGGATCCAGTCCAGCTCCGGCTATGAGGAGGGTCGCCCGCTGCCCACCAGCTGGTGACCAGCTCCACACGCGCTGGTTCGCGCGCTCCCGCCCCACCGGCCCCGCCCGCCACACCAGCCTCACCGACCCCACTGGCCACACCGGCCACACCGGCCCCACCGGCCCAGGTGAGGCCAGCACACCCTGATGTGGGCCAGCGCTTCCTGATGGCGGCCAGCATGCATCCGGGGATGGGCTGGGCGACCGCTACGTGTGCTGGCCTCGTCGGAAGCCGGATGGACCCGGCCTGCGGGTGTGCTGCGCCACCGCTGGATGTGCTGGCATCCCCCGATGGACCCAGCCCCGCACATCTTGGTGCGAGCCAGCACACCCCGGTGCAGAACCCGGCGAGGCCAGCACACCCCGGCGCTGGCCAGCACGTCCCCGGGTCCGTGCTGGCCCGCACGTACATGTGCTGGCCCACCCGGGATGGTCGCTGGCGGGTGCCGAGTCGGCCCTCTGCGCTTCTCACGGCCCGGCAAACTGGCCAAGTCGTGACCATTTCGTTACCATCGAAGCACCATGACCGACACGTATTCTCGCGGATCGGCCGAGACCGGTTCCACCACCGGCGGAGGGGATGCCCCCGTCCGTCAGCCGCAGGGTGCCGCTGCATCCGGGAGTGCTCGCCCCCGTGATGCCTACTTGGACAATGCCAAGGGCCTGTTGATCGTGCTGGTCGTCATCGGCCACGCCATCGAGCAGGCCCACGGCACCCGCGCCGAGGCGCTGTACGTGATGATCTACAGCTTCCACATGCCGGCCTTCGTCTTCATCACTGGCTACCTCACGCGCGGGTTCAGGCCCACGGTCCGCAACTACGTGAAGATCGTCACGAACTTCATCGTGCCGTATCTGATCTTCCAGACCATCCATCGGGTGTTCAGCACCGTGCTGCAGGACGAGCCGTTCACGCTGCGGCTGTTGGTGCCCGAATGGACGCTGTGGTTCCTGTTGGCGATCGCCTGGTGGCGCGCGGCAACGCCACTGCTGCGCCGGATCCCTCACAAAGTCCCGATTGCGGTCGCGATCAGTCTGGGGGTCGGTTTCCTGCCCGAGCTGACCTCGACCCTCGCCTTGAACCGGACCCTGACGCTACTGCCCTTCTTCGTGATGGGCCTGTCGCTGCGCCCCGAACACATCGATCTGATCAAGGCCAAGTTCTCCCGGGTCAGCGGCTTCATCGGCTTCGGGCTGCTGGGCATCCTGGCCCTCGGGATCCAGGGCGCGGTGCCGGACAGCACCTTCTACTATGACGCCTCCTTCGGTGAGCTGTCCGGAGACTTCGGCGAGGGCATCCTGTTCCGACTGGCCACGCTGACGACTGGTGTGATCGGCACCTGCGCGGTGCTCGCCGTGGTGCCGACGGCGAAGACCTGGTGGACCTACCTCGGCCGGTGGTCGATGTACGTCTACGTGCTCCACGGTCTGATCCTGCACCCGCTGCGCGAGCTCGACCTGGTCAACTGGATGAGCTCGTGGGTGCAGGTGCTCCTGGTCGCCGGCGGTGCGGTCATCCTGGCGCTGGTGTTGGCCAGCTGGCCGGTACGCACCGTGACCAAACCGGTGGTCCAACCGCCGTTGAACGGTCTGGTCGACAAGCTCCCCTGATCTCGGACGACCCTGCCCGTACGAGACTCCTACGGCACGTCCGGACGGGCTCACCTCCCGTACGGGGAAGTCCTCACCTCACAGTGAGGGCAGGTGGCGTTCCTCGGGGCCAACATAGTCGGACAGCGGCCGGATCAGCGCATTGGCCGCTCGCTGCTCCATGACGTGGGCCGTCCAGCCGGTGATCCGTGAGGCAATGAACAGTGGGGTGAACAAGGCGGTGTCGAAGCCCATCAGGTGGTAGGTCGGGCCCGCCGGGTAGTCGAGGTTCGGCTTGATCTGCTTGGCCTGCTCCATGGCCTGCTCAAGTCCGTCGTACAGACCCATCAGGTCGCCCCTGCCGAAGTGCTCGACCATCCGGTCCAGAGCAGCCTTCATCGTCGGCACCCGCGAGTCGCCGGTCTTGTAGACCCGGTGACCGAAGCCCATCACCTTCTTCTTCGCGGCCAGTGCCTCCTCCATCCAGGTCCGGGCCCGGGCGGCAGCCTCGGCTCGGGGTTCACCGGAGCGGATGCCGATCTCGTCGAAGGTGTGCATCACGGCTTCGTTGGCGCCACCGTGGAGTGGGCCCTTCAACGCGCCGATCGCACCGGTGACGGCCGAGTGGAGGTCGGCCAAGGTCGAGGTGATCACGCGAGCCGTGAAGGTCGAGGCGTTGAAGGAGTGTTCGGCATAGAGCACCATCGACACCCGGAAGGCGTCCACGACCGCCGGATCGGCCTCCTGGCCAAAGGTCATCCACAAGAAGTTCTGCGAGTAGTCGAGATCATCACGAGGTGCCACCAGCTCCTGACCACGGCGTCGGCGCTGGTCGTAGGCGACCACGGCCGGGAACTGGGCCCACAGATGCTTGGCCTTCTCCAGCTCGGCCTCGGGCGAGGAGTCCTCGGCGAGCCGATGGTTGGCCCCGATCACCGAGACCGCCGTCCGTCCGACATCCATCGGGTGGCAGTCGGCCGGCAACAGGTCGATCGCCGCCTTCACCGGCGACGCCAGGGCCCGATTGGCCCGCTCGAAGTGGACCAGGCCGGCCAGTTCGTCGGCGGTCGGCAGCTCGCCGTACCACAGCAGCCAGGCGACCTCCTCGAAGCTGGCCCGTGCGGCGAGCTCCTGCACCGGGTAGCCGCGGTAGAGCAGGGAGTTGGTTTCGGGGTTGACCTTGGAGATGGCGGTCTCGTCGACGACGACGCCGGCCAAACCTTTCTTGATGTCACTCATGGTGCTCCTGTCGATCGGTCGGTCAGGCTGAAGTTGAACAGCCCGGTGTCGAAGGTGTTGTAGCCGGCGTAGTCGACCAGCTCGTACAGCTCGGCGCGGGTGTACATCTGGTCAACCTGCGACGCCTGGCTTCCCTGGGTGGAGATGGCGTCCAGGACCCGCTCAGCTGCCCCGAGCGCGCTGCGCAGCAAGGTGACCGGGTAGATGATCATCGCAATCCCGGCCGAGGCGAGCTGCTCGCGGGTGAACAGCTCGGACTTGCCGAACTCGGTCATGTTGGCCAGTACCGGTACGTCAAGGGCGGCGCACACCTGCTCGAACTCGCCGAGGTCGGCCATCGCCTCGGGGAAGATCGCATCTGCCCCGGCGTCGACCAGCTCTTTCATCCGGTCGAGCGCAGCACCAAATCCCTCAACCCCGCGCAGGTCGGTGCGGGCCATGATGACCAAGTTGGGGTCGGTCCGCCCCTGGGCCGCGGCCTGCACCCGCCGGACGGCGGTGTCGACGTCGACCACGGCCTTGCCGTCGAGGTGGCCACACCGTTTGGGGTTGATCTGGTCCTCGATGTGGCAACCGGCCACCCCGGCTCGCTCCAACTCCTGGACGGTCCGAGCCAGATTCATCGGTTCACCAAAACCGGTGTCGGCATCGACCAGGCAAGGCAGATCAGTCATCCGAGCAATCTGGCCGGCCCGCGTCGCGACCTCGGTGAGGGTGGTCAACCCGATGTCGGGCAGTCCGAGTTCGTTCGCCAGCACGGCACCGGAGACGTAGACCCCGTCGAAGCCCTTCGACTCGATCATCCGGGCAGTGATCGGGGTGAAGGCCCCGGGGTACTGCAGAGCGGCGCCGGGGACGAGTTGTTCGCGCATCCGTTCCCGTTTGGTCTGCGGCGCCACTGCCCCGTACAACATCAGAACAGGCCCTTCGGGTCCTCGCCGGTGACGACCCCGGTGGCGGTGACCACGTTGAGCTGGTCCAGTTCGCTCGCGCCGAGTTCGGGGAGCCGCTGGACCACGGCCAGGAAGCGGCCGGCCTCGGCAGGATCCACCAGTCCTTCGGTCAGGGTGTGGAACTTGTCCACGTACTGTTGACGGCCGAAGGGCCGGGCTCCCAGCGGATGCGCATCGGCGACTGCTATCTCGTCGCGGACCACCGAACCGTCGGTGAGCCGGATCTCGACCGAGCCTCCGTAGGCCTTCTCGGCGACATCCCGACAGTGGTAGCGCCGGGTCCACTCCGGGTCTTCCTCGGTGCGGATCGATCGCCACAGCGCGACCGTGTCCGGGCGGCGAGCCCGGTCGGGGGTGTAGGAGTCGACATGGTGCCACTGGCCGTCCTGCAGGGCGACGGCGAAGATGTAGGGCAGCGAATGGTCCAGGGTCTCCCGCGATGCGGTCGGATCGAACTTCTGAGGGTCGCCAGCCCCCGTCCCGATCACGAAGTGGGTGTGGTGACTGGTGCGGATCACGATCTCGGCCACCTGGCTGGGGTCGGTCACCTCGGGATGGGCGTGATGCAGCCGCCGGGCCAGGTCGATCCATGCCTGGGCCTGGTACTCGGCGGAGTGTTCCTTGGTGTACGTGTCGAGGATGGCGCGCTTGGCCTCGCCCGGCTCGGGCAGCGGCACCTCGTACGAGGCGTCGGGGCCGTCGAGCAGCCAAGCGATGACACCGTCCTCGCCCTCGTAGATCGGGACCGGGGAGGTCTGACCACGCATCGCCCGGTCAACCGCCTCGATGGCCACCTTGCCGGCGAAGGCCGGCGCATACGCCTTCCAGGTAGAGATCTCGCCCTTGCGGGACTGCCGGGTCGCGGTCGTGGTGTGGAGAGCCTGGCCGACCGCCTGGAAGATCGTGTCGACCTCAAGTCCGAGCATGGTGCCCAGACCAGCGGCGACCGAGGGGCCCAGGTGGGCGACATGGTCAATCTTGTGGGCGTGGAGGCAGATCGCCTTCACCAGGTCGACCTGGATCTCGTAACCGGTGGCCAGACCGCGGACCAGGTCGGCACCGCTGGCCCCGACATGTTGACCGACCGCCAGGATCGGGGGGATGTTGTCGGCGGGGTGGGAGTAGTCCGCAGCCAAGAAGGTGTCATGGTAGTCCAGCTCACGGACTGCGACACCGTTGGCCCAAGCGGCCCACTCGACCGAGCAGCGCTCGCCGGTGGCCATCACCAGTGCGCCTCGACCGCCAGTGGAGGCCGGATGGGTCCGTGCCTGGGCCCGGGCAGCCACAATGGGGGCCCGGCTGGCCGAGGCGATCGCGACCGCCGCATTGTCGATGATCCGGTTGATGATCATCGCGGTCACGTCTTCGCTGACCGCAACCTCATCCACCGCGACCCGGGCGATCCGATGGGCCAGCTGCTCCTCATGGGGCAGCCCGTCCTGACTGGGGTGGACCCGGACCTGGTGGTTCTTCATCGACAGTCCTCTCACGCCGGTGGTAGGGCCTCTACGGAGCCCGTAGGGCAGCCTAGTCGCACCACCGGCACCAGACGCAGCGGACCCCACACCGCGTGGGTGTGGGGTCCGCCGAGGTGACCTCTGGTCGTACGGGGTCAGTGGGCGTGATCGCCGATGTAGTACTGGAAGATCCAGCTGGCCAGTGCTGCGGCGCCGAGGCCGAAGCCGATCAGCAGCAGCCACCAGCCAAACACCGGAGCCAGCACGACCACCGCAGCGGTTGCGGCGCAGAGCAGCGGAGCAAGGCTCTGCGGCGGGAAGAAGCCCAGCTCTCCCGCACCATCGGCGATCTCGCCGTCCTTGCGATCCTCGGGCCGCTTCGGCAGGTTGCGCTGCATGATGAAGACGTAGCCGCCGATCATCAGGACCAGGAAGAAGGTCAGTGTGAGCGCGGTGGTGCCCGTGGGGTCACGCGACATCAGCCAGTAGACGAGAGCCACTGGCGCAAAGAAGATCGCCAGGCCCAAGAAGACCCAGAATTCGGCCTTCATGCCTTGTCCTCCTCGGTCGTGGCGTCGGTGTCACCGACGTCAGCCTTGGCCTGGGCGACATTGTCTGCGAGCAGCTCGCCTCGGCCTTCGTCATCACCGGCATCGCCGGCGCCGCTGTGGTCGTCGTCACCGGCGTGCAGCGCGAGGTACTCCTCACGTGCCACCTCAGGGTGGTGCAGGTCGAAGGCCGGGGACTCCGAACGCACGCGGGGCAACTTCTCGAAGTTGTGACGCGGCGGCGGGCAGCTGGTGGCCCATTCCATCGAACGTCCCCAACCCCACGGATCGTCACTGGTGACCTTGGGCGACTTGCGCGTGATCCAGACGTTCCAGACGAACGGGATGAACGAGGCGCCCAGGATGAAGGCACCGACCGTCGAGACCTGGTTGAGCAGGGTGAACCCGTCACCCTCGAGGTAGTCGGCATAGCGACGCGGCATGCCTTCGACACCCAGCCAGTGCTGGACCAGGAAGGTGGTGTGGAAACCGACGAAGAGCAGCCAGAAGTGGACCTTGCCCCAGGTCTCGTTCAGCATCCGACCGGTGAACTTGGGCCACCAGAAGTAGAAGCCGGCGAACATTGCGAACACCACGGTGCCGAAGACCACATAGTGGAAGTGCGCGACCACGAAGTAGGTGTCGGAGATCTGGAAGTCCAGCGGCGGGCTGGCCAGGATGACACCGGTCAGTCCACCGAAGAGGAAGGTGGTCAGGAAGCCGATTGACCACAGCATCGGCGTCGACATCGAGACGCTACCGCGCCACATGGTGCCGACCCAGTTGAAGAACTTCACACCGGTCGGGATGGCAATCAGCATTGTCATGAAGGCGAAGAACGGTAGGTTTACCGCGCCGGTCACGTACATGTGGTGAGCCCACACCGCGATCGACAGGGCCGCGATCGACAAGGTCGCGAAGACCAGCGAGACATAGCCGAACAACGGCTTGCGGCTGAAGACCGGCAGGATCTCGGTGATGATGCCGAAGAACGGCAACGCGATGATGTAGACCTCGGGGTGGCCGAAGAACCAGAACAGGTGCTGCCACAGCAGTGGACCACCGTTGGCGGCATCGAAGATGTGGGCGCCCAACGCGCGGTCAGCCTCCAGCAGCAGCAGGGCCGCGGCCAGGATCGGGAAGACGATCAGCGCCAAGATCGAGGTGATCAGGATGTTCCAGGTGAAGATCGGCATCCGGAACATGGTCATGCCCGGTGCGCGGTGGCACAGGATCGTGGTGATGAAGTTGACCGCGCCCAGGATGGTGCCCAGGCCGGCCAGGTACAGACCCATGATCCACAGGTCACCACCGATGCCCGGGGAGTTCACCTTGTCCGAGAGCGGCGCATAGCCGAACCACCCGAAACTGGCCGCGCCGCCGGGGGTGAAGAAGCCGGAGACAGTGATCAGGCCGCCGAACAGGTACAGCCAGTAGGCCAACATGTTCAGCCGCGGGAAGGCGACATCAGGTGCGCCGATCTGCAACGGCATGATCGCATTGGCAAATCCAGCGAACAGCGGCGTCGCGAAGAGCAGCAGCATGATCGTGCCGTGCATCGTGAACAGCTGGTTGAACGTCTCGTAGTGCATGAACTGCATGCCCGGGAACGCCAACTCGGCGCGAATCATCAGCGCCATGATGCCGCCGATGGCAAAGAACGTCAGGGCCGTGCCGAAGTACAGGTTGCCGATCACCTTGTGATCGGTGGTGGTCAACACCTTCCAGATGACCTGCCCGACCGGCCTGCGCGTGGTCGTCGTCACAGGGACGTCAGCAGTGCGTGTGGCGGTGGTCACTCGCCATCCTCCTTCTTGTCCAGCCCGGAGATCCGGTGCTGGTCGCCGTGGCCCATGAGCTGGCCAGTCTGGCCATCGGCCTTCAGCTGCTTCAAGTGTGCCTCGAACTCCTCGCTCGACACCACGTGGACCTCGAAGATCATCGCCGAGTGGTAGGTACCGCAGAGCTCGGCGCACTTGCCGGCGAAGACACCTTCCTTGGTGGGCGTGAGCTGGAACGAGGTCGGCTGCCCGGGCAGCAGGTCTCGCTTGAAGTAGAACGCCGGGACCCAGAACGAGTGGATCACATCGGGCGAGCTGACGTTGAAGGTGACGGTTTCGCCGACCGGCAGGTACAGCGACGGGATCTGCTCCATGGTGCCGATGTCGTGGACATCCTCACCGACCTCGCGGGCTGCACCCTCGTAGTTGAAGATCCACGACCACTTCTCACCGACCACATTGACGACCAGGTCAGGGTTCTTGGTGTCGTCGAGGACCTCGTTCTGCACGCGGACGGTCCAGTAGAAGAGCACACTGATGATCACGAACGGCACGGCCGTGTACATGATCTCCATCGGGAGGTTGTAGCGGGTCTGGCGCGGCACGCCCTCGCCGCGCTTGCGGTAACGCACGATGGCCCAGATGATCAGGCCCCACACGAGCACACCGACCGCCAGGGCTGCGATCCAGGTGTTGACCCACAGGTGCCCCATCGGTTCGGCTCGGTCACTGGCCGCCTCGGGCAGGCCCAACCGCCCCCACTGGGCAGTACGCTCCGGCGAACAACCCGCCACCAGGGCAACGGCGGCCACGGTCGCCACGGCCAGCCCCAGCCGGCGCGGGGACCGGAGCACGGTCCTGATCTTGTCCAGACCCACGTCGAACCTCTCTGCGATGTCGCTTCTGCGGGCCCATCGGGTGTTCCTGGCCGCAGCAGAATCTTGCTGGAACAGCCTAACCCAGCACCCCCGGGTGCGCGCACCCGGGCAGCACCGTTGGCGAGATCACAACTTGGCTGCGATCTGCCGCGCGTCGCGCCAATCACCGAAAGGGGCCCGAAGAATCAGGGGCAAAGAGACGACAGGCCGGCCGGGCTGTTGCCCGACCGGCCTTGATCGTGTCGTGGGGTCGCTGTGGTGCTGCGAACTCAGTGCGACGACTGAGAGGGAAGACTCAGTGGAACGAGTCGCCACAGGCACAGGAGCCAGTGGCGCTGGGGTTGTCGATGGTGAACCCCTGCTTCTCGATGGTGTCCATGAAATCGATGGTCGCACCGGACAGGTACGGCGCACTCATCCGGTCGGTGACCACATTCACACCGTCGAACTCACGCACGACGTCACCCTCGAGCGACCGGTCGTCGAAGTAGAGCTGGTAGCGCAGGCCGGAGCAACCGCCCGGTTGCACCGCGATGCGCAGAGCCATGTCGTCACGCCCCTCGCCCTCGAGCAGCGTCTTGACCTTGTTGGCGGCGCCGTCGGTGAGCACGACCCCGTCGTCGACGGTCTCGGTGGCCTGGTCCTGAACAGTCATGGGATCCTCCGTGGTTGACCGGGTTGGACATTCCAGTGGTGCAACCAGCCCCGGTCGGACTTTGTTCCCCGATCATGGGGCTGATCTGGTTGACGATTCTACTCTCTACCATTTCCAGCTGCCCGCCACCCGGGTGACGACCGCACGCAAGGTGGCAGCAGGATCCTCGCCCGGGCCGTCGGCAAAGATCGGGTAAGCCTCCTCGACTCCCATGGTCCGCATCTCCCGCAGCCCGATCAACACCTGGCCACCGAACACCACGCACGGGCTGAGGTTCTCTGCCGCCAGCTGCGCCATGGCCGCCACCACTCCTCCGCCACGGCTGGCGAAGTCATAGCTGCTGCAAGCGGTGACGACCAGATCGGCCTGGGCGGCCAAGGTGGCCAGACCATGCCGTTCAATGGCCAGATCCGGGCCGGTGGTGAGCTCACCACCCAGCGCCCGTACCGCCCAGCCGAGACCACCGCAGGCCCCGGCTCCGGCCTGGGCAGCCGGGGCCGGGTCAACCAGGCCGACGAAGTGTTCCAGCGACCCGTCGATGGCCAACATCTGCTCGGGCGGCATCCCTGATTCATGTCCGGCGATGCTGGTCATGCCACGCAGACCCAGGAGGTGGGCGCCCTTCTCCGCGCTCGGCACCACCCCGACGAGCCGTCGGGTGCCGAGCAGTTCCCGTACCGGTTGGAGGTCGACCGCAGTGAGGCGGGACAGAGGAAGCGCACCGGCAGTGAGGTCGCCGTCGGCTCGCGCTCCGAGTCCGGCGAACAGCCCCGCTCCGGCGTCGTGGTTGCGCAGCCCGCCCAGGTCGAGCATCACGGTCTCGACCTCGGGCGTTTCGCCCAGTGCGGCGGCCAGCGCAGCACCGAGCGCATGTGAACTGGCCCCGGGATCAATCGGTACGGCTTCGCCCTCGGGCACCTGCGGGGCCGCCGTTGGCTGGACGCCCACGGCCAGTTCGGTTCCGGCCCGCGCCATCATGGCCAGACTGTCGGAGGCCGGCAGCAGCGACAACTCGGCCCCCATCATGTCGGCCGCCGACTGGAGCCATCCGGCACCGGCCTCACCGACCGGGATCGTCACCACGTCGTGGCCCTGCCATCCGGCAGCCAGACCTGCCCCCACATCACGGGCCGGGAGGCCGTCCATCTGGTCCGGGACGATCAGCACACGCATGAGCGAAGGCTATCCGACCGGCCTCCTACAGGACCGGATCGCCGCCGCTGGGATCAATCGGGCCGGAGTGGTCATTGCGCCAGGCTCGCTGTGACCGGCGGTGTCGGAGCACGGCCAGGATGGTCCCCGTCGCGATCGCGACCAGGACCAGACCGAAACCGGCGAGCAGGATGACCCAGCCACGTTCCTCGGTGACCCAGATGACCTCGCGATGCTCGGCATCGCCAGCCGGGTCGGCGGCAAAGCGCAAGTCACCGGTGATCGCTCGCGGCGGCAACTGGTCGTCGACCCGGGTCAGGAACCATCGCCGTTGCCCGACGAGGGCGGCCGCATCGTCAAACCCTTGATCGGTGAGGGTGGCCGCATCGACCCAGCCGGCGAAGGTGGTGTCGAGGTCCCGGTCTCCGATGCCGATCTGCTGACGATGGTCGGCGAAGACGTAGAACCGGACCGCTTGAGCGGCCGTCGCCAGGGACGACAACTGCATCGGATAGACGAGTTCATCGGTCGGGAACCGGACCACCAGCGGCTCTGTGCCACCCTCGAACTCACCATCGAAGCTGAGTTTGACCGCCATCACCACCCAACCCCGGTCGAGATAGTGCCCCAGGCCGTTGACCACCTCGTCACGAACCCGGAAGCCGTTCTCGGCCAACCACTCACCGACCTGCGCGGCAGTACCGCTCAGCTGCACCACGTCATAGTCACCGACCACCTGCCGCCCGACGACAGTCGCACCCGTTCCGACTGGAGCGCCGGCGCCGTCCCCAGCGCCGGCCAGCCAGAACCGCAGATCGTAGGAATACCGAGTCCTCCGCTCCGGCCGGGTGTACTCAAACAGGTCTGCGAACAGATCATCCCCGGCGACCTCCACCTCAGATCTGGCCGGCAGCGGCAACAGGAAGGCGACGTCAGGGCTCTCGGTCTGCAGCCCCATCGACAGGGCAATGGTCTCCTGTTCGCCGTCGAAGAGGATGGCGGCGGTCTCGGAATTCACCCCGAGCGTGGGACTGCCACTGAGCGGTTCCATCGCGCCACAGGCGCAAGCCCCTGCCACCGGTGTGAGCCACCCCAGTCCGAGCACGACCGCAAGCATCGCCGCCAGTCGTCGCCATGCCGTACGCATCATGCGCGGATACATCTGTGGCCTCCTCATCTGTTCGCGGGGCACCAGCCACCGTCGGCCACGGTACGAACCGAATCGGGCCAGTGACCGACCGAATGGGTGGGGTCGGGCCAGTCGTGACAGAATCGTGGCTTGCAACACCGCAGAGAGGGCAGAGGGTGCGACTCAATCCGTTCCGTAGGGACACCGCAGAAGTGACCGGAGTGACGGTCGACTCCACCGATGTTCCGAGTGAGGTGTCCGAGCCCGAGTCGCGCGAACCGCAGCGCAAGAATGCCCCCACGCCCACCCGCAAGCAGGCCGAGGCCGCCCGGCGCGAACGAGTCAATCCGATGCTGTCACCCAAGGAGGCCAAGCGCCGCCAGCGACGGCTCCAGGCCGAGGAACGCAACAAGCGGATGGAGGCCCAGGAGCAGGCACCGGCCAAAGTTCTGCTGCGTGACTGGGTCGACTCCAAGCGTCGTCTGGGTGAGTTCTTGCTGCCGAGTCTGGTGGTGCTGCTGGCGCTCCAGTTCACCGCCAGCATCATCCCCGACATGGTGTGGATCTCGACCGGGCTGATGTATGCCTTCATCCTCGCGGTCGTGGTCGACGTGACGCTGATGTGGCGTGGTTACAAGCGGCTGCTCGAGCGCAAGTCGCCCGGAGCCAGCACTCGTGGTCTGCTGATGTACGGCGCCATGCGGGCCACCCAGATCCGCCGTTTCCGGATGCCACCGCCGGTCGTCGAGCGCGGACACCAATTCTGATCATGGACGGTCAAGACACCGGTCCGGCGTGGACCGTTGTGGTGATGGGGGTCGCCGGTACGGGCAAGAGCTCGGTCGCGATGCCGGCCGCCGAGCAGTGTGGCGCGGTCTTCCTGGAGGCCGACGACTTCCACCCCGACGACAATGTGGCCAAGATGGCGGCCGGGACTCCCCTCACCGATCAGGACCGCTGGCCCTGGCTGGATGCCCTGGTCGATGCGATCCGGGCCGCGCACCAGCAGGGACGGTCAGTGGTGATGACCTGCTCGGCATTGCGTCGGGTCTACCGTGACCGACTGCGCAGCGCTGATGCCCATCTGCTCTTCCTGCACCTGGCCGGTGACCGCGCGGTGATCCAGTCGCGGATGGAACGCCGTGACCACTTCATGCCGGCCGCCCTGTTGGACTCACAGTTGGACACCCTGGAGCCGTTGGAGGCCGACGAGCGCAGTGTCGTCCTGGACATCACCCAGCCGCTGGCTGCAGTGGTCGACGACGCCGTCGCTGCGATCCGCACCGAGTTTGACCGCTGAGGGTTCGACTGCCTCAGGCGACACCGGTGCGGACGAACGGCGGCCGGGTGCGGTCGAACTGTTCGACCCGCTTGCGGATCTGCACCCCGAGGACGGGGTCCTTGGCGTGGGCGGTCTCGACCAGCGCCAGCCCGATCCCCTTCTGCAGGGTTGGCGCAAAGGTGCCTGAGGTGACCGTGCCGATCTCGGTGCCGTCGGCAGCCAGCACCGCCATGCCGGCCCGCGGGATTCCTCGGCCCTGAGCCAGGAGGGCCACCGCGGTCCGGGTCGGACCGGCCTTCTTCTCCGCGCGCAATGCCTGGTGACCGAAGAACTCCGGCTTGTCCCAGGCGACCGCCCAGCCGAGCCGGGCCTGGACCGGCGTGATCTGGGGCGTGATCTCATGTCCGTGCAGCGAGTAGCCCATCTCGGTGCGCAGTGTGTCCCGGGCGCCGAGTCCAGCCGGGACGATCCCGTACGGCTCCCCTGCGGCGAGCACCGCATCCCAGACCTCGACCGCCCGGGCGACCGGGACGACGAGTTCATAGCCGACCTCACCGGTGTATCCGGTACGGCAGAGCGTGGCCTGGCCGACGGTGCTGAACCCCATGTACGGCAGATCGGTCGGCCATCCGGCGGCGGTCAGCACCTGAGGTGACTTCGGCCCCTGGATTGCGATCACGGCGAAATCGCGGTGCTGGTCGGTGATCTGGATGCCTTCGGGGGCAGCGGCGCCGAGGACGGCGAGGACCTCGGCGGAGTTGGCGGCATTGGGGACCAGCAGCAGGTCGTCTGCGGCAGCGAGGTAGACGATGAGGTCGTCAATGACCCCCCCGGCGTCGTTGCACAACAGGGTGTACTGGGCCCTGCCGGGTGCGATCTTGTCCAGGTCATTGGTGAAGCATCGGTTCAGGAAGTCCTTGGCGGTCTCTCCGTCGGAGCTGACGCCGCTCACCCTGACCTTGCCCAGGTGGCTCACGTCGAAGACCCCGACGCCTGACCGTACGGCGTTGTGTTCGGCCACCACGCCGGAATATTCCAGCGGCATCGACCAGCCGCCGAACTCGGCGAACTTGGCGCCGAGCTCGGTCTCCCGATCGGTCAGCGGGGACGGGACAAGCTCGCTCATCGGGGTCCTTTCGTACGGCTTCGCCCACGGGCGAGGCGGGTGGTGCCGAGCCTATCGGGCAGGTACCCGATAGCCTGAGTCGCGTCACCTGAGCCGAATCGTTCATGCAAAGGACAGCCCATGCCTGCCCCCATCCTGCCGTCGCTGAGTTTTGCCAAGACCGCCCCTGCACACACCGATGCGGTGGTGATCGGGGTGACCGGGACAGCCGAGGCCCCGGTCGCCGTGGGCGTCCCGGCCGCAGTGGCCAAGGCCGTCGAGAAGGCCTTGGGCCGTCCGTTGGCCGAGGTGCTGCACGCCGCGGGCGCCAGTTCGACCGTTGGCGCCACCCAAGTCGTGGTCGCCGGCAAGGACGTGCGGTTGATCGCCGTCGGCCTCGGCGAGGAGGAGCCCACTCCGGCCCAGCTTCGCACCGCTGCCGGCGCGGCGGTCCGGGCCGCAGGATCCCTGCCGGACAAGGGGTTGTCGATCACCGTCAGTCTGGCCGTGACCGAGCCGGAAGCCGCCCAGGCGGTCGCCGAAGGGGCCCTGCTCGGCGCCTACCGCTACGACCCGATCAGCAGCAAGGACAACCCGCACGCGATCGCCGCCATCACCCAGGTCACCGGGGGGAAGCAGGAGGTCGAGCGTGCGGCCCGGTTCGGAGCCGCGGTCGCCAAGGCGGTCGCCCAGGCCCGCGAGTGGGTCAACCTGCCGCCGAACCTGCTCCACCCGGCCAGCTTCGCCGACGCCGCCAAGGAGCATGTCCGCGACAGCCGGGTCACCGTCGAGGTGCTCGACGAACGGGCTCTGGCCAAGGCAGGCTACGGCGGCATCCTGGCCGTCGGCGGTGGCTCGTCCCGGGCGCCGCGACTGGTGCGTTACTCGTACGCACCGCGTGGGGCGAAGACCCACATCGCACTGGTGGGCAAGGGGATCACCTTCGACTCCGGCGGTCTCAACATCAAGCCCGGCGACAGCATGTCCACCATGAAGTGCGACATGGCTGGCGCCGCCGCTGTGCTGGCGGCGACCCGCGCGATCGCCGAGCTGGGTCTGCGGGTGAAGGTCACCGCCTATGCGCCGATGGCCGAGAACCTGCCATCCGACTCCGCCTACCGCCCCTCCGACGTGATCACCATGTATGGCGGCGTCACGGTGGAGAATGCCAACTGTGACGCCGAGGGCCGCCTGGTGATGGCCGACGCACTGGCCCGCTCCGTCGAGGACATGCCGGACCTGGTGCTGGACGTGGCCACCCTCACTGGCGCGTGCATGGTCGCGCTGGGCTCTGACATCGCCGGCGTGCTCGGCAATGACGAGGGCCTGGTCGACCAGGTCCTGGCGGCTGCCGAGGCTGCCGGGGACAAGATGTGGCCGCTACCGATCCCCGATGGGGCCGACAGCGAACTGAAGTCGACGGTGGCGGATCTGAGGTCAACCGGTCCGCGGATGGGCGGTGCGCTCTATGCGGCAGCGTTCCTGCAGCAGTTCGTGGCCGATCTGGACTGGGTCCACCTCGACATCGCCGGGCCGGCCTTCCGCGAGGGCCAGCCGAAGGGCCATTTCAGCACCGGGGGCACCGGCGCGGCCGTCGCCACGTTGATCACCTTGGCCCAGTCGTACGCGAACTGAGCCTTTCTTCGTACGCGATTGGGCGCTATCATCGTCACATGACGATGAATGAGGAGGGTCTGGCGACTGTCTTCCACGCCCTCTCCGACCCCGGACGACTCACGATCGTGCGCCACCTCAAGACCGGCGAACATCGCGTACGGGACCTCACCGACCACCTGCATCTCGCGCAGAGCACGGTCAGCGCCCATCTGGCCTGCCTGCGCGACTGCGGGTTGGTGACCTCCCGACCCGACGGCCGGGCGTCACTGTGGAGCCTGACCAGCGAAGCCGAACTCGACGCAGTACTGGATGCAGCGCTGACCCTGACCGC
Source organism: uncultured Propionibacteriaceae bacterium (assembly GCA_945911015.1). Lineage (GTDB taxonomy): Bacteria > Actinomycetota > Actinomycetes > Propionibacteriales > Propionibacteriaceae > Avipropionibacterium. The sequence continues at coordinate 118,069 of CAMDZW010000003.1, forward strand.
CCAGGCCGAGCCGGCCCCAGACCACCTGGACCGGGACTCATGAGCGACCACCGACACGGGAACAGCGGACACGCGGCCCACGGGCACGACCACAGCGTCGATGCCTCCACCCCGACCCATCGGCGCCGGTTGGCGATCGCGCTCGGCATCACCACCAGCGTGCTGGCCGCCCAACTGGTGGGCACGATCGTCACCGGCAGCCTCGCGCTGCTGGTCGACCTGTTCCACATGGCGGTCGATGCCAGCGGACTGGTGCTGGCCCTGGTCGCGGCGACCCTGATGGCCCGTCCGGCCACCGACCGGCGCACCTGGGGATTCCGCCGCGCCGAAGTGATCGCTGCTGCCCTCCAGGCCGGGATCCTTGCTGCGGTGGCGATCTTTGCGACCATCGAGGCGATCCAACGACTGGTCGCCCCGCCCGAGATCGACGGCTCACTGCTGGTCTGGTTCGGCGTGTTCGGGCTGGCTGGCAACATCGCCGCACTGGCGGTGCTGGCCTCGGCCCGGACCGCGAACCTGAATCTGCGGGCTGCCTTCCTCGAGGTGACCGCAGATGCGCTGGGATCGGTGGCGGTGATTGTCGCGGCGATCGTGATCGGGCTCACCGGCTGGACTCGGGCCGACGCCGTGGCCAGCTTGGTGGTCTGCGCGCTGATCGTGCCCCGCGCCGTGGTCCTGTTGAAGGAGACCGGGTCGATCCTGCTCGAGTCCACTCCCCCCGGCCTGGACCTGGACCAAGTCCGCTCTCATCTGCTGGCACTGGACCACGTCCGCGAGGTTCATGACCTCCATGCGTCGCGGATCGCCAGTGGTCTGCCGGTGCTGTCGGCCCATCTGGTGGTCGATCCAGAGTGTTTCCACGACGGTCACACCGCTGAGCTGCTGAGCAAGGTGCAGGTTTGTGTCGCCGAGCACTTCCCGGTCTCGGTGGAGCACTCGACCATCCAGTTCGAACCGGTCGGCCATGTCGACCCGGACGGCATCTGCGCGACTCAGCCGTGACCACGTTTCGGGACCCGGCATGACGCTGGCGTTTGTACGGAAGCGTCCGACTGGCAGCCGCCCGGGCTGATCCTGCAGTGACGTCGTCAGCCCTTGGAGCGGCGATTCCAGTCACGCATCCGCTGCGGATAGGAGACGACCCCGGCGTCATAGCTGGCGAGTTGGCGCTCCTCGGCGAACTGGTGACCCCACCGGGTGGACGGCACAACCCGGCGGGTCCACTCACCGTCATACGCGATCAACACGATCGACGGGCGGTTGAAGTTGGTCGGCTCCTCGACCCAGACCTCGACACCGCGACGGGTGGCGACGAAGTCGTCCAGATAGCCGACGGTCGCCGCCAGATCGTCCTTGCTGATCTCCACCTCGTTGCGGGATCCCCGTCCGCGCGTCAAACGGTGCCACCATCTCGTCCTTGCCACCGTGACAGTATGCAGCCATGACCCCAGAGCGTGATCAGCACCCACACTCCTCCCCCGATGTCGTCGTACTGGGCGGCGGTAGCGCCGGCTATGCGACCGCACTGCGCGCGGCGCGGACCGGCCTGTCGGTCACCCTGGTCGAAGCGGATCTGCTGGGCGGGACCTGTCTGCACCGCGGCTGCATCCCCACCAAGGCCTACCTGCACGCCGCCGAAGTCGCCGACACCGTACGGGACAGCGCCCACTTCGGTGTCCACTCCAGTTTCGAGCGGATCGACGTCGGCGAGGTTCGTGACTATGCCGACCAGGTCGTGGGCCGCCTACACAAGGGACTGACCGGTCTGGTGGCCGGTCAGGACATCACCGTCGTCCAGGGCCGGGGCCGACTGGTCCGCAGCGAGGGCACGCCAGCGGTAGCCGTGGGTGACCAGGTCATCCACGGCCGTCACGTGGTCCTGGCGACTGGTTCTGCCCCTCGTACGATCCCCGGGGTCGAGATCGACGGCGACCGGGTGATCACCAGCGACCATGCGCTGCGGCTGACGACCGTGCCCGAGTCGGTGATCGTGCTGGGCGGCGGTGTGATCGGGGTTGAATTTGCCAGCATGTGGCGCTCCTTCGGTGCGGAGGTGACCGTCGTCGAAGCCCTCGACCGACTCGTCCCGGCCGAGGATGCGGCCGTCTCGGCGGCGCTGCAGCGAGCCTTCCGCAAGCGCGGCATCACCGTACGCACCGGAGCGCCGATGGACGAGTTGACCGTCCACGACCACGGGGTGGAGCTCACGGTCGGCTCCGATGTGCTGGTCGCCGATCTGCTGCTCGTGGCCGTCGGCCGCGGACCGGTCTCCGACGATCTCGGGCTGGCCGGGGTCGGGGTGGCCACCGACGGTGGGTTCGTGACCGTCGACGAACAGCTGCGCACCAGCGTGCCTCTTGTGTGGGCCGTGGGTGACCTGGTCGCAGGGCCACAGCTGGCCCATCGAGGCTATGCCCACGGCATCGCGGTCGCTGAAGCCATCGCCCACGCCGACGGCAGGCTCCCGCGGGCTCCGCAACTGGTGGTGGACGAACAGATCCCGCGGGTCACCTACTGCGAACCCCAGTTGGCCTCGGTCGGGCTGACCGAGGACCAGGCCCGTGAGCGGTACGGCGAGATCGAGACCGTCACCCACGACCTGGCCGGGGTGGGTCGCGCGCAGATCCTGCGCACCCAGGGATTCGTCAAGCTGGTGCGGGCTGTGGACGGCCCGGTCGTCGGCATCCACATGGTGGGTTCGGGGGTCGGTGAACTCATCGGCGAGGCCCAACTGATCACCAACTGGGAAGCCCTGCCTGAAGAGGTCGGTGCCCTCATCCATGCTCACCCGACGCTGGATGAGGCACTGGGCGAGGCGCATCTGGCTCTGGCCGGGACTCCCCTGCACGGCCACAGCTGAAACAAAGTCTGACCCCGGACCGCAAAACCGAGCCGGTGACGATAGTGTTGGCGCAGATCCCCGCACGCTCACGGGGAGGCGGAAAACTGGCGACCCATGAAGGAGCCCGACAGCATGGCGACCGAAGTAACTCTTCCGGCGCTCGGTGAAAGTGTCACCGAAGGCACCGTTTCTCGATGGCTCAAGCAGGTCGGTGACACGATCGCCGCCGACGAGGCATTGCTGGAGGTGTCCACCGACAAGGTGGACACCGAGATCCCCTCGCCTGTGGCGGGCACCCTGTTGGAGGTCAAGGTTGCCGAGGACGAGACCGTCGAGGTCGGCGCCGTCCTGGCTGTGATCGGTGAGGCCGGCGAGAGCGGTGGCGACAGTGCCCCTGCTGCCGAGGAGTCTGCTGCCGAGGAGTCCGCTTCCGAGGCACCCGCCGCCGAGCCTGAGCCGGAACCCGAGGCCGTCCCGCAGCGTGCCGCTGCCGAGGAGTCCGCAGCCCCGGCCGCGGCCCCGGCCGGCGCAGCCTCCGGCACCGAGATCACTCTCCCGGCACTGGGTGAGAGCGTCACCGAGGGCACGGTGTCTCGTTGGCTCAAGCAGGTCGGCGACTCCGTTGACGTCGACGAGGCCCTGCTGGAGGTCTCCACTGACAAGGTCGACACCGAGGTGCCTTCACCGGTCGCCGGCACCGTGCTGGAGATCCGGGTCGCTGAGGACGAGACCGTCGAGGTCGGTGCGGTGCTTGCCGTCGTCGGTGAGGCCGGCGACGCTGCCTCGGCAGCTCCGGCCGCTGAGTCCGAGGCCGCCCCGGAGCCTTCCGCCCCTGAGACTGCGTCGACACCTGAGCCTGAGCCGAAGGCTGAACCTGAGCCAGCCCCGAAGAGCGAGCCGGCCCCGAAGAGCGAGTCGGCCGCCAAGCCTGCTGCTCCGGCGGCTCGCCGCGCGGTGTCGTCGGGCGAGGAACCCTATGTGACCCCGCTGGTCCGCAAGTTGGCCCAGCAGCACGACGTCGACCTCAACCAGGTCTCGGGCACCGGGGTCGGTGGTCGCATCCGCAAGCAGGACATCTTGGATGCTGCCGCTGCCGCCAAGCAGCCGGCTGCGACTGACGCTCCGGCAGCTGCCCCGGCATCGGCCGTGCCGAGCCCGACCCCGGAGGCTGCTGCTCTGCGTGGCACCACCGAGAAGATGTCGCGGATCCGCAAGACCATCGCCACCCGCATGGTGGAGTCGCTGCAGGTCTCGGCCCAGCTGACAGCCACCGTCGAGGTCGACCTGACCCGCATTTCGCAGCTGCGCAACAAGGTCAAGGCGGAGTTCCAGCGCAACGAGGGTGCCAAGCTGACCCACCTCGCCTTCATCACCAAGGCTGCGGTGGAGACGCTGAAGGCGTTCCCGAATGTCAACGCCCAGATTGACACTGCGGCCGGCGAGATCACCTACGCCGACACCGAGAACATCGGTCTGGCCGTCGACACCGCCAAGGGCCTGATGGTCCCGGTCATCAAGGATGCCGGTGATCTGAACCTGGCCGGGATCGCCAAGAAGATCGGCGACCTGGGCAACCGCAGCCGCAACGGCGGGCTGACCCCCGACGACCTCAGCGGCGGCACCTTCACCATCACCAACTACGGCTCGGCCGGCACTCTGTTCGACACGCCGATCATCAACCAGCCGCAGGTGGCGATCCTGGGGACCGGTGCCCTGGTGAAGCGCCCGATGGTCGTCTCGCACCCGGAGCTCGGAGACACCATTGCCATCCGCGAGATGATGTACATCTCGCTGACCTACGACCACCGCCTGGTCGACGGTGCCGATGCGGCCCGTTTCCTGTCGGCGCTGAAGGCTCGCCTCGAAGAGGGCGCCTTCGATGCCGAGGTCGGTCTGTGATCTGACCTGAGCGTGATCCGCAGACGGCGGTCCCGGGATTCCCGGGGCCGCCGTTTCGGTGTCCAAGCGTCTGACGGCGCGATGCAGGGCCCGCCGTTGCGTGGCGTCGCCGACCTCGGGTTCGGCGCTGGATCCGATGATCTAGTCTGGGGTTGTGACGATTGCACCAGAAGGACGCAAAATGCTCCGGTTGGAGGTGCGCAATTCTGCCACCCCGATCGAGAAGAAGCCCTCGTGGATCAAGACCACCGCGAAGATGGGTCCGCAGTACCGCGAGCTTCAGGACTTGGTGAAATCCGAGGACCTGCACACGGTCTGCCAGGAAGCGGGCTGTCCCAACATTTTTGAGTGTTGGGAGGATCGCGAGGCGACCTTCCTCATCGGCGGCGACCAGTGCACCCGCCGTTGTGACTTCTGCCAGATCGACACCGGCAAGCCGGCCGATTTCGACCGTGAGGAGCCGCTGCGCGTGGCTGAATCGGTGCAGAAGATGGGTCTGCGCTATGCCACCGTCACCGGAGTCTGCCGCGATGACCTCCCTGACGAGGGTTCGTGGCTGTACGCCGAGACGATCCGCAAGATCCACGAGCTGAACCCCGACACAGGGGTGGAGATGCTGGCCCCCGACTTCAGCGGGCACCGGAAGTACCTGCAGCCAATCTTTGACACCCGGCCCGAGGTCTTCGCCCACAATGTGGAGACCGTGCCGCGGATCTTCAAGCGGATCCGTCCCGGCTTCCGGTATGACCGGTCGCTGCAGGTGTTGACCTGGAGCCGTGAGGCCGAGCTGGTCACCAAGTCCAACCTGATCCTGGGCATGGGTGAAACCCGTGAAGAGGTGTCTCAGGCCCTGCGCGAGCTGCACGACGCCGGCTGCGAGATCATCACGATCACCCAGTACCTGCGCCCCAGCCCGCGTCATCACCCGGTTGAGCGGTGGGTCAAGCCGGAGGAGTTCATCGAACTCGCCGACGAGGCCAAGCAGATCGGCTACGCCGGCGTGATGTCGGGCCCGCTGGTCCGTTCGTCGTACCGGGCCGGTCGGTTGTACCGTCAGGCCGTTGAGTCCCGTCAGTTGGACGTGGACTCGGCTTCCGCATAAGCAACGACAGAGAAGATTCACACAACGATGGCTGGCAAGACGATCGACCCGAAACAGGTCCGCCGCGAGGCCGAGGCGAAGCTGAAGGCGGAGCGTGCCGCAGCCAAGGCTGCCAAGAAGAACTCCACCGACCCCAAGGACATGGGTCGGATCAAGCAGGTCGTTCAGGCGTTCAAGCTGACCAGCGAACAGGACTCGGCGCTGGTCCCGATCACGATCGTCGCCGTCGGTGTGCCGATCGTGGCCGGTGTGGTGCTGGGGATCGTGTTCAATCGGTGGATCATGTTCCCGTTGACCGGCATCATGCTCGGTCTGCTGTTCGGCATGATCGTGCTGGTGGTCCGTGCCCGCAAGGCCACCTACAAGCGCTACCGGGGCCAAGCCGGCTCCGCCGAGGTCGCGCTGAACATGCTGCCCAAGGCCTGGACCAGTGCTCCGGCCATCACCGCAAACAAGCAGATGGATGTCGTGCACCGCACCCTCGGTCCCGGCGGCCTGATCCTGATCGGTGAAGGTGAGCCGGGCCGGACCAAGCATCTGCTCGACAGCGAGGCCCGCAAGCACCAGCGCGTCACTGACCGGGTCGAGGTCCAGACCCTGCAGATGGGTGACAAGGAGGGTCAGATCCCGCTGGATCGGCTGGAGAAGCATCTGCGCAAGTTGCCCAAGGTTCTGCAGGCCTACGAGATCACCGAGATCAAGCAGCGGCTCCGCGCCCTGGACGCCGTACGGCCTCGTCTTCCGATGCCCAAGGGTCCGATGCCGACCAATCCGAGGCAGATCCGCGGCGCCCGGCAGGCCATGCGGGGGCGCTGAGAACCCCGCCGAATCAGCGCTGGGCCGCGGTCGTGGAGCGGCGCTGAGCGGGATCTGCACTGGGTAGGGTGGCGCAATGAGATCCCTCGCTGCCCTCTATGTCGATGCCGGTTACCTTCTGCACGCGGCTGCCACTCGCGTTGCAGGCACCAGTTTGCGTTCCAGTGTGAAGGTTGACTATGCCGGCCTGATCAAAGGTTTGTCCGCTCAGGCGTCCCGGCTGAGTGGCCTGACCGTCCTGCGCACCAACTGGTACGACTCGGGAGCCGGTCTCCGGTCGGCCCCGGATGCGATCCAGACCAGCATCGGCATGCTGCCGGGGGTGAAACTGCGCCTCGGTCGACTTTCCCCCAATGGCGACCAGAAGGGCGTCGACGTCCGCATGGGCCTCGACCTGGTCACCCATGCACGCAACAACGCCATCGACGTGATGTATCTGCTGTCGGGCGACGACGATCTCACCGAGGCCGTCGAGGAGGCACAGAGCCACGGCGTCCAGGTCACCCTGCTCGGTGTTCCGGACCGGTCCGGTCAACCCTTCGGCGTCAGCCTTCACCTCCGTCAGGAAGCCGACAGCCTTGAGCTGATCGACCCGGAAGTGGTCGACGACAATGTCACTGTCGCCGGCCCCAAGCCCGACACCCCGCGAGTCACTGCTGAGATGCCCAAGCCGAGCCCTTCCCGTACGGTCCCCACCCCGTCGGTGTTGGCCGCCACTGCCTCACCGGTGCCGACCCCGACGATCCTGGCCGGCCGAGCGGCCCGGCCCGAGCCGATCTACCGAACCGCGACCGGACAGACTCCGGTGAACCACTACACCGACGTGGCCGACCTGACCGATTCCGCCGACGGGGTGGTCCGCCACGCGCTCGCTGCGTGGCGGTTGACCTCGACGCCAGCCGAGGTGGCCAGGTTGCTGGAGGACCGGCCGAACATTCCCCAGGCCCTGGACCGTGCCCTGCTCAATGACATGTCGACGGCACTGGGGGTCTACGAGCTCGACGAAGCGACCCGGTTCCTGCTCCGGCGCCGGTTCTGGGACCTGGCAGCTCAGGAACTGGGTGGCCCGGACAGCTGATCGGGCAGTTCGCTCGCCCGGGTGTGCAATTTGGCACCGGACTGGTTGAAGATGCTGATCACCTGAGCGGACCGGCCTCCCGCGGCTGACATCGCGTGGGGCGTCCGTGTGTCGAACTCGGCCGCCTCACCACGGTTCAACAGGAACTCTCGCTCCCCCAGTTGCAGCCGCAGCTTGCCGCTGATCACGTACAACCACTCATAGCCGTCGTGGACCTTTGGCTCCGGCTGCTGGTTCTGCGCCGGATAGGTGATCTTGTAGGTCAGGATCGGTGAGTGCTCCGGCGCCAGTGGGACCATCACGATGCCGTTGTGGTTGATCGCCGGTCGTCGCACCCGCGGGTCGGCGGTCTGCTGCGGCAGCAGGTCGTCCAGACCGATCCCGAGCCGACGGGTCAGCGGCAACAACAGCTCCAGGCTGGCCTGCCGTTTGCCTGACTCGAGTCGGGACAGGGTGCTGGCCGACATCTGCGCTGCCTCGGCCAGTTGTTCCAGGGTCAGCCCCTGTGACTGTCGAAGCGTCCGCAACCGTGGGCCGACCTGTGCGAGCTCGTCCTTCATCCGCCCTCCTTGCCAATACTGCAAATCAGCTTGCCCTATCAGCATGACCCACGCAAGCTGGGGAGCATGAACACTTCATGGGATGTCATCATCGCCGGCGGCGGAGCTGCCGGCTTGTCTGCTGCCCTGCTGCTCGGCCGTTCCCGCCGGCGGGTGCTGGTGATCGATGCCGGCGAGCCCCGTAACCGCTTTGCCGACCACATGCACAGCGTCCTCGGCATGGACGGCGTTGCACCGGCCGAGCTGGTGCGCCGTGGTCGGGCCGAGTGTGAGTCGTACGGGGTCGAGTTCGCCCCCGGCGTGGTCGAGTCGGTCACTGGCGACGACGAGATGCTGGTCCTCGATGCGGCCGGGACCCAACACCGTACGCGGGCCATGATCGTGGCCACCGGCATCACCGATGAGCTGCCGCCGATCCCCGGCCTGACCGAACGGTGGGGAGCGACTGTGCTGCACTGCCCGTTCTGTCACGGCTGGGAGGTCCGTGACCAGCGATTCGGGGTGCTGGCGACCTCCCCGATGAACCTGCACCAGGCCGAGATGGTCCGACAGTGGAGCGACCGGGTGGTGCTCTTTGCTGGGGCCCTGGACGAGGTGCCGTCCGAGACCGTGGCACGGTTGGCCTCACGGGGCGTCGAGGTCGAGAGAACCCCAGTGGTCGCGGTCCACGGCACGGCGCCGACGATCGAGAGCGTGGAGTTGGCCGATGGTCGTCGGGTCGAGGTGGACGCGATCTTCACTGGCGGTCGTCCGATCCCCCATGACACCTTCCTGGCCGGGCTCGAGCTGGAGCGCAGCGACTCACCATTGGGATCCTTCCTGACCGTCGACCAGATCGGACGGACCAGCGATCCACGGATCCTGGCCGTGGGCAATGTGGTCAATCCGATGGCGACCGTGCCCGCCGCGATCGGGGCAGGAGCGATGGCCGGCGCGGGGCTCAACGGTCAACTGGTGGCCGCCGAATTCGACCAGGCGGTCGCCGCCGGACCACAGGAGTGGCCGGAGGTGACGACCTCGCAGTTCTGGGAGGACCACTATGACGGTGCCGACCAGATCTGGTCGGGCACGGTCAACCGGGTGCTGAGCGAGATCGTCCCCGGACTGGGCACCGACTCCCCCGGGGCTGTTCGGGGCCGGGCGCTCGACCTGGGCTGCGGAGAGGGTGCCGACGTGCTCTGGCTGGCCGAACAGGGCTGGGACGCCGTCGGCGTCGATGTCTCTGCCACTGCGATCTCCCGTGCTCGGGCGGCAGCGGGTGGGCCTGATACGGGTGTGCCTGATACGGGTGGGTCGGTCCGGGCCAGTTTCGTCGTCGGCGAGTTGTCCGCAGCACCGGCCGGCCCCTATGACCTGGTGACCGCGAGCTTCCTCCATGCCCCTGCCGAGCGCAAGCGCGAGGAGATCTTGGCCGACGCGGCCCAACTGGTCGCACTGGGCGGGCACCTGTTGGTCACCTCCCATGCCGGCGCTCCGTCCTGGGCCGACGCATCGCACCATCACAACGGGTTCCCCCATCCCGAGGAGGATGTGGCTGCGATCGGGCTGGCCGCCCCGACGTGGGAGATCCTGCTGGCCGAGACCCGCAGCCGCGACATCACCAGCCCCGACGGTGAACCGGCCACCATCGACGATGGTGTGATCCTGGCCCGTCGGGTGGGCTGAGACTGCTCGGCGCCCGACCGCTGAGCCGGGCCGCTGGACCCGACCACGCAGGAGCGGACCGAATCACGCCGCGGCAGGGCGTGACTCCTCGACGGCCTCCACCGCGCCGTCGCGAGCCATGTGCAGCGGCCAGGTCCGCCACGGCCACGCCCCTTGGGCCCGGGCGGACTCCACCCCGGACTGGATGTCGGCGGCGAGGCGCCCGTCGTCACGGCTGAAGCCGTCGCGATGCCCGGGTGCCCAGGGACAGGTCAAGGCCATGGCCACAGTCGCGTCATCGCTCAACATCAGCGACAACAGCTCACCGATCCGGATGAGGTCTGGCGGCCAGAGACGTCGTGGCAGGTTGTCGATCGGGATGATCACCGGGAGCTGGCGTCCGTCGGCGGTCAGGCCCATCAACCACAGGGAGCGGATGAACCCGCCGGTGCCGAAGATCGAGCGCCATCGTTGACGCAGGTCCTCGGTGCTGCGGACCAGCGGTGCGTCCTCGGGTCGGGTGAGAGATTGGATGGGTTCGGTCTGGTGTTCGTGGGTTGCTTTCATGTCCACACCATGGGCACCAGCGGCGGTCCTTGTTCACCGATCCCCCAGATCTGTGGACAGCGTCAAGCTGAACCCCACCCTGTGGACAAGTCCTCAGCCGAGGGACTCCGACAGCTCCAGCCACCGCTCCTCGAGCTCGGAGTTCTCATCCTCCAACGCCCGCAGGCGTCCGGCCAGATCGGCCAGTCCCGGATAGTCGGACTGGTCGTGGGCAGCCATCGACTCATGCAGTTTCGTGCTCTCGGTGCTGATCCGATCCATCCGGCGCTCGATCGAGGCAATCTCCTTCTCGACCGTACGGCGTTGTGCTCCGCTCATCCGGTCGCTCGCCGCGACCTCTGGTTCGACGGCGGGGCCGACACCGGTCGGCTGCGCGGCCACCAGGTCCAGGTACTGGTCGACACCACCGGGGACATGGCGCAGCTGGCCGTCGACGATGGCGTACTGGTGGTCGGTCACTCGCTCGATCAGGTAGCGGTCGTGGGAGACCACGATGAGAGTCCCGGGCCAGGAGTCGAGCAGATCCTCCATGGCAGCCAGCATGTCGGCGTCGACATCATTGGTCGGCTCGTCGAGCGCGATCACATTCGGCTCGTCGAGCAACACCAGGAGCAGCTGCAGGCGGCGCTTCTGGCCACCGGACAGGTCGTCGACCCGCGCCGCGAGATGTTCCCGGGCAAAGCCGAGCCGTTCCAGCAGCTGAGCCGGGGTGAAGTCCTTGCCCTCGATGGTGAAGGTGGTCTGGGTGCGGGCCAGCACCTCACGGACCCGGTCGCCACCGATCTCGGCGAGCTGGGAGAACTGCTGGTCCAAGATGGCGAACCGGACGGTCCTGCCTCGCTTCACCGTGCCCGACGTCGGCGTCAGCGTGCCGGCGATCAGACCGAGCAGGGTCGACTTCCCGCTGCCGTTGGCCCCCAGGATCCCGGTCCGCTCCCCCGGCGCGATCCGCCAGGTGATCTGGTTGAGGACCTGGTGATCACCGAAACTGACCGAGACGTCCTCGAGGTCGATCACATCCTTGCCGAGGCGGGCGACCGCGAGCCGCTGCAGTTCGAGCGGGTTGCGGACCGGCGGCACTTCCTCGATCAACTGGTTCGCGGCCTCGATCCGGAACTTCGGCTTCGATGTACGGGCAGGGGCTCCGCGACGCAGCCAGGCCAGTTCCTTGCGCATCAGGTTCTGTCGTTTGGCCTCGGTCGCGGCGGCAATCCGGTCCCGTTCGACCCGTTGCAGGACATAGGCCGCATAACCACCCTCGAACGGTTCGACCAGCTGGTCGTGGACCTCCCAGGTGACGGTGCAGATCTCGTCCAGGAACCAACGGTCGTGGGTGATGACCAGCAGTCCCCCGGCGTTGGCCGCCCACCGCTTGCGCAGATGCCCGGCAAGCCAGGTGATGCCTTCGACGTCGAGATGGTTCGTCGGCTCATCGAGAGCGATCACATCCCAGTCACCGATCAGCAACGCAGCCAGGGCCACCCGCCGTCGCTGACCGCCGGACAGTTCACTGACCTTCGCCTGCCAGTCGACGTCGGCGACCAATCCGGCCATCACGTCACGGATGCGGGCATCGCCGGCCCACTCGTGTTCGGCCCGGTCACCGACCACAGCAGCGCCGACGCTGAGCTCGGGGTCCAGGTCATCGCCCTGGCCCAACACCCCGACTCGGACACCGCCACGCCGCAGCACCCGTCCCGACTGCGGCTCCAGTCCTCCGGTGAGCAGGGCCAGCAGGGTCGACTTGCCGTCACCGTTGCGGCCGACGATGCCGATCCGGTCGCCTTCCTGGACCCCCAGGGTCACCGAGTCCAGCACCACCCTGGTCGGATATTCCAGATGGAGGGCCTCGGCGGTGATCAGTGCGGGAGGCATCAGCAGGACCGATTCAGCGCGGCAGTCGAGTCAAACACAGGCCCACGGTACGTGGCCTGGTACGGGATGGTCGAACCTGTCACCGGCGGGCGGGACCGGCCTCTGAGCGGGCGGCAGCGTCGGGCGACGTAACCGTCCGCCCAGGCGGTCCGGCCCAGGGGGCATGGGTTCCAGCGACAGGAGACCGGCACCTCTGCCAGGCGTTCGCACCGGTCTGACAAGCTGGTCACTGTGAGTGCCACAACGACCCCACCGCCCACCTGCGACCTGTTGGTCCGCGGCGGAAGGATCATCGATCCCGAGACCGCTCTCGACCAGCTGGCCGATGTCGCCGTCACTGCTGGCCGCATCGTCGCCGTGGGGCCGTCCCTGCCCCACCACGGGACCCGGACCATCGATGCCACGGGCCGAGTGGTTGCGCCGGGATTCATCGACCTCCACAGCCACGCCCAGACCATCCCGTCAGCTCGGATGCAGGCCTGCGACGGCGTGACGACGGCACTCGAGCTGGAGGCCGGCGCCGGAGATGTGGCCGGTGCGGTCGCGGCCGCGTCGGCTGAGGGTCGCCCGATCAACTTCGGCTACTCGGCGTCGTGGGCCGACACCCGAACCGCAATCCTGCTCGGCACCGATCCCGGTCATGGTTTTGCTGATCTCTCGGCCACCCTCGGCGAGAAGGCCTGGCAGGGCGATCTCACCTCACGGCAGCGCCACACGCTCACCGGTCGGATTGCCGAGCAGCTGGCCGCCGGCGGGATCGGGGTCGGCATGCTCGTCGGCTACGCCCCCGACACTGCGCTCTCCGAGTTCACTGCGGTGTCGTCCGTGGCTGCCGACTTCGGCTCGGGCACCTTCACCCATGCCCGGAACAAGAATCCGGCCGGCCCCCGCAACGTGGTCCAGGCCGTCGACGAACTCGTCACTGCCGCCGAACAGACCGGTGCCCACACCCATCTGTGCCACCTCAATTCGACCTCGCTGGCCACGGTTGACCAGGTCACCGAACGCATCACCCGAGCCCGGGAACGCTCACTGCGGGTGACCACCGAGGCCTATCCCTATGGCGCCGGCATGACCACGATCGGGGCGCCCTTCCTCGACCCGGACCAGCTCGGCGTCGTGGGTGCCCAACCTGACCAGCTGGTCGTCGTGCGTACCGGGGAGCGCCCCCGCGATGCTGCCCGGTTGCGTGAGCTCCGTGCCGAGGACCCCTCGGCCCTGGTGGTGATCCACTACCTCGACGAGGACGACCCTGACGACGTGGCGCTGCTGCACCGCTCGGTCTTCTTCGACGACACCGCGATCGCCTCCGATGCGATCAGTTTCGTCGACGGCCATGGTCATCTGCTCTGCGGCGACACGACGCTGCCGGCCAACGCGGTCTCGCATCCGCGCAGTGCCGGCACCTTTGCCAAGTTCCTCCGGTTGGCACGGGAGACCGGTCGTGTCAGTCTGGTCGAAGCCGTACGGCGTTGTGCGCTGCTCCCGGCGCAGATTCTGGCCCCCCACGTCCCGGCCATGCGGTCCAAGGGCCGGCTCCAGGTCGGCTGCGACGCCGATCTGGTCGTGTTCGATCCTGATCAGGTCAGCGACCGTGCCAGCTACGAACATCCCGCGACCGCATCGGTCGGCTTCGACCACGTCCTGGTCGGCGGTGTCGCCGTGGTCAGCGACGGCCACCTGAGCGACAACCTGCCCGGCCGGGCCGTCCTCGGTGGAGGTGCCCGATGAGGCGGGTGGGGATCTTGGGCGGGATGGGCCCGGCGGCGACGGCCGACTTCTACACCAAGCTCATCGAGGCCACCCCGGCTGCACGAGACCAGGAGCATGTCCCGGTCGTCATCTGGGCCGACCCGCGGGTCCCGGACCGCAGCACTGCGCTGCTCAACGGCGGTGACGATCCGACCCCCGCTCTCGCCGAAGGGGTGAACGCCCTGGTCGACGCCGGCTGCGACATCCTGGCCGTCGCCTGCAACACGGCCCACGCCTTCATCGTCGAGGCGATGGGCGATGCCCCGATCGAACTGGTCAGCATCATCGACGCTGCTGCCGAGGCCGCCGTTGACGCCGGCGTTGCCACGGTCGGTGTGATGGCCACCGCGGGCACGATCGCCACCGGTCTGCACGCCGATGCCCTGACCACCCGCGCCATCGACGTGGTCTCCCCCACCGAGGGCGAGCAGACCGTCCTCACTGCGGTGATCGCTGCCGTCAAGGCCGGCACGGTCGATGATGCCGTACGGGACGACCTGGCTCAGGTGGTGGCGGCGATGGCCGACCGGGGAGCGGATGCGGTGATCAGCGCCTGCACCGAGCTGATCCTTGCCCTGCAAGGGATCTCGACGGCCGTGGCGATCATCGATCCTGCGGTCGCGATGGCCGAACGGGTCGTCGCTGCAGCACGACGGGACCGTGACGGCCCTGGGCAGGGTCGGGCGGCAACACCGTGACCGGCGTGCGGTAGATCCGTTCCACCAGGTCCGCCTCCAACACCTCGGTCGGCGGGCCCTGCCGCGCGATCCGGCCCCGGTCCAGCAGCACCAGACGATCAGCGAATTCACCGGCCAGGCTCAGATCGTGCATCGTGCTCACCACGGTCACCCCGTGCTCGCGACGAAGCTGGTCGACCAGATCCAGCACCTCCATCTGATGCCCCAGATCGAGCGCAGAGGTCGGTTCGTCGAGCAGCAGCAGTTGTGGTTCCTGGACCAGAGCACGGGCCAGCAGAACCCGCTGCAGTTCACCGCCGGACAGGGTCGCCACATCGCGTGCGGCCAGCGGCTCGAGCGCCAAGCGGGCGAGCATCCGATCCACCAGCCAGTGGTCGTGGCGCCCCTCGGACTGCAGCCAGCCCAGATGTGCGGTGCGCCCCAACAGGACCAGGTCCCGTACGGTGATCCGCTCCGGCACGATCGGCGACTGGACCACCAGGGCGAGCCGGTGGGCCAACGCGCGGGGTGAGGCGGCCGACACCTCGAGCCCGGCCACCCGGACCGACCCGAAGTAGGGCGTGATCCCGGCCAAGGCCCGCAGCAGGGTCGTCTTGCCCGCGCCGTTGGGGCCGATGACACTGACCCACTCCCCGGCGACGACGGTCAGGTCGATCGCGCCGATGAGCTGCGTCGGCCCAACCCAGACACCCAGATCATTTGCAGACAACAGATTGTCAGGTTCGATCATGTTCGCCCCCGGGCCAGCAGCATGGCAAAGAAGGGGGCCCCGAGGAAGGCGGTGACCACACCGATCGGGATCTCGGCCGGCGCCATCACCATCCGAGCCAACACATCGGCCACCACGAGCACGGTCGCACCGAGCAACAGGGCCAACGGCACAATCACTCGGTAGCTGCCGCCGAGAACGAGCCGGACCAGGTGCGGCACGACCAACCCGACGAAACCGATCAGACCGGCCGCGGAGACCGCGGCAGCGGTGCCGAGGGTGGCGGCCAGGACCAACACGATCCGTGCCTTGCGGGGGTCGAGTCCCAGGGTGCGGGCCTCGTCGTCGCCCACGGCGAGGACGTCCAGGATACGACGGCCGCCGATCAGCACCACGGTCGTGACGATCGCGTACGGGATGATGGTCCAGACCTGTGACCAGCCGGCCACCACCAGCCGGCCCATCATCCACGCCCACACCTGTTGCAGCTGGTCGGCATGTTGCTGCAGCAGGAAGGACTGGATGGCCCCGAGGAAGGCGGCGACCGCCACCCCGGCAAGGACCAGTGAGGTGGTCGGGTTGGCCGAGTGCCGCCGCGATCCGATCAGCCAGGCCACAGTGACCGCGGCGATGCTGCCGACGAAGGCGAAGACCGGCACCAGTGCCGAGGCCAGCCCCAAGGTGATGGCGGTGACCGCGCCGAGTCCGGCACCGGCGGCGGCCCCGAGGAGATAGGGATCGGCCAGCGGATTGCGGAAGACCCCTTGGAAGGCAGCCCCGCAGCCGGCGAGCAGGGCACCCACGACCGCGCCGAGCACGACCCGCGGCAGTCGCACCTTGAGCAGGATGACCTGTTCGACTGCGGTGAGTGGGTCAGTCGGGTTGAGGTCGACCCAGGGGAGTTGGTCAACCAGCCAGACCAGGATGCGGTCCGGGGCGATCCACACCGGCCCGAGCGCGGCACCGATCAGTGCTGCTACGACGACACTCGTCGCACAGACCAACACCGGTGTGGGCCGCAATCGGGCACGGGTGGACATGGTGTTCCTCGGCCGAGGGCGGGCCTCAGCCGACCTTGGCCAGGGCATCACCGATCTGCTCGGCGAGGTCAGCGATCCGCGGACCCCAGCGGCTGGCCACATCGTTGTCGAGGACGACGATGCCGTCGGCGTCCTTGACTGCGCCAAGGACGTCCCAGCCGTCGCGGCCGCTGATGGCCTCGGCATCGCCTCCAGGGGCGAAGATCACATCCGGATCGGCGTCCAGGATGAACTCGGCCGACAACTGCGGGTAGCCGCCGGACTCGGCTGCCCCCGGCGCTTGGTCAGCGATGCTGCTCAGACCGAAGGCGGCCAGCACGGCACCGGAGAAGGTGTCGGAGGTGATCGAGAAGTAGGTGCCGTCCAGCTCCCAGTAGTAGGTCTCGACCGAGCTGTCGGCGGCCGTGGCCACGGCTGCATCGACCCGGTCCTTGACCGAGGCGGCCAGGTCGACCCCGGCCTGGTCGTTGCCGGTGAGCTCGCCGACCAGTTCGAACTGGGCATAGGCCGCTTCGAGGGTGGCCGGGGCCTCCAGGACCGCGACCGGGATGTCGAGTGCGGTGAGCTGGGAGACGATCCCTCCTTGGTCGTTGGAGACCAGCACCAGATCCGGTTCGTAGCCGGCGATCGCCTCGACATTGGGGGTGAAGGCGTCCAGATCAGTGGTCTTCGCCTCGGCGGGGAAGTTCGACAGCTGGTCGACGGCCGCAACCTGGTCGCCGGCGCCGATCGCGTACACGGTCTCGGTGACGGCCGGGGCGAGCACGATGATCGCGGTGGGCTTCTCGGCCAGAGTGATGGTCTGCTCGGCGGTGGAGATCCCGGCCGGGATCGTCACCTCGCGCGGGAAGGTTGCCTCGACCGGCGCCGACGATGAGGCAACTGCGGAGCTGGACGGGCTGGAGGTCGGGGTCGGCTCGGCCGGGGAACATCCGGCGAGCGCGACCACGCCCAGGACCAGGGCCAGGGTCGCGCCGACCGCGACCCGAAGCCGTACGAGAAGTGATGTCATGGTGTCTCCTGTCGGTCGAGGTCAGTTGAGTCCGGCCGACAGCCTTCCCCCAGCCAGAGGGGTCGAGACGGTCCGACGAGACGCCTTCTGCTCCTCGAAAGGCGTAGTTCTCCAGCCACGGGCAGGCGACCTGGCTTCCGTACCTGCCCGGATGGACCCGGGTCGGTACGGTCACAGTTGCGGGTCAGCGCCGGAATTGCACCGGACTTCGCTGGTCCATGACCGAGGGACACCTTATCGCGGGTCTTGCCCCGGAGGCGCCGAGCCGGTAGGACTGGGACATGGCACGCTACTTCGACGTACATCCCACCGACCCCCAGCCGCGTTCGATCGCGCAGGCGGTCCAGATTCTGCGCGACGGCGGTCTGATCGCCTACCCCACCGACTCGTGTTTTGCCTTGGGCTGTGTGCTGGGCAATGCCGAAGGCCTGGAGCGGATCCGTCGGATCCGTTCCCTCGGTGCCTTGCACCACTTCACCCTGGTCTGCAGTGACTTCGCCCAACTCGGCCAGTACGTCCATGTCGACAACACCGTGTTCCGTTCGGTGAAGGCCAACACCCCTGGGCAGTACACCTTCATCCTGCCCGCCACCAAGGAGGTGCCGCGCAAGATGTTGCACCCGAAGAAGAAGACCGTCGGCGTGCGCATCCCTTCCCACCCTGTGGTCACCGCCCTGCTGCAGGAGCTCGGGGAACCCCTGATGTCGTCGACCCTGCTGCTGCCGGGCGAGGAGGATCCGCTGACCGAAGGGTGGCGGATCAAGGATCAGCTCGACCACGAACTCGACGCGGTCATCGACTCCGGCGAATGTGGCGTCGAGCCAACCACCGTGGTGAACTTCACCGATGGTGTCACCCTCGAGCGGATCGGTGCGGGAGACCCCGCCCCGTTCGAGTGATCGCCGTTGGAGTGATCAGGTCCCACCGATGCCTGCCAAGGTGATCTGAGTCACTCAGGACAACCCGCTGCCCGCTTCGTGCGTCTTCTGGGAGAGGACCACGATCTGGGGGGGGGAGCGGTCATGAACCACAGCCGTTGGTGGGCTGCAGTTGTCGTTGTTGTGGCGATGGGGCTGGCAGCATGCGGCACCATTCCGACCGCGGGTCCCGGACCGACCCACCCGACGACGTCGGCCTCCCCGCCCGCCAGTCCATCGAGTCCGCCGACCACCACACCGCCCACGCCGCCCACACCGTCGCAGGATCCGTCGGTTGGCTCCGGTGGGGTGACGGTCTCCCAACGGCCCTCCCCCAGCAAGACCTCGGATCAGGCACCGAAGGGTGTGGTCGTGACCCCGGCCGCCGTGGTGCATCGCTGCATGGCCGATCCGGACAGAGATGAGTGCCCGGACAAGCCGGTGGTCTACCTGACCGTCGATGACGGGCCGAGCCCGGAGTCCACGAACAACTATCTGGCGATTCTGGCCAAGCACGGCATCGCGGCCACCTTCTTTGTCACCGGTCAGCAGGCATCACAGTTCCCTGGCCTGGTGCAGAAGATCTTCGCCCAGGGCAGTGGGATCGGCGTGCACACCTGGTCCCATGACTACTCGGTGCTCTATCCCGACCGGGTCGCCGACCCAAAACGGATCGGCGACGAGATCGACCGGACTCTCGGCACTCTGCGCGACGCCCTGGGGCCGGATTTCACCACCACGGCCTTCCGCTATCCCGGCGGCCACATGTCTTGGAAGGGAATGGGCCCGGCCGACAAGGCGGTTGCTGCGCGTGGCATGGCCTGGCTGGACTGGAACGCGATGTACGGCGATGCCGAGCCCGAGTCGCGACGCCCCACCACAGTCGAGGACATGGTCAACATGGTGACATCGGGGGCGGAGAATTCCGGCAACAACACAGTGGTGGTACTTCTCCATGAAGGCCCGACAAGAAAGCTGAGCCAGCAGGCCACCCCGGCGGTGATTGCGTGGTTCCGTGACCACGGTTACCGCTTCGGGGTGATCCGCTGACCCAGCTGGAGCTCAGGCGATGCCGTACGAGATCAGCCCTCGAGCTTGGGCTTCAGGTCGGTCTCGTAGAGATCGTCGAGCACGCCACGCAGCTTCTCCAGTTCTGCCTTGACATCGACCGGTGAGGTCATGATCGTCTGCAGGGTGCCCGACAGGTTCAGATCACCACCGGCCAGCAGCACCCGGACGTAGTCCTGAGAACGGGTGTGGTCGAGCTGCTCGACCGCGACGCCCAGCTGCGGGGTTTCGGCAATCGCGGCTGACATGTCGGCCGACTTGCGGACCGGCATGTAGCCCGTGCCTTGGGCGAAGGTGGCCGCGTTCTCCGGGTTGGTCATGAACTGGACGAACATGGCTGCGGCGAGCTGACGCTCCGGGCTGGACTTGGCCCCGATACCGACACCGGCACCGCCGGTCGGGCAGACATTGTCGGTCGCCTTCGGGCCCCCGGGCAGGAAGCCGACACCGATTTCGAATCCATCGGCGGTCTCCATGATCCCGTTCATGGAGCCGGTCGACTGGACGGTCGCCGAGACGCCCCCGGCGGCGAAGATCTCGGCATGGTCCGAGGAGGCGACCATCCCCCACTTCGACTTCTGGACCGAGTCCTGCACGAACTGCAGGGCATCCACGGTCTCGTCACTGACCAGGATCGAGGTGTCCCATTCATCCGACCAGCCACCACCCCAGCCCCAGACGACATTGGACAGGGTCCATCCCGGGTACTGGTCCTGCTTCGGATAGGCGAAGGCAGCGTCATTGCCGGAGGCGTCGGTGAGCTTGGCTGCGATCTCGTCGAACTCGGCCCAGGTCTTCGGGGCGGCATCGTCGAGACCGGCCTTCGACCAGTGATCCTTGTTGTAGTAGAACAGCGGGGTCGAGCGGGAGTACGGGACGCCGTAGTGCTTGCCCTCGTACAGGTAGTCGGCGATCAGAGCGTCACGGTAGTCGCTGATCTCGTAGTCGAGGTGTTCCCACAGACCGTCGAGGGCGATGATCGTGCCGTTGATGAAGTAGGTGAACCAGGTGACGTCGGACACGACGACCAGGTCACCGGCCTCGTCGCCGGTCTGGGCGGTGAGGAACTTCTGCAGCACCTCCTCGTAGTTCTTGCCGGCGGTCACCAGGTTGACCTGGATGCCGGTCTCCTCCTTGAAGGCGTCGGCGAAGCCCTGTTCGAGCTCCATCGAGCTACCGGGATGGTTGGTCCAGAACGAGATCTCGGTGGCGGGTTCGACCGTCGACCAATCGGTCTCCTCCTCGGCCCCGGGACCGTCGTCACCGCTGACATCAGGACCGGAGCAACCGGCCAGGGCGAACGCACCCATGCCGAGGCCAGCTGCTCCGAGCAGACCCCGACGACTGAGACTGGGACGACTGACGGCGGATCGCACCGCGGGATTGATGAAACCTGACATTGTGTGTTCCTTTCTTGCACCGAACGGTGTCGGTGATCAACCGGTGACCGACCCTTGGGTCAGGCCAGCCACGATGTGACGTTGGAGAGCGGCGAAGACGATGAGGACGGGCAGGATGACCATCACCGCACCTGCCATCAGGTAGCCGTACGAGCCCGAGTTGGATTCCAGGGTCTGCAGCAGGCTGAGGCCGACCGGCAGGGTCATGGTCTCGGGACGGTCGGTGATCACCAGCGGCCAGAGGTAGTCGTTCCACTCGGTGACGATGGTGACCAGGGCCACGGTGGCGACGGTGGGTGCCGAGATCGGCAGGACGATCCGCCACAGGCGACGCCAGTGGCCGGCTCCGTCCATTTCGGCTGCTTCCAGGATCGACATCGGCAACGTCTTGAAGTGTTGGCGCAGCAAGAAGGTGCCGAAGGCGGTGCCCAGACCCGGAAGGATGATCCCCCACAAGGTGTTGCGCCCACCGAGTTCGGAGATCGTGAGGTAGTTCGGCAGCATCGAGACCTGCGGCGGCACCATCAGCGCGACCAGGATGATCACGAAGATGAGGTCCTTGAACGGGAACCGGATGAACACCAACGCGTAGGCCGAGAGCAGGGCCAGTACGACCTTGATCGAGGAACCGACGACGGTGACGATCAGGCTGTTGCGGAACAGCAACAACAGCGGGACCCGGTCCAGCACATAGGCGTAGTTGTCGAGCGAGGGTTCCTTCGGCAGCAGCTGTGGGGTCAGGGTCGTGATCTCGTTGGGCTGCTTCAGCGAGCCCATCATCATCCACAGCAGTGGCAGGAAGACCACCAGCACGGTCAGCACCAGTGGCAGGTAACCGCCCACCAGGGTGGCGATGACATTACGGACCGACAGTGCACGCCTGTTCGGGTCGACCTGACGCAAGTCCTGGGACGGGGTCTTCTTCGATGTGGTCACCGCACTCATGCGTAGTGCACCTTCCTCTCGACGAAGCGGAGCTGGACGATCGTGACGATGAACAGCACGAGGAACAACACCACGGCGATGGCGGCGGAATATCCGGCCCGCTGGTAGGCGCCGAAGGACTGCAGATAGGCCTCGAAGATGAGGGTGTTGGTCCCGTTGCCCAACGGCGTCATGATCTTGAGCAGGTCGAAGGCCTGCAACGAGTTGAGGATCGTGGTGATCAGCAGGAAGAAGGTGCTCGGTGAGATCAGGGGCAGCACGACCTTGGTGAACCGCTGCCAGGAGCCGGCGCCGTCGAGGGCGGCGGCCTCCATCACGTCACTGGGCAGCGACTGAAGACCGGCGAGGTAGACAACCGCGCAGTAGCCGAGGTTCTTCCAGATGTAGACGATGATCACCATCACCAGCGACAGGTTCGGATTGAGGAACCAGTCCGGGCTCCGCAGCCCGATCGAGCGCAGGAAGTAGCCGAGCACGCCGAAGGACGGGTCGAAGATGAACAACCAGACCAGGCCCACGCCCACTCCGGAGAGCACGTACGGGGAGAAGACTGCCGCTCGGGCGAGGGTGCTGCCCCGCAGCTTCTTGTTGAGCACGACTGCGACCAACAGACCCAGCACCATCGATCCGCCGACCGTGGCAACGGTGAAGATGCCGGTTGTTCGCCACACCGCAATGCCGTCGGGTGAGGTGAAGAACCGGACGTAGTTGTCCAGACCGATCTTGGTGGCCCGCGCCGAACCGATCGTCCAGTTCAGGGTCGAGTAGTACATGTTGCGGAACAGGGGTACGTAGATGAACATCGCGATGAGCGCCAGGTTGGGCAGCACGAACAGGACAAAGGTCCATCGATCACGCCACGTCCTGGGATTCGGTCTGAACCGAGAACGCTTCACGGGTTCTGCCGCGCTGTCGGCGGGCAGGGTCGAGCTGGGTTGGGACACCGTCACCTCTCCCTCATTGGCACTCCCTGTTGGTGTCAGCATGACGGTGTCAGCCCACCGGCAGGAGTCGTTCGGTGTTGAACAGACGTCGAGCGGATGACCTCTGGGTAACACTGTTCCTCAGAAGTCGTGATCTGTGATCACCTCGTCACATTGCACCTCACGGGGGCCAATTGTGACGACCGACACGCGATGGGTCGGAGTTTGGGCCCAGAACGTCCCGTCGTGGGGATGAACAGCAGTGGAATGGAGGGCGTCGCAGAACTCGGGCCGGCAGGGTGGAGCTCAGTGACGTGAGACGACGACACTGTTGGCCGCCATGTCGTGCATGCCTCGCCGATCGACACCGATGACCAAGGCGGGGATGACCAGGCAGAGCAGGCCCTGGCGCAGCAGGGCGCGCGGCAGACCGAGCTTCTTGCCGTCGAGCCGCACCACCGTGATGCGGCAGATGATCTGGCCCGCCGAGGCGCCGGTGACGGCGCTCAGGCAGGCGGTCTGGATGAAGAAGACCACCAGTACGGCCCAACGCTGCCAGTCGACGGCGGTGAGTGCAGGCGTGCCGAGTGCCATCACGACGATGAGCATGCTGATAGCCCAGTCCAGGACCAAGGAGGTGAGCCGCGGCATCCACCCCGCCAGCCGACCGGGTCCGCTCTGCGGCAGACCCAGGGACGAACCGGGATAGGTCTGGTCGGCGGAGGTCGATGCGTGCGTTGCCACGCGCCCAAGGCTACCTCTGACCGTACGGGTCAAGGTTTCGGTAGGGTCTGCGGTGACGTAACACCACTGTTACATCAGCGCAACGCTGTCGGCGATCGACATTTCTAGGGTTGTCCTCGGACAGCCCACCGTGGGGTGGCCGACCGATCCGAGAAGGAACCCACATGTTCAGCACCGCCGACGAGCTCCTGGCCTACGTACGCGATGAGGGGGTCGAGATGATCGACGTCCGCTTCTGCGACCTCCCCGGGGTGATGCAGCACTTCACCGTCCCCGCAGGATTCTTCGGGCCCGAGGTCTTCACTGACGGCCTCGGCTTCGATGGTTCCTCGGTCCGGGGCTTCCAGCAGATCCACGAGTCGGACATGGCCCTGCTGCCTGATCCGACCACGGCCTACTTGGATCCGTTCCGTCAGGCCAAGACGCTGGTGGTCAACTTCTTCGTCCACGACCCGCTGACGCTCGAGCCCTACAGCCGCGATCCGCGCAACATCGCCCGCAAGGCGGAGGCCTACCTGGCCTCGACCGGGATCGGTGACACCGCTTTCTTCGCCCCGGAGGCTGAGTTCTACGTCTTCGACGATGTCCGGTTCGAGACCAAGGCCAACACCGGCTACTACGCGATCGACTCGATCGCCGGCGCCTGGAACACCGGGCGCATCGAGGACGGCGGCAACCGCGGCTACAAGGTCCGCTACAAGGGTGGCTACTTCCCTGTCGCTCCGACCGACCACTTCGGCGACCTGCGCGACGAGATCGTGCTCCACATGGAGCGGGCCGGTCTCGAGGTCGAGCGGGCCCACCACGAGGTCGGCACGGCCGGGCAGGCCGAGATCAACTGGAAGTTCGACACGCTGTTGCGCAGCGCCGACGACGTGATGAAGTTCAAGTACATCGTCAAGAACACCGCCTGGGCCAACGGCAAGACCGCCACCTTCATGCCCAAGCCGATCTTCGGCGACAACGGCTCGGGCATGCACGTGCACTCCTCGATCTGGGATGCCGGCACGCCGCTGTTCCACGATGAGGCCGGATATGCCGGGCTGTCGGACATGGCCCGTCACTACATCGGCGGCCTGCTCAGGCATGCCCCGGCCCTGTTGGCCTTCACCAACCCGACGGTGAACTCGTATCACCGTCTCGTGCCGGGTTTTGAGGCCCCGGTCAACCTGGTCTACTCCCAACGCAACCGCTCGGCCTGCATCCGGATCCCGATCACCGGGTCCAACCCGAAGGCCAAGCGCGTCGAGTTCCGCTGCCCCGACCCGTCGTCGAACCCGTACCTGGCCTTCTCGGCGATGCTGCTGGCCGGGCTGGACGGCATCATCAACAAGATCGAGCCGGCTGAGCCGATCGACAAGGATCTGTACGAGTTGCCGCCGGAAGAGCATGCTGCGGTCGACCAGGTCCCGGCTTCGCTCGAAGCGGTCCTCGACGCGCTGGAGGCCGATCAGGAATTCCTGCTCGCCGGGGATGTGTTCACCCCGGATCTGTTGGACTCGTGGGTTGGACTGAAGCGGGCCGACATCGACGCGATCCGGCTCCGTCCACACCCGCACGAGTTCGAGCTCTACTACGACCTCTGAATCGACTGTTGACGGCAATCGCCGGGTTTCCTTTGCACACAAGGATCCCGGCGATTGTCATTCCTGGCGGCCGGGCCGCTGATCCGGCCCAGCACTCCCCGGAACCAGGCCAGCACATCCCGGTGCGGGACAGCATGCCGCCGCTGGCAGGCTGGCCCACACGTACGCACGCTCAGCCACACGAAGGTGTGCGGGCCTGCACAACAACGTGATACGAGCACGTGTGCGATGCATGTCGGATGTGCGGCCCAACGAAGGTGGCACACCAATTGCAAGGGTCGGTGCCCAAGCAACGGTTCTACCTTTGCACTGCGTGTGCGACCCTTCCGCACGTACACCCCAGGCGACTCCCCTGGAGCCCGCACGAGCATGTCTAACACAAGCGAACCGAGCTACGCCGATGTTGGGCATAGCCACGGCACGCGAAGCAGCAGTCCCGTCAGCGGTCATCGACGCGACGCTTCAGGCGGTCTGCGACACACCTCCGCCAACTGAGCGGCATACGGCAGAATTGCCAGTGAAGACGAAGCGGTGCGCGTTGCTGCCCGCTGGCCAGAAGGGAGAGAGCGATGACGGTTCGAGTTGACGTCGCGCCCTCCGTCCTGGCCTGGGCGCTGCAGGTGACGGGAGCCGATGAGGAGTCTCTCCGCAGCCGGTTCAACCTCGACGCGTGATCAGCACCGAGTGTCCCGTTCGGCTACCTGCTCTTGGAAGATCCACCTGCGCCTTCACTCCGGGTCGGCATGCTCCGGAGCCCGCGCATGGGCCGGACGCTCGGCGCTGACAAGTTTGGACGGCCACCAGATCGCCCTGCCGATCTCGAGGCTCAACGCCGGCACCAGCAGGGTCCGGACGATGAAGGTGTCCATCAACACGCCCAGAGCCACGATCACGGCCAGCTGGAGCAGGAACAGGATCGGGATCACGGCGAGGGCAGCAAAGGTCGCGGCCAACACCAGGCCGGCCGAGGTGATCACGCCTCCGGTGATGGACAGGCCCCGGACCAGACCGGTCCGAGTTCCGTGGTGGATGGTCTCTTCCCGGACCCGGGTCATCAGGAAGATGTTGTAGTCCACCCCGAGTGCGACCAGGAAGACGAAGCCGTACAGGGGGACGGCCGGGTCAGCACCGGGCAGGTCCAGCAGGTGGTTGAAGATCAGCGCCGAGACACCGAGTGCGGTCGCGAACGAGACCACGGTGGTGAACAGCAACACCAGGCCGATGACGACCGCCCGCAACAGCACCATCAAGATCGCGGCGATCACGACCAGCACGATCGGGATGATGATGGTGCGGTCATGGATCGAGGCGTCGATGGTGTCGACATCGGTGGCGGTCACCCCGCCGATCAGAGCCTGCCCGTCGAGTTCGGCACGCAGGTCCCGGATCACCTGCTCGGCTCCTTGGCTGTCAGCGGCATCGGCCAACGTTGCCTGCAACAGGACCTCCCCCTGTGACACCGTCGGGTCCGGTGCCGGGGTGCCGGGCGGCCCCAGCGGCTGGATCCCCTCGTCAGTGATCGGGGCGGTCCCGCTCGGGGAGTCTTCGGCGGTGACCGAGACCGAGTCAATCCCGTCATGGGCCAGCAGCCGATCAGCGACCTCCTGCAGGTCCTCCTCGGCAACGATCAGGTAGACCGGGCTGCCCGAGCCTCCCGGGAAGTGCTCGGCCTGGACCAGCTGTCCGTCGCGGGCATCGGATCCACCAATGATCAAGTCACTCTGGGCGACTCCGTCGGCCCGCAGCTGGGTCACCCCGGCCGCCCCGGCCAGCAACACCAGCAGCACCACGATCCACACTGCTCGGGCGTGACGATCGACGAATGACCCGACCCTCGCATAGGCCCCGGTCGGCACGATCTCCTCGCCGTGGTCCTTGTCGAACCGGGGCATACGGGGCCAGAAGGCAACGCGCCCGGCCAGGAGCAACATCGACGGCAGGAGCGTGAGGGCCGAGACGATCGCGGTGGCGATGCCGATCGCGGCGACCGGACCCAGCGAGCTGTTGGACTTCAGATCGCTCAGCAGCAGGCAGAGCAGCCCGGCGATGACCGTGCCGCCGGAGGCGACGATCGGTTCGACCGATCCGCGCCATGCCTTCTTGGTCGCGACCAGCCGGTCCTGGTGGATGGTCAGCTCCTCGCGATAGCGGGAGGTGTAGAGCAGTGCGTAGTCGGTGGCGGCACCGATCACCAGGATGAACAGGATGCCCTGGGTCTGGCCGGTCAGGATGAGGATGTCGGCGTTGGCGAGCAGCCAGTTGACCAACAGGGCCACACACAACGCGAAGGTGCTGGTCATCAACACCATGATCGGCAACAAGACCGAGCGGTAGACGATGACCAGGATGATCCCAACGGCGGCCAGTGCCACACCCAGGAGCAGACCATCGATGCCGGCGAAGGCATCGACCAGATCAGCGGAGAACCCGGCCGGTCCGGTGACATGCACGGTGACACCGTCGGGCAGACCCGTGGTCAGGTGCTCACGGAGGGCCATCACCGCTTCACCCAGATCGGCGTCGGCGTCGATCGGCACGAAGACCTCGACCGCGAGGCCGTCCTCGGAGGGCAGCAGCGGTGAGATCTCATCGTCGACACCAGGCACCTCGGCGAGCCCGTCCACGACCGCGCGGAGGTCATCGAGCTGCCCATCGTCGAGTTCGCTGTCAGCCACGAAGATGACGATCGCCGGGACCGTGTCATCACCCAGGAAGTCGGTCAGTCGCTGTTGCACCGTTGTCGCGTCGGCGCTGGAGGGGAGATAGGCGGTCTGGTCATTGTTCGAGACCTCGTCAATGCGCCCGAAGTAGGGCCCGCCGATGCCGGCAGCGACCAACCAGACCAGGACCAGTGCGGAGGGGATGAGGATTCGCAACGTACGCATGGTCGACCCCCGAGATCGGATGTTGCTTACCTGGATGACTGTCAATCTAGCATGCAGTATCACAGGCTAGGATGCACCCATGGTGGACCCCGAGCCGTCAACCGCACCGTTTCCGCTGTACACCGTGCGTGCCGCCGACCCCGGACACGACATCGTCGACCCGGGTGACCTCGCCCATGCGGACCAGGACCAGATCGACCAGCTGATGGAGGCCATAGGCCATCTGCGCCTGGTGGAACGCGAACTGGCCGAAGCGGCACGGGCCTACATGCAACTCAACGAGACCGACATGCGGGCCCTGCACTACCTGCTGGTCGCCGAGAACCAGCAGCAGCCGGTCACCGCCACCGCCCTGGCACGCCATCTCAGGATCACCACCGCCTCGACCACCAAGTTGATCGATCGACTCGAACGCCAACACCATGTCGTACGGGAACCGCACCCGACCGACCGACGTGCGCTGTTGATCACCGTCGCCCCCAAAACCCGGGCCGCTGCCATCGCGAGCATGGGCCGCCATCAGGCCTCTCGGGTCCACGTCGCTGCTGCCCTCACCGCCGAGGAACGCGACACTGTGATCCGGTTCCTCCAAGCCACAACCGCTGCCCTGCGGGCCAGCCTCGACTCGGTGTGAGGGCTCGGGCCTGACTCAGTCCTGCCCCCAGAAGAGCCGATCGACCACGTACACCGCCTGCCGGGAGCAGCGGCGCTGTTCCAGCTCCAGCAGGGAGGCGCCCGGAGCCGGATAGCCCATCAACTCAGCCACCGCCGCCAGGTCGCGGGTGTCGGTGGGCATGCTGTCGCCGGGCCGTCCCCGGACCAGCATGGACAGATCCCGGATCCGACTGGCCATCCGCCAGGCCCGCGCGAGTGCGTCGTGGTCGTCATCGTTGATCAGGCCGGCACCGCGGGCGGCGTCCAGAGCAGCCATGGTCCGAGTCGTCCGCAGCGCAGGCTGGTCGGCCGCATGATCGAGCTGGATCATCTGCACCGTCCACTCGACATCGCTGAGCCCTCCGGGACCGAGCTTGAGATGGTCGCGACGGTCCACACCGCGCGGCAGCCGTTCGGCCTCCATGCGAGCCTTGAGCCTGCGGATCTCGGCACGTTGCTCCTCACTCAGCCCACCGGCCGGCCACCGGTGCCGGTCGATCTCGGTGATCAGCTCAGCACCGAGCTCACTGTCCCCGGCGCCCACGCCGGCACGGATCATGGCCTGCAGTTCCCAGGTGCTGGACCAGCGTTCGTAGTAGGCGCGGTAGGCCGCAATGGTGCGGATCATCGGGCCACCCGACCCCTCGGGGCGCAACCCGAGGTCGATCTCCAGACCCGGCACCGGCCCCGGGGCGGTGAGCCCGGCGCGGAGCCGGCTGAGCAGCTGCGTCGCAGCTGCGGGGTCGCCACCGTCCCCGACCACGAACATGGCATCGGCGTCGGAGGCATAGGACATCTCCTGCCCACCCCACCGGCCCAGGGCGATCGCCGCGATCGGCGGTCCGTCCCAGCCGCGCATGACCACATCGAGGGCGGCATCAATCGTTGCCGAGGTCAACGCAGCAAGGGACTTGCCCACATCGTCGACACTGATCGCGGCCAACACGTCAGCTCCGGCGACGCGTAACAGTCCCCGTTGGCGCACTCCGCGGATCGCCTGGATCGCCTTGACCGGATCGTCCTGACGGCGGGCGGCGCTGGACATCTCCGAGCGCCAGTCCTCAAAGGTCCGCAGCTCGGGTGGCGCATCGCTGACCAGCAGCTGTACGGCTTCGGGTGAGCGCTGCAACAGGGCCACCACGTAACGGCTGGAGGCCAACAAGGTGGCCAGCCGTTCGGCCATGGTCCCCTCGTCGCGCAGCGCCCGCAGGTACCACGGGGTCCGGCCCAGTGCCTCGGAGATCTGGCGGAAGGCGAGCAGCCCGTGGTCCGGATTGGGCGCATCCGAGAGCCAACTCAACATCACCGGCAACAGCTGGCGTTGGATCTCGGCCTGCCGGCTCACCCCGGCGGTCAGGGCCGCCACATGGCCGAGCGCAGCCTTCGCATCGGCAAAGCCCATCGCGGCCAGCCGATCCTCGGCCGCACCGGTGGTCAATCGCAGGTCATCGGTACTGATCTTCGACACCGCGGCCAGCACCGGCGAGTAGAAGACGCGACGATGGAGTCGTTTCACCCGGCGGGCATGGCTGCGCCACTGCTTGACCAGCTCCTCGCCCGAAGCGACTCCCAGACCCCGGGCCAGTGCCCGCAGTCGGTCCGGGTCATCAGGCAACAGATGGGTCCGTCGCAGATCCTCCAGCTGGATCCGGTGCTCGAGGGTCCTGATGAACGCGTACGACTCCGCCAGGTCAGCACCGTCGCGTCGCCCGACGTACCCGTACTGCACCAGCGCCTGCAGTGCGGGCAATGTCCCACGCATCCGCAGTCGGTCGTCAGCCCGACCATGGACCAGCTGCAGCAACTGCACCGAGAACTCGACATCGCGCAGACCACCCGCACCGAGCTTGAGTTCACGATCACTGTGCTCGCTGGGAATGTGCTCGACCACCCTGCGTCGCATGGCCCTGACATCGGCGACGAAACCCGTTCGTTCCGCGGCCTGCCAGACATGGGGCCCGACCATGGTGCAGAATGCGGCGCCGAGGTCGAGGTCACCTGCCATCGGGCGCGATTTCAACATGGCCTGGAATTCCCAGGTCTTGGCCCACTTCTCGTAGTAGGTCTCCATGCTCGCCAGACTGCGGACCAACGGCCCGGCCTTGCCCTCGGGTCGTAGCGCGGCATCGAGCTCCCAGATCCGGCCTGCCGATGAATGGCCCGAACAGATCCGTGACACGGCCGCCGCCAGGCGGGACCCGATCCGGATCACGGCGTCGTTGCCGATCTCGACCCCTTCGGCCGGCTCGGCCACGTAGAGGACGTCCACATCGCTGACATAGTTGAGCTCCTGGGCTCCGCACTTGCCCAGCGCCACGATCGCCAACCGGACATGGTGTGAGCTCTCCCCCACCTCAGCTCGTGCAATCGCCAAGGCGGTCTCCACGACCGCATCGGCCAGGTCGGCCAGTTCCCCGGCCACATCGGTCATCAGAGTCTGCGGCTCGTCACTGGCCAGGTCGCGCAGTGCCACGGCGATCAAAGCCGCCCGATAGGCCAGCCGCAGCTGATCAGGGGCATCGGCCACCGTCGCGGTCGGCCGGGGCTCGGCCGGGTCAGCGCCGACCGCAGCCAGGAAGGTGTCGCGCCAGTGCTGGCGGGATCGTCGTCCGACCGCTCCGGCGACCACCCCCAGGTCCCCAGGATGGGCAGCCAGATGGTGTCCCAGAGCCCGACTGCCGGCCAGCAGCCTCACCAGTCGATCGGCCAGAGCCGGATCGGCCACCAAGGACAACACCTCGCCCGGAGCCACGTCGAACAAGCGGTCGAGACCGTGGAGGGCGAGGTCGGGATCGGCAACCCTGCCGAGCCGGCCCACCAGCTCAGCCAACGACTCCGGCTCCAACGGCCACCCGGCCAACAGCTCCGCAGCACGCGTTGGCTCCTGCAGTCCGAGCCGGGCCAACTGTCCAGTGGTGGTCTGCTGTCGAGCCATGACCTGACCCTACTCAGCCTGAGCACGCCCCGATACCGTTGTTCTCATGGCGACCCGGCTGATCCGCACCCTCACCTGTGTCACCACCGGTGCCGAACGACTGCTCACCTGGCTCGACCAGACCTCACCCGACCCTGCTGCAGACACCGTCCTGCCCGGTTGGGACATCGCCACGCTCGTCGCCCACCTCACAACGGTGATCGACACCACGACCGCCACGCTTGGGCGTCCGTCTCGGTCCGGCGCGATCTCGGTCGCCAGCCATCTGGCCAGCTACCGATCAACCGCTGACCAGGTGGCCGCTCGCGAGATCGAACGTGCAGCACGCAGCGGCTGGCCCGGCATCCGGGATGAACTGCGCGACAGCATCACCGCTCTCGAGGCCGTCTCCGGCGATGCCGTCCCGGCCAAGGTCGACGGCCCCGGCGGCACGCTCCGGACCGAGGACTGGCTCGCCACGTGCATGGTCGAACTCGTCACCCATGCCGACGACCTGCATCGCAGCGTCGGTGGCAGCGCCGCCGTCGGATTCACCCGGACCGAGAGGACCCTTGCGCTGCGCACCTTGGCGCAGGCGCTGGGCGACAACCATCCCGGCCACACGATCGAGGTACGCGTTCCCCCGTACACCGCTGTCCAGTGTGGGATCCCCGGCGACGGCCCGACCCACACTCGCGGCACTCCGCCCAATGTGGTGGAGACCGATGCGCCGACCTTCCTTCGGCTCGCCACCGGCCGGATCACCTGGAGCCAGGCGATCGCTGGCGGCACCGTCAGCGCCTCCGGCACCCGGGCAGATCTGTCGACGCTCCTGCCACTGTGGTGAAAAACCGGTGGCCCCTTGAGGGAACCGCTGTTAGCGTCGTTGCCATGGGAACACTGGTGAGCGCGGTCATGATGACCTGCACCGCGATGATCCGCGACCGTCAGCTCTGACGGCGCGCCCCGTCGCTGCGGTGCGCGTCGTCCTCCGAGAGCCCTTCTGCGTCTCGGGTCAGCGCCGGTTCCTGTGCGGTCTGCCCCTTCGTGTGGCCCCCTCCGGGTCGTCTCCCGAGTCGCGTCCCGACTCATCTCTGGAGCAGACCCATGCCCCGTTCCATCCATGGCGGCCGACACGAGCTCGGCCAGAACTTCCTCATCCATCGCCCCACGATCGCGCGGATCATCACTCTGGTCCGCCAGACCGAAGGCACCATCCTCGAGATCGGCGCCGGTGACGGTGCACTGACCGCCCCGCTGTCACGACTGGACCGCCCGCTCACCGCGCTTGAGCTGGACGAACACCGCATCCGACGGCTGCGGCAACGTGCTCGGTCCGCGACGATCAAGCATGCTGATGCCCTGCGCACCCGGATCGACGCGTCGGTCGTGGTGGGCAATCTTCCGTTCCACCTGACCACGCCCCTGCTGCGTCGACTGCTCGCAGCCAACACCTGGTCCGAGGCCATCGTGTTGACCCAGTGGGAGGTAGCCCGCAAACGCGCCGGGATCGGCCCGAGCACCATGATGAGCGCCCAGTCAGCACCCTGGTTCACCTTCCAGCTCCACAGCAAAGTCCCGGCCCACGGTTTTCGCCCCCGGCCCAGCGTCGACGGTGGCATCCTTCAGATCACCCGGCGACAGGGGCCGCTCGTGCCCAGAGCCGAGCGCATCCCGTACGGTCGGTTCGTCGGGGCGGTCTTCACCGGACCTGGCCGTTCGTTGGACGCCATCCTGCGTCAGGCCGCGCCAGGGTCGTCGAAGGCCCTGGCGAAGACGATGCACGCCATCGGCCTCAGCCGACACCACATGCCCCGCGACCTCAGCCCGGAGCAGTGGGCCGAGCTGTGGCGTACGGTCAGAGCCTCAGCAGGCTGGTCCTCAGCTCGTACGGGGTGACCTGCGCCCGGTACTCGTCGAACTCGGCGCGCTTGTTGCGCAGGAAGAAATCGAAGACGTGGTCGCCCAGGGTGTCGGCCACCAGCTCGGAGTCCTCCATGGCACGGATGGCCTCGTCAAGGTTGCGCGGCAACGGTTCGATGCCGAGCGAGCGGCGTTCCCGGTCGGTGAGGGCCCAGACGTCGTCCTCGGCTTCGGGAGGCAGCTCGTACTCCCCCTCGATGCCGGCGAGCCCGGCGGACA
Source organism: uncultured Propionibacteriaceae bacterium (assembly GCA_945911015.1). Lineage (GTDB taxonomy): Bacteria > Actinomycetota > Actinomycetes > Propionibacteriales > Propionibacteriaceae > Avipropionibacterium. Next base: position 151,841 of record CAMDZW010000003.1, read on the forward strand.
GGATCAGCGAATAGGCCAGATAGGGGTTGCACGCGGCGTCGATCGAGCGCAGCTCGATCCGCGTCGAGGACGGCTTGTTCGGCTTGTACATCGGCACCCGCACCAGGGCCGACCGGTTGTTGCGGCCCCAGCAGATGTAGCTGGGGGCCTCGGCTCCGACGACGAGCCGCTTGTAGGAGTTGACCCACTGGTTGGTGACGGCGGTGATCTCACCTGCATGTTTCAAAATGCCGGCGATGAAATGCTTGGCCGTCTGCGACAGGTGGTACTCGTCGCTGGCGTCGTGGAAGGCATTGGTGTCACCCTCGAACAGTGAGACGTGGGTGTGCATGCCCGAGCCAGGATGTTCGGTGAACGGTTTCGGCATGAACGAGGCATGGATGCCCTGGCTCAGCGCAACCTCCTTGACCACCACCCGGAAGGTCATGATCGCGTCGGCCATGGTCAGCGCATCGGCATACCGCAGGTCAATCTCCTGCTGACCCGGCCCGCCCTCGTGGTGGGAGAACTCGACCGAGATCCCCATCTGCTCGAGGATCGTGATCGCCTCCCGCCGGAAATCGCTGCCCACGCTCTGGGGTGTGTGGTCGAAGTAGCCCGACGAGTCGACCGGGATCGGTGGCTGGTCGAGCAGCACCGGCTGTTGGAAGAGATAGAACTCGACCTCGGGGTGGGTGTAGAAGGTGAACCCCAGGTCCTGGGCCCGTTGCAGGGTCCGCTTGAGCACCCGCCGTGGATCGGCGAACGACGGCGAGCCGTCCGGCATCAAGATGTCGCAGAACATCCGCCCGGTTGCCGGTGAGACGTCACGCCAGGGCAGGACCTGGAAGGTCGACGGGTCAGGCATGGCCAGCATGTCTGACTCGTACACCCGGGCGAAGCCTTCGATTGCGGAGCCGTCGAAGCCGATCCCCTCAGCGAACGCCCCCTCGAGCTCGGCCGGTGCGATCGCCACCGATTTCAAGGTGCCCAGCACATCGGAGAACCACATCCGGATGAAGCGGACGTCGCGTTCCTCCAACGTCCGCAACACGAACTCGGTCTGCTTGCTCATGGCCACAGTCTGCCGTCTGAGGTGTAACAACGGTGTTACACCCCCACTCGTACGTGGATGGCCCCGGCCCAGCCGTACCCTGAACTCTGCACCGAACGTCGGCGCAGACACAAGGGAGATGTCCATGAGTCAGCCCGGCTGGTACCCCGATCCTGGTGGCACCCCCGGCCGACTGCGCTGGTTCGACGGATCGCAGTGGAGCACCGAGACGATCTCCGCCACCGGACCGGCCCCGGGCGCACCCGGCGCACCTTCTCCGGGCGAGCAGCCGCGACGACTCTGGCCACTGGTCCTGCTCGCTGTGGTTGTCCTCGTCGCAGTGGCGGTCATCATCGGCTTCGTACTCCCCGACCGGGGGCCGCGCGACATCACCGACAATCCTCCGACTGCGAACCAGACCATCTCCGCCTGGGACGATGGGTCGTCCCCACCGCCCACGCCGACGCCGACCGAGCCCTCGACCGCACCACCTCCGACGTCGGAACCACCGCCGGCGGTGGATTGTCCGCGCAGCCAACGGGCCGGCGAACGTGCCGAGCATCCCGACGACGGCCGCATCCACGGCGGTCAGCTCTCCTTCGAGCCGGCGCCCGCACCTTGGGAGGCACGGCCGGGGATCCTCACCCAGGTCATGTTCTTCGGTCACGATGTCGACGGGCAGGCCATGGATGTGGTGGCACTGTGGTTCAGCCAGATGACCGTCGGTGCTCTCGACCCCGCCGATGGCTTCACCGATCCGCATGAGTCGGCCGAGGCGATCCTGTCCTGCATCGCCAGCTCGAGCTTCTTCTCCGGATTCTCCGGTCGGGTCGATCTGCATTCGAAGGCGGTCACGGTCTCAGGCCACCCCGGCTGGTCGGTCCGTGCGGAGGTCCACGTTGCCAACTACGAGGGGATCGATGGCAGCGTCCTCGAGGTCATCGTCGTTGACGGTGGCAACAGCAACGGCGAGTTGAGCTTCTTCGTCGGCGAGTCGACCATCGGCGACCCGGACCAGGAACGTACGGTGCAGGCCGCGATCGACAGTCTGCAGGTCACCTGACGAACCGGATCAGCCCTCATACAAGCAGAACCGATGTCCTTCCGGGTCCAACAGGACTCAGACTTCGGAGTCGAGGTGTTGCCTAGTCGTCCTCGTCCTCTGGGTCATTCCAGGCCGGATCGTTCTCCCAGTCGTCATTGCGGGTCTGGACCCGTTCGAGCGCCTGCTCGGCAGCGGCTCGGTCCGGATAGGGGCCAAGTCGATCGACCGCCTTGCAGCCACGGTCACTGGGCTCCACGGTCTTGTGGGTCAGGCAGTAGTAGTACTGGATCTCGGCCATCTCGTGCTCCTTCGTCGTCTCATCGGTTGACCCAGGCATCAGGTGCTTCGAGCAGCCGCGGCACCGGGTCGGGAAAGGTGCCGCCGAGAAGTTGCTCGACGGTGACGGTGTCGAGCACCTCCCGCAGGCTCGCTCGTACGGCGACCCACAAGGTCGGTAGGTGCTCGGCCACCCCTTGGTAGGTGGTCTCGGTGGGGCGCAACCCCCGCACCTCAGCGAGCGGTCCGTCGACGGCGCGGAAGATTGCGCCGATCGAGATCTGGTCCGCCGACCGGGCCAGTCGATATCCCCCACTGGCGCCCCGCTGGCTGGTCACCACCCCGCCACGGCGGAGGTCGGCCAGGATCGCCTCGAGGAACTTACGGGGCAGATCCTGTTCGGCAGCGAGGGTGTCTGCGGCGACGGTCGCAATCCCGTCATGCTGCGAGCGCGCCAGGATCAGTACGGCGCGGATCGCGTACTCGGTGCGGGCTGAGATGTCCACGCCCACATCATGACACCTCAGGCCCGTCCACGATCCGGACGTGACCTCGACACCATTTCATTCAATTCCTACCGTTCAACCAGACATTGCCGGTTTAAATTTCAAGGACTCTCATGAGGACACTCGTACTGATCGCGCTGGTCGGGTTCGCCGCCCAGCTCGTCGACGGCTCACTGGGGATGGCGTACGGGGTGACCACGACCACCTTGCTGCTCGCCATCGGCGCCAACCCGGCAGCCGCCTCGGCCACGGTCCATCTGGCCGAGATCGGCACCACCTTCGTCTCGGGCCTGTCGCACTGGCGGTTCGGCAATGTCGACTGGAAGGTGGTCGCCAAGATCGGCATCCCCGGCGCGGTGGGTGCCTTCGCCGGCGCCACCGTGCTCAGCTCGCTCGACACCGACGTCGCCACACCGATCATGTCGGTCATCCTGCTGATCCTCGGCGCCTATGTCCTGGTCCGCTTCACTGTCCGCGGCCTGCCGCAGGCACGTCCCGGCACGCTGCGGTGGCGATTCCTGGCTCCCCTCGGCGTCGTGGCCGGATTCCTCGACGCCACCGGCGGTGGCGGCTGGGGCCCCGTCGGCACCCCCACCCTGCTCGCCAGTGGGCGGATCGAGCCCCGCCGCACCATCGGTTCCATCGACACCAGCGAATTCCTGGTCGCCCTCGCCGCCAGTCTCGGATTCCTGTTCTCACTGGGATCCCAGAGCATCAACTGGGGATGGGTCGGCGCCCTGCTGCTCGGTGGGATCATTGCCGCGCCGATCGCTGCCTTCCTGGTCCGGATCCTGCCTGCGCAAATCCTGGGCACTCTGGCCGGCGGCCTGATCGTGGTCACCAATGTCCGCACCCTGCTGGGCCTCGATGCTCTCGCCGGGCTCGGCGCGACCGGCCGCTGGATCACCTACGCCACCCTTGCCCTGGTCTGGGCGGCGGCGATCGTGGTCGCCGTCCGCAACCACCTCACCACCCGCGCTGCGGCCGAACCGACGACCGAGCCCGAACCCGCCCCCGTACGATGAGCGGGTGAGTCCCGTACGAGCCGCCACCGTCACCCCCCGTCGCCCCGTCCCCGCGCACATTCCCCGTCCCGAGTACGTGGACCGCCCGGAGCCGAAGCCGTACCAGGGTTCCCATGTGCAGACCCCGGACGTCATCGAGCGGATGCGTGCGGCCGGGAAGCTGTCGGCCGCCGCCATCCAGGAGGTCGGGCGCAACATCCGCCCCGGCATCACCACCGATGAACTCGACCGGATCGCCCACCAGTTCATCTGCGACCACGGCGCCTACCCGTCGACAGTTGGCTACCGAGGATTCCCCAAGGCAGTGTGCACCTCGATCAACGAGGTCATCTGCCACGGCATCCCCGACACCCGCCCACTCGAGGACGGCGACCTGGTCAAGGTCGACATCACCGTGTTCCTCAATGGCGTCCATGGCGACTCCTGTGTCACCTTCTTCTGCGGCGATGTCGACCAGGAGTCACGGCTGCTGGCCGAACGCACCCACGAGGCGATGATGCGTGGGATCAAGGCGGCCCGGCCGGGACGTCAGGTCAATGTCATCGGACGGGTCATCGAAAGTTACGCCCGCCGCTTCGGCTACAGCGTGGTCAAGGACTACACCGGCCACGGCGTCCACACGGCCTTCCACTCCGGCCTGGTCATCCCGCACTACGACGATCCACGACACGACACCGTGATCCAGCCCGGCATGACCTTCACCGTCGAGCCGATGATCGCCCTCGGTTCCGATGCCTGGGATCTGTGGGACGACGACTGGACCGTCGCGACCAAGGACAAGTCCCGGGTGGCCCAGTTCGAGCACTCCATCGTCATCACCGATTCCGGCGCCGAGATCCTCACCTTGCCCCAGGTCTGACCCTCGCTCAGCGAAGTTCTCATCACACTGGGGCCTCAACCACACCGCTGTGTACCGTCGATCCACACCACCGATGCCTTCCAGGCTCGGGAACCGATTTCCTCACCGGAAAGGCGGATCGACAGTACACAAGCCAGCAGTGGCCGGCGACGGCCGGATGGTCGACGGTCAACCAGCGCGCAGCATCCGCCGCATCGGCACCCCACCCCACCCGGCGCCGGCGGGGAAGGTCTCATCCAGGTCAGCGAAGCCCCGACGCGTGTAGAACCGGTGCGCCCGCTCATTGCCCTGGATGATCCACAGATAGGTGGCCCTGCCCTCGGGCAGCACCTCGGCCAGGAGCTGGTCGGCCAGTCCGGTGCCCTGGGCTTGGGGATGGACGTAGAGCTTGGTCAGCTGCCAATCCGCCGGCGCCGGCACGAACCCGGCCGAGGTCTCCCACTCCTCCGGAGCCGGGCCAGCTGCGGCAATCGCCATCACCTGACCGTCGCTGCGGATCGCGATCCGGCGCTCGGCCCGGGTCTGGTCGGCGAAGGCGCGGGTGAGCTCTGCCCCGTACGAGGAGGCTGCGGCCCGTTGCTGTTCACCGAACTCAGGCCCGATCAGATCGCGGTAGGTGGTGGCCTGCACGTGGGCCAGGAACTGTGCCCACAGGGGACCATCGGCCGCTGACGGACGGCGGATCGAAAGTGACGAAGTCAGCACCTGAGCATCGTACGACCAGCTCGCCCCGCGTTGATAACGTGATCGCGCGATCCCTCGTTCAAGGAGGACAGGTGTCCGACCCGAGCAATCCGGCCGACCGTCATCACTTCGACTACTCGCCGTGGTCGTTCTGGTCCCGCGCCGAGGAACACCTCAAACAGGCCCAGCGTGACCTGCAGACCGCCACCGCAGCGTGGCATGCCGACCAGGGCACCGAGTTCCACCTCGGCCAGAACTGCTTCATCAGCGAACTCGCCGCCGTCGGCACCGACGTCCTCCACCTCGGCGACCGCACCTACCTCGCTGCGCACACCTACATCACCGGCAAGATCCGCATGGGTCGCGACTGCACCGTCAACCCCTACACGGTCGTACGGGGACAGGTCACCACCGGCGATGCGGTACGGATCGGTGCGCACACCTCCATCATCGGCTTCAACCACACCATGACCGACCCCGATGTCGAGGTGTTCCGGCAGAAGTCGACCAGCAAGGGCATCACCATCGGTGACGATGTGTGGATCGGGTCCAACGTGACGATCTTGGACGGGGTCCATGTCGGCAGCAAGTCCGTCCTTGCCGCTGGCGCCGTGGTCACCAAGGATGTGCCCGACGGCGCGATCGTCGGCGGCAGCCCGGCCCGACTCATCCGCTGGCGGGTGCCACCGGCAGGACTCGTTGCAACGCCGGGGCCGACCGATCTGGCCGGACGGCTGACGGCCTTCGCCGACCGTGCCCGATGCCAGGCCGAGGACGTCCTCAACCGTGCCTGGGATCCGACCGGCGAGGGCCGTTTCGTCGACAAACCGGGCAACCCGGTGACGGTCCGTGCCCAGGGCGATGCGGTCGAGGTCGCCGATCTGCTGCTGGGCCAGGCACCGCCCCAGATCCCTGCTGAGGAACAGATCCGGCGACTGCAGTCGTTGCAGGATCCCGAGCACGGCATGGTCGCCGGGTTCGACGAGCACGGTGCTCAGTTGCCGGCGGTGACCGACTTGTTCGACCACGCGGCCAATTACCACGTGCTGTCGACCGGCTATGCCCTCGACCTGCTCGGTTCACAGTTCCCGGCACCGATCCGTCTCGTGGCCGAGGCCGATGCCGCCAGGATCATGTCCCATCTCGACGGGCTGCCCTGGCACCCGCGACCCTGGGCGGCCGGGGCCTGGGTCGACATGCTCGGCACGGCGCTGCGGTGGAACTTCGCCCGCGATGTGAAGGGCGTGCCCGGCATGCCCGAAGCACTCTTCGGTCGACTCGTGGCCATCACTGATCCGGCCACCGGGATGTGGGGCAGCGGACCGGCGACGGACCCGTACCTACAGATGGTCAACGGGTTCTACCGCGGTTCGCGGGGCACCTTCGCCCAGTTCGGGGTGCCACTGCCCCGTCCCGAGGCTGTCGTCAACACCGTCCTCACCCACGTACGGAATCAGGATCATTTCGCCCCCGACCGGCAGAACGCGTGCAATGTGCTCGACGTCGCCCATCCGCTGTGGCTTGCCGGCCGTCAGACTGGCCACCGGCGGGCGGAGGTGGAGCAGGTGGCACGCTGGCTCCTCGGCGACGCCCTCGGCCGGTGGGTCGACGGGGCCGGGATGAGCTTTGCCGCACCACGCGCCGATGCCCCGAACCTCGTGACCACCCAACCGGGCCTGCAGGGCACCGAGATGTGGCTGGCAATCATCTGGCTGCTGGCCGACTTGATCGGACTGTCCTCGGAGCTGGGCTACCAGCCGCGCGGTGTGCACCGGCCGGAGCCGGCCCTTTCGCTGGTCTGAGGTCCGCGCGGATGCCAGTTCACGGTAGGATCGGTTCTGGACGAGTCGGCCGGGTGATCGCGGTGGGAAACCACTGAGGAAAGTCCGGACTCCACACGGCAGGGTGGTGGGTAACACCCACCCGGGGTGACCCGCGGGACAGTGCCACAGAGAACAGACCGCCTCCTCGCGGAGGTAAGGGTGAAACGGTGGTGCAAGAGACCACCAGCACCTCAGGTGACTGGGGTGGCTAGGCAAACCCCACCCGGAGCAAGACCAAGAGGATCCGCCTCGGCGGATCTGCGGCAACGATTGAGGGCTGCCCGCCCGAGTTGCCGGGTAGGTCGCACCAGGCCGTTGGCAACAACGGTCGCAGATGGATGATCACCGGGCACTTCGGTGCTCACAGAATCCGGCTTACGCGCCGACTCGTCCCCCATCACTGAACACACCGTCGCCGCTGACGGTGGCACACCAAGTGCCAGGGTGGAACCGTCGGGCAGGCACCTACCCTGCAGACCGTGTGCCAGCCTCAGCAGAATCGCTGGCGGGACGGTCATTCACTCCAAGGTGAACTCGACCGCGCGCGAGCCGGGGTCGGCGGTGGTCAGCCGGACCGTCACTTCGGCCCCCAACGGAAGTTCCTCGCCGCGGACGGTCGCCTCGACCGCCGGCTGGGTGACCATGATCCGGCCACGCCGACCGTTGTCGTCCACGTCGACGATCACCCCGGTGAAGGTCGAACCGACCCGGCTCGCCAGACGGTGTGCCTCGACCAGGTCGACGATGCAGCGTTCATACTTCTTGGCCCGCTGGTCGGACGAGGTCATGATCGCGGGCAAGTCATCAAGGGACTCACGAACCCAGCCCGGGACGGTTCCCCCAGCGGTGACGGCCGTGCAGATCTCGGCGACCCACCGGTCCCCCAGCCGACGCAGGGGTGCGGTGGCATGGGCGTACGGGGTCGCCATGGCCGCATGCTCGGTGTACGAGGGCACCTCACCGTCGAAGGCCACATAGCCAGCGCCGCGGAACAAGGTGGTGCAGGCATTCAGCATCGCCACCTGGTCGGGCTGGTGCGGATCAAGACCCCGTACGAACTCCGGATAGTCCGTGCCCTCGGGCCAGGCCAGACCCAACGCCCGCGCGGTCTGGCGCAGCGCCCGGACGGCCCTGGGTTCGGCCGCCGGCAGCGTACGCAGGATGCCGACCTTGGCGTCAATCATCAGCTCGGCTGCCGCAATCCCTGTCAGCAAGGAGATCTGGGCATTCCAGTCCTCCACCGGCATCATGTCGCGGAAGGTGAGTCGCCAGTCACCAGCGACGACCTCGATCTCCTGGTCGGGGAGGTTCAGGCTGATGCCGCCCCGGTCCGTCTCGACCTGCTGACGCAGTGGCCCGACCTCGGCCAGCAGTGCAAGTCCGGCTGATGCCGTACCGTCATCGATGCGTTGCTGAGCCTGCTGATAGGTGAGTTGTTCGCGGCTGCGGACCAGCGCCTTCTCCACCGTCACGTCGGTGATGCCACCGGATCCGTCGAGAGCAATCCGCCACAGGTTCGCCGGCCGGTCCTGCCCGGCCAACAGGCTCGCCGCATCCTCGCTCAGGGCAGGCGGATGCAGAGGCGTGCGCCGGTCCGGCGCATAGAGGGTCTGCCCCCGATGTCTGGCCTCGAGATCAATCGGATCGCCGGGCTCGACGAAGGCCGCAACGTCAGCAATCGCATACCAGACAACGAATCCCGCTCCGGCCCGCTCGATCGTCACCGCTTGGTCGAGGTCCTTGGCTCCCGGCGGGTCAATGGTGACCAGCTCCAGATCGGTCCGATCGAGCGAGGGCATCCGGGCCGAGGCTGCCGCCTTCGCTGCAGTCGCCTCCACCTCCCCGCTGAACCCGTCAGGGATCTCCAGCTCATCCCGAAGGGCAGCAACATCGTCGTTGAGTTCGGCCGGGACACCAGCCAGATGCCGGGAGGGCACGGATCACACCACCTCAGGTCGCAGTCTCGACGGCATCGGATCGCCGTCCATGGCACGGTTGGCCAACCGGTCGGCGGCCGCGTTCTGGGCTCGCGGCACCCAGGTCCAGGTGACCTGTGCCGGCACCAAGGCACGGGCTTTGATCGCCAGTTGCTTCATGTCGGGGTGTTTGATCTTCCAGCGGCCGGCCATCTGCTCGATGACCAGCTTGGAATCCATCCGGACCTCGAGCTCAGCACCGGGATCGATGGCACGAGCCATCTCGAGCCCGGCGATCAGGCCTGAGTACTCGGCGACATTGTTGGACGCCACACCAATGGTGCGGCCCTCCTGGTCGAGCACCTCATCGGTCTCGGCATCGACCACCAGGGCACCATAGGCCGCAGGTCCGGGATTGCCCCGAGAACCTCCGTCGGCCTGCACGATCAGCTTGCGCCCAGACGGCTCGGGCAGATCCTCGGCGAACAAACCCGACGCGGCAGCGCCATCGCCCATCAAACCCGACGCGGCAGCGTCATCGCCCATCAAACCCGTCACAGACCCGACTCCTCGGTCCGGACCAGGATCCGGCCGCATTCCTCGCAGGTCAGGACTTCATCGGGCGCGGCGGTGGCGTAGGCGCGCAGATCGGCCGCATTGCCCTCAAGCTGACAGCCACTGCAGCGGCGGTGGATCAGCGCCACGGCGCCGATCCCTCCCCGGTTGGCACGGATCTTCTCGTAGCGGGTGAGCAACGCTTCCGGCAACGACTCAGCGGCCCGCTTGCGTTCGATCTTCTTGACCTGGAGGTCGTCGTCAATCTCCACCAGCACCTCGTCCCGGCGAGCCTTGGCGGCATTCCCGCGAGTGGCGAGATCGGCCTTGAGCGCTGCGGCCCGGTCTCGCACCGCAACTGCCTGCTCATGCTGCTCCATCACCTCGAGCTGGGCTTCCTCCAGGGTGCCGATCCGGCGGGTGAGGTGTTCCACCTCCTCAACCATGGTCGTCAAAGCCTTGGGATCGGTCACCGACCCCTCGTCGATGCGTTTGGCGTCACGCTCACGCCGCTCCCGTACGGGGGTGAGGTCGTTCTCTGCCTTGGCCACGGCCAACTCGAGGTCGCTGACCTCGGTCTCGGCAGCGACCAGGGCCTCGACCGCTGCGGCGTGCTCCTTCGCGATCGTCGCCAGCTCGGCCTGTTCGGGCAGATGCGAGCGGCGGTGGGCCAACTGGTCCAGGGCAGTGTCGATCGCCTGCAGGGTGAGCAGGTTCTGTTGATCGGCTGGTGTCGCTTTGATGGTGGGCCCCTCTCCGGCGGACTGGGCAGCAGCCTACGGCAGGATCCTCCGGCAGGAACGTAGGGTGGGACGGCGTCCGCACAATCCCAGGAGTCCCGTGGTCATCGCCCTTGCGATCTGTCTGGCCGTGCTCGGATCGTTGAGCAATGCGTGGGCGGCGGTGCTGCAACATGACGCCGTCGACGACGAACTGTCCGACGCCGATGCTCGTACGGTCTCGGCGAAGCGCATGCTGCGGTTGCTGACGACTCCGCGGTGGTTGCTCGGGCTGACCATGATCGGGTTGGGCGCCGCCGTCCACATCGCAGCGATCGCGCTCGCGCCGATCACCCTGGTCCAACCGATCGGGGTGCTGTCGATCCTGTTCGCCATCGTGGGCACGTCGCGACAGAGCCGCACCTGGCCGGCCGGCCAGGTCTGGCTCGGCGCGATCGCCACGGTGATCGGGCTCGGCGTGTTCACTGTCTGCGCCGCGGTCGGGGTCGCCGACCACCCGATGGGCCTGCCACCCAGCCTGATCGGCCGTGACCTGTGGTGGGCCGTGATCGTGTTGGGCCTGGTCTCGGCCTGTTTCGCCGGTCTCGGACGGTTCGGCCCCGGTTGGTTGCGCTGTGTCGGCTGGGCGTGCGCCTGTGCCACCTTGTTCGGGGTGGCGTCGGCGCTGATGCGGACCCTGACGTTGATGATCCGGGAGCAGGACCGCCTGCTGTCGTGGTCGATGGTGCCGGTGCTCGCGATCATGGCGGTCTGTTACCTCGGCGGAGGCTGGCTCGCCCAACAGGCCTATGCCAGCGGACCGGCCGTGGTCGTGCTGAGCTGCCTGACCGTGGTCGACCCCTTGGTGGCGGTCGGCTTCGGGCTCGTCGTGCTCGGCGAGGGGCACTACATCGTGCTCAGTGCCGGGATCGCGATGGCCATCTTCGCCGCCATGGCCGCGACCGGGGTGCTGGTGCTGTCGCGGTTCCACCCCGAGGTCCAGTCCAGGTCATGAGGTCGGGTCGGTCAGCCGGCCGGGGCGGCCACCGGTTCGACAGCACGCACGGGGATGAGTCCGGCGTGCTGGCGCCACGGTCGACCGGCGAGCATCTCCGCAGCGACCAGTCGGCGCAGTGACGAATCGGTCGGCAGCTCTGCGGGATCGGCTTGGTCGCGCCGTCGCCACAGGAAGAAGATCGCGTCGGCATTGTTCTCGGTGCCGGGTCCGTCGAGAGTCCACAGCGCCTGGAAGCGGGCCGTGTTCGACGCCGGATCCAGCTGTTGCATCCTCGGGTCCAACAGCCACGAGACACAGTGGAATTCGCCCACCTCGTAGTCATCGAAGTACCTCGGGAAGAACGCCCGGGCCCGGGCGAAGGAATCGGCGACCAGTTCGGGGGTGAGCGGGCCACCGGCAGGGATGTGGGCCGACCACACCCACCGCGGCGTCGGGTCGGCCACCCCCTCACCGGCGGGTACGTACCAGCTCAGGTTGTACTGCAGCCGCCCGATCGAGTACAACGCACCGGACCAGGCGGTGGTCAGCCAGCTGTGGGTGTGGATGCCGAACTCCCCGTAGGTCTGCCGATGCACTCGGACCTGCTGACCCAGGTCGGCCAGGGACGCCCACGAGATCTCGTCGGGAATCCCTCGCTGGTGATGGAAGGTGCGGACCTCCGGGACAGCAGCAGCCAGTGCCATCATGGCCAGCACACCCCACCCGTGCCCGGGCACGTCCGCGACGACGAGCGCTTCGTCGGACATGTCGCCGAGCACCGCGGTCCGGTCCACGAATCGACCGGTCTGGGCGCCGAGACGGAGGACCTGGGTGACGATGCGCAGCCGGGCATCAGCCAGCGACGGATCCTCGATCAGCAGGTCTCGAGCTTCGCGTGCATCGGCCAGGTCCTGACCGGTCAGGCCCAGGTTCTCCAGCAGATTCTCGGCGCTGAGTCGATCGGCCAGCCAGGCCTGCGGATCGGCCGGCATTTCCACGGAGTCACTCACGCGACCAACATTGCCACAGCCGAGTTCGTGGTGAGTGCAACAATGCTGGACATGAGTGAGGACAAGCCGGCCCTGCCCAACCGTCAGAACCCGTTCTCCGAGGCGTTCAAGGAGTTCATCTGCACCGACTGGGCGCCCTACAGTGACGTCCTGCCCGAGCAGCTGCCTGCCTCGGTCGCCGCGGTGGACCGACGGGCCAAGGTCAGTGAACTCTTCCCCGGGGACCGTCTGGTGATCCCGGCCGGTGGCTTGAAGGTCCGTTCCAATGACACCGACTTCCGCTATCGACCGCACTCGGCCTTCGCCCATCTGACCGGGCTCGGCACCGACCGTGAGCCCGATGCCGTGCTGGTGCTCGAACCGACCGATGACGGTCACGACGCGACCCTCTACTTCAAGCCCCGCGCCCCCCGTACCGATCCGGAGTTCTACTCCGACGCCCGATACGGCGAGATGTGGGTCGGTCAGCGCGAGTCCTTGCCGGAGATGTCGGCGATGACCGGACTCAGCTGCGCCCCGATCGCCGATCTCGACGAGGCCCTGGCCAAGAACGCCGACGCCACGACGATCCGGATCGTCCGTGACACCGCGCCCGAGTTGACCACCCGTCTCGATCAGTTGCGCGGCGGTGCCCTGGTCGAGTCCGATGACGAGCTGACTGTCGCGCTGAGTGAGCTGCGCCTGGTCAAGGACGCGTTCGAGGCCGAGCAGCTGCGCGAAGCCTGCCGGGCGACGGCCGAGGGCTTCGCCGCGGTGGTCACCGACTTCCCCGAGGCCGTACGGCGAGGCCGCGGCGAACGATGGGTCGAGGGGGTCTTCGGCCTGTACGCGCGCCACGCCGGCAATGCGGTGGGCTACGACACCATCGCCGCAGCCGGTGACCATGCCAACACGCTGCACTGGATCCGCAATGACGGGGAGCTGCGTGACGGTGACCTGGTGCTGATCGATGCCGGGGTCGAACTCGACACCCTCTACACCGCCGACATCACCCGGACCCTGCCGGTGTCGGGGACCTTTTCGGCAGCCCAGCGCAAGGTTTATGAGGCCGTCCTGGAGGCGCAGGAGGCCGCGATGGCGGTCTGTCGACCGGGCACACGCTTTGCCGACGTGCACCAGGCCGCGATCACGGTCATCGCCACCCGCCTCCACGAGTGGGGCATCCTGCCGGTCGCGCCGGAGGTGTCCCTCGACCCGGCCACCGGTGGTCACCACCGCCGCTGGATGGTGCACGGCACGTCCCACCACCTCGGCATCGACGTCCACGACTGTGCCCAGGCACGGCAGCAGAACTACCGCCAAGGGGTGCTGGCCGAGGGGATGGTGATCACTGTCGAGCCCGGCATCTATTTCCGGTCCACCGACCAGTTGGTCCCCGAGGAGTTGCGTGGGATCGGCATCCGCATCGAGGACGACATCCTGATCACCGCCGACGGACACGAGAACCTGTCGGCCATGTTGCCGCGGAGTGTGGCCGAGGTGGAGGCCTGGATGGCACCGCTGCTGGCCGGAAAGGCCCGATCACTGTCCAGGAAAGAATGACATGGCCCGGATTGCCGAAGACATCGCCCTGCTCCTGATCCGCGACCGCGGCGGGTGGTACTGCAGCGGTGCCGATGCCGCCGACAGCCTGGCTGGCGGTCTGCTGGCCGAGCTCGCCGACGAGGGGTTCCTCGACCGTGAAGTGGACGAGTCCGATTTCTGGTCCCGCAGGCGGGTCCGGTCACAGTCGGTCGAGCCGCCGAGCGACCCGAGTCTGGCTCGGGTGTGGCAGGAGATCAGCAACGACAAGGGCGCCATTGCGGTGCAACGTACGGTGGCCAAGATCGCGCGCGACCTGGTGATGGAGCCGCTGGTGCGGGCCGAGACCGTGTCCCGGACCCCACGGATGCTGCTCGGTCCGCGCTATCAGCTCCTCGAGACCACCCGCCGTGATGCGCTACGGGCAGAGCTTCTGCCGATCGTGCTGGACGGGGGCGAGGCCGACCCTCGGCAACGCGGGATCATCCAGCTCCTCCAAGGGGCCTACTGTCTGCGGCAGGCCCTCGGGCGGCCGTTGAAGGGGTCCCTCGCGATCGGTCGAGGGGTCAGGGCGCTCGGCAAACCGGGGTGGCCGGAGAAGACCGCGATCGACCAGATGGTCGGTCGCCGGGCCGCTGCCGCATCCGCCGGCTGAGTCCATCGCGGCCGGTCAGCCCCGACTGGGTCCGAACCCACCGTGTGGGCTCAGACGTCGAACTCGGCCGCGCGGGCACCGGGCATCTGGGCGATCAGGTCGCGGGCCTGCTGGACGACCTTGTGCTCACAGAGCAATTCGTACTGGGTGGCCACGGTCTGGGTGACCGAGGTGAAGTCACGCCGGCCACCGGTGAGGGCGTAGCCGATGGCCTGGAAGATGATCGCGGTGACCACGGACAGCACCACCGCCACCAGCAGCACCATCAGCGGCTGCGCCACCTGGACGAACAGCGACAGCAGGACACCGATCAGCAGGCCGGTCCCGACACCCGACATCGCGGCATTGGCGATCACGGTGCTCCAGTTGCGCCGACCGAGGACCCGTTCGACACTGCGCAGATTGGTGCCGACGATGCACAGGTTCTTGACCTCGAACTTCTGGTCGGCGAGGTGGTCGACAGCGCGTTGGGCATCGGCATAGCTGTCGAAGACCTTCACCGAGTGCGGATACTCCAACTCGAACAACGAACTCGGCTGCCGCCCCAGGCTCATCGTGCTCTCCCCCTCCACGTCGGGTCCATCCGGCTCAATCTACAACCCTCACATGAGCGCCGAGGTGAGCCGGCACAGATTGTCGACATAGCGTTGGAACCAGTTCCGTCGCAGCCACTGCTCGAGCTCGAGCTCGGTGGACACGTCCCGGTAGGTCTGGTCGTTGGCCTGGAGTTGGCTGACCAGGTCACCGTCAAAAGCGACCAACATGATCTCGTAGTCGAGGATGAACGAGCGGAAATCCATGTTGGACGAGCCGATCGCACAGACCACGTCGTCGACCACCAGGTACTTGGCGTGCAGGATCGCCGGCGCTGGGTACAGGTGGATCCTGACCCCCGCCTCGAGCAGCTGTCGATAGTAGGAGTTCTGCGCGTGCCCGACGAAGAACTGGTCGGCCTTCTCCCCGACGAACAGCTCGACCTCCACCCCGCGCAGCGCCGCAGTGGTGATGGCTGCCATCAGTGACTCGTCCGGCACGAAGTAGGGACTGGTGATGGTGAGCTTGTCCTGGGCCAGGTGGACCAGCGAGGTGAACAGACGCAGGTTGGGTTCAGTGGGGAACCCGGGCCCCGACGGCACCAGCTGCATCGCATTGAGCCCCTTCGCCCCCGGGGTGCTGGTCCGCCCCTCGAGGTACTCGGTCTGGTCGAGCACCTCCCCGGTCTCGGTGAACCAGTCGACCAGGAAGACCGACTGGACAGCGGTGACGATCTCGCCGCCGAGTTCGACCGACAGGTCATGCCACTCACGCCCCATGCGTCGGTTGGCCCGCTTGTTGTAGGACGGGTGGATCAGGTTGTGGGAGCCGAGAAAGGCGGTCCCGCTGTCGACGACGAGCAACTTGCGGTGATTACGCAGATCGGGTCGGCGGATCCGGCCCTTGAGCGGCAGGATCGGCATCATCAGGTGCCAGTCGATGCCCGCGGCGGTCATCCGCTTCTTGAAGCGGCCCCACTGGGGATAGCGACGCGAACCGAGATGGTCCAACAGCAGCCGTACCTTGACCCCGCGCTGCACTGCTTCGGTCAGAGCGGTGAAGAACTCGTCCGTGGCCTCGTCCCAGCTCATGATGTAGAACTCGACGTGAACATGGTGGCGGGCGGCGCAGATCCGGTCCACCATGGCGCGACACAGGCTCTCCATCGAGTCATGGAGACCACGGTTTTCACCCGCCGCGACCGGGATTCCGGTCAGCGAATACATCATGGTCAGTACGGAGGCCAGATGCTTTTCGGCCCGAGCGGACTCGGGCAGCACCGGAAGGTGCCCGGTGGCGTCCCGGAAGAGGTCGATGGCATCGGCCTGAATCGCTCGTCGGCGACCTCGGACATAGGGGCTGCCGATCAACAGGAACAGCGGTACCCCGACGATCGGCAGGAACAGGATCAACAGCAGCCAGGCCTGCGCCGATGCGGGGCGTCGGTTCTCGGGGACCAGACCGATGGCGACGATCTTGATCAGGTACTCCACCACGAGCACGGTGGTGGTGAGAACTTGCCGCCAGTCCACCGCACTCCAATCCATGTCGGGAGCGTATCGGGTCCGTCCCGATCCGGAGGACCGTGACCAGTCGCGGCCCCCATCGAGCCGCGGAACCGGTTTCGGGCACGCTTTCCGGACTCAAGGATCACGACTCGGCCACGGAGCCTTGACAGGGACCGTACTCAAAAGTAGTTTTCAGCGAAACCACAGATGGTGAAACGAATTCTCCCAGCGAAGGGGGCGACATGGAACAACTGGCTGAACAGGTGCCGGGCGCGGTCTCAAGCCGCATCCGCGCGATCCGACCACAGCTCACCACGACGATGGCACGCATCGCCGATGCGCTGTTGGCCGATCCTGATGCTCCGCTGAACCTGTCGATCCTCGAGTTGGCCGAACGGGCCGACACCTCGGCTGCCACCATCACCCGGTTCTGTCGTCAGCTCGGTTTCGGCGGCTACGTCCCGTTCCGGGTCGCCGTCGCCCAGGACATCGGACGTCGTGACGCCCGGGCGTCGTGGCGCACCGACATCGGGGAGGAATTCGGCCCCGACGATGCACCCCGTTCAGTGCTGACCACCTTGCTCACCACCCACGTCCAGTCCCTCGAGGAAACCGCCTCCGCCCTGGACGTCGACCTGATGACCGGGCTTGCCCGCCGGATCACCCGGGCACGCCATGTCGACATCTACGGTGTGGGTGGCAGCGGCCGCCTCGCCCGCGAACTCGAGGCCCGGTTCTATCGGATCGGCATCAACACCCATGCCTGGACCGAGCTTCACGACGGTCTGGCCAGCGCCGCACTGCAACGCAACGACTGCGTCGTGCTGGCGATCTCGAGCAGTGGCCGCACCGAGTCGACCATCCAGATGCTCGAGGCGGCGGCCGGAGCCGGTGCCACTACCATCGCGGTCACCGCCCATCACGAGACCCCACTCGGCGCGGCCGCCGACCACGAGCTGGTCGCCCTGACCCGCGAACGATTCATGCAGCCCGACGACCTCAGCGGCACCCACACCCAGCTGTTCGTCCTCGACCTGCTCTACCTGTTGGTGGCCCAGCACAGTTTTGCCCAGTCGACCACGACGCTGGCTGCGACGGCCGCTGCTGTCGCACCGCACCGGCGACCACTGCGCATCCCGACCCATCCACCGAACCAGGGCCGGCGTTCTGTCGGCTCAGCAGTCACACCCATCACCCAAACCGACCGTCCGCGCCTGTCGGACACGAACGGTCTCATCAGGAAGGAAACCCCATGAGCATCGAATCGCTCATCAATCGCCGCAGCCTGCTGCGCGGTTCTGTTGCGGCCGCTGCGGTCGTCGGGGTGGGCGGGCTGTCGGCCTGCGCCACCGGCGGTCCGATCGGCGGCGATGACACCCCTGACCCCACCACCGGTGGCGAGTCCCAGGCCCCGATGGACCCGAACAACCCGTTCGGGCTGGAGGAGGATGCCACGATTGACGCCTTCATCTTCGACGGCGGCTACGGCACCGACTACGTGGACTACGCCGCCAAACAGCTGAACACGCTGTTCCCCGATGTCAAGGTAACCGTGAAGCCGTCCACCGACATCGCCGGCGAGCTGCAGCCACGCTTCGTCGGCGGCACCCCGCCGGACCTGGTCGACAACTCCGGCGCCAAGTCCATCGGTTTCGGCACGATCCTGGACCAGCTGTCCGACCTGGACAAGCTGCTCGAAGCGCCGAACTACGAGGGCACCCCGATCAAGGACACCCTGTTCGGTGGTGTCACGGCACCGGGCACCTTCGGCGGCCGCTTCGTCGCGATGAACTACGTGTTCGCCCTCTATGCGGTGTGGTACTCCCAGTCGCTGTTCGACGAGAACGGCTGGACCCCGCCGACCACCTGGGACGAGGCCATCGACCTGGGCAAGAAGGCCAAGGAGAAGGACAAGTACCTCTTCCTCTGGGGCCGCGAGGCCGCCACCTACTACCAAACGATGGCCATCGAGTCCGCCATCAAGCAGGGCGGCGACGAGGTCCGATTGGCCCTGGAAAACATCGAGGAGAACTGCTGGTCGCATCCGGCGATCCAGGCGGTCTTCGAGAAGCTCCACACCATCGTCTCGGAAGGGATGTTCAAGCCGGGCGGCTCGGGCACCCAGTTCACCGCAGCCCAGGCCCAGTGGACCAACAACCAGGATGCCCTGCTCTACCCCTCAGGCTCCTGGATCGAGAACGAGATGAAGAAGCAGACCAAGGAGGGTTTCGAGCTGACCGGTGTGCCGACTCCGGTGGTCGACAGCTCGTCGGCGATGCCGTACGAGGCGTTGCACAGTGCCGCTGGTGAGCCGTTCATCATCCCGACCAAGGCCAAGAACGCAGCCGGTGGTTTCGAGTTGCTGCGTGCCATGCTCAGCGCAGAGGCTGCCGCCAAGTTCGCGGAGGAGAAGTTCGCTCCGACCGTGGTCGAGGGCGTCGTGCCGGAGGACGGCTTCGGGTCGACGGCGCTGGTGTCGCAGTCGGACATGCTCGCTGCGGCCGGTGAGGACAAGTTCGACTTCAAGTTCGTCAACCTGTACGGGATGAACGCGGACATGCTGACCGTCTGGAACTCCTTCCTCGACGGACAGGACGATGTGGCCGGTCTCACGTCGCGGCTGCAGAAGATCGTCGACGACGTCCGCAACGACCCCAACGTCGAGAAGGTGCCGGTGCAGTGACTGCCGCGGACACCACGACAACGCGGCGTGCCGCGAGCCCTCGCGGCTCGGGTACGCCGCGGCGTCGGCGCCATCGACTCACCTTCGACAAGGTGAGCTTCATGGTCGTCTTCCTCGGAGTTCCGTTGGCCGTCTATGCCGTCTTCGTGTTGTCACCGTTCGTCCAGGCCTGCTACTTCGCGCTGACCCGGTGGAGCGGTTTCGACCCCAACCCGGAGTTCATCGGCTTCGAGAACTTCGTCCGCCTCTTCCAGGATCAGACCTTCCTGAAGGCACTGGGCAACAACGTGATCCTGCTGGTGGTCATCCCGCCGGTGACGATCTTCCTCGCTCTGGTGTTGGCCACGATCGTCACCATGGGAGGGCCGACCCGCGGCCAGATCCGCGGCATCAAGGGAGCCGGCTTCTACCGCGTCGTCTCGTTCTTCCCGTACGTGGTGCCGGCCATCGCGATCGGCCTCATGTGGTTGATGATCTTCGACCCCAGTTCCGGCCCGGTCAACAGTGTGCTGACCGCCATCGGGCTCGACCAGTTCCAGTCCTATCCGTGGCTCGGTCGGGTGCTGACCGCGATGCCGGTGACGATCTTCGTGATCGTGTGGGCCTTCGTCGGTTTCTACATGATCCTGTTCGTCGCCGCCATCAAAGGCATCCCGTCCGAGATCTACGAGGCGGCCCGGATCGACGGGGCTGGCCGCTGGCGGACCCTGTGGTCGGTGACCCTGCCGCAGGTCCGTTCCAATGTGCAGACGGCGTGGATCTATCTCGGCATTTTCGCCCTGGACGCGTTCGTCTACCTGCAGGCACTCAACGCCAACGGTGGCCCGGAGAACTCCACTCTGGTGATGGGCCAATACCTGTACCGGACGGCCTTCACCAAGAACCAGTTCGGCATGGCCACGGCAACGGGTGTGGTGATGGCCATCATCACCCTCGCCTTCGCGGCGCTGGTCTTCCTGGTCAACCATCTGACCGGTGGCTCGGAGAAGGAGGAACGGCGATGAGCATCGACACCGAAACCGCGGCCACCCAGCCGGAGGGCAGTGACGCGCCCCCTGCCCGTACGTACCGGAAGGCGCGGGGTGGGGGCGGGGACACGGTGTTCACCACGGTCTCCCAGGTTCTGTTGATCATCTGGTCCGCGCTGGTGATCCTGCCGTTCGTCTACACCTTGTTGGCCTCGTTCAAGACCAGCAGCGAAATCTTCGCCTCGCCCTTCGCGTTGCCGGAGAAACCGCAGTGGGAGAACTACGTCCGCACCTGGACCGAGTCCGGGATCGGTCGGGCGATGATCAACTCGATCATCGTCGTCGGCTCGGCGCTGGTCGTGGTGATGCTGCTCGGCGCCATGTGTGCGTACGTCCTGGCACGGTTCGAGTTCCCGTTCCGGCGTGCGATCTACTACCTCATGTTGGCCGGCCTGACCTTCCCCGTCTTCCTCGCGGTGGTGCCGCTGTTCTTCATCATGCAGAACTTCGGCCTGTTGGGGACGCTACCGGGGCTGTCGCTGACCTATGTCGCCTTCGCCCTGCCGTTCACGGTCTTCTTCCTGTACTCGTTCTTCCAGCAGCTGCCTCAGGAGATCGCCGAGGCTGCTGCCATCGACGGGGCCGGTGAGTGGACCACCTTCTTCCGGGTGATGTTGCCGATGGCCAAGCCGGGACTCGCGGCGATCGCCATCTTCAACTTCCTCGGACTGTGGAATCAGTTCATCCTGCCGGTCGCGTTGAACCCGCGCCCGGAAAACTATGTCCTGCCGCAGGTGATGGCCGCGATCGCGGGATCGGCCAACTACGAGATCGACTACGGCGCGCTCTTCGCGGCCATTGTCATCGTGGTGTTGCCGGTGCTGGTGATCTATGTGATCTTCCAGCGACAGTTGCAGGGCTCGGTCAGCCAAGGCACCAACAAGTAGCCCCGCTGCCCTCGGACCCGGACCCCCTCGTTCCCACCAGCGAGGGGGTCCGGTCACATGCGGGCCGCCTCGTTCTCGGCCCCCTTCGTGTGGCGGCGCCCCACCGTCGGCGTCAGGTGAGTACGATGGCTCGGCGCGCCCGGTCGACCGGGGCCGCGCGGGTTCCGGAAACGAGGTGGCATGGCGACATCAGTGGTCAAGCGTCTGTACCAGCAGCGCAAGGTGCTGCGCATCATGGTGCAGCGCGACCTGAAGGTCCGCTATGCGCAGAGCTTCCTGGGCTACATCTGGACGATCCTCGACCCGCTGCTGATGTCGATGATCTACTTCGTCGTCTTCTCGCTGATCTTCCAACGCGGCGGCTACGGTCTACAGCCGTACATCCTGTTCCTGCTCACCGGGATGTTGCCGTGGCAGTGGTTCAACGGTGCCGTCACCGAGGGCTCGCGGGCCCTGCAGGCCGAGGCCAAACTGATCCGATCAACCCGACTCCCCCGGGAACTGTGGGTGCTGCGAGTCGTGATGTCCAAGGGCTTGGAGTATGTGTTCTCGCTGCCGATTCTGCTCGGCTTCGGGGTGGTGTTCTTCATCCGTGGTGAGATTGAGCCCAATTGGCGACTGGTGCTGCTGCCGGTCGGCATGGCCATCCAGTTCGTCCTGCTGCTCGGAGTCGGATTGTTGCTCTCGCCGATTCTGGTGCTGGTCAATGACATGAACCGCATCATCCGGATCGTGCTGCGGATGTTCTTCTATGCCACTCCGATCATCTACACCCTCGATCGGGCTCCCGGCGTGCTGCAGACGATCCTGTGGTTCAACCCAATGACCGGGATCCTGGAGTTCTACCGATCCGGCTTCTTCCCAGTGCCGATGCAGCTCCCCCCGATCCTGATCAGCGTGTCAGTGACGCTGGGATTGCTGTTCCTGGGGCGACTGGTGTTCAAACGCCTCGAACCCACTGTGCTGAAGGAGATCTGATGGCAGCCAACCCCAAGCCCGTCATCAGCGCAGACGACATCGGGATCGAGTTCTTCCGGTCCCGCAAGCGGAATCTGTCGATCCGCGAAATCATCTTCAAGCGTCGGATGAGTCATCCTCGCGAGACCTTTTGGGGGCTGCGCAACATCTCCTTCGACATCCATGCCGGGGACGCGGTCGGCCTGGTCGGGGCCAACGGCGGCGGCAAGTCGACCCTGCTCCGGGTGATTGCCGGAGTGCTGCTGCCCGACGAGGGCAAGGTAACCGTACGCAAGGGGGTCGCCCCGCTCATCGAGCTGACCGGCGGCTTCCTCGGCGACCTGACCGCCCGGGAGAACATCTATCTCACTGCGGGCCTGCATGGGCTCACCCATGACCAGGTCGACGAACGTTTCGACGAGATCGTCGACTTCGCCGGGCCTCAGGTCCGCGACGGGCTGGACATGCCCTTCCGTCATTTCTCCTCCGGGATGAAGGTCCGGCTCGGATTCTCCGTGGTCACCACCCTCGACGAGCCGATCATCCTGGTCGATGAGGTTCTGGCCGTCGGCGACAAGGCCTTCAAGGAAAAGTGCTACGCCCGGATGGAGGCGTTGCTGTCAGACAACCGGACGCTGTTCCTGGTGTCGCACTCCCAAGGCGACCTGAAGCGGTTCTGCACCCGTGGGCTCTACCTGAAGTCCGGTGAGCTCGTCGGCGACGGACCGATGAACGATGTTCTCAAGCAATATTCCCAGGACAACCGCTGATCCGGTTTCCCTGCGGTCACCCACCGGTCATGTGGCCTCGACGCGACACCACACAAGAGTGCACGCACTGTTCACCTGCCGGCCACCTCACGTACGGCATTGGCACCAATCTGCCCTCCTAGTCTGATCCCGCTGCCCGGGTCCTCGGGCAGGAATCGGGATGACCGGAGGTGCACCGATGGCTGTCGACGCCGTCGTGGTCGGGCTCGGCTATGTCGGACTTCCCCTGCTGCAGGAGGCCACCCTGGCCGGGCTGCGCACCGTCGGGCTGGACATCAGTGCCCGGGTCGTCGCCGACCTGAACGCCGGACGGTCCCATGTCGACGACCTGTCCGATGCCAAGCTGGCCCGGATGCGGGAGGCCGGCTTCACTGCCACCACCGACCCTGACGTGATGGCCACAGCTCAGGTCGTGGTGATCTGTGTGCCGACCCCGCTGTCGGCCGAGGGGGGACCCGATCTGGCCGCGGTCGTCGCCGCAACCGACACCATCGCATCACGGATCCGACCGGGCATGCTGGTCGTGCTGGAATCGACTACCTATCCCGGGACCACTGAGGACATCGTCGTTCCCCGACTCGAGGCAGGCTCTGGGCTGGTCGCCGGCCAGGACTTCCACGTTGCCTTCTCCCCCGAACGGATCGACCCGGGCAACCCGACCCACGGGGTTCGCAACACCCCCAAGATCGTCGGCGGCCTCACCCCCGCCTGCACCGAACAGGCGATCGGGTTCTACGGCCGGTTCATCGACACCGTGGTCCCGGCCAAGGGCCCCCGGGAGGCCGAGACCGCGAAGTTGCTGGAGAACACCTACCGTCACATCAACATCGCCCTGGTCAATGAGATGGCCCAGTTCGCCCACGCGCTCGGGATCGACCTGTGGAACGTGATCGACTTGGCGGCAACGAAACCGTTCGGCTTCGAGGCGTTCCGGCCCGGGCCCGGCGTCGGCGGGCACTGCATCCCGATCGACCCGAACTACCTCAGCCACACAGTCCGCTCCGGGCTGGGCCAGTCGTTCCGGTTCGTCGAACTGGCCCAGGAGATCAACAACTCGATGCCGGCCCATGTCGCGCGCCGGGCTCAGGACATCCTCAACGACGACGGCCTGGCGATCCGTGGCGCAACGGTCCTGCTCCTCGGTGTGACCTACAAGCCGAACATTGCCGACCAGCGCAACGCTCCGTCGGTGCCGCTCGGGCTCGCCCTGCAGCGACTGGGCGCGGCCGTCAGCCACCACGACCCGTTGGTCGAGCAGTGGCGACTCGCTGACCAGACCCTGGTCTGCATACCGGATCTGGACGCCGCCGTCAGCACGGCCGACCTGGTCATCCTGGTCCAGGACCACCGCGACTATGACGTGGATGCCCTGGCCGTCTCCGCCAAACGCTTCTTCGACACCAGGGGCCGGGTCACCGTCCCGGGCGCGATCCGGCTCTGAACCGCCCATGCACACCTGGTATTCCGACAGCGGTCACACCGCCGAACGCCTCGAAACCCTGCTCGAGCAGGAGGACCCGATCAGGCCCGACTGGGACGGGATCGCTGAGCTGCTGGCCATCGGTGCCCCGATCGACGGACGGACCACCGTACGGGGAATGCGTCGCCTCCGGCCGTGGGAGACCCTCGACGAAGGCGGTGCCGTGACCACCGAGCGCTGGTCGTGGCTGGACCTCGAGTCCGGGGGCGGCTCGGTCGATGCGGTCGTCAGTGCACTCGAGGCCACCGTGGCCGACCATGCCAGCAACGGTTTCGCACCACTGCTCAGCGGTGGCTGGGATTCCCGGATCCTGGCCACCCTGGCGGTCCGGGCCAGCCCGGCGGACCGACCGGTCACGGTGCGGACCACGTCATCGGACACCGGCACGGTGCTCGAAGAACTCGTCGCCGCCCAGGTCGCAGAACGACTTGGAGCACACCACAAGATCCTGATGCCGCGGCGAGATCGATTCGCCCCTGACCTGGCCCTCTTCGCCTCGGCGGTCGACTTCCAGACCGCCTTCCACATCTGGCTGGTGCCGGCCGTGGAGGACCTCGACCCTGCCGGCGGCACCGTCGTCGACGGGCTCGGCGGCGGCGTGGTGCTCGGCGGTGCCTTCGCCGATCCGAGTGGTCGGGGCAGCCTGCTGGACCGACGGTTCGCCGCGACGAGCCCGTACCTGGGTGATGCCGGTGCGGTGCTCTGCCCGGCCGCGGTGACCGCAGTCACCGACCGGGCACGCGCCGGTTTCGATGCACTCGCCACACCGCTGCTGGGTCACCGTCACG
Source organism: uncultured Propionibacteriaceae bacterium (assembly GCA_945911015.1). GTDB lineage: Bacteria > Actinomycetota > Actinomycetes > Propionibacteriales > Propionibacteriaceae > Avipropionibacterium. The sequence continues at coordinate 177,100 of CAMDZW010000003.1, forward strand.
GTGCCACCTGGACGGCTTACCTGGCCCGCACCCTGCCGGGCATCAGCCTCGCCCCGTACGGGTTGGTGTCGGCGAAGGCGCCGGTCGCGACGCCATACCTCGACGATCGAGTCGTCGCTGCCGCCATGGCGGTGGAGGACCACACGGACGGGCGGCTCTACCCGGAGGTGATGGGCAGGCTCGACCCGGTGCTGGCCACTCTGCCCACCGCTGCCGAGCTGACCCCCTGGCCCCGACCGCACCCGCGGCGCATCTCTTCGGCCGAGGCCGCCGGGGTCATCCGTGACCTGGTGCTGGCGCCCACGGTGCGGCCATTGATCGATGACGCTCTGGCCGGTGCGCCCCTCGAGCGATGGATGGCGGTGTTGGCCACCCGGGGTGGGCAACATCTGCTGCGCGGGCTGGCCGTGCTCGCGCTGTGGTTCGACCGTTGGGCCGACCGGCTCGGCGGGGTCGACACCGAGGGGTTGCTGCGATGACCCGGTACGAAATCCTCACCTCCAGTGCCGCTCCGGCCCGGGGACCGGTCCCGCCGGTGCTCTGTCTTTGCGCCGAGGTGCCCCTGTCCGGCCGGTTCGTCGAGCGCCTGATCGCGGCCGAGCAGGCTGGTGCCCACCTCATCCTGCTGGCCACCTCACCGGGCGAGTTGATGAGCCCGATCGCTGCGCTCGCCCGGCTGGTCGTCACCGAGGACGAGCCGACTGTCACCGAGGCGACCGCCAGCTACGGCGCCGAACGCGTCATCCGGGCCGATCCCCACAACGTGGCCAGCTGGATCGCTCGACTGCCGACCCCGGAGGCCATGACCACCCGCCGCCGGGTCCGCCGGGCCCTGCGGCGCGTCCCGGGAGCGACCAGTCTGCACTCGAGGTTCGCCAGGAGGCAGCAATGACCGAGCCTGAGATCGTGATGGCGACCGACTTCCGGTTCCCCGGAGGCACGACCGCCAGCGTGGTCGAAGAACTCACCGCCCAGCACGCGGAGGGCCGCGCCACGTCACTGCTGCAGCTCGCCTCTCCCCTGCTGCAACGCCCTCGCCCGTTCGCCGGACGGATCCGGGAACTGATCGCATCCGGGAGCACCGCCCTGGTGCCGAGCGGACGTCTGACCCATACCCGGTTGTTGTTGATCCGCCATCCCAGCGTGCTGGACCAGATCCCGGACCGACGACCACGGATCGAGGCCGAGCAGATCGTACTGGTGGCCAACCAGGTCCCTCGTGACGAGCGGACCTACTACGACGTGGCCCGGGTGCAGCGCAATGCGATCGCGCTGTTCGGGCGGCCCCCGGTGTGGGCCCCGATCAGCCCCGGGGTCCGGGCCGCGATCAGGGCCGAGGCCGATGTCGCGATGACCGACGACGACTGGGTCAACATCATCGACCTCGACACCGCCACGGCGCGGACCGGGTTCGTCGCCGACCGACCAGTGATCGGACGTCACGGCCGCGAGCACTGGTCGAAATGGCCGGCCACATCCGACGACATCCTTGCTGCCTACCCAGATGACCCCCGGTATCGGGTCGAGGTGATGGGTGGCGCCCACGCGGTGGGCGACGTCCTCGGCACCATCCCGGCGAACTGGACCGTCCACGACTTCAACGCCATGCCGGTCCCGGACTTCCTGTCCCGGATCGACTTCCACGTCTACCAGCATCATCCCGGTCTGGTCGAGGCCTTCGGCCGGGTCGTCCTCGAAGGGCTGGCCGCCGGCGTGGTGTGTTTTGCGCCGCCGTCGCTGGAGCCGATCTTCGGCGATGCGGTCACCTATGGCACTCCTGATCAGGTCCGCGGTTTCGTCGATCGGCTGTGGGCCGACCCGCACGAGTACACCCAGCGATCCGCCCGAGGCATCACCTTCGCCATGGACCGCTTCAGCCACCAGGCCCATCGGCGTCGGATCGCGGCGCTGATCGGAGAATCCCGGTGCGCAGCACGCCCGGCCATGGCCAAGCCGCTCACCCCGGTGGCCACATCCACCTCCCGGCGCTCGAGACCGGCACCGGTGGGGCCAGCGGCCGGTCCGTTCCGGAGTCGACTCACCCGCCTGGGCCGGTCGGCACCGGGCTGGGTCAGGACCTCTGCCCGTACCGGAATCAGCCAGCTCCAGCGGGTGCGGGCCGGGCTGGCGGCGATGAACCCGCCCCGTCCGCAGATCGCCACCCCGACCGCTGCTGACCACATCCCGGCGGATGCGCCCGTCGTCCTGGTCGTCATCACCGCGACCGCCGCTGAGCCACAGCGGGCTGTCGACCAGCTCCTCGCCCGCGCGCAGGAGTCATCGGCCTTTCGCTGTGCCCTGCTCGCCCCGGACGAGTGGGCCGACCCGGCTTGCCGCGCCGGGCTGTTCCACACCACCGCCGACGGGACCGATGCTGCTCAGATGGCCGAGCTCAGCGCACAGCTGGGTGCCGCTGCCCTGGTCGGGGTGGACCCGACGGTCCCCGGCTGGTTGGACGTGGTCGAGGCCACGGCCCTCGCCCGGAAGGAGCAGCGATGAGGTGGCTGTACCGCCGATACCGCACCGCGCGGGTCCGGCTCACCGCGCTCGGCAAGCTGGCCCGCAAGGAACGCGAGTGGCAGGTGCCGTTGCGCACCCGTACCCCGCAGTGGTGGCGTCGAGGATTTCTGTCCCGCTCGGCTGTGCTCTACGAACTGGACCGCAACGACCCCTCCCTCTACCTCAGCGACTCCCACCGTTACCTGCAGACCAAACGCATGGTCCACCCCAAGCTCCAGGACCTGATCAACAACAAGCTGACCACCCATCTGCTCCTCACCGCGATGGACATCCCTGCCCCTGAACTGCTCGGCATCGCCTGGCAGGGCCGGGTCCATCGCTTCCCCAGTGACGTCCAGGTCAGTACGGTCGAGCACCTCCGCTCGATGGAGCTCGGCGACCTCCATTTCTTCAAGGTCGTCGCAGGCGCGGAGGGCAAGAACATCCAGGCCATCACCCGCCTCAGCGACGGCATCTGGGACGTCAACGGCTCACCCGGTACGGCAGACGCTGCGGCTCGGTCGGTGGCTGGGTTCCCCATGATCATCGAACGTGGCATCGTCCAGCATCCGTCCCAGGCCGGGCTCAATCCCGGCTCGGTCAACACGATCCGCGTGCTGACCGTGCCGGACGTGGCTGACGGCAACCGGCCGTTCATTGCCGCAGCGGTGCAACGGATCGGCTGCCGGCGCTCCGGATCGGCGGACAACTGGAGTCGCGGTGGTCTCAGTGCAGCGGTCGATCTGGACACCGGCGTTTTGGGCCGAGCCACCCGTCTGCCCGACGGCCACCACAAGGAATGGTTCGACACCCATCCCGACACCGGAGCAATGATCACCGGACACGCCATTGCCCACTGGGACCGGGTCGTCGATCTCGTGCTCGGTGCGGCCGCCAAGGTGTCCTTCCTCGAGTACGTCGGCTGGGACATCGTCATCACCGCCGAGGGCCCACTGGTGCTCGAGGCCAACATCAACTCCGGGGTCAACGTGATCCAGTCCCATCAACCGTTGTTGGCCGATCCCCGGGTCCGTGCCTACTACCGAGGCCGCGGGCTCCGGGTCGGTGGGGGCGTCCCATGAGTTCACATCCACAGTCACAGGAGAGATGGCACATGCACACATCGGGTCCGACCGAACCGGTCGTCATCCTCGACGGCCTGCAGGCCTTGGAATACCGGTCGATCGGCGTGGGTCGGCGAGGGCAGCAGCGGAGCCTGACCAACGCGCTGGTCCGGGTGGATGCCCTGTTGCCCGACGGAGGCTCGGTCTTCGGTCTGGGTGAGGCCCAGTTCCGCGGCGCCCAGACCGGTGACCACGGCGGCCGCGCCCGTGCCTTCCTCGTGGAATCGCTGCACCGGTTGGAAGGTCGGGAGCTGACGGTCACCGACCGGGCCACCGCGCTGGAGTCGATCCGACGGATGATGGCCGACCTTGCCGCGGTTGCTGCCGAGCAGGACCACCTGGACCGCAGGGACTCCCCACGGGCCAGGGATCTGCGCGGCATCGTGAAGACCGCGGTGCAGTGGGCGCGACTGTCGGACAATGTGGGCCCGTTCCGAGGGGCGCTGTTCGGCATCGAGACCGCACTGCTCGACGTGGCCGGCCGTGCCCTCGACATCCCGACCTCCGAACTGCTCGCCGGTGCACCCGTCGACCGCCACGGACCCGAAGTCCTTGCTCCGTTACGGATCCTCAGATCCACCGCTGACGAGGCGATGGCCGAAATCACCTTCAGCCTGGCCGGGACCGATCCCCGCCCCGTGCTGTGGCTGGATCTGGACGCACGACTGCGCCTGCCCGAGACCCTCGACCTGATCGGCCGACTCGGCCGGGCCGCGACGCGCGGTGAACTACCGGGTCGGATCTTGGTCCGGCGAGCGGTCAACGTGCGCGACTCCTACCGTTTGGGTGCTGTCCGTCGTGCGGCGCAACGGTTCTCGACCGACGGGGTCGCGATCGAGATCGTCAACGACACCGTCCTGTCCAGCGGTGCGGTGGCCAGTCGACGCATCCGGGGACAGGTGATCTCGGTCCGTCCCCATGCCCTTGGTGGTTTGGTTGCCTCACTGCGGCAGATCGGACGGATCGCCGAAGCCGGGGGTCGCCCGTACGTGGTGGATGTCGAGGCCGGAGGTCCGATCGCCCATGCCGCACAGCTCCACCTCGGCGCGGCAGCACGGACCGCCGTGCCGGTCGTCGCCACACCACGCGACGAGGCGAGCGTGCTCGCCGGGCCCGGTCTTGGGGTCCCGATGCCCTGGGAGGAGATCGTCGACTCGGTCACCGACCATGTGATCGTCCGACCGACCGCCACGGACACGCCTGCGCCCGGCCTGTCGGCCAACACCTACCGGGAGGTCCCGTTCCTCCAACCACTCGGCCCCAATGGCACCAAGGGTCACCTCCTCGAGCGTGAAGCCCTCGCCCGGGGGATGTCGACCATCCGGTTCTCCAAGGGAGCCTTTGTTGCTTCGGACCGCAGACATGAGCCGCTGGTGTTCAAGTGGAGCCGGTCGCCGTTGTCGAGTGCGGTTGCCCTGGCCATGTGCACCCACAAGGAGGCCACCCGGATCCGACTGTCCCGAGCGGGGGTCCCGGTGCCACGAGGGCGTACCTTCGGCAACGGCGACCTCGAGACGGCCCGCGCGTTCGCCGACCATCTCGGCTACCCGGTCGTGGTGAAGCCCGCCATGGGAGTGCGCGGGATCGGTGTGGTGGCAGGGATCGCTGACCGTACGGAACTGGATCTGGCCTTCGAGCAGCTCACCGACAGCAAGCTTGGTGACCAGGATTTCATTGTGGAGAAGCACATCCCGGGCAAGGACTACCGGATCGTCGTGGTCGGTGACCGGGTCATTGCCGCCATCTTGAGAGAGCCTGCCTCGGTGATCGGTGACGGTGTCCGCAGTGTCGCCGAACTGCTGATCAACAAGAACGCCTTCCGCCGGCTCAACCCACACCTGTGGGGCCGCCCCATCATGTACGACGCGGCAGCCCGGTACCAGCTGGAGCGGATCGGGATGGACCTGGAGTCGGTGCCGGCCAAGGGACAGCACATCCTGTTGTCGAACTCGTGCAGTCTGTCCCAGGGTGGAGACTCGACCGATGTCCTCGATGAGCTGCACCCGTCGATCAAACAGGCCTGTGTTGCTGCTGTGCAGGCCATCCCGGGGCTTGCCTTCTGCGGCGTGGACTTCCTGTTGGAGGACCACACCGTGCCCTTGGACGAACAGGAGTCAGGCATCTGCGAACTCAACGCCCATGCCGCGATCGGCAATTGTGAGTATCCGTTCTTCGGAACCCCGCGCGAGGTGGCACGGATCTTCATCGACGAGTGCGTCACCCGGTACGGACTCGACGTCGCGGCAGAACCGGCCAGCGAGGTGTCCCTCCAGCTGACCATCAAGGGCAGGACGATGGGCACCAACTACGCCCACTGGATGCGTCGCAATGCCCGCGAGTTCGGGCTGGCCGGCTGGGTCCGCCGGATCAATCGCCGCACACTCGAAGCGGTGATCAGCGGTGAGACCGCAGCCGCGACCGCGCTCACTGCTGCTGCGGTCCTCGGTCCGTCGAGGTCCAAGGTGACCTCGGTGACCACCACCCACGTGACCGCGCCCCATCGCACCACCTTCACCATCGTCAAGAACGCCCCAGAGGAGTTGGCCCGTGTCTGAGGTCGCCACACCCTTCCATGCCCGACAGGCAACCCTGGACGGGACTCTGACCCTGCGTGCCCTGCTTCGCCACGGGTTTGCGGTGTCGGTCTATCCGCGTCAGGTCGTCACCGCAACCCCCGGGGCTTCAGCACCAGGTGCGGAACGGATCGAACCCGGGCACGGTGCCACCGAACTCTCCTTCGTCCACGGCCTCCCGGGCACCAGTGGCCTCGCCCCGGTGACGTTCTCCCAAGACAAGCGGATGCGTCGCGCCCTGCTCGAGCGCGCCGGCATCGCAGTGCCGAAGGGCGCCACCTTCACCATGGGGCGCGGTGTCCGCGGCTCCCACCGGTTTGCCCACCGCATCGGCTTTCCGGTCGTGGTGAAGCCCGCAGTCGGCGACAATGCCATCGAGACCTTCGCCGGGATCGGCGATGACGCGGCCCTTGAGGCCGCTTTGGATCACCTACGGACACCGCCGACCGAACGTCCCGGGTTCAGCCGGGCGGCCTACGGCCTGACCGAGCTGCGCGAACCGGGCGAGGAGAACGGCCGCATCGTCGTCCCCTCCAGCTATACCTTCCTGGTGGAGAAGCAACTCAGCGGTGCCTATCTGCGGTGCCTGGTGATCGGCGACGAGGTCCACTCGGTGATCTCCTGTGTCGGCGCCCCCGGCGACGGCAGCCTCACCGGCGGCATCGAGATCCTGCACCAGATTCACCCGGGGTTCACCGACCTCGCCCGCCGTGCCGCGGCAGTGATCGACGGTCTGGCCGTGGTCACGGTCGACATCGTGGCCCCGAACCCCTATGACCACCCCAGCACCCAGACCTTCGGTGTGGTCGAGCTCTCCGAACGTCCCGGACTGTGGGTTCAGGCCATGGTGGACCCACAGCTGGCCGAGGGGCTGGCCGAGGAGATCCTGATCTCGTACGCAAGGAGCTGCGGTGTCGCCGTCGCCGGAGGCCGTGACGAGGTCACCGTCGAACTCGAGGCCCACGCACTCCCCGATGTGGTGGAGGGAGCGGCCGCGATCGAGTCCGCTGCGTCCGAGGCCGGTCTGCGGTGCCGGATCACCGACTCCGACCGCGTCGCCGGTGTCGTCCGTGCCGATCTCTCGGGCGGGGTGGGCCCCATGGCCGAGCTCACCGATGCGCTGCTTGACGGTCGGATCGACCGCCAGCAGGTGATGTTGGCCGTCCTGTCTCCACGTCCGGTCATGCGGTGATGCCATGCATCCACGCCAGAGAGCTGCCCGACGTTCTGTCCGGCGCGGCTACGCTGGATCGGTGCCCATCTCCTGCGCGGACCAGCTGATGGCCGAGCTCGGCATTCGGCCCGGGCTGACCAATGCGCTGGTGGTGGCCGCCGCCCTCGAGCGCAACATCATGGTCGGGGCGGGACCGCGCGGCCGGGTCCTCCTCACTGACGGCAGCACGACCTTCTGGTACAACAATGGCCGGAGCAACATCAACTCGCCCTTGGCCTTCCGGGTGGCCAAGCACAAGGAGGTCACCAGCGCGCTGCTGCGCTCCCAACGTGTCGCTGCCCCTCGCAATGCGGTCTTCACCCAGGACGAGGCCAGCCAGGCCTGGGCCTGGGCGCAGCCGCTGCTGCCCGTGGTGGTGAAACCCAACAACGCCAAACACGGCGATCTGGTCCACCTGGGCATCTCTGACCACTCGTCCTTCCTCGACGCCTTCGCCGCGGTCTGCACCGCCCGCCACCGGGCCCTGGTCGAGGAACACCTGCCGGGCGTGGAACACCGGGTCCTGGTCATCGACCAACAGATCATCGCCGCCACCCGCCGGGTCCCGGCCCAGGTGGTCGGCGACGGCACCGCGACGATCACCGAACTCATCGACGCCCGCAACCACGCCCGGGCCGACGACCCGATCCATCGGCAGGTCCGACTGGATGCCGCGGTCCGGGCCGAACTCGCCGACCAGGACCTCACCGTGGACTCCGTGCCGGCCCCCGGTCAGGGCATCCGACTCCGGGAGACCTCGAACATCCACACCGGTGGTGACGCGATCGATGCCACCCACGAACTCACCCCGGCAGAACGGGACTTCGTGATCGGTGCCGCGGCGGCGCTCGAGGGTGTCCGACTGGCCGGCTTCGATGTGCTGCTTGCCCGTGACCGGGTCGGCACCGATCCCTACATCCTCGAGGTCAACGCCAGCCCGATGTTGGCGATGCACCACTTCCCGTTGCGGGGCAGGCCCCGCGATGCCGCCGGAAGCCTCATCGAGGCCATGTTCGGTCTGTGACTCACTCGATGAAGCGCAGCTGTCCCCGGTTCAGTGCCCGGATCACCGAGGCATGCGGAGTCAGCAGCGGCACCCGGTCATGGCTGAGCCGTGACCGCTGCTTCAACGCCACCCGCACACCGGTCCGGGCCAGTTTCTCGGCTCGTCTGACCTCGGCCCGTTGCTCCCGAGCCGACGCTCCGAACCAGTCGCAGACCACCTCGACCTCGTGGGTCTCCACCCCCTTCGGTCCGGCAACCGCCGGCGGCGCATAGTACGGCCGTTGCCCATCCTGGTCGATCCTGGGCACTCCCCCGGCACGCTTCACATCCGCATGCCAGGCCTCGTAGCAGGAGCGGTGCACTCGCCGAGCCGTGCTCACTCGGTAGCGGCTGATGTCTCCACCCGACAACGAGCCCGAGTTCACCAGCTGCAGTGTCAGCGGGGCCGCCGGCACCAGGATCGGCACCGGCACACCGAAACCGACCTCGAGGCGCTGGCGGAACTCGGCGTCACCGGCCTTGCGGATCCGGTCGAAGCCGCCGATCCGTGCCACCACCGGGCCGATCCGGAACATCAGGCTCGGCTCACACAACTTCATCCCGAGGCTGCGGGAGTTGACCAGCTCAAGTCGCTCGGTCACTCGGGCGCTCATCGTCAGGTTCGCCATCTGATCGGGATGGTCGACCAGATGCTGGGCCTGGATCGCGAACCGGTCCGGGTGCGCCCAGTCATCGGAATCGTGGAAGGTGATGAACTCACCGCGAGCCAGCTCCAGTGCACGGTTGCGGATGGCATAGGTGCCGCCGTTGCACGGCATCCGATGGACGTGGACCCGCGGGTCGAGTGCGGCCGCGTCGGCCAGCACCGCCGCATACTCCGGGCCCGAGCAGTCGTCGAAGACCAGGACCTCCAACGACTCCCAGCGCGAGGCGAGCACTGACCGTACGGCTGCGATCAGGCGGTGATCGGGGCGAAACGCCGAGATCACCACCGACACCATCGGTCCCGACATCGGTTCAGCATGACCCGTGCCCACCACCCTGTCGTACGGGTCTGGGATGTCGTACGGGTCTGGGGCAGGCCCGTCAAGGCTGAGCCCCCGGAGGCCGACAGCCTCGTACCACTGGTTGAACAGGGCGAGCCAGTCGGCCACCGCGGAGGGGTCGCCAGAGTCCAGATCCGTGGCCACGAACGGATTGTTGACATCGACCAGGAAGCGGTGGTCAACCTCACCGTCACCGACCAACTCGGCCCGGGCCCGGGCATGGTGGCCCAAACTGATCAGAGCCTCGAACCAGACGGCGCGGGCCGTGGTCGACATACCGCCCACCCCGTACCGGCCCCGCGTCCATTCCAGCAGCAACAACGCATCCCGGCGATCCTCCGGATCAAGGTTCTGGTTGAACAGCAACCAGGCCACCGATTCCAGATGGCGGCGCTTGATGCCGTTCAGCACCGTCAATGCATCATCATCCTGGGCATCGGTGGCGATGACGCGCGCCGCTTCGCGGATGTCCTCCACCGTGGCGCGGTCCCGGGAGACGGCCAGAGCGTAGCGGGCTGTCACGGCGGTGTCGCCGGTCACGGCCGCCAGTCGCAGCAACCGGTGCTCGCGGACCGAGGGCAGGACCCGGGCTGCCATCCGGGCCAGACCATCCATCTGCTGCATCGAGCCCCGCCGAGCGACCTGGCGAGCGATTCGTTCCAGGCGCGACATCACAGCACCATCAGGGCTGGGCCACCAGACTGTGGCCACAGGACCCGGGCTCAGTGACCCAGGCCGGTTCGACATAGGTCGCCAGCAACTCACGCTGGTGGGTGGTCAGCCCGATGCCGGCCAGGGACGGCACCATGCGGGCCCGACGGCCATGGATGGCAGCAAGATTGAGCAGTGTCGCACTCGGTTCGCCGATGACCTCGGCCGCGGTCAGCACGCTCGGATCAAGCTCGGCAGGACCGTTGCCGCCGACCACCTCGAGCCCGTCGTACAGCTGTGGGTCCTCGGCCGGATGGTGGCGCACGACGGGATGTTTGCCCTCGGCCCGGAGCATGGCGGCGATCTGGTGGACCTGGTCCAGGTGAGTGTCGACGTCGAGCAGTCCGGTGATCACCCTCGGCTGGGTGAGGATGACTGCTCGTTCCGGATCGACGGTCAGGGGTCCGACCCGGCGCCGGAACTCGCGGGCCACCTGTTCGTTCACCTGCCAGCCGGTCTCCTCCCGTTGGAACAGGGCCCATCGGTCCCGGGGCACCAGCCGCCGCGAGGGACTCGGATCGGGCTTGGCATAGCTGCGCAAGCCGTCATCGGTGACCACGACATGGGGGGTGCGGCCGGGATTGGCGGCCAGCATCGCGGCCAGCACCGACCGCTGCGGTGCCCCGACCGAGATGTGAGTCGCCCAGTGGTCGTGCGGGAACCGCCAGCGACCAAGACCGGAGCCGCCCCCTGCAGCACCCAGCTCCAGCTCGATCCGCGGATCGGTGGGCAGCAGGTCCGCCACGACCGACGGATTGATGGCCCCACCGAAGATGCTGCGCGGCGGCGCCCACCGCACCGCCAACCGGGTGCAGCGGTCGTCGAGCAGCGTGCGCAGCTGAGACGAGACGTGGACCAGGTGAACCAGGTGACGCACTCCGGTGATGATCGTCTGACGCAACATGTCCGCGACGCTAGGCAGGCCAGGTGAACCCCCCATGTCTGTGGCATGAACACCCGTGTCGCTGACATGAACACCGGTGTCACCGGTGTGAACCCTCATGTCACCGACCTGTTTCCGATCGGTCCTGCGGGTGCACGGCCAACGCCACGCACACAGTCACAGATGAACAACAACGGTGTGCGTTCCTGTGCGGTTCGGTGTCCAGCTCTGGACCAGCGGGGCAACGCCGCCCCACACTTGGGGCACCGGGTCATCGCAGTGGTGGGCCAGGGCTGGTGCAGCCCGCCGCGACTCGGGGAAGCGTTGTCCTGACCGACAAGGAGAGTCATGAGGATTTCACGCCGTTCACTGATGGCCGGCGCCGGTGCGCTCGGCACTGCGGCCCTGTTGGGTGCCTGCGAGGGTGGCGACGGACCGAAGGCCGGGGCCGGCTCCGAAGCGCCGCCCGGAAGCCTGAGCGGTGAGGTCACCGTGCTGACGCCGGCATTCACCACAACCGAGGCCCAGCAGGTCTTCACCAAGATCGTCGCCGACTTCAACAAGGTCTACCCCGACGTCAAGGTGACCCCGGACTTCAGCGACTACAGCAAGCTGAACGAGAAGCTGACCGCCTCGATTGCCGGGGCGATCATCCCTGACGTGATCATGTCCGGTATCGGCTGGGTCGAGCCCTTTGCCGACAAGGGGATCTATGCCGAGTTCGATTCCTCGGTGACCGAAGACCTTGACTACGTGCCCGAGATCCTCGGCCCGTGCACCTACCAGGACAAGCTCTACGCGCTGCCCATCCTGCTCGACACCCGAGGCATGATCGGCAACCGCAAGCTGTGGGATGCCGTCGGTGTCAGCGAGGCCCCGACGAGCTTCGAGGATTTCCGCTCCCTGGCCGCCGAGCTCACCAGCGGATCGCAGTACGGGGTGTTGATCTCCGGGTCTCCCCGTCAGGTCTTCGCCACCATGCTCGGAGCAGCCGGGGGCGCGATGTTCTCCGAGGACGGCTCCACCCCGCAGTTCACCTCGCCTGAGTCGGTCCGGGCACTCGAGTGCATGGTCGGACTGATCGAGGACGGGTCGACTGCCTGGGACTACAAGCCCGCCGAGGGCAGCCCCCACCCGTTCCTGTCCGGCAAGCTCGGCATGTCGTTGTTCTCCTCCGTGGACTGGCAGGACTGGAACGAGGCCGAGCCTGACCTGCTCAGCGAGGAAGGCTCGATCCTGTTCTCCAACACCGACCAGCGGGATTCGAACTTCCTCGGCGGCACCCTGGTCTCCCGCAGCCTCCAGTCGAAAAATCCCGAGGCAGCCGACGCCTTCGTCAAGGCTCTCGCCGGCGAGCAGGCCGTCACTGACATCTGTGAGGACCAGATCCGGGTGCCACCGTTGCCCGGCATCATCGAGTCCAGCGATGTGCTCAAGGACAACCGGTTCATCGAGAACGGCGTCAAGACTCTCGAGTTCGCCTCGTACGAGGGCGGCACCGCCGCCTGGATGGACATCCGCGGACAGCTCGACCCGATCCTGGAGGAGGCCCTCCTCGGAAAGACCCCGGTCGACGCCGCACTGGAAAAGGCCGATGCCATGGCCCAGGACGCGATTGACCGGCTCTGATGTCGACCACACCCGGCACCCCAGAGACGCTGGGCGCCCCGCTGCTGGCTGATGCCCCAGCCGGCAAGGCGCCCGCCGCATCCCCTCGCCCGGGCAAGCTCTTGCGCAAGGAGCGGCGAGCGGGCTGGCTGCTGGTGGCACCAGCAGCCCTGCACATCGGACTGTGGGTCGGAGTTCCCCTGGTGGTGGCGATCATCCTGTCCTTCACCCGGTACGACCTGCCACGCTCACCCACGTTCAACGGCATCCAGAACTACGTCGACGCCTTCTCGCAGGAACCCTTCCGCAAGGCCATCCTCAACACCTTCATCATGACCGGGGTGGCGGTCCCGGTGAGCATGTTCCTGGCGATCAGCATCGCGGTGCTGCTGAACATGGGACTGAAGGGCCAGGCCTTCTTCCGGACTGCGGTCTTCATGCCCCACATCACTGCGACAGTGGCGATTGCTGTGGTGTGGCTGTGGATCTACAACCCCGATGCCGGTGGTCTGTTCAACCGCATCATCGGCACCTTCAACCTGGGGCCCCTGTCTTGGTTGGGGTCGCCGGACATGGCGCTGGGGTCAGTGATCCTGGTGCTGATCTGGCAGGGCATCGGCATCAAGATGCTGATCTACCTGGCAGCCCTCCAGGGTCTGCCGACCGACGTGGTCGAGGCTGCCAAGATTGACGGTGCGAACGCGTGGCGGCGGTTCTGGCACATCACGGTGCCACTGCTGCGCCCGGCCACCTTCTTTGTGCTGGTCACCTCGATCATCTCGTCCTTCCAGGTCTTTGACCAGATCTTCATCCTCACCAGCGGCGGTCCGGCCAACGCGACCACCGTGATCACCTACCAGATCTACCTGTCTGCCTTTGAGGCCTCCCGCATGGGTTATGCCTCGGCCCAGTCGGTGGTCCTGTTCCTGTTCCTGATCGTCTTGGCGATCGTCTCGCGACGTGTGGTCGGAGGTACCGATGCCCACTGACACCGATACCCTGCCAGTCCGGGACAGCCGGGAATCACTGCAGGCGAAGAGAAACAACCAGATCGCCCGGTCCTTGGGCTGGACCGTGTTGTTGATCGTGTCGCTGATGATGTTGGTGCCGTTCGTCTGGATGCTGCTGACCTCTTTGAAGACCGAGGCCGAAATCGCTCGCGGCGGCGGGATCCTGCCCGAGGAATGGCGGTGGCAGAACTTCCCAGACGCGCTGCGGGCCGCGCCGTTCCACATCTATGCCCGCAACTCACTGATCATCGCGTTCAGTCACACCCTGATCACCTTGGTGTACGCCTCGGCGGCCGGTTATGCGCTGGCCAAGCTCCGGTTCGGTGGGGCTCGCTGGCTGTTCTTCGGTTTCCTTGCTGCCATGATGATCCCGAGCTATGCCACGATCGTGCCGCAGTTCCTGATGGTCCGGTACATGCCACTGTTCGGCGGCAACAACATCCTCGGTCAGGGCGGCTCGGGCTGGATCGACACCTGGTGGGCCCTCATCATCCCCGGTGGAGTGTCGGCCTTCTCGGTGTTCCTGTTCCGGCAGTTCTTCACCGGAGTGCCGACCGAACTGATGGAGGCCGCCCGGATCGACGGCGTCTCCGAGATCGGGATCTTCTTCAGGATTGCTGCGCCACAAGTGGTCCCGGCCTTCCTGACCGCAGGTCTGTTGGTCTTCGAGAGCTCATGGAACAACTTCCTGTGGCCGCTGCTGGTGACCAGACGTCAGGAGCTGCGGGTGATCCAGGTCGGCCTGGCCGGCTTCCGTCAGGACAGCACCGCCGACTGGTCGTTGATGATGGCCGGCACGGCGATGGCGACCCTGCCCATGATCGTGCTGTTCCTGTTGGCCCAGCGATACTTCATCCAAGGATTCGCCAACGTCGGCATAAAGTGAGCCCATGCCAGGCTTTGCCGATGGACCACTGACCGACCTGCTGACCCCGGACTCCTTGGCCGGGCATCAGCTCGACTGGGCGCCGTTCCCGACGATCACCGATCGGGAACGCTGGGCACGGATCCCTGACGGGATCCGTGCCGAGGTCTGCGACGACGCCGAAACCGCCGCTGCCCAGGTGTGGCCGGAGATCACGGCAAGCCTGTGGCAGGACTACCTGCGCACCGGGATCCGCACCCGTTACGAAGATGCCCACTTCGGGCGACGCCAACAGCTGACCGCCTTGGTCTGCCGGGCGGGGGTCGTCGGCACGGTGGACGATCCTTTGGTGGATCGCTTGTGGGCTCTCATGGAGGAGAGCTCCTGGTGTCTGCCACCGCACGATCCCCAGCCGCTGCCCGATGTCACTCGCCCTGTGGTCGACCTCTTCGCGGCTCAGACCGGAGCGCTGGTCGCGCTCGCCCATCAGGTGCTCGGGCCGGCATTGGACCGGATCTCTCCACATCTGCGGCACCGTATGGCGGCCGAGGTCGACCAACGCATCCTCACCCCGTACCGCACCCGGGACGACTGGCGGTGGTTCGGCGTCGAGAGGGCCCGGGTCAACAACTGGAATCCGTGGATCAACCTCAATGTCGCGATCGCCGGCCTGTGCGTCCTCGACGATCCACAGAGCCGCCGGGACCTGCTGGTCCGGATCGGCCACTCGGTCGACACCTACTTGGCCTGCATGCCCACCGACGGTGGCTGCACCGAGGGCCAGAGCTACTGGACCCTGTCGGCGGCGAAGGTGTGCGACCTCACCCAGGTGATCGACCAGGCCACTGACGGTGCCATCGCCGCAACATCACTTCCTCAGGTCGTCGCTGCGGCACGGTACCCGGTGGCGATGCACATCGACGGACGGTTCATGGTCCAGCATGCCGATGGCGGCGGCCGGGTCGACCAGAATCCTCAGCTGTTCGCCCGCTATGGCCGTGCCGTGGACAACACCGAACTTCAGGCCCTGGCCCGCCACCTGCGCGATCTGCCCCGAGAGCCCGGGACCTCCCGCCAGGGCAACCTGTGGGAGCGCCTCAACGAGATCTTCGATCTCGACCACCTCACCGCGGAGGCGAGCCCCGCACCGTACCGTGGTGTGTCGTGGTTCGAGACCACCCAGGTGCTGACCGTACGGGAACGCTCCGGGACCAGCGACGGGCTGTTCCTGGCCGTCAAGGGCGGCCACAACGCCGAAGAGCACAACCACAACGATGTCGGCAGCTTCTCGATCGCCCTCGACGGTCAGCCGCTGATCGTCGACACAGGGGCCAACACCTACACTGCACAGACCTTCGGACCACGCCGCTACGATCTGTGGACCATGCAGTCCAGCTGGCACAACCTGCCCCGGATCAACGGCCAGGACCAGCTGTCCGGAGACCAGTTCCGGGCCGGCGAGGTCAGCGTCACCGGGATCGAACCGGACGCCATCACGACCAGTTTCGATGCCGAGCTCGCCCGCGCCTGGGGGTCTGAGGTCGGACTCCAGTCGTGGCGACGCCACCTCGAGCTCGATCGGCACCACCAGCTCGTCCGGCTCACCGACCACTGGGACCTGACCGAACCGTACGGACTCGACCTCCCGCTGGTCTGTGCGGCGGCACCGCAGGTCGATGGTGCCACGACCCGGGTCGGTGACCTGGTCATCGACCATCCCGGGCTGGCTGCACGGGTCGAGATCCAGCCGATCCCGGCCGGTGACCGGCTGGAACCGACCTGGGGCCGGCAGCTGTGGCGACTCGTCCTGCATCCGGAGACACCGCAGGTCCGGGGGTCGTGGCAGCTGAGTTTTCACCGATGACCGTTGATCCCGACGTTCACCGGCGAATTCAGCGAACTGACAGCGTCATGGCGGTAGTCTCACCCAGGTGAGCGCCGTGTCCGGATCCGTCTTCGTCTCGCGACTGCGCAGCCTGCCGGTGATCGACGCCGAGGGAGACGAGGTCGGCCGGGTCCGTGACATCGTCGTGCAGAACCGCCCCGACGGCCGCGCTCCCCGCGTACGCGGTTTCGTGGTGGCATTGTTCGCTCGCCACCGGATCTTCATCCCGATGGCTCGGGTCCGTCATGTCGACGGCATCCAGGTCACCATCAGCGGCACCGTCAACACCCGCCGATTCACCCGCCGTGACTTTGAGACCCTCGTCTTCGACGACCTCTTCGACGCCGAAGTGCGTCGCGCCGACCATCCCGGCCACTACCTCGTCTTCGACATTGCGATCCGCGAGGTCCGCAGCTGGGAGTGGGAGATCACTGAGTGTGCCGTGAAAGAACGTGCCAAGGGCTTCGGTCGACGCGGCCACATGGTCATCCTGCCTTGGTCAGAGATCGTGCAACCACATTCCACACCCAACCAAGCCGCCGATCAGCTGGTCGCCCAGATGGAGGACATGCACGCCGCCGACGTCGCCAAACAGCTCCATGACCTGACGGCGGCCCGGCGAGCCGAAGTGGTCGCAGTCCTCGACGAGGAGGTACTCGCCGATGCCCTCGGTGAGTTGCCCGGCGATGACCAGATCGAGGTCCTCGAATCCCTCGACGTCGAACGGGCCGCGATCGTGCTGGACGCCATGGACCCCGACGACGCCGCCGACCTGGTCAGTGGCCTGCCTGGCGACCAGGCCGAGGAACTGCTCGGTCTGATGAACCCGAACGAGGCCCAGGACCTGCGCCGACTGCTGACCTACGAGGAGTCGACCGCCGGCGGCCTGATGACCCCCGAACCGGTGATCGTGCCGACCGACGGCACCGTCGCCGACGCGCTGGCGCTGGTCCGCAATGAGGAGCTCACCCCCGCATTGGCGTCGATGGTCTTCGTCTGCCGTTCCCCCCACGACACCCCGACCGGTCGTTTCCTGGGTGGGGTCCACATCCAGCGGCTGCTCCGCGAACCTCCCTCCACTTTGGTCTCAGCGCTGGTCGACACCGATCTGGAGCCGATCGCCGAGGACACGACCCTGCACCAGATCGCCCGCTACTTCGCCGTCTACAACCTGGTGACCGCACCCGTGGTCGACCCACAGCGCCGCCTCATCGGCGCCATCACCGTCGACGACGTCCTGGACCACATCCTGCCCGAGGACTGGCGGGACGATGAGCTCGACGAGATCGACGAGGAGGTGACCGATGCCTTCTGAGGACTCGGCCGACAACCGCAACGGCGCCGATGCCCGACTCGACACCCCGGGCCGACGCAAGCGATCGCTGCTCCCCCGGGTCAAATTCGGCAGCGACTCCTTCGGGGAGTTCGCCGAGGCCTTCGCCCGGTTCATGGGTACGGCGGCGTTCCTGGTCGGCATGACCGTCTTCGTCGTGGTCTGGATGGCGTGGAACGTCTTCGCTCCACCAGGCCTCGTCTTCGACGAGTTCCCGTTCATCCTGCTCACCCTCGCCCTGTCCCTTCAGGCCTCCTATGCCGCGCCGTTGATCCTGTTGGCCCAGAATCGACAGGAGGCCCGGGACCGGGTCTCGGTCGAACGGGACCGTGCCCAGGCAGCACAGAGTCGGGCCGACATGGATTTCCTGGCCCGCGAGATCGCCTCACTCAGGATGAACGTCGGCGAACTCGCCACCCGGGAGTTCCTCCGCAAGGAGCTTCGCGAGGTCCTCGAGGAGATCGATCGGGACCGCGCCGAACGCGAGCACGCAGCGGCCTCAGCCACCCCCGTACGGGATGGGTCAGCGACCGACCGGTGACAGGCCGAGCTGGACGCCGGCCAGGCCTCGGGCCTGCCCGGCAAGATGATCGGCCAGCTGGCGGATCGCGCTGCCGGCCGGACCCTCGGGGTCGTTGACGACGACCGGGACACCGGCATCGCCCCCTTCGCGCAGTGCGACCTCGAGCGGGATCTGCGCCAACAACGGCACCTCGTACCCGAGCCGGGTGGTGAGCTGCTTGACCGTGCGGTCACCACCGCCGGAACCGAACAGCTCAACCTTGTGGGTCTGCTGGCAGTGCGGACAGACGGTCTCGAGCCAAGCCATGTTCTCCACGACACCGATCACCTTCTGGTTGAGCATGGAGGCCATGGTGCCGGCACGTTCGGCCACCTCGGAGGCAGCCAACTGCGGGGTGGTCACCACGATCACCTCGGCATTGGGCAGCTTCTGGCCCAGCGAGATCGCCACGTCACCAGTGCCGGGCGGCAGATCGAGCAAGAGGAAGTCCAGGTCGCCCCAGTAGACGTCGGCCAACATCTGGGTCAGCGCCCGGTCCAGGATGGGGCCGCGCCAGGCGACGACCTGGTCCTTGCGAGGCTTCAACATGCCCATGCTCATCACCTTCAGATCCCCCGCGGGGACCGGCATGATCATGTCCTCGACCGCAGTCGGGCGGTCGTCATCGACCCCGAGCATGGTCGGCACGGAATGGCCATAGATGTCAGCGTCGAGCACACCGACCTTGCGCCCCTTGGCCGCGAGGGCGGTGGCCAGGTTGACCGTCACCGATGACTTGCCGACCCCACCCTTGCCCGATGAAATCGCGATGACACGGGTCAGGTTGCCGGCCTGGGCGAACGGGATCTCACGCTCCACCCGGCCACCGGTCAGCTTCTGGCGCAGCTCACCGCGCTGCTCGTCGGTCATCACGCCGAGTTCGACGTCAACCCCGGCAATGCCATCGACCGCGCCCGCGGCAGCGGTCACGTCGGTGCGGAGGGTGTCCTTCAGCGGACAGGCAGCAATCGTGAGCAGGATCTTGACCGCAAGCCGGTCGTCGTCGCCGATGATGGCGTGCTCGACCATGCCGAGCTCGGTGATCGGGCGTTTGATCTCAGGGTCATTGACCGTAGCCAGAGCCTGGGCCACCGGGTCTGCAAGTGGATGATCAGTGGGGGTGACAAACCGGTCGGACATGGTGCAAACCCTACCGGGCCCTCACCTGTGAAAACCCTGAGGGTTGTCCACCCGACCGCTCAGGTGGGCCCCGAGGTCATACTCAGGTGGCCTCGAGGTCATAGGGGGCATGGAGCAGGACCCCGTTGACGGTCCCGTCAGCGGCTTCCTCGGCCTCATCTCCGTCGAGGTCGAAGTCCTTCTTGGCGTCCTTGGCGATCGAGTTGACTGCGTCCGCCCCCGACTGCAGCTCGGACTTCACATCGGCCACGATCGGGTCGACCTCGTCGAGCAGATGCTTCTTGATGAACTGCTTCGGGTTGAGGTCCTTGAAGTCCACATTGGAGAACTCGGGACCGAGTTCCTCCTTCAACTGGTCCTGCGCCTGTCCGGCCAGATTGCGGACATAGT
Organism: uncultured Propionibacteriaceae bacterium; assembly: GCA_945911015.1. Lineage (GTDB taxonomy): Bacteria > Actinomycetota > Actinomycetes > Propionibacteriales > Propionibacteriaceae > Avipropionibacterium. The sequence continues at coordinate 196,947 of CAMDZW010000003.1, forward strand.
GCAGCAGGTGCGCTGCCTTGCGCGCCAATTCGGGCAACCGCTCGGGCCCGAAGACGATCACCGCAACGACCGCCAACAGCAGGATCTCACCAATACCGACGTCTGGCATGGACAGACCCTATCCCTCTTCTGACCCGAGGGTCACAGTCGTCTCCCCCAGTGTGCTGTTCCGGTTGTAGGTGAACACCACCTCGTCACCGGGACGATGGCTTCGCACCGCGACGAAGAACTCCACCATGGTCGAAACCGAACGACCGTCAATCTTGACCACGACGTCATCGACCTGGAGACCAGCCTGGGCAGCCGGTGATCCGCCCTCGACCGAGACGATCTTCGCGCCCTCGTTGTTGCCGGCGTTCTCCACCTCAGCCCCGGTGACCGGGAAGGTCGCCTTCTTGGTCGCAATGATCTCTTCGGCGACCGCCTTGGCCTGATTGATCGGGATCGCAAAACCGATGCCGATGCTGCCCGGAGTCTGGTCGCCGGTCGCATTGGACAAGATCGCCGAGTTCACGCCGATGATCCGGCCGGTGTCGTCGGACAGCGGGCCACCAGAGTTGCCAGGGTTGATCGGCGCATCGGTCTGCAAGGCGTTGATGAACGAGGCGTCCTCGGTGGTCTTGCCGACCACGACCGGACGGTTGCGGGCGCTGATGATGCCCTGGGTGACCGTCGCGGCCAACCCGAGCGGTGCACCGAGTGCGACCGCGGTGTCGCCCACCGCGACCTCGTCAGAGTTGCCGAGCTCGACCGGCGGCGCATCCTCCTTCGGCGAGGACAACTGGATCACCGCGATGTCGTAGGACGGGCTCGATCCGATCGGTGTCGCATAGCCTCGGGTGCCGTCGTTGAACAGCACGGTGACCCGTCCACCTTCGGAGATTGCCGCAGCGACAACGTGGTTGTTGGTCATGATCCGACCCTCGTCGTCGAGCACAAAACCCGATCCGGTGCTGTTTCCCTGGGGCACGATCAACATCACCGTGCTTGGCAAGACCTTGGCAGCCACCTCGGTAGCATCGAGCGCAACCGGTGGCGGCTCGACCGGCTCTTCCGGCTCCTCGGGGCGGGTCAACCACCACGCGCCGGCACTGACTCCGCCACCGACGAGTGCTCCCGCCACGGCTCCGGCGCCGATCGCCATCCCCAGCAGACCCCGCCGGCCCACCGCCTTGTCCTGCGCCGGCGCCCCTGTCGGCGTGCTGGCCTGATTGGGATTGCTGGGCTGATTGGGATTACTGGGCTGATTGGGATTGCTGGGCTGATTGGGATTGCTGGGCTGATTGGGATTGCTGGGCTGATTGGGATTGC